>NZ_JBBKBK010000001.1:0-1002859 GCF_037892565.1 Flintibacter sp. HCN-6482 | reverse complement strand
TTTATAAAATGGTTCTTGACAATTGAGCAAAAACGGATATAATACTTACTGTTGGAAAGACGGTAAGGAGAGAAAAGGTAGTTTTTTCTTTGCTTACTTTCTTTCAAAGAGAAAGTAGTAGTTGGTGTTGATTAGGGCGAGGGTCCACCCGTTCCCATTCCGAACACGGAAGTTAAGCTCGCTTCTGCCGAAAATACTTGTCTGGAGACGGACCGGGAAGATAGGTAACGCCAACATAAAGGGTCCGGTCCATCCGGACCGGACCCTTTCACATTCCTCAATAGCTCAGTCGGTAGAGCATGCGGCTGTTAACCGCAGGGTCGTTGGTTCGAGTCCAACTTGGGGAGCCAGAAGCGGCTTGCCGCCAATATATGACGGCAAGCCGCTCTTTCCGAAATAATGTGAGAACGGTCATGGGCCTTTAGCTCAGTTGGTTAGAGCAGCCGGCTCATAACCGGCCGGTCCACGGTTCGAGCCCGTGAAGGCCCACCATATAGGGGTATAGCTCAGCAGGTAGAGCAGCGGTCTCCAAAACCGCGTGCCGAGGGTTCGATTCCTTCTGCCCCTGCCAAAAAAGAATATCAGATTTCATTCTGTTTCATATGTTTAAAATGGCTCGGTAGTTCAGTTGGTTAGAACGCCGGCCTGTCACGCCGGAGGTCGAGGGTTCAAGTCCCTTCCGAGTCGCCATTTTATAGATTTTCAACCATACGGTTGTTTAAATAGTCTCCCAGTTTTTTAATTATCTGTAAAAATTCTAAGCCATGTCCTGTTAGAATAGTTTCCGTTTGGGAACAGATTTGCTGCTATAGCTCAGTCGGTAGAGCGCATCCTTGGTAAGGATGAGGTCCCCAGTTCAAATCTGGGTAGCAGCTCCACAAAAACCGCTTTTTTCGGTCGAAAAGGGCGGTTTTACTTTGCTTTTCATGACTTTTGGGCTTGCTTGGAATTTTCAATCAGGGCTTTGACCACAGAACAAGCCACAGACAGAAAAAATCAGGGCTCCGGCGGTGCTATTCCGCCGGAGCCCTGTGCGTTTCAAACAGCCGTTGCCTGTGTTTTCATGGTAGCGAACTCCTGCTTCATCTCCCGGATGAGGGCGGCCAGCTTTTCCTCACACTCTTTCTCTGTTTTGGCATATACATTCCGGGCCATGCGCTTTCCGTTGATGGTGGGGGAGTAGCGGCCTTCCCAGAGGGTTTCGCTGATCTGGCTGACGCAGCCGGTGCCGGGCTTGCGGCGCTGACCCTTGTAGGGCTGGAAGGTGGAGGGGAGTGGGTTTCTTGGTGCTGTATCAACCTCTTGGGCGGCTTCACTTTTGACGATCCCACGGTCAATCTTGGCGGCGGCAGTCCTCTGCATCTCATCGGTCACATGGGCGTAGATGTTCAGCGTGGTGCTACTGGACACATGGCCGATGATGGTGGAAAGGGTCTTGACGTCCATGCCGTGCTCCAAAGATGTGGTGGCGAAGGTGTGGCGCAGATCGTGGAAGCGGAGTCGCTTGCAGTCAGCCCGGTTCAGCACGGTGGATAGCCGCTTCCGTACTGCCGCAGGGTCCATGGGGGAGTCCTCCTTGACTGGCGAGGGGAACATCCACCGGGAGGTTGAAGTGGCCCGGCAGGCTTTGAGTACACTCAGGACAGGAGGCGGGAGGAGCACCGTGCGTCTCCCCGCTTTGGTTTTGGGCGGAGATACCACCAGTTCCCCTCGCACCCGGTGGACCTGCCGCTCCACTTGGAGCGCCCCGGTTTTGAGATCCAGGTCATTCCATTGGAGGGCGCAGATCTCGCCCCGGCGCAGGCCGGTGGACAGCTCCAGCAGGAGCAGCTCGTAGCAGCCATCCTCTCTGGCCTGGATCAGTAACCGCTGGATCTCCTCCGGTGTCAGCACCTTCATTTCTCTGGGCCTGGCAGAGGGAAGCTTACATCCCTCCGAAGGATTGCGGAAGATCAGATTTTCTTCCACGGCCTTATCCAGCGCGGCGTGGAGGGTGGTGTGAATACCACGGACCGTCTGATCTGACAGACCTTCGCCATAGAGCTCGGTGCGAAGCAGCCGGTCATTTTTCTTGAGATTGGCGTAGAATTCCTGAATGTCTGCGGTGGTCAGCTTGTCCAGCTGGATTTGTCCCAGCGCAGGGGTGATGTGTTGGTAAATCCGCCGCTCATAAGACATCTGAGTATTGGGGCGGAGATTCGGTTTCTTGTACCCTTGATACCAGAGGTCCAGCCAGTCCACCAGCAGGATTCCGGGCTTAGGCTGGTCCGGCGCAGGCTCTTTCAGTGTATCCCGGAGCTGCGCCAGCTTTGCCGTACACTCCAGCTTGGTTTTGGCGAGGACGTTTTTGGTCACGGGCAGGCCCTTGTCATCGTAGCCTACCACATACCGGCCCTCCCAGCGTCCGTCTTTCCTCAGATGGAGACTGCCGTCGCCGCGGGTTCTGCGCTTTGCCATGGAGCCATCTCCTCTCCCAAGTAGTCCGTCAGGAAGCCGCCGACGATTTCAGCGGCCTTTTTGTGCATATCCGTGGTGGTGTGGGTGTAGGTGTCCACCGTGAAGCTGGCCTTTGTGTGGCCCAGGATTCCAGACAGGGTCTTGGCGTCCACTCCGTTGGCCAGTGCGTGAGTGGCGAAGGTGTGCCTGAAATCATGGAAGCGGAGGTCAGGCAGATCGTTCTCCGTGAGGATCTGTTTCAGTTGATGATAAGCGGCGCTGGGGTTCATAGGCGCTTCAGGCTTGAGCGGGTTAGGAAAGATCCAGACGGAGTAGGAAGATTTTTTGCGGTTTCGTAATCGTTCTGCGGTGCTGTCAGGAAGAATGATTTTTCTGGTTCCGGCGTAGGTCTTGGTGTCGCCTGTCACCAGACGCCCACCCTTCTCCTTGTGGAGAGTTCGGTTCACACGCAACGTTCCATTTCTGGCATCGAAGTCAGACCACATCAATCCGCAGATCTCGCCCAGCCGCAGGCCGGTGGTCAGTTCGGTGTAGAAGAAGTCCTTCCATACAGCGTCCTGCTCCACCGCTGACAGAAAGGTATCCAGCTGCTCCTCGTTCAGGATGGTCATGGATTTGTGGGCCACCTTGGGCGGCTCCACATGGTCAGCGGGATTGTGGGGCAGCAGCCGTTGGTCTACCGCGGATTTCAGCGCATGGTGCAGGGTGGTGTGGATGCCGTGGACGGTGGTGGTGGATAGCCTACGGCTCTGTCCTGGGCGGGGATGGACCCTGCCATGCTGTTTTAGAGTGTCGTAGAGCTTCCGTAGGTCTGCCGGTGTAACTTGTGTGAGCTTCTTTTGGCCCAGATAGGGTTTGACGTGGTGATCCATATCCCTGCGGTAGTGGTCCAGCGTGCTGGGCCGCAGGACGGATGCCATCTGCGCCAGCCATCGGTCCAGCCACTCTGAGAGGGTCATCCTGCACTCCTCCGTCAGATCCACACCTTGATAGGCGGTGATATTCTGCCGGAGTTTGGCGGTCAGTTCCTTTTGGGTGTCGGCGTAGATGTATCGGAAGATAGGATCGCCGTTTTCCTTGTGGCCGATAACGATGCGCCCCTCCCAGCGGCCATCCTCCCGTTTGCGTACCATGCCGTCACCGGATGGTCTTCGCTTGGCCATGTTTTTTCACCTCCGAGGTTTTTATCTTTGATTTGCGTAGCAGGGCTTGCGTGGGCTACCGGATGGGTGGGAACCTGTGTGGCTCCGCCACCCATTGGAACAGAACCGCGCCGCAGCGGCGGCAGATCAGGCAGCGCATCCGATTGCCCAGGATACCGTGTTTCTTGAAGGTGACGATCCCCTCGCCGTGTTGCCAGCCCATTCCCAAATCTTCACTGCCGCAGTAGCGGCACTGGCGGATGGGCAGTTGGTTTGTGTTCATGTGTATCCCTCCTTGTCAGCAACACAGTACCACAGAAACAGAAAATAGCCACAGCAAATGCGCAGAGTTATCAAAGATTTATCATTTGGCGGTCTTGGAGGATGGTATCAAAATGTGATACCATCCTCCGGCCCTATCAATACCCTGTCATGCCGCCCATGCCGCTCTGCGTCAGTTCAGGATCTTCATGGTCATCTGCTTTATGCCCCATGGCGGTCTTCTTCTCTTTGATCCTCTGCCGGAGCTTGCTGTCCACCTGCAGCCCTGTTCCGGACTGAGGCAGAGATTGTTCCTGAAAGATCCTGCCCATGTGGTGGAGCAGACGGGTGACAGCCAGGAACACATGGGGCGGCTTGCCGCTGTCCTGGTGTTGGAGAAGGGCTTCCGCGTAGACGTTGCCTTGTTCCGCCGCCTGATTCAGCCAGTATGCACCCTGCTCTTTGCTGTACTCCACGCCCTGGCCCATGAGATACAGCTTTCCCAGCATGTACTGTGCGTACTGGTTGCCAGCCTGTGCTCCGCGCTCAAACCACTTTGCCGCTGTGGTGAAGTTTCGCCCGATATTTTTCCCTCTGTAATATTCCTTGCCCAGCCGGTAGGCGGCGAAGTGGTTTCCGCTTTCAGCGGCCCGCTTCAGCCAACGGATACCATCCTCCACATCATGCACCTCGGGATCATCAGAGAGCAGAAGTTTGCCCAGGGCGTACTGCGCATAGGTGTGTCCCTGCTCCGCCGACTTTTGAAACCAGTACCGGGCGTTCACCCAGTCCGGGGTCAGTAGCGGACCGTCCCGCCACAGCTTTCCCATGAGGTACTGTGCGTGCTTATCACCGCTTTTCGCCAGCTGGTTCATTTCATCGACAGCGTCGCCGCGCTCCTCCATGGTCAGGCTATCATCCCGGATCACATCCAGCAGGCTTTCGTAGTCATAGGAAGCGTTTTGGAATTCCTCCGGCTCGCTCTCCTGCTCCACACCCTTGTCCTCAAAGAACAATTTGCACTGTCGGATGTTTTCCGCCTCTTTTATGACTGCATTCTTGATCTGGCGGAATTCTTTCTGCTGTGACAGCGGAACGCGCTTTCGCTCTCTGTCGTGATAGTACCCATCCACCTTGCCCTGAAGGACCATCCACTGGTCGTAGCAGTCGCGGACACTGGGGAGCCGCTCCATCTCATCCACAATCCGATCCACCAATTTCTTTTGCGGCCTTGGGAGATACCCATAGGACTTCTTGCCCTTGACCGTTTCCAGCTGCATCGCCAGCTCCAGCATAAGACGCTCCACTTCTGGGTGGTCGCAGATTCCCTCTTTCATCACCTGTACCAACTCCAGCATGGCTTTCCGGGCCTCGTGTACCAGCTCGTCGCGGGATGCAGACTTCTGCTCATAGAGGTGCAGCAGTTCCTGCTTGAAAATATCGTTGGTGAGTTCGGACTTGATCTGCCGGATCCCCTCTTTGGACAAGTACGCCTGCCCCGGCTTTGCCGACCACGCCATCATGTGGACATGGGGGTGTTCCCCTTCATCGTGGAAGGCAGCGTACCAACGGAAGTCGTTGGGCGGGATGTTCATCGCCGCGGCGATGTCGTTGCGGTGAGCCCGGAGGAGATCCCGCCACACCTCGGCGTTGTCGTAACCCAGCCGCACTGCATCCTCCCGTTTCAGGGAGATGATGTGGGTCCAAACATTTCCGGTGTACTGTTCCAGCTCAGACATGGCGCTCTCCAAGTCCACACCATCTTCGTCACCGAACAGGCCGTGGCTCCCCAGCCGCTCTGCGCGGGGACGGGTGGCGATGTACCCAGCGTAGCCCTCCATATTGGAGAGCTTGTCCCAGTTAGACTCCAGCGCCAGCGTGATGAACGCAGAGGCATTGAACTTGGTGGGCCTTGTAGCATAGTCCTCATACTCATAGAGGGTTTTGCTGTCAGGAAAATCTTTCGTAAGTTTGTTGATGAGCTGCTCCTGCTTGCGAGTGGGCGGACGGTCATCCGGGAGCAATTCCACCCACTCCCGCGTGGCGATGTAGCGCAGATAGCCGCTGAGGGAGGTATTTCCGCCGCACTTGTAGTAGGGACTCTTGACGATCAGTCTTGCCACTCATCTCCCTCCTCCCAGGCTTCCCGCACCCGTTGATCCAGGGAGATGCGGCCATTGGTCCGCTTCACATTCTTCACGCTTTCCGCACGGCGTCGCTTAAGATCCTCCTCGCTGAACTGATATGTGTCGGCCAGGATACCGGCTACCATGTCCTGCTCCACCGCCTGCTTGTACAGCAGAGAGGACATCCGGTCTTCCATCTGTCCCAGTCGGCCATCCACATAGGACTTGAGCGCGGTGGGGAGGAACAGTCCGGCGTCGTTGACGCTGAGGTAGTCCAGATAGAAGTCGACGGCCCGCTCGATGAAGGCGGTGAGGCTGCGGCTCCCATCCTCCCGGTAGCGGCGTTCCAGCACCGCTTTTTTCTCCGGCGTCAGGTACAGGGCAAACTTCTCTTTCTTGCTCAAAATAGGCTCCTTTCCGGGGCTTGACCCCTGATTTTTTGTTGCAGCAGGGGACTTACGGGGAAGATGACCGCACAGGGATCGGTTCTCCTCTGGTTTTGACCCCACTTCACAGCCCCGCAGAACCCCTCGCAAACTGCCCGCCCTGCGGGCAGAAGTGCTTCCTGCAGGGGCCGCCTGCGACCCCTGCCTTTATCCTGCTTTCTCTTTCGTCCTCCGCAGAGCCCTCAAAAGCGGCCCGAATTCTCGTTGAAAGCTCTGGTGGGGCTGGGACTCCACCCAGCCCCGAAGAGGCGCACACAGCGGCACACGGTGGCAAGTACGGGGCGGTCATGCGTCCTCCCCATTCCCGGTCGGAACGAACTGGACGCCCAGAGTTTCAGCCTTTGCTTTCGCTTTTTGCTGCACGGTTGCGAGGTCTGTTTTTGCGAACTGCCGGTCGTAGTACGCCTGCGTGACTTCGTGTATGGGGATGAGGGTGTAGAGCAGGTTGCCGTTTTTCTTGATACTTCTCTTCGTGATGATCTCCGTGTTCTCCGTGACGATGAGACCACGCTCCTCCAGCAGACGGACATAGCTTGCGGCGGTGTTCCGGCAGTAGTGCAGCTTCTTGGCCATGGTCGCTGTGCTGGGATGACACTGACCGGTCCTGCGGTCTGCGTGACGCAGCAGGTAGATGTAGACCGCGATGGCTCCACCGGGCAGATCGAACTCGAGGAGCTCGTTGGGGACAGGGAAACAGTTTTTCACGTGTTCCCAACCCACAGGAGGTTTCGTTCTTCTCATGTGCGCTCACCACCCTTCGTGTGTTCCTCCACCCACTGGATGAACTTTTCCTTCGGGATCACCATGCGGCTGCCGATGCGCAGAGTGGGAAAATCTTTTTCGTGCATGAGTTCATATGCGCTGGATGGAGCGATGCCCAGAGTCTTTGCCACCTCGTCGGCGCAAGCTCCACATCCTTCGTTTCCGCCCAGGGGCGAAAACTCACTCATTCCGCTGCGCCTCCTCTTCCCACCGAACCCGCTTCGCTGGGCTTCGGTGGGAACCCTGTTTGACGTTAAGAAACAGCGGCAGTTCGTCGTAGCTCTTGTAGACAGATGATTTCATGTTCCATTCTCCTTTCAGATTTTGTGTTTGATTGGCCGCACACCGTACACCTTCCTACCCCAGACTTTCTGCGGCGTTGTCCCGTGTTGGCATGCTTCCCTTTGTGGATCATGGCGATGCTTCCCTCGCGGTGTATGCACTCCGGCTGCGGGTATTCAGTTGTCGAGGTGCAGTAAAACTTTACGCTTTCGCTGTTTTCGTCTTTATGATAGAATTATTTCAGAGAGGTTACCATCAGGAAGTGATCTTTGGGGAGGTATTGGCATGGCTTCGGAACTGTACTTGATGGAGATGAGCGGCGGTCGGTTTTCCATCCTGCTTTGTGATGACAGAACGGAAACGCAGATGCCCGCCATGACTCCCGCGGAGACCTTGATTACGTTCTCTGAACTGGACTATACCGACTACCGCAGAGTGGTGCGTTGGTTGCGGGACGAGCATCCTCTGTTCGAGGAGCGGATTGACATTCCCGTGAGCGACTATGAGGACTTCGTTAGCGAGGCGATTCTGCTGACACCTGACCTGTGTGAGATCGATCCTGTGAGTGGGTTCGTTGTAACAGACATTCTGCATCGTACCTTGCAGACAGAGGATGACGGCACGGCCATGTTCCTGCTGACCTCCGGACAGGAGATCCTGCGGGTGATGGAGGAGCCCTTGCGTGTGCAGACCTACCTTCGGAATATTATGGAGGTCGCTTTCGACGGAACAGCCGGATCAACGCCGGCGGAGCAGTACGAAAAGCTGCGGGAGACTTACGCTGGCATTGCACGGATCTGCCATCCAGCGAAACTGCTGCAGTCGGAAGAGCCCCGGTCGATCCGGCTCCGGAGTCTGCTGGAGCTGCGGCTATTGGTGCTGGCGCTCTACTTTGAACAGGACAGTCAGAGAATCTGCCGGTGTGACTGCTACTGGGGCTACTTCATCCCGAAAACGAAAAAGGTCACCCGGTACTGTGACCGGGTGACTGATGGGCAGAGCTGTAAACAGCGCGGTGCGAATCTGGCAAGGCTGGATAAAACTTCGGAGGATGAAGCACTCCTGGTTTATAAAAGACTGCGGGACAGAATGTACTCCCGCTTGCTCCGCTGGCAGAACGCGGCACCTTCTGAGCGGTCCAACCTGTTACCGATGGACTACGGGCAATACGACCAGTGGAGCGAGAACGCGCGGCTGGCACGGGAGGAGTATGTGCTGGGGAAATTGACCGCAGAGGAATTTCTGCGGAAAATCGATACCACCCATGAGCTGCCAAGCTACGAAGTGGACAAGATCGATCTGCCCGATGAGCCGAGCTTGTGGCAGCGGCTTGTTGAGAGGGATTTCAGATTTGACCCGGAGAGACATTTTCCGGAAGAAAAGGCACACCTTGATCTGAGCTATCCTGGTGCTCAGTGGCATATCCTGACCGCCGATGATCAGCGGCGGGAAGCGCAGAAGGGACACCAGAGCCTGAAAGAGAAATACGGGAAATGAAAAGCACTCGGGGCCTGTTGAGATAACCGCCCTGAGTGTTTCTATTGACTTCAGCAGCGCAAATATAGGTTCAGCTAACGATGTAAAAAGAATTTATACCGGATATAGAGAGAAACCTGAAAAAGCTTGATATTGCAGGTTTTTCTTGTCATATGCGTTTTTGACGTTCTCTACACGGTTTCTATATGTTGATAAAATGAGAAATTAAACCACAATATATAGTATATTTGCGGTTTCGTATAAAATGTATTTCCTGTATATTGACAATTGAAAAAAAGAAGCGTATCATAAAGACACTAAAAATAGATTAAGGAGGCATTTAAATGATTAAAATTGGTTCTGGCGCATATGAGGCTCTGTTGGGCAACATCGGCAAGGAGGCCCTTTCGTACGCTGCCTCTTGCATTGGTCAGTGCACTGGCTGTATGTGTAATTGTCGGTGTTCTTGCTCCGGTGGATATGTTTCTGATTTTGAATGGGAGGTAATCTAAGATGAGTGCAAATAATGCTCAGTACATGCAGCTTTTCGGTATGATTTGTAATGAGGCTGTCGTAATGGCTCGTTGCGCTTGCGTAGCCTGCAATTCCTGCACTTGCGCATGCTCCTGCCGTATGGCTCCCGAGATGGAGGAAATCGAATGGTAAATATGTCTCGGTTTACTCATTCCTATGATTTGGGAGAAGCGGTTGCTCTCTACCATTCATTGCGAATGAAACCGGTGTATTTATCTAAAGATGCATTTAGGAGCTTGCAGGCTTGGCTTGCAAGCTCTTTTTGTGATAAGATAGAAAATGCTCCGGGTGAAATCCTCGTTGAAGTTCAAGAATTAGTAAAATTTAAGATTCTCACCCAAACCGAGGACGAGGACGAGAAAGTATTAGCCTTCGTAAGGTCCAAGATCCCTGCTCCTGCAGTTAATGTTTGCTACATGATTATGAGCGAGCAGTGCAATTTGGCCTGTAAATATTGCTTTCTCGGAAATAATGACTGCGAGAAACGTAGTAATTTCCTGTTGGAGAATATGTCGACCGAAACCGCGGACAAGGCTATTGATTTTTTCATTCGTCAAATCAAAGCATCCGGCATGGATCATGCAGACAATAAGCCTGTTCTGATTTTCTATGGTGGAGAGCCGATGGTAAACTTCAGAGTTCTTGAACATACGGCGGCGAGAGTTAATGAGCTTCGGAAAGAAGAACCGTGTATTCGCAATATTGAAATGTCTATGGTGACAAACGGACTTCTTTTAGACGAGTCCAAAGTAAGGCGGCTTCACGAACTGGGTGTTGCGATTGCTATATCTATTGATGGTTTTACAGAAGAAGCAAATAGTATGCGTGTAGATATTGCGGGAAAGCCAGTTTTCTCTCGGATCTTGGACAAACTCAATATGTGCAAGGCTGTGGGTGTTGATGTTTCTCTCTCTGTCACTTTGAGCGAAGAAACTATAAAGAATACGAAGGATATTTTGAACCTTGTTGATACCTACGGTGTAAAAGCATTCGGTTTTAATATTATGATGTCCAGCGACACCTTTGTGCTCCCTCAAAGCTACAATGAAGCTGCGGCGCAATTTATTATTGATGAATTCATTGAACTGCGAGAAAGAGGGATATACGAAGATCGAATGATGCGCAAATTAAAGTCTTTTTCTAAGGCTCAAGTGTATTTTTCTGATTGCGCTGCGACAACTGGCGGGCAGATCGTAATTGCGCCTAATGGTCAAGTCGGAATTTGCCATGGATGCCTCCACAACAAACAATATTTTGTTGCTCATATTGACGATGATGATTTTGTTGCTGCAGAGGACAAAAACTTTATTGAATGGGCGCAATTATCTCCTGTTAATCACGAAGAATGTATGGATTGCCCGGCTTTGGGCATTTGCGGCGGAGGATGCCCTGTTAATGCAATGCACCTAAAACCTGGGAATACAATTCATTCCATTGATGAAAGATTTTGCGTACACTCTAAGAAAACATTGGAGTTCTTTATAAGAGATTTGTATCGCATTATAACTCAAGAAGAATCCGCACAGCCAAATTAAATACATTTGTCGGCGAAAGCCGGTTGCGTAGTGGCTGGCATAGATATGTGTCAGCCACTGCTTGCTTAAAGCAGTAAATTCATATACAATCTATTCACTTGATTATACAACATGAAATAAGAAAACGCAGAAAAGAGGTTGAGCATGGACGGGTCAATTAAAATTTGGGGAATCGAAACCAACAACCTTAAGAACATCGATGTTCAGATTGAACGAAATGCTATCAACCTGATTATTGGCCCTTCTGGTAGTGGCAAGTCGTCATTGGCATACGACACAATTGCCCAAATTGGCCAGCATGAGTTTATGTCGATGTTTGCTGACAATGTTTCTGATCCAACTTACCGAGTAAAAGCCTATGAGAACATGTTGGCCGCCGTTCCCATTAAACAATCAAATCATAATAATAATATAAGATCGACCATAGGCACTTACTTTGGAATAAATAGGAGCATTATTCTGATTTATGCGGCTGTTTTAGGACTCGATGAAGAATTCTTCGTGCTGAATAAGGAGGAAAATCTTTGCGAAGAATGTCATGGCTTGGGTTATATTAAAGTGTTAGACCAAAACAGAATAGTTGATTACGATATTCCGTTGGCTAAAAATCCATTCCGATGCTGGAACAGATACAAGGATTTTTATCAACAGATAATCCAACAATTCTGTACTGATAACAGCATTGATGCCAATAAGAATTTTCGACAACTTACAAATCGGGAAAAGCGTTTAATTCTTTATGGTGAAAGCGAGAAGAAGTATTCTGTTCGCTACAAGAAGAGCACTGGTTTTTCTCGTAGGACTACCCGATATTATGGAGTGATGACCGGAAAACCCATGCAGGTAAACTATGCCCCTGCTGGGCAGTTTTATAAGGACGAAATTTGCAAGTGTTGCCAAGGAAAGAAGTATTCTTTGCAACACGAAAAATGGATGATAAATGGACTTTCTATTGGCGATTTTATGTCCATGCCATTCGAGAAGCTTTTGCCCCATATTGAACAGATGATTGCAGAGAATACAGATACAAATCTGCAATTTGCAATCAAAAGTATTCATAAATTTGTGTGTAAAGCGATTGAACTGAATTTAGGATATTTATTCTTCCATCGCTCTATCCCTACTCTTTCGGGCGGCGAATTACAACGGTTGAGGATGGTTCAGGTATTAAGCACGCAATTGTCAAATCTGCTTTTGGTTTTAGATGAACCGTTGGCAGGACTTTCTGGCAAGGAAAAATCAGCTGTGTTTCAGGCGATAATAGATTTGGCGAAAACACACACCATCATTATTGTCGATCACAGCGATGCTTTTGTGAGCAGATCTAAACAGATTATTGCTTTGGGTGAAAAAGGAGGAGCCAATGGTGGTTTCCTCATTGATGTAGAGAAGTATTTAGCAGAGCAGAGGGTCAGAAATAAAATTGAGACCGTCCCCCCACAGAAGATGCATCATGTCATTATAGATAATTTGGTCTATTCCTATAGTGGCGTAAACCTTACAATTGGGGAAAATAGAATGAACTTGATTACAGGTCGTTCTGGCGTAGGAAAATCAACTTTATTGCGGGAATACCTCCCTCAATACTATGAAGACTATCTCTATATTAACCAAAAGCCTTTACTTGGAAATAAAAACTCATCTGTGGCTACTGCGTTAGATATTTCTACTCGTATTAGCAATTTGTTTGCTAATAAACACAAAAAAGATAGGCGCTTTTTTTCTAACCAAACTGGGTGTGAAGGTGCGTGTGAGGTTTGTGCAGGAGCGGGATATGTGGAGTACGGCAGTGGATATGACTCGAAAATTCAGTTGATCTGTAAAGATTGTGGCGGCACAGGTTTTAACAAGAGACTCAATAAATATAAGCTATACGACAAAAGCCTTTTTGATATTTGGAACATGACTATCGACGAGGCAATTCTCTACTTTAGCGAAGCGGATATAAAGATTATGAATTCCTTGGGGGAGGCGGCCTCTCTTCTATTAGGGCATTTGAAAATTGGGCAACCAATATCCACATTGTCCGGTGGAGAAAATGTCCGAGTTAAGCTTTTGAAGGCGATGAAGTCTACTGCTAAGGTGTTCGGAATAGATGAGCCGTTTAAAGGGCTGAGTAATACGGAAATTTATAGTGTTGTTCAATACTTGGATAGGCTCAGGAAGAATGGCGGAACAATAATTGTTGTTGATCATTCAGATATGATTGAGCAATATTTTTCCAAGCATATAGAGTTAACTTCTGATAACGGTGTTCTAAAGGATATAAATCAACCATAATGGAAAATTTAATTGTTTTCTAAATGATGCCACAGAAGGAAGGGCATATGGTTGCTCCAGAAGACGATGGTGGCTGTTTTCATATGGGACAGATTTACCACATTAACAAAGGCGACGGGATGTATTTGAGGAAGCTGTCAAGAAATACTTGACAGTTCAAACCGAGGAGACACAGCAGATCGCTACAGCGCTGACTTTTATTGTCTACAGCGGCGCAAAATATGATCGCGAGTTTGCGCGGCTACTTACTCCATTTTTACAGTGGAACGCTATGCCTTGTTAAAAGTGCGATTGTGTAAAGCTGAACTAACAAGGTGCGCACATTTTAGGGAATATGATCCCTTTGGATAGGCAAAAGTGTTTTTCGCTATGAATGGTAAGCGGAAAATGAGGAGGGAAAATTCAAATGCTCTTGACAGTTGAGGAATTGCTGGAAGCTAAAGAAGGCGAAAACATTCAATTTAAGGAGGCGAAGAACCGCTTCGATATGAATGAAGCGGCTCGCTGTTGTTGCGCATTGGCAAATTGCGGTGGTGGTAAACTTGTATTTGGAATCACAGATCAACGTCCGCGCCATGTCGTAGGTAGCAAAGCATTTGAACAGCCCGAGCGTACCCGCAAAGGTCTGATGGATAAGTTGAAAATAATGGTAGATTTTCAGCTATATGACTACGACGGAAAGCGTGTGTTGGTTTTTGATGTAGCGGGGCGTCCGCTTGGTCTGCCTGTGCAGGTAGATGGGGTGGCATGGTGGTATGAAGGCGATAGCCTAATTCCACTGCCGGAAGGAATGCGTCGAAAAATATATGAAGAAACTGGATTTGATTTTTCAGGCAGCATCTGCCCAAATGCAAAATTATCTGATTTGGACGAAACGGCTATCGAAGAGTTTAGAAACAGATGGATAGAGAAAAGTGGGAATAATCGCCTTAAGAGTTTGTCTGCAGAACAGTTGTTGCGCGACTGTGAGGCTGTGACCGACGAGGGGGTAACATATGCTGCACTTGTTTTGTTTGGTAAAAAGGAAGCCCTTGGAAAATATTTGCCGCAAGCAGAGATTATATTTGAGTACAGATCTTCTGAAGTGTCGGGACCCGCAAGCCAGAGAGAAGAATTTCGTGTAGGATTTTTTGCCTGCTATCATCGCGTTTGGGAATTAATCAATTTGCGGAATGACAAACAGCATTATCAAGATGGCCTGTTTATTTATGACATTTCAACTTTTAACGAGCGAGTTGTAAGAGAAGCGGTATTGAACGCAGCCAGTCACAGAAATTATCAACTGGGTGGTAGCGTATTTGTCCGGCAGTATCGTGACAGGCTTGTCATAGAAAGCCCGGGCGGTTTTCCTAACGGCATTTCACTGGACAATATTCTGGATCGACAGGTGCCGCGCAACCGTCGTATTGCGGAGATACTGTCCCTTTGCGGGTTGGTGGAACGTTCTGGCCAAGGGATGAACCTGATTTATGAGCTGAGCATCAAGGAAGCAAAACAACTCCCAGATTTCTCAGGTACAGATGCTGATTTTGTGAGCATAACACTGCATGGCTTGATTATTGATACGAAAATGCTTTCGCTCATTAATCAAATTGGAAACGAGCGGTTGGAAACCCTTTCAACAGCGGATTTTCTGGTTATAAATACGCTTTACCATGGATTGGATTTAACTGCAAACCTTAAGCCGCACCTTAAACATCTTATGGATATAGGGATTGTGGAACATATTGGTCGAAACAAATATGTTCTTGCACGTAGCCTGTACACTGCGGCAGGTAAATCTGGTATCCATACGAGAATCGTTGGGCTGGATCGGGAAACAAATAAGGAGTTGCTTTTAAAGCACATTCGAGAAAATGGGGCGAAAGGAGCACCCTTCAAAGAGCTGCAGCAGGTACTTCCGGGGCACAATCGAGGACAGATTCAGGTGCTTATGAGAGAACTTCGTGAAGAAGGGCATATTTATTGCGAAGGGAACACAAGCGCAGCCAGGTGGTTTGCGAAAAAATAGCATTGTCTATCTTTACTAAACTTGCAACCAACTTGAGACTAAGTTGCAATAAACTTGCAACTTACGTAAATGCGGTATTAAGCTTCTCTGATGAAAGTGCGGTTTGACCACATAACCAGCCACAGACGGCGGTGGAATGTATGGAGGCGGCACGCTCAAAGAGCAACAGAAAGTGTATTGATTTGAGAGGAAAAGACTAAAAACAAGCGGAAAAGATTAGAAAAAATGTCAAACCGGCGTTGGTAAGGATGAGGTCCCCAGTTCAAATCTGGGTAGCAGCTCCAGAAGCCCTCAAAAACTTCGGTTTTTGAGGACTTTTTGTTGCGAATTTTGATTTTTCAGTGTGGGTCAAAATGCGGGTCAAACAACTGACCCACATTTTGACCCACACGCAGAAAGGGTTAAAGAGTGCCGGACGGGAAGTTTGCGCTTCCTGCCCAGCATTTTCTCTCTGTCCTACATAACCTGTGCCATGAAGCTTCCCAACGTTTGAGCGGCCTCGTCCTGTTCTGCCTTGTAGCGTGGGTATAGGTGTGGAGGGGGTGAACCCGGTATCGTAGTGCCCCAGCATGGAGGACACCGTTTTTTCATCTGCACCGTTCTGGAGGGCTGTGGTTGCGAAGGTGTGCCGGAGATCATGGAACCTGAAATGCTCCAGTCCGGCGTCCTTCAGGATCTTCTTGTGAAGGTTTACCACACTGCCCGGGCAGTATATCTCTCCGGTCAGGGGAAAGGGGAGCAGGTAGGGGTTGTCCGGGTGTTTGTCGTGCTCCTGGATCAGCAGTTCCACCGCCGTCTGTGGGATAGACACCAGACGGACCGAATTCTCCGTCTTGGGCCTGGTGAGTTCCAGACTTCCGTCAGGGTTTCGGATGTACTGCCTGCTCACTGAGATAGTTTTGCTCGGGATATCCAGATTGTCCCGCCGCTGTGCGGCTTCCAGATAGGCCCCTATCTGCTCTGGGGAGAGAACTTTCATATCCAGCTTCCGGGGCTTTGGGACGATGCAGTCGTTGCAGGGGTTTCGAGGAATGAGCCGCTCTTTCACCGCCCGGTCCAGGGTGGTGTGGAGCATCAGGCGGACGCTACGGACAGTGGTGGTGCTGAATCCTTTGCTCTGGTTCTTTCCGATGTGGATTCTGCCGTTTTCTAATAACTCCTTGTAAAGCTTTTGCAGGTGCCGGGTGGTCAGCTTTTTCAATTTGATATTCCCGATGCGGGGGACAGTGTAGGTGTCTATGATGAGCTGGTAGCGGTTTGCGGTGGCGGTGCGGACGTTGGGGTTGGCATAGAGCTCGTACCACATTTTAAGCCAGTTGCCCACCGTGTGCTCATCGGTTTCTTTGCTGACATCTAACCCCTGACACTCCGCCATAGCTGTTTTCAGTTTTTCCCGGACCTCTGCCTGGGTCTTGCCCAACACATTTTTGTTGACCCACTTTCCGGCCTTGGGATCGTACCCGGCGGTGTACCGCCCCTCCCAGCGACCGTCCTTACGCTTGCGGATATTTCCCTCGCCGTTGGTACGTTTCTTCGGCATATCGATTGCCTCCCATCAGCAACACAACATACTGCAGCCGCTGTAAAATAGCCACGATGTTGGGCCGGAGTTATCAAAGATTTTACAATTTTCTTTGTGGCAAAAAGTTTTATCTTTGTTTTGCGGCGCAATCCTTGAGAGGCTGCTGCGTCCTCCAGTCACTGCATGGTCTGCTGTTGGTCGGTGTCGTAGCTCAGCTTCTGCCCCAAGGCCAGCTTCTTCAACGCTTCCCGGCGGCGAAGCTTGCTGTCTGTCCAGACCGGCGGTGTGGGAAGCTGCGGGAGGTCTGCATCTCTCTCCAGCGCTCTGCCCAACTGCACCAGCCCGGCGGCCAGTTCCCCCATCCACTCCTCGTCCGGCTCCAGAGTGCCGGGGCAGAAGACTGTGGTCTGGCGGTAGGCGAACAGCTTCCAAGTTGGCACCCATCTGACTTCTTACCCCTCGTACTCCATGTTCTCGATAAAACTTTCCCGGTCGTCTGCGTACTCCAGCGCACCATTGATCGCCTGGATTAGATTCAGCTTCCAACTGTCACCACGGAGCCCCGCCTGATACTCCCCTGGCCGCATCTGCCGTTTCCGGGTGTGCTTCTTCGGCGGCTCCAGCACGCTCAGCCCGTGGGCCATACAGATTTCATTATTTACCTGCCGGTGCCGCTGAAGGCCGGCGGCATTTTGGTAGAGCTTTCTGCCATCTGCACAGCTCACGCTGTTGACTAACAGATGGTTTTGCAGGTGGTTGGTGTCCATGTGGGTGGCCACCAGGACCTCATAGTCCGGGAACTGCTTCTGTGCGAACTCGACTCCGATGGCGTTGACCTCCTGGGGCGTTAGATCATCCTCAGCAGAGAAGGACTGGGCCACGCAGTTGTGTCCGGTGACCATCCATCGGTCACCCAGCAGGGTTTTCTTGCCCTGGACCACATACTTCATCACGCCTGCCATCGTTCCCGCTGTTTGTTTCTTGTTCCGCACCGCTGTGACAGACACCATCACCGCCCCCCTGGCAATTTCGGTCATCCCGGCCTGTTTGGCCCGATGTTGGATCTCTGCCTTTATTTGTGGAGTCATCCTTGCGGTAATAATGGATGTTTTTTCTTCTGCATTTCGCTCCTTTCTCCCCCCTTTAGGGGGCAGGGGGTGCCGGGGCTCTGCCCCGGCGAGTGCGACCGGCGTATAGCCGGACGCTATGCTTGCCCCACCCGAAGGTGGGCATTGTCCTCCGACCCCCCCTGTGATTCTCGTTACAAGCTGCGCTATAAGGCGTTTTTTAGGCATCGTATTGAGGGGTGAGGTTATATCCTCGTCCCCCAGCCCTGACAAGCCGCACACAGCGGCTCACCCCTGTATCGCCGCAACTCTCTGACGCACTGCGGCTATCTCCGGCTCCTCCATCTGGCGGTCATAGTGGGCTGTGATCCACTCCTGAACGGGCCAGAGAGTGTAGCGCAGATTTCCGTTTCGTTTCTTCCTGGTTGCTGTTACCACTTCGGTTGGCTCGATGGAGAGCGGTCCTCGTTCTTCCAGCCGCAGTGTGTACTTGCGCACTGTGTTCTCACTCATGCCACTGTGCCAGCACTGGTGCGTCCCTCGGTCTTCGCACCGGCGCAGGTAACTGTACACCGCCAGCTTACCGGGGCTCAGGCCCAGGAGGAATATCTCATTGGGCAGAGAGAAAAAATTTCCGTGGTCGTTGTATCTCATGTTCCACCGCCTGTGTGTTCTTTCACCCACTGGATGAACTGTTCCTTGGGCACCACGATACGGCTGCCGATTCGCAGAGCGGAAAAATCCTTTTCGTGCAGGAGATTGTAGGAGGACGATGGTGCGATGCCCAGGACCTTTGACACGGTTTCCGCATTGAGAAACAGAGGCAGGTCCTCGTAGGACTTATACTTAGATACTTTCATCCTGTTCCTCCTCTGTGTTCTCGGGATAGAGCATATCCAGAAACTCATCCATGTCTCTGACCACGCTGGCTTTCTTCATCTGCTGATACCGCAGCAGATCACAGCAGGTACGGAAGTTCACCTCCATGCACTGAAGCATCTGATCCATGATCGATACACTCCTTTTTATGGTTTTGCTGGGGTACTCTGGCTGCGGCCATTCAACCACAACCAGATTTTCAGAGATTGAGAATTTACCCTCTACTGATAAGGACGCTTGCAGCGGATTTGTAAACAAGAAAAATAAAAAAAGTTGAGGGGCCCTGTCATCTGACAGAACTCCTCAACTTTTCGTGGAGTATTTTCAGCCGCTTTTGAGATACCGTAGACCTTGCCGATCTCCCCCATGATCAGTTTCCTGCCATATCGAAGGTCGATGAGTTCGCAGCTTTGTTCTCCCAGATCCTTGACGGCTTTCCGCAGATTTTCAAGCCGGAGGTTCTAGAGCGCTTCATCTTCTACGGGATGCCTGACACATTCCGAACAGAACAGCACCGTTTCAAACTCACTTCTACTCAGATGCCTGTCGTCCTGCTTATCCTGTGCCTGCTGCCGTTTTCAATCCTGCTCCAGGAAGTGTGCGACCTCCTTTGGCACTGATACTGGCTCCCCATTGTAGATCACAAAGACTGTGTCGTTCATTCGTGTTCTTTCCGCTCTCAACGGAAAAGTACACATCCGCACTGCCGGCACAGCGCCAAATACTGAAGACCTTCATGGAAGTTCCCTTCGTTCAGGGTGGTCATTGTGCCCTACGAGGCTCATGAATGTCTGAGGTCCCACTGGGGTGTGGACCTCACCGGAAAGTTGCGAGTTTTGGCTTTCACTTTATCTCAATTATAGAACAAATATTCGGATGTATAAATCGTAACAAAATGACCTATGGCCTTTTATTTTGTTTTGCGGTGCAGGATTTGAGATTATTTCCTCGCCCACCCCTGATTGCTGCACTTGGCGTGGGTCGATTTTACCGCATAGCTGCACAACGGAGTCGAATGACACGGATACCACATTGCCTCTGCTTGTAGCACACAGCCCCTTATACAGCCAGGCAGGGCAGAAATCCTTTGAGAGTTAATGCAGAAGAAAAAGACTTTTCCTTGTATTGTAATCGAAAACTGACAAGCAGAGACTCATGATTGAAGCCGTTTTTTAATAATGTCCGCCTTTTGGGAGCAAAGTGAGTCATCTATTTATGCATGAAAAAGGCACACAGTAGTCCATAAGGGTGCCGCTGTGCTCCCGATGACTTATTTCCGGTCTGTTTCTTTAAATAATCTGCTAATGCAATTATTTAGAATAAATAAACTTGGAATAGTTGCGAATCACCATGCTGGCGACCTGAACAAAGTCTGAGGCATAGCGCGGTAAGGGATAGTCCTTTCGGTATACCAGGCTGAATATGCTCTTTTGCACGTGATCGCGCAGTGGAAAAATAAAAAATTCCCCCTCAAGATTTTGTAGCTCTTCCCGGAACTGGTAAAACGTGGCCGGGGACAGTAGGCCGGAGAAGGCCCCATTTTTGGAAAATTGGTAGATAAGATCCTGCTGTTCCGACTCAAAGATTAAGTTTAGTTTCCAACTGCGGGAAAAACAAAGCTCTAATTCATCCCGTAATTTGTTCCCCCGGCGAACCGTGCCGAACGGCAAGTCTGCAATGCGATTGAACGATGCTCCGTTTTGCTGGAAATCCGCGACGATATTCTGCCAGACATTGGGATAATATTGCATGAGCAGTTCCTTGGAAAAGCAGCAGTGGATGACCTCCTGGGCCAGAACAATCCGGTGCTGGTTGGGAGCGTTAGGGATGTTGATGCCCAAATACAGATCCAGCTTGCCGGCCTGGAGGAGATCGTCCAGATAGGCACTGTTGCCGTTGATGAGTTCGATGGAGATATTTTCATGGGAGGAATGATAATATTTCCAGATATCCGGGAAAAAGACCTTGCTGCGCAATCTGGAAATTCCTACTTTTAAAGTCCCCCGGCAATTGGTGGAGATGTCGGAGAAAGCCGCCAGCATCTTTTTGTCTGAGTCTAAAATTTGTTTTCCGTAAAAGACCATTTGTTCCCCTTCCGGGGTAAGATGGAGAGATGGCTTACGTGCAAACAGCTGCACATGATATTCCTCTTCCAGTCGCTTGATATGGCTGCTGAGGGCCTGCTGGCTGATATAGAGCCGTTCCGCCGCACGGGTAAAGTTCAGCTCTTCTGCAGTAATGAGAAAATACTCAATGCTTTTTATATTCAAAGTGCTACCTCCACGCAGAATACTATTGTGCTATTTTAACATGCTTGAAAGGGAACCACAAGATTTATATTGTGGAAATGTGAAAAAACTGCTGTTGGACATTTATCACGCCCAGATGCTATGATGCAATTGAACAGGCTGGTAGGCAGAAAAGGAGAGTAAAAGTATGAGCGTGAGTTTAATGGACTGTACCCTGCGCGACGGGGCCAATGTGGTGGGCAAGGGTTTCTCTGCGGAAATCACCGACATGGTACTGGATGGTCTGACCGCCTGCCATGTCCCCATCATTGAGTTCGGCAACGCCGGCGGCATCGGCGCTTATGAAGTGGCCGGATTTACCAGCGCTGAGACGGATTGGACCTATCTGGACATTGCTCAGAAATATCTGGACCGGGGCTCCCAGCTGGGTATGTTCCTCAATGCCAAGCGGTACCGTGAGAAAAATGTGGCTCTGGCCAAGGAGAGCGGCCTATCCTTCCTGCGGGTGGGCGCCGATGCCGGAGACGCCGACATAGCTGTCCAGGCGGTCAAGGACATCAAAAAGGCGGGTCTGAAGGCCTTCTACTCCGCCATGAAGGCCTACTTGCTCACCCCCAATCAGCTGGCCGAGGAGGGCAAGAAGCTGGAGCAGGCGGGACTTGACGAGATTACCATCATGGACTCCGCCGGCACCATGCTCCCCGACCAGGTAGCGGAGTATACCAGAAAGCTCACCCAGGCCGTATCCATCCCCGTAGCCTTCCACTGCCACAACAACCTGGGCCTGTCCGCCGCCAACGCGGTGGCTGCCTATGAAAACGGTGCCGCCATTCTGGACTGTGGCCTCATGGGCATGGCCCGCAGCGCTGGCAATCTGGCCACCGAGATGTGCGTGGCTATCATGCACCGGTACGGACAGATGAAGGACATTGACCTGTATGGTATGCTGGATTTCATCGACAAGCGCCTCCAGCCCGCCATGGACGCCCACAACTACCACAACCCCGTCACGCCTCTGGATCTGGTGCTGGGCCTGTCCGGCTGCCACTCCAGCTTCCTGAAGAAGTTCAAGGCCTCCGCAGAGGAGTACCAGGTGAACCTGTACCGGCTGATCGTGGAGGTATCCGCCGTGGATCAGAAGAATCCCTCCGACGAGCTCATCGCCAAGACTGCCGCAGGACTGAAGTAAGGGGGTAGAGCTACATGTTAAAGGTCGTTTTGGCGGGCCAGTATCCCGCCGGTACTTATGAGAAGCTGCGGGCCATGCTGCCTCCGGAACAGTTTGAGCTGCGGGCGGTGGACAAGCAGCAGGACTACGACGCCATGACCGACGCGGAAATCATGATCCTTCGGATATTCAAGGCGCCCAAGGAAGTAATCGACCGTAACCCCAACCTGAAGATAATCCTGCGATGGGGTGCGGGCTTTGACTCGGTGGATATCCAGACTGCCGGAGAGCGGGGAATCTTGGTGACCAACACCCCCGGCGCCAATGCTGGAGCCGTATCCGAGCTGGCGGTCATGCTGATGCTGGCGGTGGGGCGCAAGCTCCTCTGCCACACCCGGAGCCTGGAGCGGGGGGAGTGGAGCAAGAACACCTACCTCAACAGCTCCTTCTGCCTGAATAACAAGCTGGTAGGCGTTGTAGGCGGCGGCAACATCGGTCGCCAGGTGGCCCGGAAGGTCCAGGCTTTCGGCGCTGCGGTGCAGTATTTTGATACCTATCGCCTCCCTGCTGAGATGGAGGAGGAGTTCCAGATGACCTATGTCTCCCAGGACACCCTCATCGAGACATCCGACATCATTACCCTCCATGTGCCCCTGCTGGACTCCACCCGCCATATGCTGGGAGAGAAGGAGATGGAACGGATGAAGGACGGCACCATCATTATCAACACCGCCCGGGGCGGTTTGGTGGATGACGTGGCTCTGGCAAAAGCGGTGCGCAGCGGCAAACTGGCTGGCGCCGGCCTGGATGGCGTGGAGCGGGAGCCCCTGCCTGCTGGGGATGAGTTGCTCCTGGAGCCCAACATCATCGTCACCCCCCATATCGGAGGGGGGACGGCGGACATCGGAGACGTCATCATTCCCATGTTGGCCAAGGACATCCGGGCCTTTGCGGAAGGAGGGGAGCCGGCGCATATGGTGAACCGAGCATACTTATAAGGACAAGATTGAAAGAAGTGAGGGAAGAAAATGAACGAGATTGCAACCGTTATGTACGATCTTGGTATTTTGAGTGTTCTTTTGCTGTTAGGTATTTTTTTGAGAAAAAAGATTAGATTCTTCCAGAATATCTACATTCCCGCCTCCCTCCTGGGTGGATTCTGCGGGCTGCTCCTTGGACCTCAGGTGCTGGGACACTTTTTCTCTGTCAGTCTGCCCATCGGCGGAACCATTGGGAAGTGGCCGGGCGTGCTGGTCAATATTGTTCTGGGCGTCTCCTTCTTCGGAGCCACCCAGAATAAAAAGTTCGGGCGGACGGCCCTCTCCGCAGTAACGGTGGGCGGGATTGTCCACCAGGTGCAGGTGGTGGCCGGCCTGATTGTAGCGATGGTTATGATGATGTTTTACACAGAGCTCCCCCTGGCTTTCGGACTGACTCCAGTCTATGGATTCCATGGCGGACATGGTACGGCCAATGCCGCCGGGGCGGCCCTGGAGGCGGCTGGCTGGGCGGACGGCGTATCGGTTGCCAACACCATGGCCACTGCCGGTTTGCTGTCCGGCATCATCATCGGAATGGTGATTATCAACATTGGCGTGCGCCGGGGCTACGCCAAGCTGGTGTCCAAGCCTCAGGACGTACCCCGGTCCGTTAAAGAGGGAATTGTACCCATGGGAGAGAGGACGTCCATCGGCATGGGAGTCACCTACAACGACGCACTGGAT
The DNA here is from genome assembly GCF_037892565.1 of Flintibacter sp. HCN-6482. Lineage (NCBI taxonomy): Bacteria > Bacillati > Bacillota > Clostridia > Eubacteriales > Flintibacter > Flintibacter sp. HCN-6482. The sequence goes on along the minus strand of NZ_JBBKBK010000001.1, from coordinate 978,938 downwards.
CCGCTGGCCCTCCAGCTATCCTTTGTAGGAATCATTCTCCTTATGGCCAAGCTGCTGGCCAAGGGCCTAATCGCCATCCACCCCATTCTTAGCAACGTTCCCGATTTTGCCTGCGCCATGATTAGTGGCGCCGTGCTCTCCTTCATCATGAAAAAAGCTGGCCTGAGCCACTATATTGACCGAGCCACCATTAACCGGATATCCGGTGTGGCTTTGGATTTCCTGGTCTGTTCCGCCATCGCAACCCTCTCTGTGAAGGTGTTTGCCCTGTATTTTGTCCCCATGATTACCACCATTGCGGTCATCATTGTGCTCAACCTGATTACTAACTTCTACTTCTCCTGGAAGGTGTTTGATGACGACTGGTTCGAGCGTGCTATTGCCAGCTACGGCCTGGAGAGCGGCGTGCTGGCCACCGGACTGATGCTGCTCCGAGTTGTGGATCCGAAGTTTGAGACCACCGGTCGGGAATCTGCCGCAGCCTCCGCGGCGCTGTGCTACCCCTGGTCGCTGCCCTATGTGATGCTGATGCCCGCACTGGCATTTTCCCTATCGCCTATGACCATTTTGGGGTTCAGCGTGCTGTTGCTGGTGGTGTTCCTGGTGGTTGCGCGGGTGTTCTTCTGGCATCCAGAGCGGAAGTTCAGCGACATCCTGAGCGGAAGCAGTTCTCGGCCCGTCCAGAACGAAGAGGCCCTGAGATAAGGAGCAGACTATGGTAGATTTGATCTTAAAAAACGGTCAGCTGATGGATCCGAAAAACGGCCTGACGGGAAAACGGGGAGATATTGTCGTTAAAGACGGAAGAATCGTTGCTGTCGGAGTGCTGGAATGCCAAGAAGCCGCACAGATATTGGATTTGGACGGACTGACGGTCACCCCCGGCCTGATAGATTTCCACGCCCACTTTTACAGTGGAGGCACCAATACTGCTCTGGAATTTTACCACTACCTCCCGGACGGAGTGACCAACGCCGTGGATGCCGGGAGTGCTGGGGACTCCAACGTAGAGAGTTTTATCAGTAGCTTGTCGGAGCGGGAGCGGAGGAACGTGCGGCTGTACTTGAACCTGGTATCGGAGGGGCTGAGTTGTCTGGGGGACCACAGCGAGAATGTAAATCCCGCATACTTTAATGAGATGAAAATTCTCCGGCTTTGCCAGGACTACCCCGGGGTGATTATTGGACTGAAGCTACGGATTAGCAGCGAAATTGTGGAGGCCTGCGGGACTACCAGCTTTGCGGCCCTCCGCCGGGGAATACAAATCGCCGAGAAATGCGGGCTGCCGCTCTCGGTTCACATACCGGCCTTTCAGGGAGAACTGAAGGAATTGATTGACATTCTCCGTCCGGGGGACATCTTCTGCCATGTGTACACCCCCCAGAAGGGAATCCTGGAGGACGGGAATGTTTCCCGGGAAATGGAGCGGGCGGTTCAAAAGGGGATCATACTGGAATCGGCCTGCGGGAAAGGACATTTTAGCCACGACTGCGCCGCTGCGGCCCTGGACGCTGGCATCAAGCCGGATATTATTTCAGGGGACTTTACCCGAAAGACATACCACTATGAGCCGTCCATCTCTCTACCCTACCTGATGTCCCGATTCCTGGCACTTGGGATGTGCTTTGCGGACGTGCTGACCTGCTGCACCGCCACACCGGCGGAAAAGATGGGCATGAAGGACGAGATTGGATGTTTGAGACCTGGCGCCCGGGCAAATATTGCGGTGTTTAAGCGGGAACTGGGCGAATTTGTGTTCTCAGATGTGCGGAGCAGTAAAGTGATGGGGCATGAACGGCTCGTCCCTATGCTGACGGTCTGGGAGGGCGATATAGTTTATCGAAACGGAGAATTTTAGACGATCAGTTTGACCTATACCGTGACCCACACGGGAAAACGAGCGGATGGAAACAATGGAGACAAGAGTGCCGGAGGCCTTATCCTTTTGGAACGAAAATGTCCGGAAAGCGTTGAAAATCAAGGACTGGAAGACTCCTAATCAGTTGGTAAGGATGAACTCTCCGGTTCAAATCCGGATAGTAGCTCCACAAAACCGTTCTTTTTGGTTAAAAAGGGCGGTTTTACTTTGCTTTTTGTACTTTTTGGCTTTCTTAAAATTTGCGGTCAGGGCTTTGACCACAGAACAAGCCACAGACAGAAAAAATCAAGGTTCCGGCGGTGCTATTCCGCCGGGGCCTTGTGCTTTTTCGGGGTTGCGACATTTCATGTATATTTTCAGATAACAAATAGAAATCGCTCTTACCCTATTTCGACATACCGTGTGATATGTTATAATGGTTATCACGAAAGATTGTGTTTTTATGGGTCCTCTTGCTCCCACCGGATTAGTGGAATTTGTATGCACTTAGACTTTATAAGCCGCAGATGGGAAATGTTTGATGTACGAAATTGAGGCGGTAGCAAAGCTTGAACGCTGCCCCGAATGTGGAGTTGTAGGCTTGCAGACGGCCTATGGCTATAAAACTCGGTACATAAGTGATTTGCCGAATTCTGGTATGCAGGTTACTTTAAAGCTTCGTGTCCAGATATTTGTGTCCGTCTTGCGGTGCGACCTATATGCAGAGTTACAAGACGCTTGATAAAACCAGTATGACTTTAAGACTGCGTACGAAAATCGTCAGCAGAGTTTTGCGGCGCGAACCGTTTACCCGCATCGCAGATAATTATGGAATTTCAGACAAAACAGTCCCAGGGCGTTTGATGACTGGGCGAAAAACATCGCGGTATGACGATGTATAGTACTCCAAGGGTAATAGGTATTGACGAAGCTTATATTGACAAGCATTTCCGTCTAATTATTACAGACCAGGAAAATAAGAGACTGCTTGATATGATACCGAATAATAAACCAGAAACCGCTTACTGTTACCTGCGTAGCCTTGAAAATCCAAGTGCTGTCCGGGTAGCCACGATGGATTTTGCACCGTTATACGCAAAAGCTGTAAAAGACATGTTCCCATGTGCAACAGTTGTTATTAATAGATTCCATGTCATTCAACTCGTAAATAAGCACATGGACGCCGCTCGGAAGAAACTGCACGATAACAAGATAGTCAAGAAAAGGTTGTAGCGTGAGCGTACTTTATTCATGGCTGACTTTGAAGCCTTATCGCCGGATGCGAAGCATCAGTTAACAGCGTGGCTCGACATATATCCTTCACTGAGCCGTGTCTACTGGGCAAAAGAACAATTCCGAAAAATTTACGAATCAGAAAGGCGTGTACAAGCTGAGATCCTGTTTGAAAATGGTGTGATACCGTTAGTTCGAGTGTACCGGAGTTCAGCAACTTAAAGAAAGTGCTTGTCCGGCGAAAGTACGACATACTATCGTATATCGTACTTTGATTATTGCTGTACAAATACCTATACCGAATCCGTAAACAACATCATAAAAACGATTGAAAAGCAAGGCCATGGCTGCTCATAGGAGGTCCTTCGTGCCATGTGTCTGATGTCGGTCAATCATATTTCGGAAGAAGCTTATTTACGGGGTTCCAGTCCAGCAAAGATAATTTTATAGAATCATGGGAATTTTGAAGGTTTTATGGATTTTTAAGTACGGCCATTTTATCTTCATTTCACGTGGTTCCACATAATGGTATCGTTTCCTGACACCTATTTATTTTTTCCTCTGGCCTCGCCGCAATTTTGGGAATTTGAAGACATTAGGTTTGCTCAATTTTCTATCGATTTTCTCCTCCCCACATTTGTGAATTTTTGTTCACATCTGATGATTTAAGCCAAATCTACACGATTGGTCAAATACCCTATTTTTTACATCCATCCTACTGTACCTCCCTGGGTCTACAGTGTACCGCTCTTAAAAATTCATCTGTCTCCAATTCGGGCAGCAGGGCGGGGTCAGAGTTTCCATAGAACTGCCAGACGTCTTTGGTATCGAGCTGGGCCGCCTGGGTAACCAAAGACATTTGCTCCTCTACCAACTGGTAGGAGCCGATGCGGCGGCATGCGCACAACTGCTCATAGCTCTGGGCCAGCAGACCTTCCAGGCTCTGGCGGAAGGCACCTGCCTAGTCCCTGTTAAGGACGTTGCAGTCGCCCATGATATACTTGTGTTTTCACCCGGTGGTGCGGGAGATGAGGGATTTGTCGGAGGCGTCAAATTTCTCCTTGCCTTTCCGCTCGATGACCTCCGAACCGGTGGGACCCAGGCGGCCTTGGGGGCTCATAATGATGGCGTCAGTGGCGGTAGCCACGAATCCTATGCCGCCAAAGTAGCCCACCTTGCTACCGATGACTGAAATAACGGGTGCTTTGCCATGGCAGGCCTGGATCTGATCCATTACTTCGGTGCGGGCAAGCCATCCAGCATTGGCTTCGTGGAGGAGGACGCCACCCGTCCCAAAGGAGATAATCATGGCAGGACGGTATTCCTCCAGATCACCTGGGTGCTTGATTGCCACCTGTTCGTAGGCGGCCAGGGCCAGGTTGAATATGCCCACTATTTTTGCGCCGTGGACCTCTCCCACTGCACCGCCGATGAAGCGGCCCTCCTGTGAGATGACGAATACCGGACGGTTGCCTACCATACCGACGCTGGTTACCACATCATCATCAAAGGAGACCGCCTCACCTAGTGTGGGCAGATGGGGGCTGGTCAGTTTGTCCTGGGGACCGACTAGTTCGGTAAAAGTACCATCGTTCACCAGACCGTAGGCCCGCTCCTGAGCGGTGGCCTCTAAAAAGCTCTTGTCCTGAGCTTTGTGTAGTTCATCCCTGCTCACCTCATCGGGCATCCAGCAGGGTCTGGCGCAGGCGGAGCTGGACGATAAAAGGTGTAGCGTTGTTGTCATTGATTTCCAGATCCAAGTCGCCGCAACCGCTGTCGACCACGGAACGCTCCAGTACCCTGGCCCACATGCGCTCGAAGCCGATTACCAGGGTATAGGCCTTAATGTTGACTTTTCCCGCCTGTTCCCTACGGAAGAGTAGGACCTCCATGCCGTCAGAGGCTATATGCCACTGTGGAACCAATCCTGAGAGATTGAGGCGCCAGGGGTGCCGTCAAAGGAAAAATTCAAATTCAGAAGTGCCATCTTGCGCTCTCCTTTATCAATTCTTAAATTTATTGGGGGGGGTGGAACGGAATTGATGGGGTGTTCATCATAGCTAGTGTGACGCACAGGTAAGTAGGAGGCAGGCTGAGATCTGTTAAGGACAGCCGATTACCGGATTTTAAGTGTTCTCATGTGAAGATTAGGTATGTCACGAGCCATACATAAGGCTTGGTAGCCATGTAATCAATCCCGGCACGAACGCACAAACAGAAACACAAACCACATGACGACCATGAAAGACAAAACGCCCTTGACGACAGAGTCATATGACTCGCCGGTTGTCGAAACTGCGGTAAACAGATTGATACCAAAAGGAGGAGTCATCTTTTTTGTTAACGAACGGCAGAAAAGAAGCACCTGTCATGCAGGTGCTTCTTTTTGTTTCAATCTTATCGCTCAATTGATAGACCGTTACCGGAGCGGCAAGCAACAGATCCCTGTTTGCGGACGGCCTCTCCTCCAATTCCAGATAGCGTACAGTCCATGCAGCTCCTTTCCAATGTCCTCCACACATCCAGTGGAGCGTAATCGGACTTTCAGTCCTCGCCAAAGCCGCTTTCGATCAGCGCGGTCAGTTCAGCCACAGCCTCCTGTTCGTCGGGACCTTCCGCCGTGATTTCAACAGACTCTCCCTGACAGATACCCATGGAGAGCAAAACGATGATTGATTTGGCGTTTCCAACTGGTTTGTCGCTCTCCATGCGGCGGATGGAGATCTTAGACTGGAAGCCTTTCGCCCGAGCCACAAATTCAGAGGCAGGGCGGGCATGGAGTCCAGAAATATTTTGAACAGTAACAGAGCCACAATACATTGCGGATCACCTCATTCATTCTACTGAATATTCAGAATATATAGTTTTCTTGAGATAACGCTTGACTTCCTCAGCTGAGGTCATCATACACACGGCATCTGACAGCGCGGCCGCTTTTTTCAAATCGGTGGAAAGGATCATCTCTTTCACAGAAGCGACAGAGGAGATATTCATGGACAGTCGGCGGATACCGCTTCCAATCAGAACCGCCGCAGCCAGTGAATCTCCGCCCAGTTCCCCGCATACACTGACCGGCTTGCCTTGCTTTGCAAAGGCAGAAACCACATGACGGATCAGGCGGAACATAGCCGGATGATAAGGCTGATAATAGGAGCTGACCGCTGGATTTCCACGATCTACCGCCATCAGATACTGGGTCAGATCGTTGGTTCCAATACTGGCGAAATCCACCTCTGCCGCCGCCTGGTCAGCCAATATAGCAATGGATGGGATCTCTACCATGATCCCTGTTTTGAAGTCAGGCTGGAAGGGATGACCCTCAGCCTTCAGCTCTGCCTTGACCTGCTCCAGGGCAGCCTTTGCCATATAAATATCGTCCATACTGGCCACCATAGGAAACATGAGCCACAAATTTCCATAGGCTGAGGCACGCAGCGCAGCCCGGAGCTGTGTGTGTAGAAGCTCCGGATGCCGGAAGCAAAGCCTCAAGGCCCGATTGCCCAGGAAGGGATTGCTTTCCGCCGGCATATCCAGGCATTCTAAGGGCTTATCGCCTCCAATGTCCATGGTCCTCAGGACCACGGGACGGCGCTGAAAGGTGATCAGAACCTTTCGATAGGCCTGAAACTGCTCCTCTTCCGAGGGGAGCGTATTGCGCCCCATATAGAGAAACTCTGTGCGAAAAAGCCCTACACCATCGGTATACTTGGCCCCGGCCAGGTTATCCGGATCGGCGGCGGCAATATTCAGCTCCACCTCGATCCGGACTCCGTCCGGTGTAACAGGCTCACAGTCAATAAAGAGTTTTGTGTGGGCGCGCTGTTCCCGCTCCACCGCTCCCTTGGTCTGGTAAACCTCCAGAAGCTGATCGTTGAGCTCAGTGAGAACCACTCCATCCACCGCATCCAGGATGATCGGTTGTCCGTCTTGCAACTGAGATATGGCACCGGTAACGCCCAACACGGCGGGGATCTCATAGTTACGGGCGATAATTGCGCTGTGTGAGGTAGTGCCGCCAACCTCGGTAATAATGCCACGCACATTATCCCGGTCCAGCGTGGCTGTGTCTGAGGGCACCAAATCCCAGGCCACCACGATGGTATCCGGCGGGAGAACTGAAAGCTCCTGCTCTGGAAGACCCTCCCAGCAGCGTAGCAGCCGGATCTCGATGTCCCGCAGATCGGCCGCCCGTTCCCTGATGGTCGGATCGGGTAACTTTTCAAACATATTAGCATATTGTTCATACACCGTTTGGATTGCTCGCTGTCCGTTCATGTGTCCTGACTCTATCAACCCCCGAAGCTCCTCATCGATGGTCTCATCTCCCAGGATCTCCAGGTGAGCGGAGAGGATATCCGCTTTGTCCTGCTCATTCTTGTTTTGAAACCTCTCCCGTAATCCATCCATCTCCTCCCGGGCAAGCCGGCAGGCCTCCAGATAGTGGGCTAACTCCGATGCCGTACTCTCTGGGGACTCAGAGGAGAATGTAGGAACAAATCGTTCATATCGATATACCTTACCCACCACGACCCCAGGAGAAACGGCGGTCCCTTTTAATGTCATACTGCCACCTCCTTGTATTATGTCACGGATCACCAACAGGCTGGGAGATACCTATGATCCACAGCTGACTGTAAGTCTTTATCTGATGCAGGTAGCCAATCATCCCATACCGATCCACTCTGTAGGGATCCGGAGCATGGATGATCCACCATGGGTATCTCAGAGCCTGCTGATCCTTGCGCTTGATACAGACCCGGCAGAGAAAAAGACATCGTGTCTAGGGGTTCCCCGACAGATCACAGGCCAGAAGCCGGGCCGGCCTGATGGAGCATGGGGAGGAGGATCTGCTCTACACATTGTCTCACCCCATGTTCTTGGTTGGAACAAACCAGGCGGTCGGCGACCGCCTTTAATTCAGGCTCCCCATTGGCTACGGCTACTCCTGTACCAGCCCATTGGAGCATACCCATATCGTTCATGCTGTCCCCAATGGCTACGACTTTATCCTGGGAGAGATGGAACATTTCTGCCAGACGGCGCAGTGCAAGTCCCTTTCCAACCCGGGGACCGTTGAGCTCGATAAATTGTCCTTCACTGATCACCAAGGTGACCGGATCTGGGATATTGGCCTTGAGGAATTCCCCACAGAGCGCGATCTGATCCTTAGGACCAGCCGCTACGATCTTGTTCCAGGGAACCGGAACCGAGGCTATAGGGAGAAGGGGGGCTTGGTATTGTTCCCGATTCCAGGATATCTCTCTGGTATAAGCGTTTTCCCGGACAGCACATGTAAAATCATCCTCCCCCCGAAAGATGAGAAATCCCACCTGTTGAAAACGCGCCAAAGCTTCCGACAGAGAAGGTCGGACAGATTCGGGGAGAAACTGCCGCCATAGGACCCGTCCCGCCTTTACATCATAAATACATCCACCATTGTAGGTGATGATGGGCAAATTTACAAGCTCCATTAGCTCCGGGTACAGCATAGCGCCTCTGGTAGGGCGGCCGGTGGCTACGGTAAACAGCCCGCCCTGCTCCACAAACTGAGCCGCCGCTTCTAGACATTCCCGGGGAACCTGGGCATTGTCATCCAAAAGGGTCTTATCTAGATCGGTGACAAACAGCAGCTTTTTTATAGGGACCTTATCCGGTTTCACACTTGGATCCATACACGGGAGACTCCTTTTCTATTGATGAGACTTGCCCCCGCCCACACCGCCGCATGGAGGTGTGGGCGGGGACAATGTGTACAGGGTGAAGCTGGTTCAGCCACCGAAGAAGCTGAAGATCTTATATAGTAGGTCAGGCAGAAGCTCCTGGCCCATGACCAGCGCGGAGGTGTGGGTAATCCCCTCGGCATAGACATAGCCGGACTGGACGGCCATGATATCATGGATGTTGGTCATAGCGGTGGCAATCAGCAGAATCACGATCCCCTGGATAATGGCGCTGACGATTCCGCGGAAAATGTTGTCCTTGGCGGCCACGGGGCACCAGCAGAACCAAGAGGTGAGCACCGCCAGGTCGGCAATAGGCAATACCCGATTCCCTGGGACAACAGCGGCCAAGACAAGCATGATGGGGATCATAATGACGCCTACAACGATGACGCTGGGACGGCCCATAAGAATGCCACCGTCAATCCCAATATAGAGCTCCTTGCCCTTGAGGAACTTCATATTCTGGGCCCAGGTCTGTGTGTACTGGGCGATGGTAGACAAGCCCTCCATCAACAGGGAGACCATTTTGGGCAGAAGAAGGAGAACCGCGGCAATATTCAATGCGCTGGCTAGAATTTCTGAGGGGCCTTGGCCCGCCAGCACGGACAGCACTGCACCTACTATCAGCCCGATGAACATGGGGTCTCCAAAGAAGCCGATTTTCTCCTTTAGGTGCTCCGGATCGGCATCGAGCTTGTTAAAGCCGGGGATCCGGTCATACAGTTTATCCATAAATTTGGCATAAGGCATCCAGAAAATCGAGCAGGTGTGAGGAAAGCTAATGCCCGGATAGATGTGCTGGGTAATGGGGGCTGCGTAGTCAGCCAGCCGGAGGGTCACCGCCGCGGTGATCAGAGACGCCAGCAGGCCAAAAATCACGCTGTCGGTACTGTAATACACCATGGCGCCGGCCAGCATAAAGCCCCAATAGTTCCAAATGTCCACATCCAGAGTACGGGTGAAGCCGGCGACAATGAGTATGATATTCAGTGCAAACACGCCGACAAAGATCAGTGGCGCGATGGGCACGGCCCAGGCAAAGGAACCGGTTACGGGCCACCCCACATCGATGACATCCAGGCTCAGATTGAACTTTTCAACAAGCCCTGTGGAAATGGGCCCAATGTACTCGGCCAGCAGATCCATAACCATAAATGTGCCGATGAACCCGCAGCCCACTGTGACTGAGGCCTTCAACAACTGTTTGATGGGAACCCTAACCACAAGTCCGATGATGAATACAAAGATGGGCATCATACAGGCTGCACCAAGATTCTGCATAAAATTGATAAAACTTTGGATGACTTCCATTGACCTGTTCCCTCCATTCTTTCACTGCTCTTTTTGTTTTTTCCTCCCCTGAATGCCTTTAGATCAGGCCTCCAGCTTTTGGATCATGTCATACAATTCGTCAAGAGTCTTGTCTCTGCCTACTCCAGTGAAGATGCTCATCCCGTCATGGTGTAGTCCTTCCCGCATCTGAAAGGGAGGCTGCCCGACCGTGTAGACAAAATCCGGGTTCCAGGCCTGGATTTTGTTCTGTAATTCGTAGAATGTGCACTTCTGAATGTCATAGCTCACTTTTTTCTTGTCCAGGTAGCTGGAGATCATCATCTGCAGCATACTAGACTGGGCGATAGCCGCTCCACAGGCCACCAGGATGCGTACTTTTCGATTGATCATAAGAATCATTCCTTTCCAGAATTTATTCGGCGGAAGCGCCGTTAAATATATTGCTGAATTCCAGGGGAGCCGATGTTCCCATCAGAGAAGCCAGCATCTCCTCATTGGAAATGGCAGCCATCAGCTTTTGCAGCAGACTCAACTGCTCCTTGGGATCCTTAAGAGCCAGGACAAAGATAATGGACACATCCACCTTCCCATCATCCGCTGTACCGCCGCTCTGAGCGAATTTTACCGGTTGGGACAATCGGCAAGCCGCAATCTGCGCCGTGATCACATGCTGTGGGGTCAGAGAGTGAGGAATGGCAACTCCTACCGGCTCGGTTGGCAGCCCTGTGGCCCACTGCAGTTCCCGTGCGATTACATCCTCGGCATAGCCCTCTGTGACAAACCCCTCGTTCATCAAAGGGCGGCAAGCCTTTCGAATAGCATCTTGCCAATCTTGGGCCTTTACATCCAGTTGGACACAGGAGGAATGAAGCATCATACCGTTAACTTTTTCCAAAATCAACACCACCTATCGTAAAATCCTCTGTTGTACCGATGGGAGCACCGGCATTTTTCTCTTCTTTTTGAAGGATGCTAAGCACATCTTGTTTGGTACGTGCCCGGAAAAGGGTCTCCCGCACCGGCTTTTCCGAAATCATGTTGAATAGTTGGATCATAGCTTCCATATGAGAGGAGCTGTCCACAACAGACAGGGTAAACACCAGCTTGACCGGGTCGTTGCTCTTATTCCCAAAGGAGACAGGACTGCGCAGACTCATAAACCCAAAGCCCAATTTCCTGCAGCCATCTGCCGGGGAGGCGTGGGCGATAAGGACACCGGGAAACATCACCATAGCAGGCCCGAACTCCTGCAGGTTGCGAACAATAGCATGTTTGTACGCCTCAGTCACATATCCCTCCAGCTCCAAGGCCTGGGTAGACTGATAGACTGCCTCCTGCCAGTTCCGGCAGGGCACATCTATGCGCATTAGCCCAGGCAACAGCAGATCTTTCAGATTCCATATACTGTCCTTTTGGGGGAACGGCTTCTGAATCCGTGTATCATGGAGCAGGAGAGAGAGAATATCATACCGAAGCTGTTCAATATTCCGGTTAGCGCCATGACCCTGGGCAATCCGCACAAGCTGTTCGGTCAATTCCATGTACCGGTCTGAGGAGTGATTGGCCTGGCGCGCGTCGATGAATTGCAGGATGTTTCGATAGTCCTGCCGCGTGAAAATGGGGTTTACCCGAATGTAAAGCTCGCTGGGGAGCTGGGGCAGATCCACTGTACTAATAATATAGTCGCAGTGTAGTGACCCCTGTTTGATCTTCTCACAGACATCCCGACCGGACAGGATGTCAGCAATCTCCACATTGAATAGGCTTTTCATCTGAGAGACCACCACCTGGGCCGTGCCATAGCCGGATCCGCAGGCAATGACGACCCGTGCTGGGCGAATCACCTGAGGGTCTCGCTGGTTAATCGCAGCCAAAAAATACAGGGCAATATAGGAAATCTCCTGGTCGCTGATGGGACCGTCACAGCACTGTTCCAGAGGTTTTACTGCTTCGGCGGTATTGCGGAGTAATTGCCCGTGCTTGGCCACCAGATCCTCATAAAGGGGATTTACAATGGACCGGTGGTAGCGGATGCGGTAGATCGTAGGGATAAGATGGGCTTTGAGGTGCTCCACCAACTCTGTCCTGGTTGGACCAAAATCGATTTGATAGAGGCGTTGAATGTTGTCTACCACTTCCTCGGTCACACGATCCAGCCGACTGGATCGCGTCTGATCTCGGCCCAGACGCCCTTGTCCGCTAACGATGCTTTTGGAGCACAGCAACTGAGCGGTGAGATAGTACTGCACTCCGGCTGGAAAGCTGACCTCATACTGTTGGGACAGAAGTTCCATCATCATCCCCGCCGCCTTATACTCCTGCGTCATCATCAGGGTGTCTTTTCCATGAGCAATCCGGATCGGAGTAATGGTTCCGCTACGGGCCCGCTGGGTCAGCAGGGCAAGGCAAAAAATCAGTTTTCCAAAGGCCTCGTCGCTGAAAATTCGGTTGAGAATACTTTCCGCATGCTTCGGAATATCTCGAAAAAGATCCACGTCCAGGTTGCGGAACAGGTCCTCTAGCAGCAGAGTGGAAATCTTTCGTTCCAGAGGCTTGCTGTACAAATATCGATCAAATTCCGCCAGGGAAATGTGATCATTGAGCGTCTGAAGGCATACGCCTAGGATAGTTTCCTCATCGCCCTCTGCCCGCAGGCCTACACGGGTACGCCGGACCAGAGAGATGCTTTGTGCCTCCAGTTGCCGCTCTACAACTTCCAGATCACCGGTTACCGTTGGATATGAGACAATCAGCCTTTTCGCCAGTTCCGACACACTAATATAGGGCACAATGCCGGTAAGAAGGGCCATCTTAATATACAGATACCGCTCCTGCGTGCTATATTTATACTGATATGGGGTGGTTGTGGAGAGAAAGCCCTGCAATAGAACTTCCAGCCCTGGTGTATGCTCTAAATAGATGCCAGCACCAAATCTGCGGCTTAACGGAGGAAGACTATTTTGTTGAAAAAATTTGTCCAAAAGATCTAGGTCATATCGGACAGAACGCTCCGTTTTTCCCATTTGTTCGGCCAGTTTGTTGATAGGGACATAGTCCTGGCAGTTGTATAGGATTTTCAATAAAGAAACGCAGGTGTGATTTAGTTCCATGGAATCGCTCCTTATGGGTGCTATTCTAATCCAGTCGATCAGATTTCTACAATATAATCATCATAAATTTTCTGTAAAAATGAAAATGAAAAATTGAATATTTGGTAAATAAAATACGATTTTCGCATTAATATATTATGCGATATATACAAAAATATCGGAAGGCGGGCGACATGACGCCGAGTATGGGAAACGAAGGACCAAGGGGGGTGAATACGGCTGCTCTCTAATTAGATTCGGACACATATGCCCCGTGTATGCGGCCTCAGCGTTCGACCAGCTGGCTTTCCTCCGGCCGCATTAGATTCAGTATGGGGATTGCCAGATAATGTCAGAGGCTTTCCTCGTATATATGCTGTTCTATATTGCTCATTTTTACTTCTCACACCCTGCTTGTCGTGCGCAAATTTGGTTCCCCATTCAGAACTCCATGCAAGACCAAGAATTGGCACAACAAGGGATAATGCAAAACGCTAACAGAATACTTACAGTTTTTCGAAAAGTGAATATGCCGCTTGTTGATTGGACAATTGATTTTCAATATATGGAGGCATACCCAAGTGGTTAAAGGGGGCGGATTCGAAATCCAGTAGGTCTGCTTCTCCGGCGCAAGAGTTCGAATTTCTTCACCTTCGCCATTGTAGAAAAATAGTAACTTAAAATTGGATATAATTGTATATTTACAGATTGCGGTAAGCATATTTAAGGAGATTCTTTCTCTCTTAAATATACTTTTGTTTATTTGTTAGCAAAGAAAGACTGCTATGATATTTCCATATGGCTATGTACTTGATTGGTGGGGAGATTATAAACCGCCCTTTGTTTGTTGCTTACAGATTATCAGTGTCCCTGATTTTTAATTACACTTGGCGCCTGGGGGACAGAGTAAACCTTGGTCATTGAATATGCAATAATCTACCGCCTCTACCCCGCACCCGCCGCGTGAGTGTCCAGCCGGCCCTGCATCTTTTTTGCAACTACCCTCCATAAAAATAACCACACTGATAAGTGTGGTTATTTTTATGGATACCTGAGAATTTTAAGATGCTGGGATGAAGTGAATTCGTCCCGCGCGGAAGGCTCACTTGTACGACGCAAAAGCACCGCCGGCTCTTTTTTATTAACGCAGGACATGGTAAGTTGACAAACCTAAAAAGCCAGAAAACGGCATATATCAAGGGCTTGAAAATTTTCTCTTCCTGTAGAAGCGGGCGTAAGAAGTGAAAAATGGATTTTGAGTAAGTCGAACCCTCTCTCGTTTCAGTATAAAGTATAAAACCGTCGGATTCTGGGATATAGAATCTTGACAAAAGAAAATGTGTTATGTATTTGCGATAAAATAATTTGCTCGAAGCAAATTGTGGAGACTGAAATCTCCCAGCCCCCAGCGCATTTATAGATTGCTGAAATGTATGCTATAAGTCGTACATCGACACTGAATTTTCAGAATCAATTGTTGGTTTATGAAATCCTCCTCCAATTGGTAGAAAGAGAACAAATAATTATTGCTTGCACCCAAAATCCAAATCATGTAAAATGGTTTTGCGATGGAATTCTGGTTCTGAAGAACGGCATGGATTTATGCCAGAGTACTGTAAACGACCCGTTGCCGTATAGTTGCCTTAAGGAACTTTATGGAGAAGTCTGTAAGTTTTGGCACGGAATAATCGCACCTAACTAGTATAAGTTGTGGTAGTATTCAAAATACTAGGTAGGATCGTCTTTTCGCAAATAAACGATTCGGTCAGTTGAAACGCAGGGCTGGTATCCATTTACGGGATATCGGCCCTGTAGTCTCCATATTGGACATCGTTTTGCTCTTTTAAGATATTTGATGACAATTATTCCTTTTTCAGTACACGGATTATGTTTGACTGACCTTCGAATGAGGATTTATTGCAGCACCGGGGAAAAGAAAACGAAAATTCTGTTCGGTTAATCGGGATAAAGTCAGAAGTTAAAACATAAAAGAGTATCCGCAAGGCTGTCCTTGCAGATACTCTTTAAGAATGGCCTTCCTTTCCTTGGCTCTGTTTATGCATATCAGCCATATGAATAGCCATTTGGAAAAGAGATAGACTCCTAAAATAAAAGAAGTAGCCTACTCTTTTATAGATATATCATATAGTGCCACTGCTTGCGGTGTTCCGGAGGCTGAGGCAAGCATCAGATTAGAGGCGGACCGCAATTCTCCTGTCCGAATGAATAGCTTTACATCCTGGGCTAAAATAATAAATTCTTCCATTGGTACCTCAACATGTGTTTGTGCTTGAAAAAGCTGAGTTATCAACTGATAATATTCTGGGTTTTTTTCAGCCAAGGTGTTCATAATAACGTAGCTCTCAAAAACCATTTCATTGAGAACTGCTTTCAATGTCTGTGGAAGATCAGGGATCCCTCCTACCAAGGAGATATCCACTACATTACCCCCGACAGGAATTGGAAAGCCAGCGTCACAGATAAGTAGTTTATCCCCATGACGCAGCTTTGTCAGCTCGGAGAGAAGCTGCGCATTTAAAATTCCGGACTTTTTCATAATGGAATCTCTCCTTTTTAAAATTCAAAAATGACTTTAATGCCCTTACGACTTTCCACTAGGCGAAACCCCTCCTCCCACTGCTCCAAAGGGAGCCGATGGGTAATAACATCACGTACATCTAATTTGCGTAGTTCCATGAGTTTCAGGCAGTTTTTCCAGCCTTGATAGTCATAAGCAAAATGACCCTGAATTCGGATTCCCTTATTGACATAACGGTCTAGAGAAACGCCTACTGGCCCAGCATCATAACCGACTTTGATAAATTCACCGCCCTTTTGTAGCAGGGCGAGCGCTACCTCAAGAATCTGATTTTGACCAGCACAATCAATCAATACCGGAACCATTTCACCGTTTGTAATGTAAGACACCCGTTGGAATACGTCCTCCTCCTTAGAGCAAATCACATGGGTAGCACCGAACTTTCGGGCAATTTGGATACGATCTTCATTGCGAGAGCGGTTGACTGCGATAATACGTCCGGCACCCATCAGATGGGCAATCTTTATCGCAAGGAGGCCAATCGTCCCTAACCCGAAGATCAGTATATCCTGACCTGGTATTAAACTGCTTTCTTCTACGACGGCCTTATAGGCATTGCAGATGGGGTCCATGAGACTTGCTTCCGCAAAGGAAACATTGTTTGGAATAGTGTAAAGTGACTGAGGATTAACGGATAACAGGTGCCCGGATATTTTGACGTAAGGGGCGAAACCTCCGTCCATGCCGGAACCTAGACCTACTCTGTGGGCACACATTAAGTAATTGCCTTTGGCACACATATCGCATTTACCACACAGGTCACCACTGTTGTCGGATACTACTCTCTGACCGATCTCAAAGCCTTTGATGTGTTTGCCCACTGCGGCGATTACCCCGGAAAACTCATGACCCAGAATCACAGGAGGCCGCAAATTTTCTGAGTTCCCCAGATTCTTCATCCGTATGTCAGAGCCGCAGATTCCAGCCGCCTTTACTTGGACTAACAGATCATCGTCCCCAATTTGAGGGACAGGGCGTTCCATGAGCGTGAGGTGCCCTGGACCTTTTTCAGTCTTAACAAGAGCTTTCATTATAGTTTCCATTTGACACCTCCCCTTGTTAGAGTTTACGCATAGTATCCAGGTCACGCTTCGCTGTCTGGAACACACTCCCGGTGTTACCCATGGGGGGAAGGTGATAGAAATTTTCCGTGATGTACCAGCCGTCGTATCCAATCTCATGCAGTGCGGCAATACTATCTTCAAAACGGCCATAGCCCTTGCCAAGCTGGCAAAAGCCAGTCATTTCCTCTGGACAGTCTTTTAAATGGACGTGGTCGATCCACTGTGTCCCAAAATGCCTGATTTCTTCCGCGGGATCGCCTTTCAGAAATTTGATGGGATTCAGAATATCGTAGCACAGTTTGATCCCAGAACCCACATAGTTTAAAATTTCCTTGATATAATGCTCCTGGAGGATGCTTTCGTAGACTAGTTGGATGCCACAGTCCTCCGATATATGGGCCGCTTGTTTTAGCAGCTTCGCAGTACATTCTATATCATAGCTATTGATAATACTACAAGAATCATAGGAGGTCACCAGTAACGCGGGGATATTCATGGCCTGGCAGGCCTCCAATCCCTTACGGATACTATATAGCGCATGCTTGCCCGCCTCACTATCCACCGGTTTCTGGAGCCCACCTTCCCGAACTAACGTGAACAGGTGCATGGATTGTAGTTGGACCTGGAAGCGACTTGATGCTTCCAGATAGGTCTGTTGGATGTGGGGATCATTCAGTGGAAAACAGTTCCTTGCTCCACCAAGATCGCCTATCTGGATACCATCAAAGCCAATTACCCCAGCGTACTCAATAGCGGAAGGACCTGTTACGGCAAATGACCACTCACAAATTCCGCATTTTTTGCTCATTTGCTTGCTCCCTTCCGTGTTAGGCGTCGAGTACGTAGCTGTCGCATCACCAAAGCCATTAGGAGGGTTTCCTCTCCTTCGAGAGCAAACTCCGGCCCCAAATCCACACCAAAATGGAATTTCATCATGGCCTTTTCCTGATTTACCAGCATGCCCATACCGTTGAGAACACGCAGCCCTCTGGCCTCTGCACGGGCTAAGATGGAGGTGCGCTCTGGATTAAAAATAACGTCTGCTACACAGGCATCCTTGGGGAGAAGATCTATAAAGGTTAAGTCTTCATAATCACCCTGGTGTCCGCTCATGCCCAAACTAGTACACTGAACTACTAGGTCAGCTTCTGGAGCACAGGAACACAGATTCTCCAGCGTCATGGACATTGCTGTAGCCTGAAGTGTAGGGAAATATTTTTTTAAAGATATGGTAATTTTTTCCGCCTTAGATACAGTGCGGTTCAGAATGACCACAGAGGATGCACCCCGCTGGCATAACTCTGCTGCAATAGGACCGGAGACCGCTCCAGCGCCCAGCATCAGGACTTTAGAGCCATAAATAGGAAAGCCGGAGCCTTCGATAGCCATGACCATACCAAGACCATCTAGCCCCACACCGATCAGTTTCCCATCTCGAATCTTTACATGATTCACGCAGTTGAACTCCCGGCTAAATGGCTCTACTTCGTCGCAGAGGGGAATAATGTCACTTTTGTGGGGCATAGTGATATCAAACCCCTTAACACCCAATTGCTTACAGGACTGAATGAACGCCGGTAATTCTCCTTTTTTGACCACCACATTCAAGTTCACTGCATTTAGATTAGCCAACTCGTACATCCGGTTATGGATGGTGCAGGCACAGGCGTGGTCCAAAGGATCGCCGATTTGAAACAATAGCTGAGTATCTACATCGTATTTGACTCGCATTTGTGTTGACTCCTTTTCCAAATAGTGGGAAGCCTCCTGGACCTGTTTAGATCTCAGGAGGCTTCTTCCTTCCTGACCAGAAACACGAAGTTTCTAGATCAGAATTTTAGGATACACTTGACGACTTCGTTGCCCCTGTTGATAGCCGTGTCAAAGGCCTTGTCTACATCCTCAAAGTCGAAAATATCAGGATCTACTGCCTTGAGGTCGATATCACCCTTTTCGATTAGCTTAATGGCTAGGGGGAAGATATTGCGATAGCGGAAGACCGAGCGAATGTCTGCCTCGATTTTTCCGAGCTCATTAAATTGGTAGGGAACTGGATCTGCAATGGTACCGACCTGGACAATCACGCCGCCTCTCCGAACTGCAAAGACGTTCTGCGCAGCTGTCTGGGCCCGTCCGGCTGTTTCAAAGACGACGTCCGCCCCCTTCTCGTCGGTCAGTTCCTTAAGCTTTTCAAGCATATCAGTTTCGGCTACGTTGATGGCGTAGTCGGCACCCAACTCAAGGGCCTTCTCTAATCGGTTCTGAAATATATCCGTGACAATGATTTTCTGCGCATTCATTGCTTTACAGGACAGCAGAGTCATTAGACCTATGCAGCCCATGCCGGTGATTAGGACTACCTTAGAGTTGTCTACCTCGCCCCGGCGGGCAGCGTGCATTCCCACGGCCAGCGGCTCAATCATGGCACCCTCCAAGGTGGAGACGCTCTCAGGCAACTTGAAGCAGCCACGGGCAGGATAGGCCATGTATTTCTTAAAGGCTCCGTTATAGGGCGGAGTGGCCATGAATTTCATGTCCTCGCATAGGTTATACCGCCCGGTCATGCAGTATTCGCAATGTCCACAGCCCAGACCTGGCTCCATGACGACCTTGTCACCTACGGTCACATTGGTGACCTTAGAGCCAATCTCTAACACCTCGCCGGTACATTCATGTCCCAGGACATAGGGAAAGGTGACCTTACGGCGACCAATCCCACCAAAGCGGAAATAATGCACATCGGAACCGCATACACCGCAGTATTCCATCTTAACTAAGACTTCATCGTCTTGAATGACCGGCATTTCGCAGGGGAATACTTGAATTTTTCCTGGTTCCAACAGTAGAGCTTCTCTATTTTCCATCAAAAAGACTCCTTACCATGTGGTTCAGATCCCAAGCGCGGCAGGCAGCCAGGTGATGGCCTGAGGCACATAGGTGGTGAACATCAATACGGTCAACGCCCATAGGAAGAAGGGGGCTAGGTCCTTCAAGAGCTTATCAATGCTACAATTTGCCAAACGGGCGGAAACGAACAGATTGCCAGCCATAGGTGGGGTAATCATACCGATTTCCATATTCAGCAGCATGATAGCAGCAAAGTGGATGGTTTCCACACCATAAGCGTTAGCCACAGGCAACAAAATGGGACCCAGCAAAAGAATAGCGCTGTTGGTTTCCATAAACATACCGGCTACCAGCAGCATCAGATTTACCAGCAGCAGAAATATGTATTTGGAGTCCGTAACCGACATCAGAGCATCGGTTACTTCCTGTGGGATCCCTGTCAGGGTGACCATCCGCCCAGTAATTGCGGACAGGCCGATGATCAAAGTAATACTAGCGGTGGAGACGGAGGAATCGCTGATTACAGTCAGCAACTTTTTCTCAGGCCAGCGTTTTTGTGCCAGTGGAAGGAATGCCCAGCCGACCAGCAACCCATAGAATACGGCCACACCACCGGCCTCGGTGGGAGTAAAGATGCCGCCATAGATACCTACAAAGATGATCAAAGGCATCAGAATCGCGGGGATGGCCCGCCAGGTATTGATTCCAATATTCTTGACATAGGGGCCAAAATTGAAAGGCTCAGTACATTTGGCCTCTTTCCGCCCCATACGAAAGTAGTTGATGACGATGTATCCAGCACCTACCAGAACACCCGGTACGATGGTGACACACCAGACAGCCATCAGGTTGGAGCCAGACATCATGGCAAACATAATGCCAGGGATACTAGGAGGAATCAGGATACCTAAAAATCCAGAGGCGGCAATCAATGCGCCGGAGTAGGGCCGGGAATAGCCCCGCTTTTCCATCTCAGGAATCATCATAGTGCCAATAGCGGTACAGGTAGCCAGGGAGGAGCCAGTCAGAGTGCCAAACAACAGGGAACAAACCACGGCGGTAGCTCCTGTGGAGCCCCGCAGGCGGCCCACCATGGAGTCCACCCAATTGAGCAGAGAGTTTGAGATACCAGTGACACCCATTATATCACCGGCGATGATAAAGGCTGGGATGGCCAGGAAGGTAAACGAGTTCAGACTATTAAAAACAGATGTGCCAATAATTCCAAAATTGACACCGGCACCAGCCATGGTAATGAGAGTAGCTAAGCTCATACTGACAGCTACTGGAATACGGAAAATGGCAAACAGCATGAACAGCCCTAGAAACACAACGAGCCAATGCATTTACTGCTTTCCCTCCTTCATTTCCTTCAGGTCCTTTGAAAAAATACCTGCGGAGGTGAAAATTTCTATAAAGTAGTGGACTGCACATAGTACCATGGCAGCCACTACCGCGTAGCCGACATAGCATAGGGGAATAAGCATAGCGGTAGAAAGGTGATTCTTCGCCTGCAGGTCCAGGGAATAGGTGAACATCACGCTGCTCATATAAATAAAGAATCCACAACACACTATGCTTACAAGAACATCCACAGCGGAAAAAATTGCCTCCTGCCGCTTCTCGCCCTTGACGAACTTTCCACAAATAGTACCGAGAAAATCGATGACAACATGCTTGTGTTCATAAGTAGCACAGGCCGCACCAAAGTAGCTGGTAATGACAAAAAGATATCGCATAGCTTCTTCGGACCAGGCCAGAGAGGATTGGACTACATAACGGAAAAAAACCTGGATAAACATGATGAGCATCATGGAGATAAAGGTAACTATGGCAATAACCCGCTCTCCCTGGTAGAGCCGCTTGCTGATGAGTTGCAGTACATTCATAGATGCCTCTCCTTGTTCTGTTTTGCCGTGACAGGTGACGCTCTGCCCCACCTGCCACGGCCGGTAACCCAAAAGGTGCGATTCCAGTTTAGCCAGCGAGGTTTTCGTTAATATAAGCCATAGCATCCTGGTTGAACATTCCAGTGATGCTTTCGTCAGCCCATACCTTAGTAGATGCTTCCTTCATAAAGGTACTTAGTTCCTCGGTAGTTTCAACGATATGCATCCCGGCCTTTTCCATCTCCTCACAGAAGCCATCAATTGCGGCTACCTGATACTCATAGGCTAAAGCGGTATAAATCTCGGCCTGTTCGCTCAAAATCGTCTGCTGATTTTCAGACAAGGACTCATAGACATCCGTATTAATGCACAGCATATTGGCGGCATAGGCGTGGTTTGTTTTGGTCATATAGCTCTGGAAATCATAGAACCCGTAAAAATAAGTGTTCAGGGGGCCGTTGTCCTGACCATCAATAACATTTTGCTGGAGGGCAGCGGCCACTTCGGAAACAGACATGGCCACAGGATTACAGCCCAGATTCTCGAAGAAAGAAACATACATAGGGGAGTCTACTACACGGATTTTGAGGCCGGATAGGTCACTGGGAGCCTGTATCTCGTGTTTCGAGTTGGAAATCCAACGGAAGTCGCCCTCAAGCAGTTGGCCCAGAATGGTCATGCCATTTTCAGCCATCACGCTGCGATAAATATTGCCCAGTTCACCATAAAGATAATGATCTTCTGCGGATTCACGGGTGGGGAACAGGTAGGGCAGATTTACAAAGCCAAGCTCAGTAATAACGCTGCCAATGCTGATATCAGCCATATGCATCATTTCGACAGAACCATTCATAACACCCTCGATAATCTCACGGTCGGACCCCAATGCTCCGGACAGATCCAGAGAAATCTTAATAGTACCGCCAGACTCCTCCTCAACCGCTTCAGCAAAGGCCTGTAGAGCCGGATACTGGGGACTAGTAGTAGTCAAACCGCCGCCCATGTGAAGTGTGACACTCTTCTCAGCGGTGTTGCTGCTGTCAGCTCCGTTGGTGCCACTACTGGAACTGTCGTTGCTACAGGCAGTTAAAGAGATGGCCATTGCCAGTGCAAGGGAAAAAGCGAATAGTTTTTTCATTGTCAAAACCCTCCTAAAAAATAATGGTTTATTTTTTGCGCTCATTTAAAATTCTCTTCCTCAATACGAGCAATCTCCTGCTGGGCAAACTCTAAAAATTCATGTCGGTCTGCGGGAAAACCGACCTTAAAGGGTGTTTCGAGAAAAAGATCCAGCATTTCTTCCGCAATTGCGGGAGTAAGAACTCCGCCACCCAGGCACATGATGTTAGCGTTGTTGATTGTCTGGCACATACGTGCCTCATACGTGTTATGGCAGAGCACCGCATAGATGCCCTTAAACTTGTTTGCGACTACGCTCATTCCAGCCCCAGTGCCACACAGGAGGATTCCTCGGTTAAAGTGCCCCTGCTGGATTTCACGGGCAGCCTTACACGCCGTGTCAATATAGGAAATAAAGGCGCCGCCCTCCTGCATCCCCACGTCGGTAACTTGATAGCCATGGACTTCCTCAAGTCGATGTTTTAGAGCATCCTTTAGCGGTACAGCCAAACGGTCAGCGCCAATAATGATTGTTTTATCCATCTCCAATGACACCTCTTGCCTTTAATATTTCCGCTTGAGGACCTGTTTTGCTTTTTCTACAATGAAGCGGAAGCTTAGTCCGTACTCATCCATCAGGTAGCGCAGGCTTCCCACATCCCCAAAACGGTCCATATTGGCCACACGCTCCATCGGTACCAGACAGTGCTCTACCAGATACTCTGCGACAGCAGAGCCGAGCCCTCCGTTCACATTATGGTTTTCAGCAGTGACGATGGCACCCGTTTCCTTGGCTGCGGCCTCCACCGCATCGGTGTCTAGGGGCTTGATGGTGAACATATCGATGACTCGGGCTTCGATGCCCTCCTGGGCTAATACCTCGGCAGCGTCAAGTGCCTCGGATACCTCAATACCAGAAGCAATAATCGTTAGGTCTTTTCCGTCGCGCAGTTGAACAGATTTGCCGAGCTGAAACTCCATGCTCTCATCATATACACGGGGAATGCTAGTACGTGGATATCGAATAAAAAATGTGCCGTGAGTGTCAGCGATTTGAGGTAATAGCTTGGCGGCCATCACCGTATCGCATATGTCTACGATGGTCATCTCTGGAATGGCCCGTAGGGCAGCGATATCTTCGTTAGGGGTATGGGTGCCGCCATTGAGGGCGGCGACTACACCGGGATCGCTGCCTAGGATCTTAACGTTTTGTTTGGCGTAAGCACAACTCATAAAAATCTGGTCTAAGGCACGACGGGCAGAAAAACATCCAAAAGTATGGACAAAAGGAATAAAGCCCTCGCTTGACAAGCCGGCAGCGACACCTACCATGTTGGCTTCGGCAATGCCACACTCAATGATCTGCTCTGGATATTTGTTCCAGAGCCCGTAAGTGCCGATGGCTCGCATAAGGTCTGCGTCCAGAGCGACAATTTGTTTACCTTCCAGAATCATCCTTTCAATGGACTGTGCATAGATAGTGCGCATCTCCGGATCTTTAATGTCCTTTCTATTTTGGGCTAAGCTTCCAATCATAGCAAAATCACCTTATTCTTTATCTTGAATTACCCTGAACCCTTTATTTTTGAAGGAAAAATTCCGCACAGGCCTCTGCCGCCTGCTCTGCATTGACCTTGAAGTTATGGTTGTTCTCCAGTGTCTCAGCATAGGACCAGCCTTTGCCCTTTACTGTATGTAGAATGATAGCGGAAGGTTTGGACTGTTCTGCCTTGGCTAGTTCAATTGCGGCCCAGATCTGCTCTACATTATTCCCGTCCGGCACGTCAATAACATTCCAGTTGCAGGCTTTAAATTTTAACTCAAAATTGGGAGGGCCTCCCACTTGTTCCACCGTGCCATCAATCTGCTTTCTGTTGTAGTCCACAAAGGCAATTAACCTGTGGAGATGCTTGGCGCCAGCGAACATGGCAGCCTCCCAGACCTGACCCTCTTGACTCTCGCCATCTCCTATGATCACATAAGTGTAGTTATTGTTCCCTTTTAAATGACATCCCAGTGCAATACCAACTGCGGAGGAGATTCCTTGGCCCAAGGAACCAGTAGTCATATCTACACCAGGGGTACGGTTCATATCTGTATGACTGGGAAGATTTGTAGGGGGCTGGTTCAGAGTGTCTAACATAGCCATTGGAAAATATCCCTTTAGACCAAGGGCTGCATACATAGCAGGACCGGCATGGCCTTTGGAAAGAATAAAACGGTCGCGGTCCTCCAATTTTGGATTTTGGGGATCAATTTTCATTGCGCCGCCATATAGACAAGCCAGTACATCTGCGATGGACAGACAACCCCCTACATGACCGACGCCGATTTTGGAGATCATCTTGATACACTCGCTTCTAATTTCAGCCGCAAATCCAGTTAACTTTGTTTTCTGTTCCTGTGTCATCATAGCTCAGTTATACACCATCCTTAATAGATTGCTTTTTGAATCATTTGAGTGTTCGGTATTTTTTATTTCTGGTTATATTATGTTCTTTTATGTATCATAATATATTTTTTTGAAACAAGAAAGTCAACATGTTTTTTGTGGGAGGTAAAATATTTATTAAAAATATACAACCTGTTTTTTCTTTTATTGGTTGTTTTGACGAAAAAAGTTTAAATTAAATAAACGGAATTTTAAAAATATAAAAAGTGCTGTAACATAGTTGACATTAAGTAATAAATGTACCATAATAAATTTAAATTTATAAAAAATAGAGGAAAGCTGGTGATTCCTTGACTGCATCAGAAAGACGCAATACAATTATCAATTATTTGCAGACCAAGCAAGACTGTGATGTAAATGAAATTATTGACCAGTTTGACGTTACGCCAGCGACCATTCGCCGGGACTTGACTTTTCTGGAAAACAGCGGAAGTATTAGCCGTACCCATGGTGCGGTACATCTTGTAAAAACGCCGGCGGTACCCGGATTCTTGACTAGAAATACTTTATTTGCGGAAGAGAAACAGGCAATGGCTCGTGTGGCGGCGCAAATGGTGCAATCGGGAGATTCTGTCATGCTGGACTCCGGCACGACCGTGCACGCAGTAGCGATTGAAGTTGGAAAACGGTCAGATATTACTCTGATAACGAATTCTTTGTCAATTGTTTCTGCGCTGGAGGCACCCAAACAGAATATTTTGCTTACCGGCGGGTTGTTTGAGTATGATAACCTGGCTCTAGTTGGTCCGGATGTAGAATTGTTCTTAGATCGAATTTCTGCTTCAATCCTATTTTTAGGTGCTACAGGGATTCGTGGATGTGACGGGCTGACAGTTATTTCACCCCTCCAGGCGGGAGTAAAGCGAAAGATGATCCAATGCGCGAAAAAACGTGTATTGGTAATTGATAACAGTAAATTTGCATCAACTGGAATGGTTTTATTTGCATCCTTTGAAGAAATAGACACAATTATTGTAGCCCGGCCAATTGAGGACCCCATTTTGAAACGGCATTTAGATGAAATTGGTGTTCAGGTAATTGTGGCGCTGCCCGAACAAGGTTAAAAGAGAATATATTAAGAAAGTGTTGCGCGAAATCGCGAAGACGGCGATTTCACGCAACACTTTTTTGCTTTGTATAGAGTTCTGAAAAATACTATTTCTTTATGAGAATAAGAAACTCATAAAAAATCCATTATTTTATATTGACAAATATTTTAGGCTAGATTACAATAAACGAAAAATAAATGATATTAAAATAAAAATAAATATTATCTTTTGTATAATAAAAGATAAAAAATATGAGAGATGGTGACTGAATATGAAAATTACTATTGCGGCAGACCCAGGAGGAGCAGAATTAAAAGAAACAATTAAAAAGCACTTAGAAACCTGCGGATATGACGTGACCGACAAAGGAAGCAGGGAGGGAGAACGTGTCCTGTATCCTTCGGTCGGGGATGTGGTAGCTTCTGATATTCAAAGTGGCAAAGCGGATGTGGGCATTGTACTATGCGGAACTGGAATGGGAGTCAGTATTGTTGCCAATAAGCACCGCGGTGTCTACTGTGCTGTGGTGGAGAGCATATATGCCGCCTACAACTGCCGTGAGATTAATAATTGCAACTGTTTGGCTTTGGGCGGCAATATCATTGGGCCTGGTCTTGGTATTCAAATCGTGGATACGTTTTTGAACACAAAATGGAAGGCGGATGCGGATGAAGTGCGCGGTAAACGCTTGGAAGCATTTCTGGATGCAGTTCGTAACATCGAGGATAAACAGTTCCGGACATGAACATAAGAAGCTGTGTTCAGGGAGACCGATCCATCTGTATTTCACGTAGTAATCGAGTTTTATATCAAAGGAGATTTTATTATGAATACACAGGAATATCTGGAGGAACTGATTGGAAAGGCCCGTACGGCACAAAAGGAGTTTGAAACCTATACCCAGGAAAAAGTGGATGAAGCGGTGAGGGCTATTGGAAAGTCCGTCTATGACCATGCGGAGGAACTGGCAAACCTGGCAGTGGAGGAGACCCGAATGGGAAGGGTAGATAGTAAAATCGCTAAGTGCCGGAACAAGGCCAAAAGCACCTGGTGGCGGATGAAGGGAAAGAAGAGCCGCGGTATTATCGAGCGGGACGAGAAGAACGGGATCGTCAAGGTGGCCAAGCCAATTGGCGTGGTAGGCTGCATCACTGCCACCACCAACCCAGTGATCAATCCCATGCACAACTCTATGTGCGCCCTGAAGTGTGGAAACGCAGTGATCATTTGTCCCCATCCACGGGCGAAAAAGGTAGGGGTAAGAACAGTGGAATTGATGAACGAGGCACTAGACCAACTGGGGATGCCCAATAATCTGATTCAGATTATTGCGGAGCCCACCATGGAGCTGTCTGCTGGACTGATGAAGTCTGCTGATTTGTGTGTCTGTACCGGCGGTCCAGCACTGGTCAAGACGGCCTACTCCTCTGGAAAACCTGTGTATGGCGTGGGCCAGGGCAACGTCCAGGTGCTGGTGGACCGGGATGTGGACTATGATGAAGTGGCCAAGATGGTTATTGCGGGCCGTACTTTTGACAACGGAGTGCTGTGTACCTGTGAGCAAAATATCATCTGCCCCCGAGACAAGGCGGGAGAGATGATTGCGGCAGTTAAGGCTAACGGAGCCTATTACATCGGAACCCAGGGGGAGGCGGACAAGGTGCGGGACAGCGCCTTCCCAGATGGTGTGTTCAACAAGGCCTGGACCGGAACGACAGTGCAGGAGATAGCAGAGCTGGCCGGGCTGAAGGACGTCCCCCAGGATGCCAAAGTTATTGTGTGCTGCACCCACGGATACGCTCGGGATGAGGTGCTGTCCAAGGAGAAGCTGTTTCCCGTGCTGGCTCTCTTCCTGTACGACACCTGGGAGGATGCTATGGAGATCGCTCGGGCCAACCTGGCGGAAGAGGGGATGGGGCACAGCGTGGTAATTCACTCCAATACCCAAGAACATATCGAGGCAGTCTCATTTGTAGTTAATGTGTCCCGCTATGCGGTCAACCAGGTGGGCGGTACCGCATTGGGCGGAGCTATGGATAACGGGTTAAATCCCACCACCACCCTAGGCTGTGGTACATGGGGGAATAACGTCATCAGTGAAAATCTGTGGTACACACACCTGATGAACGTGAGCCGTATTTCTTATAAGGTGCCTGAGATGTATATCCCGACGGATAAAGAGATTTGGGCTGAGTAATACAGACAAGGGTCTGTTTGACAGATTGAATGTGAAAGTCCGGCTTAAAGAAGCCGGACTTTCATATTGGAAAAAAGAACCTGGGTTTCAAATGGAAGAAAAAATGTGGAGCGGTCTAAAAAGTAAGTTTACTACCCCAGAAGTAGCGGCAAAGGCAGTCCGTCCAGGGGACTGGGTTGATTATGGATTTGGAGCGGGATTTTCAGAATTGATGGACCGGGCGCTAGCAGAACGCAGAGAGGAACTGACTGATGTGAAGATCTGCGGAGGGCTGGTGATACGGCCGCGGATTGAGGTAGTGGAGTGCGACCCGGAGCAACGGGCGCTTTCGTATTATAGTTGGCACATTGAAGACTATGAGCGGGGACTTCAGACTAGGGGATTGGTAAAATTTACACCAGTTATGCTCCGCTCCCTGCCTTATCAGTATCGGGACAGACATATTCGCTGTGATGTGGCCTTTGTGCCTGTTTCTTTGCCAGACAGCCGGGGATACTATGGTTTGGGCATTTCCAATTACACATGGCGGACCATTTTGAAATGCGTGCGGACGGTAGTTTTCGAGATAAACGAGAGACTTCCCCGGCTACATGGGATGGATTTCATAGGGTACATGTTAGCGAGGCGGACTATATTGTGGAGGGGGAGCATGAATCTCTGCCTCAACGCAGCTATCGGGAGCCCAGTGGAGCGGACCTTGAGATCGCCAAGCTGGTGGTGAAGGAAATCCCCGATGGAGCGGTGCTGCCCCAGGGGTGGGGAGCGTGCCCTTTACTGTGGTCAAGCTGCCAGCTTGGTCAGATCGGAAGGACCTGGGCTGCCACACAGGAACGATCAGCGACGCCTTTTTAGAGCTGTGGAAGGCAGGTAAACTGACCAATGCAAGAAAAGAGGTGGAGCGCATCGGCCGGATGAGCAATGTGATCAGTATCAATGGCGGAGTAGAACTGGATCTTATGGGACAAGAAAATGCAGAATCTGCTGGCACCCGTCGGCTCTCAGGCATTGGAGGACAGATGGACTTCTTAGAGGGAGCCTGCCGCTCCAGAGGAGGAAAAGGTTTTATCTGCTTGAATACTGTTCATAGATACAAAGACGGAACACTAAAATCGAATATTGTCCCATACATTTTCAGTGGAAGCGCTGTTTCTGTTCCCCGGACGATGGTCCAATATGTAGCAACCGAGTATGGGATAGCGAGGATATCTGGACAAACGCTTCGAGAGAGGGCAGAGGCTATGATCGCAATAGCCCA
This sequence comes from Flintibacter sp. HCN-6482, assembly GCF_037892565.1. NCBI lineage: Bacteria > Bacillati > Bacillota > Clostridia > Eubacteriales > Flintibacter > Flintibacter sp. HCN-6482. The sequence goes on along the minus strand of NZ_JBBKBK010000001.1, from coordinate 949,271 downwards.
TCCTGATTTTCGGGACAGCTGGGCGCAATACGCTCAAGAGCACTTCCAGTAGAGAGCGTGGAGAGGAGAAGCCTTTATAAAAAAGTGCCGGATGGGGACAGTGCTTCCCTATCCGGCGCGCCTCTACAGCGATAAAATATTTAAAAAGTGGTTGAATTGCTGACTGTGAAAGGTGTTCTGTATCCCGATTGTTACGGAAATTTTAGAGTTCTGCCTCCTCACTTTTACTACTTTACTACCTGCTTCACTGAGCGCATATCAAACACAGCGGAATTTGAAATGAAAAAGTTGGAGCAAAAGTAGGCTAAATTACAAAAGTTTAAGAAGAATCCAGAAAATTGTAATATCTCACAAATGTTTCGCGAAATAAAGAAGAGATATTGCGCAGAAAGATGAGCCGTGATATAATACACTCACCCAATGAGGGAAAAAATGGAAAGCAAATCCCCCGGGGGATTTGCTGTGTACGGTCGTACACAGCAAATGGTTTGAGAACCAATGAAATGGTTCAATATCGAAGAAAGGGAGCGAAAAAATGAAAAGAACAAAACAAGCGATCGGGATTTTGCTGTCTGCGGCGATGATGCTGGCTATGCTGGCTGGCTGCGGCGGAAAGCCCAGCACCTCTCAGGGCGGCAGGGACAACAGTAGTGGTGCCGCAAGCGGTTCGAACAGCCCCTCCCGTGGAAATGTGATGATGACTTTTGGAACTGGTGATACTGGCGGTTCCCTATATCCGGCTGGCGCGGCGCTCTCACAGTTATGGACCAACAGCGTTCAGGGTGTGAAGTGCAATACCCAAACCTCTACTGGATCCTTCCAAAACGTTCAGGATGTGGCCAGCGGCGAAGTGGATGTAGCCGTGGCTACCGCCGACGTGGTGCTGAATGGTTACAATGGAGTCGAACCCTTTACATCCGCACTGGAGAATGTCCGGGTTATCGGTGCGGTTTACACCTCTGTTTCCAGTGGCGTAGCGCTGAAGGAGTCCGGTCTGGAGTATGTCCATGATCTGCTGGGCAAGCGTGTTGCTGTTGGCCCCGCCGCTTCCGCTACTGAGAACTCCTGCTTGGATGCCTTCGAGGTTATGGGCATCAGCGCCGAGAATACCAGCCTGGAGAACCTTGGGCTGGGTGATGGTGCCGATTCTGTGGGCGACGGCATCATTGATGCGGCCTTTGGCTTTGCTGGGCTGCCCATTGGCGGACAGCTCAACTTGGCTGCCACTAAGGACATTGTGGTCCTGAACTATACCCAGGAAGAGATCGACGACATTCTGGCTGGAAACGAGGCATACATTCAGTCCACCATTCCCGCGGGCACCTACACTGGTCAGGACTATGATACCTTGACTTTCGGTGTGAAGTGCCTGGTCATCGTGAGCGCGGATTTGGACGAGAGCCTGGTCTATGATATGTGCAAGACCATGAACGAGAACTCTGCCGATTTGGCGGCCGGCAACGCTATCCTCAGCGAAATGACCGATCCCTCCTTCCTGTGTACCAACATGCCTATTCCCCTGCACCCAGGCGCTGAGAAGTATTATGCCGAGCAGGGCCTGATTTGAGCGCCCTGAGCTACAAGGTTTGGTAGTTTCAATATCAATGCGCTAGCGGCCGGAACTGAGGAGCCCTCGGCTCCGGCCTCTCTTTATGTAGGACACGATACTGTGTGAATCTGTAGTAAGGAAAGGATTCAATTTTATGGCAGAAAAAGAGTACAAGGAGATCGACATAACCTCGTTGGACAGCGAACTGGCCGCGGCCAAAGCCGTAGAAGATGGAAGAAAGGACAAATTTATCAAGATTGCTACCATTGTGGCGATCGCCATGACGATTTTTCATATCTACACCGGGTTCTTCGGCCTGTTTGATTTTGTGACACAGCGAGGTGTCCATCTCAGCTTTGCCCTTACCTTAGTGTTGCTGACGCAGCCCCTTTATAAGCACGTCTTCAAGGACAAGTTTGCCGGGAATAAAGGCTTCCGGATATTTTGCCGGGTGGTGGATATTGCCTTGATCGCCCTCACTTGGCTGGCTTGGTGGATGGCCCAGGATGAGGTGCATCACATGACCGAACGCCTGAGCCAGACAACATGGATGGCCGTCTTTGCTGGTGCGGTTCTGGGTCTGGTAGTTCTGGAGTGTGCCCGGCGTGTGCTGGGCTACATTATGCCTGTGTTAGCTCTGATTTTTGTGGCCTACGCCTTGGCTGGGCCCCATCTGCCTTGGGCTATTGCTCACCGGGGCTACTCACTGGAGCGTATTTGTTCCTTCCTGGCCACCGACTTGGACGGCTTATTTGGTACGACAATGAGTGTGTCGGCCACCGTCATTTTCATGTTTGTAATGTTTGGCGCATTTCTGGAATCCTCCGGCTGTTCCGATTTCATCAATAACATCGCTATCTCCCTGACCGGAAAAATCAAGAGCGGCCCTGCCCTCTCTGCAGTGGTGGCTTCCGGACTGATGGGCTCCATTAACGGTTCCGCCGTAGCCAACGTGGTGGGCACGGGCACCTTTACCATTCCGCTGATGAAGTCCCGCGGCTACAAGCCCGCTTTTGCTGGCGGTGTGGAGGCGGTGGCCTCCACTGGCGGCCAGATACTTCCTCCAGTTATGGGCTCCGGTGCCTTCCTAATGGCGGCATTTACTGAAAACCAGTATATTACGATCTGTATTGCCGCCGTCATTCCTGCCCTGTTATACTATTGGGGCTGCGGAGTGGCGGTTGTCAGCCAGTCTGAGTTGGCGGACATCAAGTTAATGGATCCCAAGGATGTGCCCAAATCCCGGGACGTGATGAAGACCGGCTGGATCTATCTGCTGATTATTGCGATCCTGCTGTATTGCCTGTTGGTGGCCCAGTATTCCCCGCTGTACTCCGCCCTGTGGGCGACCTGCGCAGTGCCTGTTATCATGCTTTTTGACAAGAAAAAGCGATTCACCCTAAAAAGCATTTTGCCTGCCATGGCAAAATCTGCCTTTAGTTCCATGTCCATTGTTATCGGTTGTGCCTGCGCCGGATTTGTGGTAGGCATGGTGTCTCTCACCGGTATCGGAGTCATCTTCGGTGACATGATGATCCAAGCGGCCCACGGCTTGCTGTTCCCTTCACTGCTCTTTACTGCTATCACTTGTGTTATCCTGGGCATGGGCCTGCCCACCACAGCGGCCTATGTCATTGCCGCCTCTATCCTGGCTCCCTCCCTGATCAAGCTAGGTCTGCCTGCGCTGACCGCCCACCTGTTCGTGTTTTATTTTGCCTGCCTGTCTGCCATTACACCTCCTGTAGCCCTGGCAGCCTATGCTGGCGCTGGTATCGCAAAGACAAGCCCCATGACAACGGCAATCGAGGCATGCAAACTGGGCTTTGCCGGATTCATGGTGCCATTCGCCTTCTGCTATAATGAGGCAATGATGATGCAAGGCAACGTGGTGGATATTATTTCGGTGGCGGTTTCAGCCATTGTTGGTACGGCTGTGATTTCCGCGGCCTTCCAAGGCTGGTTGCTGTGGAAACTGAATATCCTGGAACGGACAGCCTTTATCGTAGGTGGTCTGTTAATGTTCATTCCTGGAACAGTGACAGACCTGATCGGTCTTGCTATTGCGCTTCTCCTGATCTTGATTAACATGAGAAAATGGAAGAAGATAAAGCAATCTGTGTAGCCTGACATACATAGGAATTCTTTATAACATATGTGAGAGGCTCGGAACTGTTGATGACAGTCCCGAGCCCTTTTTTGCCCACTTACCATAAAGTGTTTAAATTTGGAACAGCTTGCTTGAAGATAAAAATTCCAAAATCCCGAGGGATTGAAAAAGGCGGGAGGGGCTGGGCGTCCTGATGGGAAAATATGCGATACCACGTACTATTTCCTTATTGGCCGCGGCGTTGTATAATATGATAAAGCAGATTTTTGCTGCCAATATGGTGGCCTGTCCAATCACCATGGTGGCACAGGTGGCGGAAGTGATAATCAGGACGGCTGCTTTTCCAGCATCAGCATAGGAGCGGGACGCGCCGAGGGAGCTCTTCAGGGCACTGGGAATGCGGCTGTGCTCTGCGTGTGCTCCTCCCTGTCGCTGCCGATGCTTTTAGGATCTGGATGGAGTCCCGAATTCTATGCCGGGGTTAAATCTGTTGACTTTTTTGATTGTGGCGCCGGTCATCCGAAAAATCTATCGAGAGCTAAATGAGGAGGAACGAATATGAGCAAGACAATCATTACCATTAGCCGGGAGTTTGGCAGCGGGGGCAGAAGTATCGGAAAATCAGTGGCCGAGGCTCTGGAGATCCCCTACTACGACAAGGAACTCATCAAACAAGTGGCGGAGAAGACCGGCTTCGCGCCAGAGTATGTAGAGAATGCGGGGGAGTACGCGCCTGGAAAGTCCATTCTGGCCTATTTCGCCGCCTTCAGTGGGCGGGCTGATGTCATGGGCGGCATGAACGCCTCCGACTTCCTATGGTGTATGCAGCGCCAGGTCATTCTGGATCTAGTGGAAAAAGGTTCCTGTGTGATCGTAGGCCGCTGCGCCGACTATATTTTGAAGGATAACCCAGACGCCTTCCATATCTTTGTCCACGCCGCTCCTGCCTTCCGGGCAGACCGGATCGTCCGTCTGTACGGTGAGAGCGAGAAGAAGCCGGAGGAGCGGCTGCGCGACAAGGACACAAGGCGAAAGGTCAACTATAAGCACTTCACCGGCAGGGAATGGGGGCGCTGCCAGAACTACCACCTCTCTCTGGACAGCGGTGTCATTGGCGTTGAAAAGTGTGTTTCCATGATCGTGGAACTGGTCCGGTCCAGATAATAGAATAGAAAAGCGCCGGACGGAAAGATACTCTTTCCAGCCGGCGCTTTTGCTGCCAGACGGACGGAAACATCAGTCGGAGATCTGTCCCAGACGCTCCATGCGGGTGCGCTCCACGTCGCTGAAATAGTCGAAAAGCTGCTCCAAAAAGAATTTGGAATAGTGGGACAGATAGCGGTCCTTCATGCGGATGAGAGAGAGCCGCTGGGACAGGGGCTCATTCCGGTAAAGCAGGGGAAAAATGTTGATATCCGAAGGGATGTTGTCCCGCTGGCTGACCAGGTTCGCCTGGGAGCAGAAGCAGGCGGCCAGTCCCTGGAAACAGGCGGTGATGCCGGCCTGGGTATAGGTGCTGGTGATATAGGCGCGGGGAATCAAATTGGCGCTTTCAAAACACTGGTTGATCTGGCGTCCCATACGGTTGTCAAAAATGCAGAAGGGGAGCTTGGAGAAGTCCTCCACATGGGCGCCGGAGAGGGCCTTCCGTTTCAGCATCGGGGCCTGTTCACCATAGTAGGACTGAAGCAGGGAGTCCGCGACACAGAGATAGACCTGGTCGTCCATCAGGTGGTGGGTGACCAACTTGGGGTGCTCCTCACCGTTGAGGGTGATAGCAAAGTCGAGGGACCGGTCTAATACCAGCGGCTCCAGACGGGGTGTGATGGTGTCGGTAATGTGGATGTCCACATTGGGATAGCGGGCAGAGAACTGCGGCAGGACAGCGGGCAAACACATATTTAAGCGCAAGGCGCTGGCGCCGAAACGGAGGACGCCCCGCTCCTGCTGCTCGATATCGGACAGAATGTCCTTCAGATTGGTCTGTTCCTTCATCATCACCTCCGCAAAGGCCAGCACAAACTCCCCTGCCGTGGTCAGGGAGAGGGATGGCTTGCGGTGGAGCAGCCGAACGCCATAGTAGTCCTCCAGACGTTGGATGTGGTTGCTTAACGTCTGCTGGGAGATAAAGAGGCGGTTGGCGGTGCGAGTCATATGCAGGTCCTTTGCCAACTCGGAGAAGTAATATAGACTGGTCAGATCCATACATACCTCCACAAAATTTTTTTGTTAAAAACTCAAAAAAACTCCGTTTGATTTTTGGATACCACTATATTACTATGAAACTACAAAATCCGCAACGCAAAAAACAAGGAAAGCAGAGGAGGAATTGATTATGTCTGTTGGCAAGAGGATCTACCTCAAGCGCGAGATGCCGGACCCCGAGATCATGGCGCAGTTTAAGAGCATTCCCGCATCCAACACCGCCGATGTCATGGGCCGCAGCTGTGCCATGAACCCCCGTATCAAGCTGGTGAGTCAGCCAAAGGACCAGATGATGGTGGGTCCGGCCTATACCGTCAAGGGCCGGGCGGGGGACAATCTGGCTCTCCACGCGGCGCTGAACCTGTGTCAGGAGGGGGATGTGCTGGTGGTGTCCAACGAGGAGGACGATACCAGAGCTCTGATGGGCGAGGTGATGATGGCTTACCTGAAGTATACCAAAAAAATCGCCGGTATCGTTCTGGACGGCCCCATTCGTGACATCGACGAGATTGGACATTGGGATTTCCCGGTCTACTGCACCGGAACTACCCCTGGCGGCCCCTATAAAGAGGGTCCCGGCGAGATCAACGTGCCCATCTCCTGCGGCGGTGTCAGTGTTAACCCTGGGGATATTATCCTGGCTGATCCTGACGGAGTGATCGTGATTCCCAGAAAAGACGCTCCCGTGATTCTGGAGGAGGCCAAGAAATTCCAGGCCGCGGATGAAAAGAAGCTGATTGCGGCCAGAGAGGGTACTGCAAACCGGGCCTGGGTGGAAAAGACACTGGAAGAAAAGGGGTTTGAAATCATCGACGACGTATACCGGCCCTGAACACATATTTCCCGCCAATACAACGACATAAGGAGAGAGAACCATGAGTCCAATTACGATCGCACTGATCATTCTGGCAATCACTGTCGTCCTCTTTATCTGGGAGCCGATTCCCATCATCGTCACTGCCATTGGCGCGTCTATCGCGTTCGCCTACACTGGTCTAATTACCATTGATGATATCTTTACCGGCTATAACAGCACAACTATCGTTCTTTTGGCTGGTATGATGGTGATTGGATCGTCCCTGTTCCACGCCGGCATCACCGATTTGATTGGTGAAAAGATGGTTCGTGTAACGGGTAAAAGTGAAAGGAATATCATTCTTGCCACATTGATTGTGTCCTGCGCCCTCAGCTCTGTATGCAGCAATATTGGTGTGATGACTGCAATGGCTCCCCTGGTTACCGCCATGTGCATCGCCGCCGGAGTTGGTCCCTCCAAGGCTCTGCTCTCCCTGCTGTTCGGCGCTCAGTTTGGAGGCTTTGTGACCCTGGTGGGTGTCGGCTCCAACGCCACGGCCAACAGTGTAATGAGTGAATTGGGCATTACTCCCTTCGGATTCTTCAGCATCACTCCCTTCGGCATCGGTATCTGCATCCTGGGTACCCTGTACTTCACCTTTATAGGGCGCAAGCTGATCCCCGACACCGGCTATGTTCCTGAGTTTGCCAAGACCGATAAAAAGCCCTTGGACAAGAGAAAGGCCGCTATTTCTGTGATTACACTGCTGTGCGTGCTGGTGGTGATCGCGGCCAGCCCCAAGAACATGCCTATGCATGTGGCAGCTGTGATTGGTGCTCTGATTATTGTGGGTACCAAGTGTATGACTGTCCAGGAGGCTATACGGGCTATTGACTGGAACTGCATGTTGCTGGTTGGTTCTCTTACCGCAATTTCAACCGGATTCAAGAACAGCGGCGCGGGTGATGCCGTGGCGGAACTAATCTTGAAGATCCTGGGCGAAGATCCCAGTCCCTTTATGGTTACGACTGTGATCTTCTTTGCCGCCGCCATCCTGACCCAGTTCATGTCCAACATTCCCTCTATTATGCTGTTCCTGCCTATCGGCATCTCCATTGCCGAGCAGATCGGTGTCAGCCCATATCCTGTGGCCATGACTATCACTTTGGCGGGTGCCGCTTCCTATGCCACCCCCTTTGCTGCGCCCCAGAACATGATGACGGTCGGCTGGACCCACTACAAGTTTGTGGACTTCTGCAAGATTGGTCTGCCTATGCTGTTGGTCACCTATGTGGTGGTGGTTGCGCTGGTTCCGATTTTCCTGCCTTACTAAAGAAAGAGGTGCACGATGGAAGACCTCCTAAAGGGCGCATATGACCTGCATATCCATACGGCTCCTGATGTAGTTCAACGGAAATGCGGAGATCTGGAGCTGGCCCGGCGGCTGGTCCATCGGGGGATGGCCGGGTGCGCGATCAAGAATCACTATTTCGATACTGCCGTCCGGGCGAAACTCCTTCAAGAGCAATTTCCTCAGCTGAGAGTTGCGGGCGGCGTGACGTTGAACCGTTCTGTTGGGGGTGTAAATCCCGATGCGGTGGAGCGTTCCGCCCAGGCGGGCGGCAAGCTGGTCTGGTTTCCCACCCTGGAGGCCCGGTCATACCAGCAATATCAGCATCGGAACGAGCCCAGTGCAGACCTGTCCCGGTTTTTGTCGGTCTGCGATGAAAAGGGAAATCTCCTGCCCCAGGCGCTGGAAGTGCTGGATGTGGCCACACGACACCAAATGGTGGTGGGGACTGGTCACATTGGGGCCGATGAGGGTATGGCTCTAGTCCGGGCTGCGGCAGAGCGAGGCTGCACCGTTGTCTTGACCCATGCGGATAACCCGGCCGATTGCTATTCGATCCAACAACAGCAGGAGGCCGTGGCGTTGGGAGCCTATGTGGAACACAGCTTTTTTACCACATACCACAACAGGACATCTATCGAGGAGATCGCCCGGCAAATCAGGGCGGTAGGATGTGAACATGTGCTGCTGACCACAGATTTTGGTCAGCTGAATTCCCTCTATTCTGACGAGGGTATGGAGGAATATGCCCGGGTGCTGATGACCCAGGGATTTACCGCAAAAGAGTTGGGGATCATGATGCGGCAAGTGCCTGAGCGTTTGCTGGAAGGGATGTCCTCCGCAGACTAAGGAGTGTAATAATGAGTTATAAGGTTTTACTGCCCCAGCCGATTCTACCCGAAGGCTATGCCTATCTCCGTGACCACGGCTATGAAGTGGTGGATGGACGTGGCTTTGCGGAGGAGGATGTGCTGGCGGATGTGGCTGACTGTGACGCCATGATTGTCCGGACCGCTAAGATTACCGCGAAGATACTGGACAACGCCCCCAAACTGAAGATCATAGCCCGCCATGGGGCGGGCTATGACGGAGTTGACTTGGAGGCTGCCCGCCGCAATAAGGTGCTGGTCACCACTGCCGGCGGGGCCAACGCCATCTCGGTGGCGGAGCTGGCGATTTTCTATATGCTCTACTGCTCCCGGAATTTTAAGGCCGTGATGGCCCACTGCGAGAGCGACTACCGCTATGCCAAGATGGGAATCCCAAAGACCGAGCTGGAGGGCAAGACCTTGGGCTTGATCGGCACGGGCAACATCGGAAAACTGGTGGCGAAGAAAGCGGCGCTTGGCTTTGATATGAAGGTAGTGGCATATGACCCCTTCGCCCGGGAGCTGCCGGACTACATTCAATTAACAGAGGATCGGGACGAGGTGTTCCGCTGTGCCGACTATGTGTCTCTCCATGTACCCGCTACCAAGGACACTGTTCACAGCATCAGTGACCATGAGTTTGACCTGATGAAGGAGAGCGCCTTTCTCATCAACACTTCCCGAGGAAAGATCGTAGACGAGGCGGCGCTGATCCGAGCCCTTGAAGCGAAGAAGATCGCGGGAGCCGGCCTTGATGTGGTCGAGCAGGAGCCCTTCGACTTAAAGAATCCTCTGCTGAAGATGGAGAACGTACTGGTCGCCCCTCACATCGGCGGCGCAACCAAGGAGGCGTCCACCCGGTCCTCCCTGGCCTGTGCCCAGGCCATCGACGACTTTTTCTCCGGCCGTACGCCCAAGTTCATCGTCCCTGAACTGCGGGACCTGATTGGATAACGATTGACCAAAAAAGAGCGCGGAGCCCCAGTGGGGCCCGCGCTCTTTTCCTTGCTGAAACGATGAGACCGGAGCCCGTAGGGGTTCCGGTCTCATCTGTTATCAAAAAGAAACGATTTGCTGGAGCGGATTAAAGCTCCAAATTGTTCTCGTCAGCACCAAAAATGTGGCATACGTTGCCGCCGAAAGTGAAATTGATCTTGGCGCCGTAGGAGAATGTCTCCTTATGGCTGCCGGAGATATCCATGGTGGGGACAATGATAATTACATCCCGGCCCTGGGTGTTGGCGTGGAGATGGACCTCGCTGCCCATCATCTCTGACACATCTACCGTGGCTTCGATGGCGTTGGTGCCGTCGTTGAGGATGATGTGGTTGGGGCGGACGCCTAAGGTGACATCCTGAGCGGAAACTTTCTTCGCCGCTAGGGCTTGCTGCTTCTCTTCAGAAAGCTCCACCTTGACCGCCCCGGTGGTGACAAAATAGCGCCCACCTTCCAGAAGCAGTTTGGCATCAAAGAAATTCATCTGGGGTGTGCCAATAAAGCCGGCAACGAATAGATTGGCCGGGTGGTCAAAGACCTCCTGAGGCGTGCCGATCTGCTGGATAAAGCCGTCCTTCATGATGACAATACGGTCGCCCAGGGTCATAGCCTCGGTCTGATCGTGGGTAACGTACATAAATGTGGTATCGATTTTCTGGCGCAGTTTGATGATTTCGGAGCGCATCTGGTTGCGGAGCTTGGCGTCCAGATTGGACAGGGGCTCGTCCATCAAGAGCACCTTGGGTTCCCGCACGATGGCGCGGCCGATGGCAACGCGCTGACGCTGGCCGCCGGACAGGGCCTTTGGCTTCCGGTTCAGGTACTGGGTGATGTCCAGAGTGGCTGCGGCCTCCTTCACCTTGCGGTCGATCTCGTCTTTGGGCATTTTCCGAAGCTTCAGGGGGAAGGCCATATTTTCATATACAGTCATATGGGGGTACAGGGCATAGCTCTGGAAGACCATTGCGATATCACGGTCTTTGGGCTCTACGTCGTTCATCAGTTTGCCGTCAATGTACAGCTCGCCTTCTGAGATCTCCTCCAGACCGGCGACCATCCGAAGCGTGGTGGATTTTCCGCAGCCGGAGGGACCGACCAGTACGATAAACTCCTTGTCAGCGATATCCAGATTGAATTGCTGGACAGCTACCACGCCCTGGGAGGTCACCTCAAGATTGGCTTTTTCGCCTGTGGGAGCCTCGCCTTTTTTGGAAGCCTTCTTTTTCTTGCCGTTGCTGGCATGGGGATAGATCTTTTTGATGTTTCTAAGGGAGAGAGTCGCCATAGTGATCGGCTTTGGTGTCACGGCCTCTGCCTGTGACCCCTTGCCCGCGGAGAGCGGAACTCCGCGGACGTTGCAGCAGGTCTCCACACTGCTGTACCGCAAGCCGCGCGGATATTTGGTCCTCCTTACTTTATTAGCCTGACAGACTATAAGAATGGAGTAGGCTGCCGGCCTGATCTAAATCGATCGCTCGATTTTGGCTATTATACATGATGATTTTGGGAAACACAAGTAAAATGAAGGTAAAAAGTGCCGAATAAAAAGGTAAAGAGGAATACCATCAACCTGAAAAATATATTAGTAATTAATAAAAAGATAAATGAAATGTAAAAAATAAGAAAAATAAAAGAAAAATGTTAGTAAAAATAAATAATTATAAAAGAAAATAAAATATTGTTCGAAAAATAAAAAAACAACGTGAGTAAAAGAAGGTTGAGAAAAAATAGATAAATTAGATTTGAAAAAATTTATTTTCAGTCTATTATTGACAAAAATAAGAGCTAGAAGTATACTTGCTTTACGTTCGAGGAAATAAAATATTAGTAATAAAAAGAGGGGGAGAAGGGACGGGACTGGTTGGAAAACAGTGGGAAGGAATACGGCACAGCCGGCAAAATGTAATGAGCAGGAGGATATGATCATGAGCGATTTCCCATCGAAAGAAAAAGCCCTTGGAATGTACAAAAAGATGTACGAGATCAGAAAGTATGAGGAGAGTATCTACTATCTGTTTTTAGAGGGCATCATGCCCGGCACCATCCACCAGAGCACTGGCGAGGAGGCCAGCGCCGTTGGTATGCTCTACGATTTGAGCCATGAGGACTGGATGGCCTCCACCCATCGGCCCGCCGGCCATGATATCGCCAAGGGTATCAGCGTCAAGGCCATGATGTGTGAGATGTTCGGCAAGGCCGAGGGCTGCTGCGGCGGCAAGGGCGGCGCTATGCACACCGGCGACATCTCTGTGGGCGCTATGGTGGCCAACGCCATCGTTGGCGGAAACCTGCCCATCGCGGCGGGTGTCGCTCTGGCCTTTAAGATGCAGAAGAAGAACAATGTGGTGGTCTGCTTCTTTGGCGACGGGGCCAGCAATGAGGGCTCCTACCATGAAACGATGAATGTGGCCGGCCTGTGGAAGCTGCCGGTGATCTTTGTGTGCGAGAACAACCTGTACTCTGCCACCACCTCAATCAGCCTGACCTGCCTGCAGGAGAACGTGGCCGCCGACCGGGCCGCCATCTACGGCATTCCCAGCGAGGTGGTAGACGGCAACGACGTGCTGGCTGTCAACGAGGCTGCTACGCGGGCCATTGCTCGGGCTAGGGCTGGGGAGGGTCCTACTATCCTGGAGCTGAAGACCTACCGCCACGGCGGACACTCCCGAAACGACGCCTGCGGCTACCGCCCCAAGGAGGAGGAGGCCGAGTGGTTTGCCAAGGACCCTGTGGTTCTGTTCCGGAAGAAGATCCTGGAACACGGCGTGATCACGGAGGAGGAACTGCAAAAAGAAGAGGCGGCTATCGAGCAGGAGATCGAGGACGCGGTGGAATACGCCAAGCAGGCGCCCTTCCCGGCCAACGAGGACGCTCTGATCAACGTGTTTAAGGAGGATGATGAGTGATGGCTGTGATGTCTATCGCTGACGCGCTCAAGAGCGCCATTGCGGAAGAAATGAGAAGAGATCCCACCGTATTCTGCATCGGTGAGGACGAGGATATCCCCGGAGGTATGGGCGGCGCCTTTACCGTTACGAAGGGACTGGCCGACGAGTTCGGCGCTAATGTGAGATCCGCTGACGATAAGGGCTTCGGCGGCACGCCGGTGCCCATTGGCGAGGCTCGGGTCATCAACACGCCCATCGCGGAGATCATGATTTCCGGCGTGTGTGTCGGCGCGGCTATGGCGGGGATGCGCCCGGTGGCCGACCTGCAGTATGGCGATTTCCTGTTCTGCATGATGGATCAGCTGGTCAATCAGGCGGCCAAGATGCGCTATATGTCCAACGGTCAGGTGTCTGTGCCGATGGTCATGCGGGCCCCCTGCGGCGCCACCAACCGCGGTGCCCAGCACGCCCAAAGCCTGGAGAGCTATTTTACTCATGTGCCCGGACTGAAGGTCATCTGCCCCTCTACCGCCTATGATGCCAAGGGCATGATGAAGCAGGCCATCCGGGACAACAACCCAGTGCTGGTATTCGAGCACAAGCTGCTGTACGGAGGCTCCCGAAAGGAGGCCGGCCAGCTCAGCTCCGCCGGCGAGGTGCCCGAAGGAGATTACACCGTTCCCTTTGGAAAGGCGGCCATCCGCCGGGAGGGCAAGGATGTAACCATCGTGGCCAACCTGCTGATGTGGTATCGGGCGATGGAGGCCGCAGAAGAGCTGGAGAAGGAGGGCATCAGCTGTGAGATTATCGACCCCCGCAGCCTGGTCCCCTTCGACTATGATACGGTGCTGGCCTCGCTGGAGAAGACCGGGAAGCTGATGATCGTCCACGAGGACCACTACAACTGCGGCTGGGGCGCTCAACTGGGCTCCTATGTAGCTGAGAACGCCATCACCCTGCTGGATGCGCCTATTGTCCGCCTGGGCGCCACAGATACGCCTACCCCCTTCTCTCCGCCGCTGGAGCAGTTTGTGATCCCCTCTACCCAGCGCATCATTGAGGGCGCGCGCAAACTGGCCAGGCTGTGATCGGGAGGGACCGAACTATGGTACAGCAGATCAAAATGCCCTCTGCCGGACAGACCACCGATGAAGCCCGGATTACCAGCGTCAAGGTAAAGGCGGGAGATCCGGTGAAGCGGGGCGATATTCTGGTAGAGGCGGAAACTGATAAGGCGATCCTGCCGGTAGAGAGCTATGCTGCCGGCGTCGTGCTGGATGTTCTGGTCGCGGAGGGCGACGATGTCCACGCCGGAGATGTATTGGTAGCCGTGGGCTCTGAGGAGGATCGGAAGAGCTATGTCCGGAGCGGGGAATCCGCCCCTGCCGCTCCTGTGGTTCAGGCGGCCCGGCCCGAACCGGAGAAGCCGGCGCCGGCGGCCGGCGGCCAGCCCATCAAAATGCCCTCCGCCGGCCAGACCACCGACGCGGCCCGGATCACCAGCGTACTGGTCAAGGTGGGCGACAAGGTCAAACGGGGCGATACTCTGGTGGAGGCGGAAACAGACAAGGCGGTGCTGCCGGTAGAGAGTTATCTGGCCGGCACCGTGCTGGAGATTTTGGTCAAGGAGGGGGACGATGTTACCTCCGGGGATGTGCTGATGATGATCGGGAGCGGAGCCGCTGCCCCCCGTCCCGCTGCCGCTCCTGCTGTTCAGGCACCAGCCGCCCCTGCCGCTCCTGCCGCCGGCGTTCTGGATGAGGAGGAATATATCCCCATCATCAAGGGCGCTGCTCCCGCCCCTCGTCCCGCTGCTCCCGCTGTAGCCAAGGCCCTGTGGCCCGCTATGCCCAACGCCAAAATGCTGGCCCGGGAGCTGGGTGTGGAGCTGGCCGGTCTGACTCCGGCCAATGGGGTGATGCTTACCCGTAAGGATGTGCGCGCGGCTCAGGCTGCTGCTCAGGCGGCGGAGCAGGCCCGGCCCGCTCCAATCGCCGTGCCCACCGAGGCGGAATATGAGGTCCTGCCCATGACCAAGACCCGGGAGGTCATCGGCCGCCGGATGCTGGAGTCCGTCCAGAACATCCCGGCTTGGCAGTGTACGGTAAATATCAATATGGAGGCCTGCATGGCCCTCAAGCAGAGCTATCAGGAGAAGCGGGGCGTCAAGCTATCCTACAACGACATTATGGCCAAAGCCATCGCCGTGGCCTCCCGAAAGTTCCCTCTGGTCAACGCCCGCTGCGAGGGCGGCGAGGTCCGGGTCTACCGCCATACCAATGTGGGTCTGGCTGTGGGTCTGGATGGCGCTCTGCTGGTACCTGTGGTAAAGGGGATCGACACAATGGGGCTGGAGGAGATCGCGGACAAGTACCGCCAGGTGGTGAAAAAGGCCCGGGACAGCAAACTGGCCCCCTCGGACATGGGATGTGGCAGCATTACCATCTCCAATCTGGGTATGTTTGACGTGGATCAGTTTATTGCCATCGTTAATCCGCCGGAGAGCTGTATCCTGGCGGTGGGACGGATCGCTGTGCAGCCTGTTTGGGACGGACAGCAGTTCCAGCCCGTCCATATGATGAGCGTGACTGGCTCCTTCGATCACCGGATCATTGACGGAGCTTATGGAGCCCAGTTCCTGCGTGAGCTGAAGCTGCTGATGGAGAATCCTGCCCTGATGCTGGGCTGAGGAGGAATTCGCTGTGGAAACGTTTGATATTTTGGTGCTGGGCGGCGGCCCGGGGGGATACTCTTTAGCCATCGCTGCGGCTAAAAAGGGGCAGAAGGTAGCCCTGTTTGAAAAGGAGCATCTGGGTGGGACCTGCCTGAACGTGGGCTGCATCCCTACTAAATACCTGGTGGACAAGGCCAACGCCATGGAAAAGGTCCGCTCGCTGGTAGACAGGGAGATTTTCCGGGATGCCGGTTCTTTCAGCTTCCGCAAGATTCAGAAGGGCAAAGGGGAAGTGACGGCCAAGCTGGTGGGCGGCGTACAGTTTCTGCTGAAAAAGTGCGGCGTCACCGTGATAAACGGCGAGGCCAGTCTGGAGAAAAACCGGGTGGTCCGCTGCGGCGGACAGGAGTACAAGGGGAAAAATGTGGTGATCGCCACCGGCTCGGTCCCCATGACGGTGCCCATCCCCGGCCATGAGCTGACGATTGACAGCACCGGAGCGCTGAATCTGGAGCGGCTGCCCCGCCGTATGGTGGTGATGGGCGGCGGTGTCATCGGGTTGGAACTGGCCAGCGCCTTTGCCTGCTACGGCACTGAGATCACGATTATTGAGATGCTGCCCAGTCTGCTGCCCCGGGATCAGAAGGAAGCTGCCAATATGGTGGTATCTGCGCTGAAAAAGCAGGGGATCCGTATTCTCACCGGGGCTAAGATGCTGCGGGTGGAGAAAGGAAACGGCGCCCTGCGGGCGGTCTATGAGCTGGACGGAAAGCAGGACAGCGTAGAAGCGGATCAGGTGCTGATGGCGGTGGGACGACGCCCCAATCTGTCCGGGATCGACGCGGAGGCCCTGGGACTGAAGTTGAGCGAGAAGAAGCACATCCTGGTAGACGGCGCCCAGCGCACAAATTTGAAGGGCGTATACGCCATCGGGGATGTAGCGGGAGGGATCCAGCTGGCCCATGCGGCTTACGCCGAGGGCGAAGCGGCTCTGACCCATATCTTGACAGGCAAGGCACCCAAAGACCGGGCACCTGTGCCCAGCTGCGTCTATACGAATCCCTGCTTTGCCTCTGTGGGACTGAATACGGACAGTGCC
Organism: Flintibacter sp. HCN-6482; assembly: GCF_037892565.1. Classification (NCBI taxonomy): domain Bacteria; kingdom Bacillati; phylum Bacillota; class Clostridia; order Eubacteriales; genus Flintibacter; species Flintibacter sp. HCN-6482. The sequence goes on along the minus strand of NZ_JBBKBK010000001.1, from coordinate 932,737 downwards.
AAAGAGGCCGGCTTTGATCCGGCTCTGGGTACCTTTGACTACTCCGCTAATGGTATGGCACTGGCGGAGGGAGCCTCCGGACGGGTGTTCGTGGTGGCGGATAAGGCCACCAAGCAGACTCTGGGCGTTACCATCGTCGGGGAAAATGCCTCTGAGCTGATTGCCTTTGGGGCCCTGGCGGTAGACAAAAAGCTGACTCTGGAGGAGTGGGAACGGATGGTAGTGGCCCACCCCTCTCTGGCGGAGATGGTGCGGGAGGCCGCTCTGGACGCCTTCGGAGCCGCGGTTCATAAGGCTTAACGGACCCGAAGGGCGGCCTCCTGCCGCCCTTCGGAGGGGCGGGCTCGGCGATGACCCCGCCTGCCCGACAGGAAAGGAGATCGGTTCAATGGACCATATGTTTATGCGAGATAAGGTGGCCGTGGTCACCGGCTCCGGCCGGGGGATTGGCGAGGCGATTGCCCGCCGCCTGGCGGAGTTTGGGGCCAAGGTGGTCATTACTGACATCAATATGGAAACGGCCCAGAGGGTGGTGGACGACATCATCGCCCAGGGGGGGCAGGCCAAGTGTGTGCTGTTCAACGTGGCGGACTTTGACCATATCAAGGAGAAGGTTGAGGAGATCAAGGGGCTGTTCGGCCGGATCGATGTGTGGGTCAACAACGCCGGCATTACCGGCTCCACACCTATAGAGGAGATCAGTCTGGAGAGCTGGGACAAGATGATGAACATTGACCTGAAGGCTATGTTCTTCTGCACCCAGGCGGTATTTGCCGTCATGAAGGAGCAGAATTACGGCAAGCTCGTCCATATGTCCTCTCTGGCGGCGCTGCGGGGCGGCCGAAGTTCTGACGCCTCCTATGCGGCGGCCAAGGCCGGCATCCTGAACCTGAGCAAATGCTTTGCGCTTCATGGCGCCGCATACAACATTACCTCCAACGCTGTGTGTCCTGGCAATATCCTGACGCCGATGGGCAAAACGCTCTCCTGGTCCCAGAAGGACCCCAAGACCTATATCCCCCTGGGCCGGTACGGCACTGCCGAGGACATTGCTAACGCGGTGCTGTTCTACGCCAGCGACCTGTCCAGCTATGTGACTGGTGATGCCATGAATATAAACGGCGGCCTTTATATGTAATATTAATAATATTAAAAAACATTTAAGGAGATATTTTACACAATTTTTACAAGAATTAAACAAAAAATCTTGACTAAGTAATAAAATATGTGTAAAATAAAATTGAAAATTCTTAAAAGAAATCGTTAAAATTTTACTAATAGTAACGAGGCGGAATGGAGGGAGAATCTGGAATGGCAAACATTTACTTGGTCCGGCACTGCGAGTCAGAAGGAAACGCCTGCCGGCGGACTCAGGCACAGACGGACGCTCTGGTCACCACGAAGGGCTATCTGCAAAATGAGATGCTTCGCCGCCGTTTTCGGGATATCCCTATCGACGGCATCTATTCTAGCGACGCCTTCCGTTCTATCATGACAGTGGAGCCCATCGCCAAGGAGCGAGGGCTGCCCATCCGAGTGAGGATCCACCTGCGGGAAGTCACCACTGGTGTCTGGGAGGATATGGCCTGGGGCAATATTGCCAAGGAATATCCCAAAGAAAGCAAAGATTGGGATGAGCACCCCTGGGCCAATACTACTCCGGGGGCCAGTACCTTTCAGCAGGTGGCAGACCGTCTGCTGTTCGGCCTGCGGCGCATTGCCCGGGAAGTGGGGGACGGGAATGCCCTGTGCGTATCCCACTCCTGTACCATCAAGGCTGGCCTATGCGCTATGATGGGGCGGCCCATGTCTGATGTGAAAGTGGTAGGCCATGGGGACAACACCTCGGTCAGCCTGATTCATGTAGACCGGGAGGGCAATTTCTCTGTGGAGTACATGAATGACGGCTCCCACCTCCCGCCGGAACTGCGGCGGGCCTGGAGCGGCGTAGCGGGAGCCGACATCAATATGGCTGTGGACCCGGTGGACTTAGACAAGGAGAGTCAGGTTCTGGAGGAACTGGCCAGAGCCCACGCCCGGCAGACAGAGGGAGCGGAAGTGCCCTTTGACGAAGCGGAGTGGCTGGCACGGGCCAGAGAGCTGACGGCCTACAATCCGGATTATTTGGCTGTCTGCCGCCTAAAGGGCCGCCCTGTGGGCTTTGTCTGGATGGAAAACGAGGAGGAGACTCCTGAGGACTGCGGCCATGTCAGGACCATGTTTGTCCTGCCAGAGCTTCAGGGTAAGGGTTATACTGAACAGCTGTTCGGATATGCGGCTCATGTGTTTCGGTATCAGGGGAAACGTGTTCTGACCGTCTCTGTTCCTCGGCTGCCCGAGGACCGGCGGGTGGTGGAGCGGTTTACCTTTGCCACTATGCGGGGCTTCCGGGACCGTATGGCCCTTGAGCTGTTCTCTCCCCCGTGCCCTTATCCCATCCTGGCCTGAGGCCGGGTGGATGACCGTTTGATGCTTTGAGCGAACAGAGGAAGGGTGAAAATTTTGAGCAAACTCCAAAGGGAACCGGGGAAGGAACGGCGCCTGGGACGGGTCAAACCGCTGCCCTATGTACTGATCTTTCCTGCTATGGCCCTGTTCACGCTGTTTACCTTTTATCCCTTTATCAAGACTATTGTACTGTCCTTCGCGCTGACCAATAAGCAGGGTAACTTTACCCAGTGGGTTGGTCCGGACAACTGGATCCGAGTGCTGACCAAGGACTCCTTCTGGGATGTGGTGGCCGTTACCTTGAAGATGGCCGCTATCAACCTGTTTTTTACCTTTATTGTCGCCATGATTTTTGCCCTGATGGCGACTAAAAAGGTCCGTTTTTCCAAGGTCTACCAGACCATGTACGCCTTGCCCATGGCCATCGCCTCCTCCCCGGCTGCCGCTATCTTCTTGTTTATCTACCGCCAGAAGAACGGCCTGCTGAATAATATTCTGGGTACGGAGATCGCCTGGACAAACGAGATGCCCCATGCCATCTGGGCGGTCTGCGCTATGACAATCTGGATGCATATTGGCGTGAGTTTCATCTTCCTGTTGGTAGGCTTTCGGAATGTGCCTGAGGACCTGCTGGAGAGTGCCCTGCTGGACGGGGCCGGCCCTTTCCGCCGAATTAAGGATATTATTATTCCAATGGCCTCTCCTCAGATTTTCTTTGTCCTGTTTCTGAACATCGGCAGCTCGTTCAAGAGCTTTGCTCAGATCAGACTGCTGACCCAGGGCGGTCCGGCTAACCAGACGAAGACACTAATCTACTACATATACGAGAACGCCATTATTAACGGTCGATTTGAAACGGCCTGCGTGCAGGCCCTGTTCCTGTTTGGGCTGATCTTCCTGTTCACCAGGATCCAGTTCGCCCTGGAGAAAAAGGTGGTGCATTACCAATGATTACGCCCCATCAGAAGAAAATAGCGGGAGAGATATCCTCCTTTGCTCTCAAGACGATCATCGGTATTTTGTTCATTTCTCCGCTGATTGTCGGCGTATGCTTCTCGCTGCAGACGGATCAGGAGCTGATGACCTATCCCCTGAAGCTGATCACAGCCAACCCCACCCTGGAGAGCTATGCTCAGGTTTTTCGGCAGATCCCCATTCTTCACTATCTGAAAAACTCTGCCGTGGTATGCTTGGTGTGTATCGTGGCCCAAGTCATAATCTCCTGTCTGGCAGCCTACGGCTTCGTGTTCTTCAAATTCCCTGGGAAAAACCTGCTGTTTACCCTGATTTTGATGACGACGATGATCCCTGGCGAGGTGGTGGTCATCACCAACTATGTTACCATTCAGAACATGGACCTGATTGACACCTATATCGGTTTGGTCCTGCCCTCCCTCATTTCGGGCACCGCTATTTTCCTAATGCGGCAGTATTTTATGACCCTGCCCAAAGATTATAAGGAGGCCGCTATTCTGGATGGCTGCGGTGACATGGGATTTCTCTTCCGTGTGGCTATGCCCCTGTCCATCCCTACCATTTCCTCGTTGGCGATCTATCTGTTCGTCCAGATCTACAACCAGTATTTCTGGCCTATGCTGGTCACCAGCCGGGACGAGATGCGGACCATCCAGATTGGAATCTCCTATCTAGTCACAGCCGATGTGGTGAACTACGGACATATTCTGGCCGGCGCCGTGGTAGCTATCATTCCCTCGGTCCTAATCTATATTTTGGGTCAGGATTACATTATCAAGGGCATGACAGCCGGCGGCCTGAAGGGCTGAGGCCTATCCTGATGTTGTAAAAAGCAAAGAGGCTTTTTATAAAAAATTGGAAAAGGAGCATTAGTATGAAAAAGGTCTTATCCATTGTTCTTGCGCTTGCCATGACTATGAGCTTGGCGGCCTGCGGCGGCAAAGACAAGCCCGACGACAGCAAGGGCAGCGCGTCTTCCGGCGCGGGCACCAGCGCCAGCACCCCCTCCACCTCCGGCGAGCCTGTCGAGGTTCTGTGGTGGACCGCCTTTGGCCAGGCCAACGTGGACCACCTGCAGAAGGTGATTGACGCCTTCAATGAGAGCCAGGACGCCTATCATGTGACCATCGAGTATCAGGGCAATCAGACCGAGCTGAACGCCAAGCTGGGCTCTACCGCCCAGGCCGATCTGCCCTCCATGTTCTCTGGTCCTGTGGAGAACGTAGCTATGTACGCCACGGCTGAATACTGTGTCCCGCTCCAGGGCTTTATCGACGCCGATACCAACGGCTGGCCTGAGCTGGAGAGCACCTGGGAAGCCATCCGCACCGCTTACTGCGACAACGAGGGCAACCAGGTCGGTTACCCCGTGGGCTACAGCTATCCCGGCATTTACTATAACGCCGATATGCTGGCTGAGGCCGGCATCGATCCCAAGGAGATCAAGAGCTTCAACGATCTCTATGACGCCTGCGTCAAACTGGTCGAGGGCGGTTATACCACCTACGGCGTCGGCTTCCATCCCGATGGCTTCTACTTCAACGCCGCTCTGGGCCGTGAGGGCCTGCAGGCATATAACAACAACAACGGCCTGGGCAGCGAGCGGATCACCGAGTGTCTGTACACCAAGGATGCCAAAGTACACGACGCCATCTACAATATGCTGGACGTGTATCAGAAGCTCCACGCGGAAAAGCTGTGTGTGGCCTACGGTTCTGACTACCAGGCTGAGGTTATTCCCCAGATGGCTTCCGGCGACTGCGCCATGTTCATGGGCGTGGTTTCTATGACCACCAAGATTCTGGACGCTGCCAACGGCGCTTTTGAAGTGGGAATCATCCCCATGATCTCCGCCACTGAGGCCGGCATGAATTCCGGCGAGCCCGCCGGCGGCACCGGACTGTGGATCTGCAACACCGGCGACACCGCTGAACAGCAGGGCGCCTATGAATTTATCAAGTTCGCCAGCACCGGCGAGCAGGCCGCTTCCTTTGCTGTCGCCACCGGCTATCTGGCTCCCAACCAGGAGTCCTATACCAGCGATACTTATAACGACTATGTGGCCAACACCTTCCCCGCCGTTACCGGCGTGTACGAGTCCCTGGCCGCCTCTGACGACTCCGCTACCAACCCCTATATCCCCATCTCCAACGAGATGAAGGTGGCTAACAAGCTGGCCATCGAAACCGTGTCCAGCGATCCTAAGGCTAACATCGACGACGTCATCAAGACTGCTGAGGAGACCATCCAGGAAGCGATTGACCTATACAATATGTCCAATCCCTGAGCGGACGGTGTTCCAGGTATAGCATAACTTCCCATGTGGGGGCAGGGCCAGGCCCTGCCCCCCTTTTCCGATGATAAAGGGGGAACTTGGTCATGAAACATAAACTTTTCTGGACTTCCCTTCTGGCGCTAGCGATGCTGGCCGCGTGTGCGGGAGAGCCAGGGGATATCAGCGGCGGTCAGAGCGGCACATCTGTGTCCGCGTCAGGACCAGGGGACTCCGCTTCTGGCTCCTCGGCTTTGAAAGAGGGAGAAATTTCCCAGCCGGAGGATTACTTTGATCTGGTTTTTGACACCAGCCAAGACCAAGGGAAATTGACCGCCCGCTACCTTTATCTACAGACGATCTACGGAACGGGTAAGGAGGCGGTCACCACCGGCGACAGCGCGGTCTATACTTCGCCGGATGGGATGGTGATGCTGGTGGACTGTGGAAACGTACCTGGAGGGCAGGAGGTGACAAACCAATTGCTGGCTATGGGTGTAGATAAGATCGACGTCCTGGTCCTCTCTCATCCGCATGCGGACCATGTGGGAGGGTTTGTCACAGTAGCAGACAATTTTGAAATCGGGCAGGTCTATGTCAATGGGCATGAATATGACAGCGGGACCTACCGAGCCATGATGGAAAAGATAGAAGAACTGTCCCTGCCCTGTGAAGTTTTAGAGGCGGGGGACGCCTTCTCTTTGGGGGAGGAAGTCCAAGTCCAGGTGTTTGGTCCGACTCCGGGGGATACGGAGGAGGTGGCCGGCGGCTATCTGGACGCCAATGACGGTTCGATTGCCATGCGTCTGACCTATGGTCAGTCTAGCTTTTGGACTAGCGGCGATCTGTACATTACTGGGGAACAGGCGCTGACAGAGACGTATGGGCAGGATATTGCTAGCGATGTGGTAAAAATGAACCACCACGGCAAGGATACCTCCAACGGCAAGGACTTCGTTCAGGCCATGTCTCCCAAGATCGCGGTGGGGATGTTCGACAGCGTGGCCAGCCGGACAGTGGCAATGCGGTATATAGCCGGTGGGGCCGAGGTATTCTACAACAGCACAGACGGAGCGATCCGGGTATCCACTGCCGGCGACGGCGTGTATGATGTCCAGATCCAGAAAATAAGAGATGTGGCGGTCCTGCCGGATGCCCCTTCGGAGGGACACATCGTGATCTCTTGACCGTCCATACATTGGGAGGCATACATGGGACAGACAACGGAACTGCTTAAACGGCTTTTTCTGGAGGAGTGGAAGGCTCTGCTGCTGGCCAATCTCCTATTCACGGCCTTTTCTCTGCCGCTGCTCACAGTAGGACCGGCGCTGCTGGCCATGAATGGGGTGCTGACCAGACGGGCTGATGACCGGGGAAATTCGAGCTGCTGGGTAGACTTTTGGTATGTATTTAAAGCCAAATTCTGGCGGGGCATCCAGCTGGAAGCGGTGGTAGGACTGTACCTGCTGATCATCCTTTGGAGCGCCAGCGTAGCTGGACAGTTGGATGGAGCGGGACGGACAATGCTTTGGCTCTTTATATCCCTGTCGCTGTTTTTGGCGGCAATGACGGGCGTATATCTGGTCCCTCTGCTGGCGGACAGTAGCATACCGTTCTTTTCAGCGCTGTGGGACGCTGCGCTGCTGTCCTTCGCCCGGCTCCCCCGTACGCTGTTGGCAATGGGGGCGGTGTACGGGTCGCTTTGTGTGTTCCTGCTGCTTTATCCCATTTCTGTATTGCCGTGGGCCATGCTGCTTTTGGCCGCTGCTGCCGCCCTCTCCGTAGCGCTGGTGTGGCCGGCTATCAATGAACTGATTTTTCCCCAGGAATAAAATTGTGAAAGGAGCGGGAAAGGAGGATCTCTATGGAACGAGGCTATATTTTGTCGATTGACCAGAGCACCCAGGGGACCAAAGCGATCCTGCTGGATGGCCAGGGCCAGTTCGTCCTGCGCCGGGACCTGCCCCACCGGCAGTTAATCAGCGCCCAGGGATGGGTGGGGCACGATGCCCAGGAGATTGCGGAAAATATTATTCGGGTTGCTCAGGCGGCGGTACGGGACAGCGGGATTGATTCCCGGCGGCTGGCCGGCGTGGCGGTCACCAATCAGCGGGAGAGCGTGGCCCTGTGGGAGCGGGATACAGGCAGGCCGGTGTGTGAGTCTATCGTCTGGCAGTGTAACCGAGCGGCGGAGCTGTGCCGCCATATCCAGGAACGAGGCGATTATCCGGAAATTCAGCGGCGTACCGGGCTGGTCCCCTCCCCCTTTTTCTCTGCCGGGAAGGTGGCTTGGGCGCTGGAACATGTGCCTGGGGCCAGAGAGAAGGCTGAACGGGGACAGCTCTGCATCGGCACCATGGATACTTGGACGATCTGGCAGCTCACCGGAGGAAAAGTCCACAAAACGGATTGCAGCAACGCCTCCCGCACCCAGCTGTTTAATATCCATACCATGGAGTGGGATCCGGAGCTGTGCCGGATATTTGATATCCCCATGTCAGTGCTGCCCCAGGTGTGCGGCTCTGATGGGGAATATGGACAGACAGATTTGGGAGGACTGCTGGACCATCCGGTGCCGATCCGAAGTGCTATCGGGGACTCCCATGCCTCCCTTTTTGGACACGGATGCGTGGAGCGGGGGGACTGCATGGCGGGTCATGGAACAGGCACCTGCGTACTGATGAATATTGGAGAAGAACCGCTGGAGTCCCAGAATGGACTCAATACCACGGTGGCCTGGCGGATGAATGGAAAGACTGTATACGCTCTGGAGGGTGTGGTGAACTATGCTGGAGCGGTCACCACCTGGCTGAAGGACGGTCTGGAGCTGGTGTCCTGCCCAGAGGAAACCGAGGCGCTGGCCTGTCGGGCTGACCCAGGTGACCATACCTATCTGGTACCTGCCTTCACGGGGATCGGAGCGCCCTACTGGGACGATGGCGCCTCTGCCTGCTTTGTGGGGATGAGCCGGCTGACCGGGCGGGCGGAGCTGGTCAGAGCTGGGATAGAGAGCATTGGATACCAAGTGGCCGATATCGTGAGAGCCATGGAGCGGGATATGGGCGCGCCTGCCAGTCAGGTGCGGATGGCTGGGGGGCCTACGAAAAATCGCTATCTGACGCAATTTCAGAGTGACATTATGGACCGCCCTGTTGTCCTTGGAAAGTATGAGGAGCTGGTAGCCGTGGGCGCGGGACAAATGGCTGGACTGGCTATGGGACTGTATGACCTGCCGGAGCTGGAACGGCTTCGGCGGACACAGCTGTTCCGGCCGCGGATGGAACAGAAGGAGCGCCTGGAACGGCTGGATGGCTGGGCCCGGGCGGTGCAAAAGGCGTTGAGCCGATAGGACTCTGGCCTGCCGGCGGGCGGGAGCGGAGTACGCAAATAAGGAGATGCTGCAATGAAAAAACGTATTTTAGTCTACTCCGTAGACGCTATGGTATGTGAGGACGTAGATGCCCTGCGGAGGCTGCCTAATTTTCAGAAATTTTTGGCGGGAGGCTGTGAGGTCACGGGAGGTATGCGTACCATATATCCCTCTGTGACTTATCCGGCCCATGTGTCCATGATGACCGGATGCTATGTGGGAAAGCACGGTGTCACCAGTAACTTTTCCTTTACCACCACCAACAAGGATGACAACTGGCTGTGGTTCAGCGACGCCATCCAGGTGGAGGACATCTTCCAGGCGGCAAAAAAAGCCGGGTATACCACAGGCGCTATCTCCTGGCCTGTTACCGCTGGGAACAAGAATGTGGATTGGCTGATGGCTGAATACTGGATGCCCCATCCTGGAGACACATTGCGCAGCAGCTTCGCCGACGCGGGTTCCAGCCCTGCTATGCTGGACATCATAGAGGCTAATAAGAGGTACCTGCCCGCTGGCTATGAAAAAGGCGGCAAAAAGAATTTCATGCAGTGGCCCACGGTGGACGACTTCATCATCCATGTGGCCAGCGATGTGATTCGTCAACATGCCCCTGAGGTGATGTTTGTTCACACGGGCACCTTTGATACTTATCGCCATGCCCACGGGGTGTTTAGCTCCTATTTGGACGAGGCTCGGGCCAATCTGGACCGGTATATCGGGGAGCTGATGGAGGCGTGCCGGATCGCCGGTGTAGCCGAGGAAACCAACTTGGTTCTGGTCAGTGACCATGGACAGAGGGATATCTGCCGGGCTATCAATTTGAATGTGCTGCTGGCTGATCGTGGCTTTATCGATGTGGACAAACAGGGCAACGTAGTGGACTGGCGTGCCTACTGCTTCTCCAATGCCATGTCCTCCAATGTCTATCTCCGGGACCCGGAGGACCAGGCGTTGAAACAGGCCGTCTATCAGTGCCTGGAGGAGCTGCGGCAGGAGGGAGTTTATGGGATCGGCAGACTGTTCACAGCCGAGGAAGCACGAGATGAGGAGCATCTTTACGGCGGCTTCAGCTTCGTGATCGAGAGCGACGGCTATACCTCCTTTGGAGACAAGGCGGTGCGTCCGCTGGTGCAGAACTTCGACGTGAACGATTACCGCTTCGGCCGGGCTACCCACGGATACCTCCCGGACCTGGGAGCGCAGCCCGTTTTTGTGGCAAAGGGACCTGATTTTCGGGAGAGGACTACGCTGGAGCGGGGGCTGGTGGTAGATGAGGCGCCCACCTACGCCAAGCTTCTGGGGGTGGAACTGCCTCAGGCGGATGGTAAGGCTATGGACTGCTTCCTGCGTTAGATGACCGTATTGACCATAAAAAGAACAAAACCGAAAGGTATCGCACATAAAAACTATACAGAGGCTGGAATTTGTGATAAAATATTACCATCGGCCAGCGGAGGGGGTTCCCTGCTCCTCTGCTGGGCGGTGGTATTCTGAAAAGCTGAGCAAGGTGTTGAACAATGAAAAGGGTTACCGTTACCATGCACGACGTGGCGCGTTTAGCTGGAGTTTCCCAGACCACGGTTTCTCTGATTCTGAACCAGAGCGGCAGTGCCTCCTTTTCCCAGGAAACTGTCAACCGGGTCTATGCCGCTGCTGCCCAGTTGAACTATAAGGCGAAACGTCCCATTACGCAGGGGCCTCGGCCCAAGACCGTTATGGTGCTGATGGCAAACGTGACCAACCCGTATTACACAGCCATGCTCAGCAGCATCGAGGACGTGTGTTACGCCCAGGGGTATAAGGTGGTCTCCTGCTGCACTTACCACGATACGGAGTCGGAAAAGCTGTATATGGAGATGGCGGTCAGCAATAACTATCCCGGAGTTATCCTGCTGTCGCCGCCGGATAATCCGGCTGCCTTTGCTGAGGTGTCAGCTAAGATACCGGTAGTTACCATTTGTGACCGCATCTCTAATCTGGAAACAGATATCATAGAGCTGAATAACTGTCTGGCGGGCCGGTTGGCTGCTGAACACCTCCATGCGCTGGGACATCAGCGCATCGCTGTACTTACCAGCCCTCTGAAACGGAACACTGCTCGGACGGAGCGGCTGAACGGGCTGAAAGCCTATTTCGCACAGCATCTGCCCGACAATGACCTGGTCTTATGTATTGAAAACAATTCGGAGGCGGACAACCTGGCCGAACGGCTCAATGATTACCACGCGGGTTACTTGCTGGCCCAGAACGAGAAGCTGTACGACCAAGGAGTCACCGCCATTGTCTGTATCAATGATATGCTGGCATACGGAGTGATTGACTCCCTTCGAGAGAGGGGCATTTCTGTGCCGGAAGATGTATCGGTGCTGGGGTTTGATAATTTATTTTATTCCCGGCTGACCGGTGTATCGTTGACCACAGTGGATCAGCACACTGAGATGTTGGCCCGGAGCGCGGTGGAAGTGCTGCTGCAAAAGCTCAAAATGCCTCCGGGGGGAGCTGGGGCGGCCGGCACAGTGCCGCGGTACAAGGTGGAGTGCCATCCTCAGCTGGTGGCCCGTGGGACCACGGCTCCTCCTCCTGCCCAGAGCCGGCTGGTGTTAAAGTGACAGGAAGCGGACACAAAATATGCGCCCCGGCAAAGCCGGCCTGAGAGGCCGGATGCCGGGGCGCGCAATATTTGTGAGGGAGTACAGCTGCTACAGGGACTCTGTGATTTGAACCACTCGGCGGATGTCGGAGTGGATGACAGGCGTGGTTGCCCTCCCGTCGGGGGCGTATTCCAGCACTAGGTGGGCCTGAGGTGTATATTGGGCGATGGCGCGGAGAATGTCGTCCATCTCCTGATGGGAACAGAAGCCCTCTGGGTCGTAAATAGGGTAGTGGCTGTCGTGGAAGCCGTCGTTGTTGTTGAGGTGGTATCCTTTGATGCGGGTCCCCATTCGGCGGATAAGGGCGGGAATATCCCAGCGGTTGAGCATGGCGTGACCGGTATCGATCAGACAGCCGACCTCCTGGGGGAGACGGTCAAAAAGAGCTACGAACTGCTCCTGGTCAAAAAGGACGCTGTTCTTTTTGGGATAGCCCACATTTTCCACTGTTACGTGGATGCCCTCGTCTATCATGCGGCGGGTCCAGTCCAGCAAGACCTCCAGAGAGCGGGCTCGCCAGCGGTCCCCCTCCTGGGCGGGGAAGCTGCCCTCGTGGGTATGCATAACCATGGAGGTGGCGTGGAATTGATGATAGAGGCGACAGGCCTTGTTGTACTCCTTTTCCATGAATTGCTCCTCTGGGCTGCCGGGGATGGTGCACTCCTCCACAAAAGGGGCGTGGAGGGTAATAGGCAGATGGGAGAAGACTGGGATCTGACGGACCAGATTTTCGTCAAAATTGGGTGTGGTCCAGCTGGTGGCAAATTCTACACCTACAGGGAAGTCTGGGAAGGTACGGATGCACTCCGCCAGCCAGGGGTAGTCTTGAAAGGCCACGCAGTAAGTAGATAAGTAAATGTCTCGCATAGTTGACCTCCGATTCTATTAAAATATTAGTTTGATATTACTTAAAATTGCTCTAAAATTGGCAAAAAACAGGAAAATATATTTTGAATATCAATATTTTAGACGGAATATACAGAGATGTCAAGGGAAGATGGAAAAATATATTATTAAAACTTGGAGGCAAAATTCGATGTGTGGTATAGGTAAAGATCTAGGGAGAAACGGGGACGGCATTCGGAGGAAACTGATATGCCTGGGAGACAGCCTGACATTTGGAGCGGGAGTAACTCGCCGGGACTGCTGGACCTCTCTTGTTCAGAGAGAGTGTGGGTGGACGGTGGTCAACCGGGGGATCAGTGGTGATACGACCGGCGGAATGCTGGTTCGTCTGCAACGGGATGTCCTGGGTCCGGCGCTGGAGGAACGCCGATGCGGCGGAGACTGCCGGGTCTTGGTGATGGGGGGCAGCAACGATATCTTTTTTTCCGGGACAGACAGCCAGGCCAGAGGCAATATGACCGCGATCTGTCACCAACTGGAGGCGGAGGGAATTTTTCCGGGAATTGGCATTCCGCTTCCGGTAGACTGGTCCAAAGCTCCAGAGAAATGGACGGGGGTGGTGGACTTCTATCAGAGTGCCCCACGCATTTTGGCCTACAATGAGTGGCTCAGACGTTTTGCAGCCAGTGCCGGGCTGGTCCTGGTAGACTTTGCGTCGGATTTCCTGAGCGTTTCCGGGCAGGTGCGCCATGAGTTGTTTTTGGATGGAATCCACCCAAATCTTGAGGGGCATCGGGAAATGGCCCGGCGATTGGCAAAAGAATTGGATAAAATATATTAATAATATTTTATGGAGAAAAAATTTTAAAAGTTGAATAATTGATAAAAAATATAGGCAAAAAACGGAGTGCTATTGACAAAATAGAAAGTATACTCTATACTATCTACTATAAAAATAAAATATTATTAGTAATATTTTTGCTTTAGAAAGCAGGTCGCCGGCGCTATGGAATTTTATGAAAGCACCAGCACAGATCCCTATTACAATCTGGCGCTGGAGGACTATTTTTTTACCCATATGGATCCCATGAAGGACTATTTTTTGCTGTGGCAGAATGATAAAGCTGTTATAGTAGGAAAATACCAGAATACTCTGGAGGAAGTTGACCAGACATTCGTGGATGAGAGGGGAATCCGGGTAGCCCGCCGCCTGTCGGGCGGAGGCGCGGTGTATCATGATCTGGGGAATCTGAACTACACATTTATCGTGGAGGAAGACCGGGCTGAGGCATTTCGTTTTGAAGTGTTTACAAAGCCTCTGCTGGCTGCCTTGAAGGAACTGGGCGTGGCGGCGGAGACATCCGGTCGGAATGACATCACCATTGATGGGAAAAAGATATCCGGCAGTTCTCAGTATTTCAGGAATGGGCGGCTGCTCCATCATGGCTGTATCCTGCTGGACTGTGACCGGGATACTCTGACCAAGGCGCTCCAGGTGAAGGAGGGCAAGATTCGCTCCAAGAGCATCAAATCCGTGCGCAGCCGTGTCACCTCAATCAACGAGCATCTGGAGCGCCCCATTACTATGGCCCGTTTCAAAGAGGTGCTACGGAAACAAGTCTTTGCGGCGGCACCCCATCCAGTCGTGTTGAGCCAGGGAGATTTGTCGGAAATCCAGATTTTGCGGGACAGCCGCTACGCGACGTGGGAGTGGAACTACGGGGCGTCTCCCCGCTGTGATATCAGGAGGGAGGGGTATTACCCCTTCGGTCAGATATCAGCTGAACTGGCGATGGAGAAAGGCCGGATTCAATGCCTGAAACTGTCCGGTGACTTTTTTGGCAGGGAAGAGCTGTCTTCCCTGGAAGACCTGTTCCGGGGACGGCGGCTCATCCCAGAAGACTTGTCCCCTCTAACCGGGGTGGACCTTGGGGCCTATGTGTCCGGCCTGGATTGGGATACATTGATCCAGCTACTGTGCGGCTGAAGAGGTTTTTGAGAGGAGTATATGTCCATGATTCCCTACATACTGGAAGCTGAGTTTTTTCTCCGTATCGTGTTGGCCAGCGTCTGCGGTATTTTAATTGGCTTTGAGCGGTCCAAAAGGCTGAAGGAGGCCGGGGTGCGCACACACTGTATGGTCGCCTGCGGAGCGGCGTTGATGATGATTGTTTCCAAATATGGTTTTGCGGATCTTGTGCAGGAGGCCGGGGTGTATCTCTACGGGACGAAGGGGGCGGATGCGTCGCGGATAGCCTCTCAGGTAGTCAGCGGTGTGGGATTTTTGGGGGCCGGAGTTATTTTCCGCACCGGGGTTTCCATCAAGGGCCTGACCACCGCTGCGGGTTTGTGGACCACGTCTGCCGTGGGGCTGGCACTAGGGGCGGGTATGTATATCATCGGCATCACAGGTACGCTGCTTATTGTGTTGGAACAATTTTTGATGCACCGATTCCACTTTGGAAACGACGCCTACACCATGCAGGAGATCAAGGTGCGATTCCGGGACTCCCTGGAATTTCGGGACTATCTCTTCCGCCTTCTACAAGAGCGGGGAGGCAGTATCTGCAACTGCGCCGTGAACAAGACGGGAGATGGAGATGTGGCCTATACCTTGACCGTCCGGGTCAAGGAACCCATCAGCGCCCAGGAGCTGCAGGGGCTGATGGACCGGCATGAACAGATTAGCTCCTTTTCTGTCTGAAGGAAGCCCCCCTGGTCAAAGACCAGGGGGGCTTGAAACTGTTAAAAAAGCGGCAAAGACACTTTTTCGAGAAAAGCCATACGCAGGGTGGTCCTCCACTCCCAGCGGAAAAGTCGGCCCACCCTGCGGGAGAAGTGTCATTTCCGACGCGCATGTCGCCGGAAATGACGGGATCAAATTTTATTCCGTCGCCTGCGGGCGACGGAACTTCTTGCGGGAGGGCTTTTAGGGGCAAAAACAAATTTGCTTCAGGGGATGAAATCGGGGCTGACCTGTTGTATAATAGAGGGGACAATGGACGGCGGAGGAGGGGATATGGAGTGGAGGAAAACGGAGCGATGACGGTAATCGCCCACATCGAGAGCCAGTTCCACACAAAATTTGGTATCCCTCGGCAGAGCGGTCTGGTGGAGGAGTTGGAGGCGGACGTCGTGTTCGAACCCCAGTTTCGGGACCTCAATGCGCTGCGGGGGCTGGAAGGATTTTCCCATATCTGGCTTATCTGGGACTTTTCCGAGGTCAGGGACAAAGGCTGGACGCCCACTGTCCGGCCGCCCAGACTGGGGGGAAACCGCCGATTGGGAGTTTTTGCCACCCGGTCCCCCTTTCGTCCAAACCCTATCGGCCTAAGCTGTGTCCGGCTGGCGGGAATAGATCCGCACACGGAACGGGGGCCCGTCCTCCGTGTCAGGGGGGCTGACCTGATGGATGGGACCCCGATCTATGATATCAAGCCCTACCTGCCCTATTCCGACTGTAAGCCGGAGGCGGTGGGGGGCTTTGCCAGCCAACCCAAGGAGGCGTCCCTGGCGGTGGATATCCCGGAGCGGTGGAAGGCTCTGATTCCAGAAGGACTGCTGCCCGCGCTGACTGGGGTGCTGGCCCAGGACCCCAGGCCCTCTTATCAACAGGTTCCGGACCGGATCTACACCATGGAGTTTGGAGGTCTGGAGGTAAAGTTTCAGGTAGAGGGGGATATCCTGAATGTGTGCCAAATATCCCGGAGGAAATCTTAATAAAGTTTTGATTCAAAATGGTGTATAATATCGCTATATACTACATTAGTGACTAGGGATATCAGTCTTAAAAGCATCGAAAAAACAGAAGTACAGGAGGAGCAACCTATGAAAATGATCTTTGCGGTGATCCGGGACAAGGACAGCTATGCCGCCATCGGCGCTCTGAGTGAAAAAAATATCGGTGTGACAAAATTAGCTAGCAGCGGAGGCTTTTTGCGGGAGGGCAATACCACACTGATGATCGGGGTCGAGGACAGCAGGGTGGAGGAAGTCATGGGGATCCTGCGGGAGAACTGTGCGAAGCGGACCCAGATCGATGTGGCCGCACCCTATCCCATAGGCGGGGCGCCCATTTGGAACTATAATTATAGCACCATCCAGGTGGAGGCTGGGGGAGCCACAGTCTTCGTGCTGGACGTATCAGATTTTAAAAAACTGTAAGCGCACCTGCGGACAGCGGCCCCGGTCTCGCCAGACCGGGGCCGCTTTTTGAAAAAGAAGACCTTCCACCAACAGGAAGAAAAGTTATTTATAAAATAGTCTTGACATTCCCCCTTCTGGACCATGTATGGTCTGACCAGAAAGGAGTGGAAGCGATATGGAAATGAATGGAGCGGTAGACTCCTCGGCCATACTGGTCATGGGGCTGGTGGGGCTGTTCTCGGTCGCCCTCCCGCTGGGACTGGCCCTGCTATTTCGGCGGAGGACCGGGGGACGCACGAGATTCTTCCTCTTGGGCTGTGTGGTGTTCCCGCTGTTCGCCATGGGGCTGGAGGCCCAGGGGCACCGGCTGCTGTACTACGGGGTCTGGAGCCAGGCGCTGAACAGCAGCATCTGGCTATACGCTCTGTACGGGGGGCTGATGGCCGGTATCTTTGAGGAGTGCGGCCGCTGGGTGGCCTTCCGGCTGGGCCGGCGGTGGACTCAGGGTCCCGGAGACGCCCTGATGTATGGGGCGGGCCACGGAGGGGCGGAGTCATTCCTCCTCTTGGGAATGACCATGGTCAACAATGTCATTCTGTCCCTGACCATCAACCGGGGCGGCCTGCCAGCGGTGGAGGAGCTGATAGGCCCCATTCCAGAAGCTGGTATGGCGGCTATCACCTCTCTTGCTGTTACCCCCGCCGCACTCTACCTCTGGGGGGCCTTCGAGCGGATCACGGCGATGGTGGTACAGATCGCCCTGTCGGTACTGGTGTACGCCGCCGTTACCAGGAAGAGCGGCTGGTATTGGTTCCCTGCCGCCATTCTGCTCCACGCCGCGGTGGACGTCACCGCTGTGGCAGCCGGGGCCTTCCTGCCTATTCCGGCTACCGAGGCGCTGCTGGCAGCATGGGCGGCAGCCCTGGCCCTGCTGGCCCGACGGGTCTATTTACAGGAAAAATGGAAAAAGTCTTGACCTTCCCCCAGGTGGAAGGTGTAGAGTAGGACCAGAAAGGGGCGTAGCCCATGAAGATCAACGAGGTGGAGGCCCTGGTGGGCATCACCAAAAAGAACATCCGGTTTTATGAGGAGCAGGGCCTGCTCTCTCCCAGGCGCAACAGTGAGAACGGCTATCGGGACTACGGCCAGGAGGAAGTGGATACTCTGCGGCAGATCAAGCTGCTGCGCAAGTTGGGTGTCCCGTTGGAGGAGATCCGGCGGATGCAGGCGGGCAGGATCACGGTAGCGGACGGGATGAGGCGGCACCTGGTCACCTTGGAGCGGGAGCAGCGCAGTCTGGAGCAGTCTATGGAACTGTGCCGCTGCCTGAAGAACCGGGAGGAGCGGCTGGCCGAGCTGGATGCCGGATCCTTGCTGGCGGAGATGGAGCAGATGGAGCAGGCGGGCTCCACCTTCCAGGATAAGCAGTACGGAGATGTGAAGCCCATCCGCTATGCCGCGGCCGTAATCGCGGCCCTGGTAATGACCGCCTTTATGGCTGGTGTCATCGCGCTGATGGTTTGGGGGTTTACGGTGGAGGCTGCGGAAGCTCCGCCCCTTCCGCTGATCGTGGTGCTGGTGGCCCTCCCGGCAGTGGTCATTCTGGGGGTTCTGCTGGCACTGATCCAGCGGATTCGGGAGATTCAGCGGGGGGAGGAAGACGATGCGAAAAACTACTAAAGGAAAAGGCTTCCTGGGTGCTGTACTGGTCACGATCACTGTGGCGGTCCTGATGTTCCTGCTCACTGGCGCCCTATTGACCGGCTACTTCGGCGGGGATACCGAGCCATTTGCCACCGGCGTCGTTCTGTTTTTTGCCCTGCTGTATCTGGCGGTGGCTCTAGGCGCGATCATCTCTTTGTACCGCCGCTGGAAAGAGATCCAAGGGGGTGAGGAGGATGAAGCCAAAAGGTACTGACATCCGCAAGAGGGAACAGAAGCGGGCTGCCGTTAAAAGCGTGCTGTTCAGCGGCCTATTCCGAATCCTTGGAGCGGCCCTGCTGCTTTTCACACGGGAGCACACCCCCTGGCCTGAACTCCACGGCCTGCTGCTTCTGCTGGCCATTCTAGATCTGCTTACCATCCCCTTCAGTTTTGTCGTGCTGATCCAGCGGATTCGGGAGATCGAGAGGGGGGAGCTGGATGAAGCGCGGAAATATTGAGTGGCTGCGGAGAGAAAAGAGATCGGCTGTCTTGGGAATGGCCCTTTTTGGTCTGCTCCAGATGGCCTGTGTCATTGGATTTGCGGCCCTGAGCGCTATCCCGAACATTCCACGGTGGCTGTTTATCCTGTTTACTGTACTGGCGGCGGTCTGTGCCGCTGTGCTGCTGCCCGCACTGTGGACACTGCGGAAGCGGTTTCAGGAGCTGGATACAGCAAAGGAGTTTGTGAGTTTGTATAAGGAGGAAAGACATATGCTATTGGTAAACATTGATTATATTCCGGGCAGGGAGCTTGAGGTGCTGGGGATTGCTAAAGGTACTGTCGTCCAGTCCAAGAACTTTGGCAAGGATTTTATGGCCGGGATGAAAACTTTGGTGGGCGGTGAGATCACCAGCTACACCGAGATGCTCAACGAGGCCCGTCAGATCGCTGTCAAGCGTATGGTGGACGAGGCGGAGTCCATGGGGGCGGACGCGGTCATCAACGTGCGTTACGGCTCATCCTCAGTCATGCAGGGGGCGGCCGAGGTCATCGCCTACGGTACCGCGGTGAAGTACCGCTGAAGACGGATCGCCGCCTTTCGCGGTGGTTCTTCCGAGAATATCAACAAAAAAGAGCGGGACGCTGGGGGGCGTCCCGCTCTTTTTGACTGTATTATTTGGCGTACTCGATGGCCTTGGTCTCCCGCAGCAGGTTGACCTTGATCTGGCCGGGATATTCCAGCTCGTCCTCGATCTTCTTGGCAATCTCCCGGGCCAGCAGGACCATCTGGTCCTCACTGATGACCTCGGGCTTGACCATGATACGGACCTCACGGCCGGCCTGAATGGCAAAGGATTTCTCCACCCCATTGAAGGAGGAGGTGATCTCCTCCAGCATCTCCAGCCGCTTGATATAGTTTTCCAAATTCTCCCGCCGGGCCCCGGGGCGGGCGGCGGAAATGGCATCAGCCGCCTGGACCAGACAGGCGACGACGGTCCGGGGCTCCACGTCGTTGTGATGGGCCTGGATGGCGTGGATGACGCCCTCGCTCTCCCGGTATTTTTTGGCCAGCTCCACGCCAATCTGAACGTGGGAGCCCTCCACCTCATGGTCAATGGACTTGCCCAAATCGTGGAGCAGACCGGCCCGCTTGGCCTCGGCCACGTTGGCGCCGATCTCAGCGGCCAGCAGTCCAGCCACATGGGATACTTCGATGGAGTGATTGAGCACGTTCTGACCGTAGCTGGTGCGGTAACGCATCCGGCCCAGCAGCTTGACCAACTCCGGATGCAGGCCGTGGACGTTGGTCTCAAAGATGGCCCGCTCGCCCTCGGACTTGATGACGGCGTCTACCTCGCGCTTGGCCTTCTCCACCATCTCCTCGATGCGGGCGGGATGAATGCGGCCGTCCAGAATCAGCTTCTCCAGGGCAAGCCGGGCGACCTCGCGGCGGACGGGGTCAAAGCAGGAGACTGTAATGGCCTCCGGCGTGTCGTCGATGATTAAGTCCACCCCGGTCAGGGTCTCCAGGGTGCGGATGTTCCGGCCCTCGCGGCCGATGATACGGCCCTTCATCTCGTCGTTGGGCAGGGGAACGACAGAAACTGTGGCCTCGGCCACATGGTCCGCGGCACAGCGCTGGATGGCCAGGGAGATGATCTCCCGCGCCTTGGTGTCCGCCTCGTCCTTGAACCGGGCCTCGATCTCCTTGATCTTCATGGCCGACTCGTGGGTGACTTCCTCCTCCAACTGCTGGAGCAGGTAGTGTTTGGCCTCCTCCGCGGTGTAGCCGGAGATGCGCTCCAGCACCTCCAACTGGCTCTTTTTGATCTGTTCCGCCTCGGCCTGGGTGGCCTCCAGCCTGGACAGCTTGGAGGAGAGCTGCTCCTCCTTCTTCTCGATGTTCTCGGTTTTGCGGTCTAGGTTCTCTTCCTTCTGCTGGAGCCGGTGCTCCTGGCGCTGCAGGTCGGCCCGACGCTCCTTGACTTCACGCTCATGCTCGTTCTTGGCCTTCAGGATCTCCTCCTTGGCCTCCACCATGGCCTCGCGCTTTTTGCTCTCGGCGCTTTTATAGGCCTCATTAACGATGCGGGTAGCCTCCTCCTCGGCGGAGCCGATCTGCTGCTCGGCGGACTTCTTCCGACGTTGAATGCCTACAGGGATACCTACCGCCAGACCGATCACGATACCGATGATCGCTCCGATGATATAGGGTAGCATTTGGTCTTTTACACCTCCATGAAATTTCATAAGGCTGGAGCGGACCGCCCCAGCGCCCGTGTCCAGGCCGCCAGCCCTCACGGGACTTGTACATAAAATCAGCCGCAAAGAGCGCCCGACTTGGAATGGCTGGCCTCTCTGCGACAACTGAAAAACATCCCCAAAGTTTTTCATTTTTGTCCGTTTCTATTGTAAAGGCATCTGTCTTTCCTGTCAAGATTTATTCATATTTATGGGCGCGGCTTTTCCGCCGATTTTTTACAGTTCTCTCTGGTGAAAAGGGACGGTTAGAGCCATGTAGGTACTGAAACAGGCCGCCGCTATGGGAAATCTCTTTCTTTTTTTTAAAAAGTATGCTATACTATTTCCTGTATATGTCTGAGGGGAGATCCCTGACAAAAATGGATTTTCAAGATAAGGATAAAGGAGAGACGTTCCCATGAACGCCAATTATGACGTTGTCATCCTGGGCTGCGGCGAGGCTGGCATCTTTGCCGCCTACGAGCTGACCCATCTAGCCCCCGGCCTAAAGGTACTGGCCATAGATCAGGGCAGCGATATCTACCACCGGAGCTGTCCCATCGTGGCCGGTAAGGTGAAGGAGTGCATCCACTGCCCGGTGTGCCACACCATGTGCGGCTTCGGCGGGGCCGGAGCCTTTTCCGACGGGAAGTTCAACTTTACCACCCAGTTTGGGGGCTGGCTCACTGACTTCATGGAGCCTGGCAAGGTGATGGAGCTGATCGACTATGTGGACTCCATCAACGTCCGTCACGGGGCCACTGACCAGGTATTCTCCACCGAGTCCCCAGAGGCCAAGGCTCTGGCCCGCCGGGCCCTGGCCTTTGATCTCCACCTGCTTCAGGCCCGGTGTAAGCACCTGGGCACAGAAAACAATCTGCGCATCCTCACCAATATCTACGAGGGACTGCGGGACAAGCTGGAGTTCTCCTTTAATACCGAAGTGGCCTCCATCACCCGGGCAGAGGAGGGTTACCGCCTGACTCTGGCCAAGGGGGGCGAGGTGGCCTGCAAATATCTCATCGCCGCCCCCGGCCGATCCGGTGCCGAGTGGTTTTCCAACCAGTGTAAGGACCTGGGGCTGGAGCTGCTCAACAACCAGGTAGACATTGGCGTGCGGGTGGAGCTGCCCGCCACTGTTTTTGAGCATATCACTGACGTGGTGTACGAGTCCAAGCTAGTCTACCGCACCAAGCAGTACGGCGACCAGGTGCGCACCTTCTGCATGAACCCCTACGGCCATGTGGTGGCGGAGAACGTGGAGGGCATTAACACGGTGAACGGCCACTCCTATGCTGACCCGGCCCTCCGGAGTGAAAACACCAACTTTGCCCTGCTGGTCAGCAACCGCTTTACCAAGCCATTCAATGAACCATACCGCTACGGCAAGCACGTGGCCTCCCTGTCCAATATGCTGGCCGGTGGCGTGCTGGTCCAGCGGTTCGGGGATCTGGTGGGTGGACGGCGCACCAATGAGCATCGGATGAGCAAGTCCTTTGTCCGGCCCACCCTTACCGCCGCCGTCCCCGGAGATCTGTCCCTGACATTGCCCAAGCGGCAGTTGGACAACATCATTGAGATGATCTATCAGCTGGATAAGATCGCCCCCGGTACTGCCAACTATGACACCCTGCTCTACGGGGCAGAGGTGAAGTTCTACTCCGCCCGCCTGCAGCTCACCGAGGAGTTGGAAACCGCCCTGCCCAACTTCTTTGCTGCGGGTGATGGCGCCGGTGTTACCAGAGGACTAGCTCAGGCCGGTGCCTCTGGTGTGCAGGCGGCCAGAGCTGTCGTAAAACGGATGTAAGGCCGGCCCCCTGGACAGGAAGGCCGCCCGTCCTTCCGGCTACCGTGGCCGGCTCAGGGCGCGGCGGTCTTCCTGCATTTTTGGGTAAGGTGGGCGCCGAGACCCGAGGGATGCCGGTTATTTTTTGGCAGATGTATATGCAGTTTCGCAAAACCGTTATTTTGATTTTCACAGAAGAAAGTATGCCCTGTTTTCAAGGGTTGTCCACATTATCCACAGGGTTTTCCACAACGTGTTATGTTAACTGCCGGGGAGCAGACGATTCATTTTGGTTTCCATAATTATTGTCAAGGGTAAAAATTCGACAAAAAACTTGCCGTCTGTTTTTGCAGGAAGCGGACCGCTTCCTGTCGGCTCGCATACCGAAGGAGGCTTTTATGTGCTACACTGACACTATAGCCGCCATCTCCACTCCTGCTGGCTCCGGAGCCATCGGGGTACTCCGCCTGTCTGGCCCGCAGGCGGTAGAGATTGCGGGAAAGTGCTTCAAACCGCTGGGGCCCAAGGGATTAACGGATCATGCCCCCCGCTGCCTGGTCTATGGAGACCTGCTGGACCTGGAGGGCCGTCCCATCGACCGGGTGCTGTGTACCTACAGCCTGAGCCCAGCCAGCTACACCGGGGAGGATACCGCTGAGTTCCACTGCCATGGGGCGCCTATGGTGCTCTCTCTAGGGCTGGAGGCCCTGTTTGCGCAGGGAGCCCGTCAGGCGGGGCCTGGAGAGTTTACCCGGCGAGCCTTTTTGAACGGCAAGCTGGATCTGGCCCAGGCGGAAGCGGTGGGCGACCTGTTGGAAGCCAGAAGCCGGGAGGGGGCCCGCCATGCGGCCGGACAGCTGGCCGGAGCTCTATCCAAAAGGATCGGGGAGATCTATTCCGCCTTAGTGGACGTGATGGCCCATTTCCATGCGGTACTGGATTACCCGGACGAGGACATAGACCCCTTCCGGCTGGAGGAGCTGAATGGGATTTTGCGGGGTCAGGAGGATGCGCTCCGGACGCTGGCAGGCAGTTACCAGAGGGGGCGCTATCTTCGGGATGGGATCCCCTGTGCCATCGTGGGGCGGCCCAACGCAGGCAAATCTTCCCTGTTGAACGCGCTGGCGGGATATGAGCGGGCCATTGTCACCGATATTCCGGGAACGACCAGGGATACGGTGGAGGAGCGGGTGGAACTGGGCAACGTCACCCTCCGCCTCATTGATACCGCCGGTCTTCGGGACACCGACGACCCCATTGAGCGGATGGGAGTAGAGCGTTCCCGGCAGGCCATAGAACAGGCGGAGCTCATCCTCCTGATAGTGGACGGGACTGTCCGCCTCACCCCGGAGGACCTGGATCTGATGCGGACCGTTTCAGATACCGGAAAACCTTGGGTACTGGTAGTGTCCAAGAAGGACCTGGCCCGCAATGCCAGCAGCCTGGGGGTGATCGGCGCAAAAGCGCCCCACGCGGTGGCTGTCAGCTCTGCCACTGGTGAGGGCCTTGATGATCTGGCCGCCGCCGTGGAATACCTGTTTCCCCGCGGCAGCGATGCCTCTTATGGCCAGATGCTCACCAACCAGCGGCAGGCCGAGGCGGCTGGTCGGGCCCGGGAGGCGGTAGGCCGGGCCCGAGAGGCCCTGGAGGCGGGGATTACCCCGGACGCCTTGCTTACCGATGTGGAGGAGGCCCTGTCCGCCCTTGGGGAGCTGACCGGCCAATCGGTCCGGGAGGATATCACTGACCGCATCTTTTCCCGGTTTTGCGTGGGAAAATAAGGTATGCCAAAGGGAACGGCGGCCTGTGGATAAGATGATAAAAATAGCTCCGGGACCTGTTCAGGTCCCGGAGCTATTTAAATTATTCGGTCCAATAGAGAAGCTCACAGCACACCGATTTCGGTGTAGTACTTCTCAGCGCCGGAATGGAGGGGCAGATCGGCGATATCCTTCACCGCCTCCTCGGGAGTCAGACCCTTCAGATTGGCCTGGGAGTCGCCCAACTTATCAATATTTTCCCAGAAAGTCTTGGTGAGCTGATAGACGGTCTCCTCATCTAGATCGCCCCGGCAGAACATGACCATCTTGATGGCGGAGGTCTGGATGTCTTCGTCCTGGTTGGGATAAGTGCCGGCGGGGATGGTCAAAGGGGCGTACCAGGGGTACTGCTCCTGTAGGGAGGAGATGATGGCGTCGTCGATGTTCAGCAGCTTGCAGCCGGAGGAGAGGGCCTGGGACACAGCGGCGGCCGGGGCGCCGGACATAATCCAGGCGCCGTCGATAGTGCCGTTGGCCAGCATATCGGCGGCGGCGGTAAAGTCGATATATTCGGCCTGGATGTCGTCGGGGTAGGTCAGGCCGGCGGCGGTGAAGTGGTTGCGGCACTCACCCTCCACAGAGGAGCCGGCGGCGGCCACAGCGAAGTGCTTGCCGGCCACATCGGCCAGAGAGGTAATGCCGGACTTCTCGGTGACCACCACCTGATTGGGGTTAAAGTACAGGCCGGCGATGACCTTTAGATCGTCATAGGCGTAACCCTCGAAACTGTCGGTGCCGTTGAGGCACTGGTAGCAGTTGCTGGAGATGGCAATGGACACCTGGGCCTCGCCCTCGGATACCAGAGTCAGGTTCTCGATGCCGCCGGCAGAGGCCTGGCTGGAGGCGCTGACATAATCGATCTCAGTATCCCACAGATTGGTGATGGCGGCGCCGACGGCGTATAGGGCGCCGGAGGCGGAGGCAGTGGGGAAATTAATGGTGACCGGGTCATGGGTCCCGGTGGTCTGACTGGAGGCGCCGCCGCTGTTGGCGGAGCTGGTGGAGCTGCCGCTGTCCTTGGAGCCGCAGCCGGCCAGCAGAGAAAGGGTCATAGCGGCGGCCAGGGCAAGAGAGAGGATCTTTTTCATTTCGAATACTCCTTTGCGATGTGATTTCATATGTCCAACACCCTGTGGCAGGAGGATGAGGAACAACAGATGGGGTCCGGGACAAGGTTCAGGCAGTCTGTGCCGGGGCGTGGCGGCGGGTGAAGAACTGGAAGAGAATGACTGCCGCTAGGATGGCAAAGCCGATGAAGTCGGTGACCGCTCCGGGATAGAGCATCAGGGGGGCCACAGCGATGAGGACGATACGTTCAGGCCAGCTGGACTTGCGGACGAACCAACCCTCCAGTCCGCCCACCAGGGCCACAGTGCCGATGGAGGCGGTGAACATGGCCCACAGGCTGCCAGCGATGGTGGCGGTGGGGTCGGCTCCAATGAGGAGGATGGGGTTATCCAGGAAGAAGAAGGGGATCAGGAAGCCAACCAGGCCCAGGCGGACAGACAGCAGGCCAGTCTTGGTCTGGTTGGAGCCGGCGATGCCGGCGGCCACATAGCTGCTCATGGCCACCGGGGGGGTGATATTGGACAGACAGGCGTAGATAAGGCAGAACATATGGGCGGAGATAGGCAGTACGTTCACGTCGATCAGAACGGGGACGGCCACCGCCTGAACGATGACGTAGGCGGCCACTCCGGGGACGCCCATGCCCAGGATAGTGGACATGATCATGACCAGCAGACCAGTGAGATAGATGCTGCTGTTCTCCACGACGGAGAGGATGAGGTAGCCCATATTCAACCCCAGGCTGGTGAGGGTGACGGTGCCAATGATGACGCCGATGATAACACAGCAGACACCCACGGAAACAGCGCCCTTGGCCCCCTCCACCGTGGCGGCCACGATCTTGGACCAGGTCATCCGGGTGTCCTTCCGCAGCCAGCTGGCGGCGATAGTGGCAAAGATGGCGATGACGGCGGCATATAGAGGGGTGTAACCCATGGCCATCAGGGCGATGAGGACCACCAGGGGAATCACCAGATGCCCCTGTTCCCGGAGTACCTTCATAGCGTCGGGGATGTTCTCCTTGGACAGGCCGGACAGTCCTAGCCGCCTGGCCTCGAAGTGGACGGCAAACAGCAGCCCCAAATAGTATAAAAAGGCGGGGACGATGGCGGCCAGCATGACGGCAGTGTAGCTCAGGTTCAAAAATTCCGCCATGACGAAGCCTACCGCGCCCATAATGGGGGGACAGAACTGACCGCCGGTGGAGGCCACCGCCTCCACGGCGCCGGCAAATTCCTTCTTATATCCCGTCTGCTTCATCAGGGGGATGGTAATGGTGCCGGTAGTGGCCACGTTGGCAATGGCGGAGCCGTTGATCATGCCCATCAGGGCGGAGGCGAGGACCGCCACCTTGGCCGGACCGCCGGCGGTCTGACCCACCAGGGTCAGGGAGAAGTCATTGATAAAGCGGGAGAAGCCGCTGTACTTCAAGAAGGCGCCGAACACCACGAACAGGAAGATGTAAGTGGCGGAAACGCCGATGCCGGTGCCCAACAGTCCCTGGGTCCCCCAGAACTGGGTGGACAGCACCCGTTTCAAAGTAAAGCCGTTGTGGCCCAGCTTACCGGGCAGATACTGGCCAAACCAGTTGTAGGCCAGGAAGATCAGGGCCAGGATGGCCAGATTGCCAGAGGCCCGGCGGGCAGCCTCAAAGGCCAGCACCAGGGCCACACCGGCGATGATCAGCTCAAACTGGTTGATCCGGCCGCCGTTCTGGGCGATGCGCTCATAATTCAAGATGAGATAGCCAAAGGTGAGAACGGTGAGCACGACTAGCGCCAGGTCCCACACCGGAGGCAGCTTCCGCACCCGCCTCTCCCGCTTATAGGTGGGGTAGAGCAGAAAGGTGAAAGCCAGCAGAAAAATACAGTGGAATGCCCGCAGGTTGATGGCGCTCATGACACCAAAGGTGCTGTAATACAGCTGGAACACCGTCCACACACACAGAAGGATGGTGATTGCTGTACCTGCCGGGCCGGAGTAGGAGCGGGTGCGGGATTCTGCCTCCTTTTCCTCCAGCAGCTTCTGGGCCTTGGCTTCCAGCTGTTCCTGCTCGTGCTGGGCCATTGGTCGGTTTTCTTCCATTGGAGTTCCTCCCCAAATACTTTATCGCTTAAAAGTGCTGAAGCAACAACGCTACTTGTTGTATCATAGATAGAGCCTTGTGTCAAGTCCTGAAGAAAAGTTTTTGCTCTTACCGGGCCGGGTCCGACAGAAGAGCGGGGGCGGGGTCGGCAGTCCGCTCATTGTCCGGGACAGAGGGGTAGAGCTTGCGCAGCCGGGAGATGCAGAAGATACTGGCTGGAAGCAGGAACAGGTCTGCGGCCAGCCAGGCGGCGGGGGAGGCCAGACAGGCGGCGGTATAGCCAAAGATGGGGACCAGCAGGGTGGCTACGCCGGTCCGGGCAAACATCTCCAGCACCCCGGCCAGGATGGCGAAGGTGGAGAAGCCCATCCCCTGGATGGAGAAGCGGACAATATTCACAAGGGCCAGGGGAAAGTAGAAAGATACTTGGATCACAGTATACCGGGCGGTCAGTTCCACCAGCAGGGCCAACTGTTCCTCACTGGGGTCCAGGAAGAGCATGGCACACTGAGGGGCGAAGGCCAGCATGGCGCACAGCACCAGGAGGGACCAGCCCAGCCCCAGCGCCGTGCAGGAGCGGATGCCCCGGCCCAGCCGGTCCAGCTTGCAGGCTCCCACGTTCTGTCCGCAGTATGTGGCCATAGTGGCTCCCATGGCGTCGAAGGGACAGGCCAGCAGCTGAAAAAGCTTGGCTCCGGCCGCTACGGCGGCCACATAGAGACTGCCCAGGGCGTTGACGGAGGACTGGAGGATAATGGATCCGATGGCGGTGATGGAGTATTGCAGGCCCATGGGGATTCCCATGGCGCACAGCACCCGGCAGGAGTGGACGTCCAGCCGCCGTTCCTCCCGACTCATGCGGAGGATGGGATATTTTTTGGCCATGTAGCATAGGCAAGCTACACCGGAGATCCCCTGGGATACCACCGTGGCGATGGCTGCCCCCGCCACCCCAGCGTCGAACCACAGGATAAGGGCGAAGTCCAGGAAAATATTGAGAAAGGAGGACAGCGCCAGAAAGACCACCGGCGTCTTGCTGTCTCCCAGGGAGCGGAGGATGCCGGCCAGCAGATTGTAGAGAATGGTGGCGGGGATGCCCATAAAGATGATAAAGATATAGGTGTAGGCGTTGTCAAAGATGTCCGCCGGAGTCCGCATGACGGTCAGGATTGTGCGGCAGAGCAGACCAGTGGCCGTGGTGAGCAACAGGGAGAAAAGGGCGGCGAGATAGGCGGAGTTGGCCACATAGCGCCTCATCTTGGAGGGCTCGTTGGCCCCCATCCGCTGGGCCACCGGGATGGCAAAGCCGCCGCACAGCCCCATACAGAAGCCGATGACAAAAAAGTTGATGGAGCCGGTAGAGCCCACCGCCGCCAGGGCGGAAGCCCCCAACAGCTTGCCCACGATCATGGTATCCACCATATTATAAAGCTGCTGGAACAGCATCCCCAGCAGAGTGGGAAGGGCGAATCGGACGATTAGTCCCATGGGACTGCCTTGGGTCAGGTCCTTAGTCATGCACATACCTCCAAACAGGAGCCAAAATAATCATCCGTATTATAGTCACCTGTTCCCGGCCTGCATAGAGCTTTTTTATACAATCTTTATGGCTAGAGAGCCAACTGTTTTGCATTAAAACGCAAAGAATGCCTCGGCCGGCGGCCCATGAGGGAAATGGAGGCCCCTCTCGACTAAGGAAAGGCAGAAAGGCCCGCCCATGGATATCCATGGGCGGGCCACAAACTATCAAAAAAACCTCACAGAGTTTCGTGCCCACAGGTGCGAAAGAATAAAAGCGTACCTCACCCCGTAAGTGTGGAATATGCCCATTTACAGCGGATACATCGTCAGTGGATCGCCTCTTTCTTGTACAGCCTCAGGCCTGTTTTGCCATCCGGCGGCAGGCCAGAGCGGTAGCCAGGAAGTAGCCCCCGTATACAGCGAGCAGGACCAGGGCGGTGACGGCGCTGCTGGCGGCGCTGTCCACCTTCCCGGCGGTGGAGATGAGCTCGTTGGCTGCTCTCATTCCAACGGCGGAATGGATCAGGGCCAGCCCGAGGGGGAGCAGGAAGGCCAGGGCCACCTGCTGGGTAGCTGATCGGGCCACCAGCCGTTCCTCGGCCCCCAGCCGGCGGAGGATGGCATACCGGCCGGTATTGTCCGCCCCCTGACTCAGCTGCTGGAGGGCCAGCACAGCCGCCGCTGCCAGCAGGAAGGTAAAGCCCAGGTACAGTCCCAGGAACAGGGCCAGGATCTTGTTGCCCATGGCCTCTTGATAGATGGTCAGCCGACTGTTGATGGACAAGTACCAGTTTTCCTCCTGGAACTGGCGCAAGGCGGCCATGACCTCCGCCTCCGTTTCCTCCGGGTTTCCGGCGTAATCCGCTGACCAGACCTGACGGCGTATTTTGAGTTCGGATGCCATCTCATCCGGAATAATGAGATAGCTTAACCCCAGATTCCCGGTGGTCAGCGTCACGTCGCTGCCCTCCTGGAGATGGGGCAGGGGGCCGCTGCACCCCGGTTCTCCCTGGCGGGCCAGCAGGGCGTTATAGTCGGACAGCCGGACGGCGGCGCTGGCCTCCTCAATGCCGGTGACGGAGGCGTCATTATAATAAAAAATGGTGTCCTGCTGCCAGGAAAGGGCGGAGGAGTTTACCCCATGTTCTTCCAGCAGGGCGTCAAAGTCCATAGGACCCAAGGCGTCGGCGTTCCGGTTCTGGACAGTGATATCGAAGGGGGACTGATAGCCGGTCATGGATTCGATGGTGCTGTTCAGTCCGACCGAGCTGGCGGTGATGCCGATGGCCAGCAGGAGGAGAATACACACCACGGTCTGGGCCAGATAAGTGGAATGGACCTTGCTGATCCACTGGCGCAGGGTAAACAGATTGAGATTTTTGTAGTAGAGCCGGGGCCGCCCCTGGACAAATTTCAACACAAAGCCGGACAGGGAGCGGAAAATGAGCAGGGTGCCCAGGGTACCAAGAGTCAGCATGGGGACGCAGATGGGCAGAACGGCTACGGCGATGGCCATGCCGAAGGTAAGCAGGATGGCATAGGCGGCGGCCAAAAATACAACGCCCAGCAGAAATTGGAACACGGCCACTCCCAGGGGGCGGGGCTTCAGCACCTCATTCTTCCGCTCCCCCTGCATCAGGTCGATGAGCCTGGCCCGGGATACCTGCACCCCGCTGAAGAGCATCACCAGCAGGAAGATGAGCCCGAAGTACAGAACGGTCTTGCCCGCCGCCCCCGGGGAGAAGGTGATGGCCAGCAGGTCGGACACATCCATCTCGAACATGGACAGGGTGAGGGCAGACATCCCGTAGGAGGCGGCCACTCCAAGACCCAGCCCGGCGGCTAGGGAGAGGAGCCCGACAACTCCGGTCTCCAGAAAGAGCAGTCTTGAAACCTGCCCTTGGGACAGGCCCAGCAGGAGATAGGTGCCCAGCTCCCGCTTCCGCCTCCGGAGGAGGAAGCGGTTGGCATATAGGATCAGGCAGGCCAGCACCACCGCTACAAAGACGGAAAAGATGTCGATCAGCATGAGGATGGGTTCCACCATGGGATTTTGATTTTGGGCCAGATAGACCATGGCCCCCTGCCCGTCGATGGAATTAAAGGTATAGAACAGGCACACGCCGAAGGTGAGGGTCAGCAGATAGACCCCATAATCCCGGAAGGACCGGCGCACATTCCGAAGGGCCAGCTTAGAGAACATCGGCCATCTCTCCTCCCATTTCAGACACCACACGGATGATTTTCTGGAAGAAGGCGCGCCGGTCCTCCCCTCCGCGGCGGAGCTCCAGGAAAATCTGCCCGTCCCGGAGAAAGACCACCCGGCGGCAGCAGCTGGCGGTGAAGGCATCGTGGGTAACCATCAGGATGGTGGCTCCCATCTCCCGGTTCAAGTGTTCCAGCCGGTCCAGCAGGAGCTTGGCCGACTTGGAGTCCAGGGCCCCTGTGGGCTCGTCGGCCAGTACCAGGGCCGGCCGGGTGACCATGGCCCTGGCGGCGGCGCACCGCTGCTGCTGGCCGCCGGACATCTGATAGGGGTACTTGTTCAGACAGTCGGAGATACCCAGCAGTCCGGCCATCTCCTTCACCCGGCCGTCAATCTCCTGGGCGGGGGCCTTGACGATGGACAGCGCCAGGGCGATGTTCTCCCCGGCGGTCAGGGTGTCCAGCAGATTGCAGTCCTGAAAGATGAAGCCGAGCCGCTCCCGGCGGAACCGGGCCAGCTCCTTACCCCGCAGGGCGGTGAGCTCCCGGCCGTCGATAACGATGGAGCCGGCGGTGGGCCGGTCGATGGTGGACACGCAGTTGAGCAGGGTAGTCTTGCCCGAGCCGGAGGGGCCCATGACCCCCACGAACTCCCCCGCTTCCAGAGACAGGGACACCCCGTCCAGCGCGCGGGTGGCGGCCGCCCCTTTGCCATAGACCCGCCGAAGGTCTGTTACTGTTAAAATCTCTGCCATGATGTTCCTCCTTGTCATACTGTAAGCGCGGACAAAGCTGGCCCGCGGAGCAGGCCCTACCGTCCGGGAGCCAGATAGGAAAAGGGAATGGGGGAGGGGGAGCCTGTCCCGGGCACCCCGCCCTGATAGGACACCTCCTGGAGATAGGCGGCCAGCAGGGCCAGCACCAATACAGCCGCGCACAGTCCCGTCTTGATATGGTTCGTCATCGTATATCCGCTCCCTTCGGGGGATTACCCCTAAAACTGTATCAAATCATATCATACAGTTTTGACGATTGCTCTAAAGGAATTATGAGGATTTCATTAAAATTGTTTTAAAAAGAAAAATAAGAAAACGCCCCGGAAAACCGGGGCGCCAGGATAAGGAGGAAAAGAATGAGAGCAAAGAAAATTGGTTGCGCCGGTGTCATACCGACAGATGGAATACCTCCATCCAGCGGTTGAGCTGAACCAGATAGGCCATGACATGGGCCTTCGGGATGGAGGAGCCCACGGGAGCGCCGCCATCCTCCATAAGGAGGCGGCGCAGGGCCCGCTCCTCTACCAGAGGGCGGATCGGGGCGTTGGTGTCGTCCAGGAGACGGGCCAGCCTGGCCCGAACCAGTTGCCCATACAGGGATTCTGCGGCAAGGATGCGGGGGAGAGCGGCCCGGTCCCGGACTGCCTGGGGGAGAAGGTCCTCTGTCCCGTCCCGCAGCAGCTGAAGGGGTCTGCCGTTGGCCGTCTTCATGGCCCAGGGGATGTTCCAGGCGTACTCCACTAAAAGGTGGTCGCACAGAGGGGAGCGGAGGTCTAGGCCGGAGGCCCGGCCCAAACGCTCGTTGCGGGCCAGCAGGGCGGGAAGGAGCCAGTTGAAGGCCAGCCAGCTCTCCCGGCGGCGCTGTGTCTCTCGAGGACTCTCACCATCCAGTGTGGGACAGCGATCTAGGAGCCGGGACAGGTGGTCCCTGCCGTGTTCCTCCACTCCAGAGGAGTGCCACAGACCGGGATCAAAGATCTGCCTGCCTAGGGGCAGGGCGGTGGACCGGGGGAGGGGGAGAAAAGTCCCGCCTTCCCCCTCCGGCCAGAGGGAGCCGCCCAGAATACAGCCGCCCCCAGTCCCTGTGAGGACCGTGTGGCAGGTCCCGGAGACCTGGAGGCAGAGAAAGAACAGTCCGGCGTCCGACAGGGCCATGGCGGGAAACTCCAGAATCTCCCCTTCCTCCTCCATACAATTGACCAAGGAGGGCAGGGGACACTCCAGAGCGCGGTGCCGGGTATGAAAGGCATCGGCCACCTGTCGGATGGAGGATTCCCCGTTCCGCTGAAGGGACCAGGTGTCCAATGGCGGCCGCCCATCCTCAGTATACGCCAGGGCGGCGGCCGCGGTTACAAATGAGGAGGAAAGACTGCCCGACAAAAAAGAGCCCAGTGCAGGTGGGCCGGCCAGCTCCCGGCGGACAGCCTCGTCGGCCAGCTGGCGGACCCTGGCGGCGGTGGTGGGGTAGTCGTCGGGGTGCGGACGGCTTTCCAGCGCCCAATAGGGGTGGACACTGACCCCGTCCGGGGAAAAGATCAGCAGGGAGGCGGGGGGCAGCAGATGGATACCCTCAAACATTTCAATGCCGGGCGGTGGGACTGGAGCCAGGCTCAGAAGCTGCCGTAGGCCGTCCTGACTCAGCCGAGGGGCCAGACCGGGGAAACAGAACAGGGCCCGCTGCTGGGAAGCAAAGAGAAAGGTGCCGTCCACCCAGGTCCAGAACAGAGACCGCCCTCCCAGCCGGTCCCGGCAGCAGAGGAGCCGCCTGGAGCCCCCGTCCCAGAAGGCGTAGGCAAAGGAGCCCCGCAGCCGTCTGGGCGTCTCTACTCCCCAGAGGATACAGGCGGCAAGCAGAGTTTCCGTATCATCGTGGGAGTCAAGGGGAAAACCGGCTTCCGCCAGCTCCCGGCGAAGCTCCGGGCCGTTGGTCAGGGCCCCATCCCATACAAGGGCGTACTCCGCCCCCTCCCAACCCCGGACCATGGGCTGACGGGCCTGGGGCGCCAGACCCGCCGGCCGGCGGTGGACCAGCACACAGTGCCGGCTCTGCCATAGGCCGCGCTCCACAGGCTGAGGGCAGGTCAGCCCCTCTCCCATCTGATGGGCCTCTTCCCGGCGGGCCAAAGTGCCGCCGTCACGAAAAAAGTCGCAGGATCCACAGATACCAGACATAAGTACATACGCTCCTTTATGGGATCAATTTGGAGTGTCCGCCCGGAGCCGGTCCGGCGGCGGAGGCTGGCTGCCCCGCAGAGAGTGGGAGGGGGCCTGCCATCTCCATTCTATTCCGCCGCCGGGAGAGGGCTCACAGCAGCAACAGCCACACCGTCCAGCCCAGAGAGGCCAGAAGGGCCCCCGCCGCTCCCCAGACGGGACCGGGCAGCCGCTCCAGCCGCCGGTTCCAGGCCCGACCCTGCTTGAGATAGCCATCCGCCGCCTGACGGGCCTCCTTCAAGACCCGGTCGGCGCTGACGCCCTCCCGGGCCAGAGCCTCCTCCTTGACAATAAAAATGGCCTCCTCAAAGAGCCGGGGGTCCGGGGACTTGACCAGGATGACCTGGCGGGTGATGCCCTTGACCATATCTGCCACATCCTTTCCGGGGATCCACATTCCCAATCATGGAACTAGTGTGTCCACTTTTTGGCCGGTATATTCTTCCTTGTCCCACCCGTAGACTAGGCGTGGAGGAAAAGGGGGGACGTTGTGAAGGAAAAGCAGTGGCAGCGGCTGGCAGGGCTGGCTCTGATTTATGTGGTAAATGTGGTCCTGATCTGGCTTGCCCAGAAGCTGTGAAAGAAAGAGGGGGAGCGGTCAGCTCAGGAGCAGCTCCAGCTCCTCAATGGTCAGGCCGGGCTGGAGGGCCAGATCGATGGCGTAGCCGATGATTTTGGACAGGTCGCCCACCTGACTGTCGATGTCCTTGGGGGTGACCAGCAGGTCCCGGCCTTCCCCAAGATCGGGCAGTTCTTCCACGCCCATCAGATCGGCAGCGAGGGTGGCGGCGTCCACCACCGTGGGAACCCCGATGGCGATAACGGGCACGCCTAGGGACTTCCGGTCCAGCCCCATCCGGTGGTTGCCCACCCCGGAGCCAGGGGTGATGCCGGTATCCGTCAGCTGCACGGTCCGGCACAGCCGGTGGAGGGAGCGGGAGGCCAGAGCATCCACGGCAATGACACAGTGGGGACATATCTTTTCACACAGGGACTGGATCAGCTCGCCGCTTTCCACCCCCGTGGTCCCCATGACCTCCGCCGCCAGGGAGGCCACAGGCCGGAAGGCGCCAAACGTCTCCGGCATCTGGCGGACCAGGTGCCGGGTTACCAGAGTGTAGTTGTGGACCTTGGGGCCGATGGCGTCCGGGGTGATGGCCCGGTTGCCCAGCCCGGCCACCAGCACCAGCCCCTGGGGAGGAATATCCTTCAGCAGTAGGGAGAGCTCGGCGGCCAGGGCCTGTATCGAGCGGGCGAAGATGTCCCCCTCCCGGCTGGCCAACCTCTCCAGAGTGAGAGTCACATAGCGGCCCTTGGGCTTGCCAAGGGCCTTTTCCCCCTCATGGTCCAGAATGTCCACTGTGGTGACAGGCAGGCCCTCCCGTTCTCCATCCCTAGCCTCCACCCCAGGCAGCTTGGTGGTCTCTCCGGCGCTCTCTTGCCACAGCTCTCTGGCTTCCAGGGCCAGGTCGGTCCGGCGCATAGTCATGACCATCCCTCCTTCACGCTATATCTTGTGCGGATGATTTCTTTGCGCCCCTAGTCTTTGCGGCACATTCCGTTCTATCCAAAAAATCTGGAAAAAATGAAAAAAACAGTTGATTTTTTCAAAAACCGATGGTACAATACATATCTGCACAGGCGTACTGTGCTCAAATCAACGATAAGATCGGAGGAGGTGTTTGGTTTGCCGAATATCAAGTCTGCCAAGAAGCGTGTGCTGGTCAATCAGGCCAAGGCCGCGCAGAACAAGGCCGCGAAGTCCGCGCTGAAGACCGAACTGAAGAAGTTTGACGCCGCTGTGGCGGAAGGCAACCGCAGCGAGGCCGATGTCGCCTATAAGGTGGCCGTCAAGGCTGTGGACAAGGCCGCTGCCAAGGGGCTGCTGCATAAGAACAACGCTGCCAACAAGAAGAGCAGCATGACCATCAAGCTGAACAAGCTGGCCTAAGGGCCGATGTGGGGAAAGCCGTCTGTACTGACAGACGGCTTTTTTCGTATCTGAATCAAAACACGGGGACGAAAGTTCGTCCCCGTGCCGAGAGCAGTATTTTATTCACCGCGCGAGAGGAAAAATGACTGTGGCGGTGAACAGGTCCGCCTCTGTGGTGATTTCCAGCACACCGCCGCAGGCCTGGGTGAAGGAGTCCGCGATGGACAGCCCCAGACCGGAGCCGCCGTCGGTCCGGCTCTCATCCCCCCGGACAAAGCGGGCGGTGTAGTCCACTCCCGGCTTTAGCTCGGCGGCGGAGGTGTTCTGCACGCTGGCCCGGGCCTGTTCCCCCTCCACGGTCAGGGTCAGATAGACCCGGGAGCCGGGCAGGGAGTATGCTAGGGCATTGGACAGCAGATTCTGGAAGACCCGGTACAGCCGGTCGCTGTCCGCCGTGATGGGGATACCCTCATCCGGGATGGAGGGCCGCAGGACCAGACCGCTGTTCTGAATCGCCTGGTCCATGTCCGCCAAGGTCTGTCGAAGCAGCCGGCCCAGGTCCAGCCGCTCCAGTTTTACCGGAAGCTGACCGGTAGCGGCCTTGCTTACCTCGAATACATCCTGAACCATAGCCCGCAGCCGATGGGCCTTTTCCTCCAAAATAGCCACATATTCGCTGGCCGGGGGATTCAGGGGCTCCTGGGCCAGCAGCTCGGTGTAGCTCAGGATGGAGGTCAGGGGGGTCTTCAGATCGTGGGATACGTTGGTGACCAGCTCTACCTTCATCCGCTCGCTGCGGGTGCGCTCCTCCACCGCCTGGTGGAGGCCCTGCTGGATGTGATTCAGGTCGTCGGCCAACTGATAAAGGCCGTGATCCGGGGGCAGATCCAAAGGCCGGTCCATTTCTCCCGCCCGGAGCCGGGCGGTGTGGTTGGCCAGGGCCCCCAGGTCAGTCCAGATATTCTTCTGTCGCCCCAGGGCCCATACCAACAAGAGCAGTGCCGACATACAAGGTCCTAGCACTAGGAAATACCACCACAGGGGATCGGGCCAGCCCTCATTTGACACAATAACTAAAAAGAGATAGCCCGCCATCAGTCCCAGCGCTCCGAAGGTCAGCCCCGTCAGCCCAGCCAATCGGCTCATTTGCTTCTGGATAGGACGACTTAGCTCCCGGGCGGCCAGCATTCCCAGCACGCCGTGCCGCCAGGGCTTTTTGTTATACCGCCAGTCGTTGATGATGAGCAGGTATAGTCCCGAGAGCACCGCCAGCAGGCCGGGAGCGTGGTCTGCCAGCTGGGGCAGATACTCCCGCAGCAGCCAGCCGCGGCTCTCCGACAGAGTGGTCACCGCCGTACCGATGCCAATGGCCTGCTCAAAGGAGTAGCCGTATTCGTAAACGGGTTCGACAGAGGCCCACTCTCCCGTTTCGGGGTCATAGGTAGCGGCGGAGGTGGAGCCAGAAGCAGTGCTTTGTGGCGTGTCGCTGTACACCAGATCCTGCCATACATCCCCCAGATACTGCGTCCGGGGCATACAGAAAAACACCAGCAGGAAAGCCAGGACGAGCTTCGCCTCAAACCATATCCTTCCCGTCCCACGGGCCAGAAGTCGGTCGGCCCGCTGTTTGTCCTTCCGCAGAAGGATATACACCAGGAACAGCGCCCCTCCCACACCCATGCAGGCGGCGTGGGCGAGGATCGTTTCTCGATAGATCTGTAAATTTTGCTTTAAATAATACAGCTCGTTATACTCTTTTGTCCCGGAATTGCCATAGTCCCCCCTAATAAAGATATGCGGCTCGTCAATGACCGCCATGGTTACCCTGACTTTGCTCCCTGCCTCATCTATGGTAAAGTTTTTGTAGCCGGG
The DNA here is from genome assembly GCF_037892565.1 of Flintibacter sp. HCN-6482. Classification (NCBI taxonomy): domain Bacteria; kingdom Bacillati; phylum Bacillota; class Clostridia; order Eubacteriales; genus Flintibacter; species Flintibacter sp. HCN-6482. The sequence continues at coordinate 894,358 of NZ_JBBKBK010000001.1, read as the reverse complement.
GACATACCACTGATAGGGCTCGTCAATGTTCTGATAGCGGTAGTAGCCATCACCATAGATGTCCAGCTCGACACCGTCCCGCCAGGCCCGGACCTTCGCTCCGTCGAACTGGAGCAGGAATCCATAGCCATCGGGGAGCTGTGCCGCCGTTGTAGAGGAGGTCAAAGTGTCACTGTTGCTGTAAAGTTCTTTTCCTTCTCGCTCAATGCGGTAGAGGATGTTCAAGTCTTCCTTCATGACGTTGTGAAGAGAGCGGACCTTTGTATCCCGTAGCCCCCAGTCGCCCCCGTCATAGCCATTGATATCCCCAAAGACATCGCCTCCGGCGCCCATAGTGATCAGCTGCACCAGCCGGGCGCTGATAAAGCCCTGAAACTCTGTGGTATCCCGCCAGTCGGCTTGGAAGCTGTCGGAGATCCACCGGCGGCTGCCAGAGGAGGTCAGCGCCGTGCCAAAGTACAGGGCCCCCTCCAGAAGCATGGAGATCCCCAGCAGGAAGGCCAAAAACCCGGCAGCCGCTCTACTTTTTTTCCATTTTGTATCCAATGCCCCACACCACCTTCAAATAGTCTGGTTCCCGAGGATTCAGCTCAATTTTCTCCCGAATGCGGCGGATATGGACCATTACCGTGTTGTCGGAGGCGAACGCGTCTTCCCCCCAAACCCGGCGGTAGATCTCCTCCGCTGGAAAGACCCGGCCCAGGTTCCGCATCAGCAGGTCCACGATGCCTGTTTCGGTGGCGGTGAGACGTACCTCATCCCCATCCGCCGTCAGGGCACGGCGGTCCGGGTCATAAACCAGCCGGCCATTGACGATGGCCCCAGCGGGGGCGGCATTCACATCCCCCAACCGGGTATACCGCCGAAGCTGACTGCGGACACGGGCCACCAACTCCTGGATGCCGAAGGGCTTGGTCATATAGTCGTCCGCCCCCATGGACAGGCCAAGCACCTTGTCGCTCTCCTCACTCTTGGCGGACAGGAGAATGACGGGCAGGTTCCGGCGCTCCCGGATGCGGAGGACGGCGGACAGGCCGTCCAGCCTGGGCATCATCACATCCATCAGAATGAGCCGCAGGTCCGGGTCCAGGGCCTTGTCCAGCGCCTCCATGCCGTCGTAGGCCCGAAGCACCCGGTAGCCCTCCTTCTCCAGGGCGGCGGTGATGGCCCCCACGATCTCCCGGTCGTCGTCCACCACCAGGATAGCCGCTTGTTCAGCCATGAAAACAGCTCCTTCCTCGGTCACTGGATACAGGATAACAGAGATCCCTTACAGATTTCAGCGGATATCTCTTACAAATCTCTTACAGTTTACGACGGATACCCCAATTCATCAAGGGGATTTTCCCAGACAGGCCGGGGGATCAGAGGGAAGAAAGACCTCGCCCCCGAAAACATACTTTTTTTGACAGGCGGGACCAGTACAATGGTCTAAGAAGGAGGGACCTCCTATGGTGAAAAAGCTGATAACATTTCCACCCGTGGCCCTTGCTCTGGAGATGGCCCACACCTACATCCGGGTGGGTGTGGCCCGGTCGGCGGCGGCCCTGTCCTATTTTTTGATTTTGACTCTGTTTCCCATGCTGTTGTGTGTCAACTACTTCATTGGGCTGTTCCATCTAGACTTGGAGCAGCTCCTGACCGCCCTGGACCAGCTGCTCCCCGCCCAGGCTCTGGCCATTATGGAGGACTATCTGGCTTACGCGGCGGACATCCAGTCCCCAGCCCTGTTGGCCGCCGGACTGTTTACCATCCTGGTTTCAGCTTCCGCCGGCATCCGTACCCTGTTTCTGACCATGGACGAGCTGTACCAGGTCAGGCGGAACAACGGCCCGGCCCGGTTTCTTCTCAGCCTGGGGCTGTCTCTGCTCTTCCTGCTGACCATCTACCTGTCCGTGGTGGTAATCTTCACCGGGGACTGGTTCTTTGGCCTGCTTCAGACCCATCTGCCCCCCAGAGTGGTGGAGCTGATCCCGCTGCAGGCGCTGTCCGGGCTGTGGCGATGGACCCGCTATCTGTTGCTCTTCTTCTTTTTCCTGCTGCTGGTGCTGGTGATCTATCGGGTAGGGACGCCTAGAGACCGGGCCGGGCGTCGGATCGTGCGGGGAGCCGCCCTGCTGGCCTCCCTGGCCATGGTGGCCTGCTCCGTCCTCTTCTCTTGGTTTATCGGCCTGTCTTCTCGGTATACCTTGGTGTACGGCTCCTTGGCCTCGCTGATCATCCTGCTGGTATGGCTGTATTTCTGCGGAAATATCCTGCTTTTGGGGGCAATCTTCGGCCAGGTTGCGGCCCGAAGGGGAGAGAGGAGGCGGCAGGGCCCGCCCGCGTGAGATGCGGGCCGCCCCATCCCGCAGCCTCCCAGCGTGTGGCCATTTTCTCGGCCGGACACACTTTCCAAACCGGCAGGGATGTGTTACACTTTTTACAATAGTATCCCGTGCCACACGGGCGCGGAGAAAGGCGGGCCCACTATGAATGACAAGCTGATTCGTCAGATCACCGGCGAGATCGCCGAGGCCCTGGTATCCCGAAAGCTGGCCGCGATTCCCAACCGAAAGGCCGCCCAGGCCCTGCTGAAGTCCTGCGGCATGGCCGAGAGCCTGGCGGCCCTGTTTCCCATCCGGGAGCGGTTGAGCTGCGTACGGGTGCTGGAGCTGTGCGCCCCGGTCCTGGAGCGTCTCTGTCCCCAGGGACCGGAGAAGGGGTGGGAGCCCTTTATCTATCAGTATGTGTGCCGGCTGATGTTCCCAGAAAACGGCTTTGCGCCGGAGGCCGGCCGGTATGCCCAGGGGGCGGAGTTCTATCTCACCGTACTCCAGGTCCTGCTGGACCATGAGCGGGCTGCCCTGCCCTTTGACCCAATGCTGGACTTCCAGTTTTTGACGGAGGAGGAGTACTCCCTCTGCGACCAGGCAAAGGAGTACCGCTGGTTTCTGGCTGCGTGGCGGGAGGAGTTCGTCTACGAACTGATGCGGATGGGATTGGAGGTTACTCCCTTCCGTGCCCTGAATCATATTGCCGGCGTTCACTATATCGCTATGACGGCGGCCAGAGGTCTGGCGGAGGCTCAGGTGGACGTGGATCTGGCCCTGATCTCCGCCGCGGCCGCTGCCCACGATGTGGGCAAATTCGGCTGCCGGCCTGGGGAGCGGGTGCCCTACCTCCACTATTACTATACTGACCAGTGGCTGCTGGGCCGGAAGATGGAGGCGGTGAGTCACATCGCCTCCAACCACTCGACCTGGGATCTGGAGTTGGAGTCCCTGTCTGTGGAGTCCCTGCTTCTTATCTACGCCGACTTCCGCTGCAAGCAGGAGCGGGACCAGGAAGGAAACGAGGTGACCACCATTTTTCCCCTGGATCAGTCCTTCCAGGTCATTCTGTCCAAGCTGGACAATGTGGACTATGAGAAGCGCCGCCGGTATGAGTTCGTCTATGGAAAGCTTCATGACTTCGAGGACTATATGCGTTCACTGGGGGTAGACGTGGACCTCACTGGCCGCCCCCAGCCTCCGCTGCCCCACAAGGACCCGGCGCTCATGGATCCGGAGGAAACGCTGGAGGGGCTGATTCTGCTGTCGGTGGATCACAATCTGCGGCTGATGCACATGCTGTCCAACGAGCAGAAGTTTGGCAACATCATCGAGGAGGCCCGCTCTGTCAAGAGCTGGCAGCAGCTGCGGGCCTATCTGAATATCTTTGAGGAATATTTTACCTATCTGTCTGTCCGACAGAAGACCCAGGCCCTGTCCTTCCTCTACGAGCTGCTGATGCACCGTGAGGGCGATATCCGCCGCCAGGCCGGTGGCCTCATCGGCCAGCTGATCGCCCGTTTCCACCTGGTGTACCGCAAGGAGGTGCCCGCCGACGCCCAGAGCGACCCGGCGGAGGAGGTACCCTTTACCCTGTGGGAGCAGTATCTGGACATGATCATTTTTCCAGACCACAAGACCACCCCTCAGCAGCGATCCCACATCGGCTATACTCTGAAGCTGGTCATCGGTTCTATGCTGGACCACGCTCGGCCGGGAGATATTCCCCGGTTCCTGGGGGCCTTTCTGCGCTATTTTGAGACCCCAGAGGACACCATCCCAGACACCGCCTTTACCCTGCTGGATGCGGTACGTTACCTGCCGCCCCAATACTACGGAGATGACGTCCGTGGCAGGCTGATCGAGTTTGCCGCCCACTTTATCAGGTCCGACGACCTGCGCCTGGTCACCGCCGCCCTGGAGTTCCTGCGGGAGGCGGAGCGGTCCATCCCTCGGAGCCATCCCCAGATGGCCCGCATCGCCCAGGTGGCCCGACAGGCTGGCTCCGACCAGCTGACCACAATTTTCCTGAAGTATAAGATCTTAAGCCGGGCCGGGGAGGACGCCACCCCTCTGGAGCAGACTCTGTACCAGTTGGACATCACCAGCGAGGTCTTTTTGGACAACCTAAAGACGGCTACCCCCTGGATCGTCAAGGTGGCCGGCGTGGAGCTGCTCCGGGACCAGGTGGAATACGGGATGCGCACCCATATTCTTCACATCGCCACCCACTTTTCCAACCTGGTCAAGGTATCTGAGCGGGTGGTGGTCCGGCATACCGCCGGCTCCGCCCTGGTACGCACTCTGTCCCTGCTGCGCCGGGACCAGCGCAACGAGGTAGTGGTGGAGCTGGGCAAAGGGCTGGAGATGGGACAGTACGAGATATCCAAATATATCCCCCAATACCTGGGGGAGGCCGCCCTCTATCTTTACCCCTCTGAGCTGGACGAGCAGGTACTTTGGCTCAAGGGGCTGCTGGGCTCCCCCAACGACTCCGCCGTATCCGGCGCCCTGAATACCATTGGAGTCCTCTTACAGCACTATCCCGCCTACCGGGATCGCTTTCCTGAGCCGGACAAGCACTACGAGGGCCGGCGGCAGGAGCTGCTGGGACTGCTTCTCCAGGGGCTGGCCCACTATCGGGAGGCAGTGCGGCAGGAGGCCCTGCTGGTGACTGGCAAGCTCCTCTTTGAGTCCCCCATCCTGGACATGGAGGAGAAGGCCCGGCTCTTTGCCCTGTGCTACCGTAAGCTCCTTTTCCTGACACAGGAGACCACGGGGCACAGCGGCTTGACCTTCTTCTACCGGGCCGCCGCCCTGGCCCATATCAACAGATTCATCGCCCTGCGGCGGTTGGACCAAGGGCCTTTTCAGTTCTCCTGCCCCACGAAGATCGCCTTTTTCCCTGGCACCTTTGACCCCTTCACCCTGTCCCACAAGGGCATCGTCCACGCCATCCGGGACCTGGGGTTCGAGGTCTATCTGGCTGTGGACGAGTTCTCCTGGTCCAAGAAGGCCCAGCCCCACCTGGTCCGCCGGCAGATCGTCAACCTGTCTATTGCCGGGGACTTCCACGTCCACCTGTTCCCGGACGACATCCCGGTGAATATCGCCAATCCCAGGGATCTGAAGCGGCTGGTGGAGCTGTTTCCCGGACAGCAGGTCTATATCGTGGCGGGCAGCGATGTGGTGGCCAACGCGTCCTCTTACAAAACGGAGCCCAGGCCCTTCTCCATCCACCACATGGACCACGTCATCTTTCGCCGGGCGGGAGAGGCGGAGCTGCCGCAGCCCCTGCCCATCACGGGGCGGGTCATTCAGCTCCAGCTGCCCCACCATCTGGAGGACATCAGCTCCTCCCGCATCCGGGAGAACGTGGACCTGAACCGGGACATTTCCAACTTCATCGACCCGGTCATTCAGGACTTTATCTATCAAAACGGCCTCTACCTCCGGGACAGCCAGGACAAGCCCCTGCTCTATGCCGGGGACTTGGAGTTCCAGTGGGTGAAGGACCCCTCCCCGCTGCTGCTGGCGGACATCACCGCCGGTCATCCCGAGGGGGAGGCCCTGCGCTCCGCCATTATCCGGAAGGGGGACCAGCTTCTCCTTCTCCACCGTACCGGGGAGGAAGGGAAGCTGCTGGGCTATGCCAGCTACCGCTATCTGGCCTCCTCCGACCTGTTCCCGGCTACCGAGGACCCGCGGCTGGCGGACCGCCTGCGGCTGCGGGCGGGGGGAAAGGTGCTGCTTATTACTACCCTGGCTGCCGACCGGACCGACCGGCATAAGGACTACGGCCAGCTCATCCTGAGCGAACTGCTGGCCCGAGCTCTGGAGGAGGAGTATGTTTACGCCGTGTTCTCCCCCCACGACGGAAAGCTGCCTCAGGAGCTGGGCGACATCCTGTCCCGGTCCGGCTTTGTGGACCGGGAGGGGGGCGGTACCGCCATCTGGGAGGTGGATATGCGGACGCCCACAGTGCTTATCCAGAATTTGGAGACCACCATTCAGGAGCCTCTGTCCGGCAATCCCAGGGTGCTGTCCGCTATCCGCCGCGGGCACGAGCGGCTCCAGCGGGCTATGACCGGCCTTTATCCCGGCTGCCTGGTGCTGACTTTGTCCACCGATATCATCCACCACCGCCTGCTGGAGAAAATCACGGCTTATAACAATGTCCCCGCCACCCCCACCACCCCCAGGACGCTGGGCGAGGATATGTGTGTCCCCTTCGGCAAGATGCTCCGGGGAAAGATTGTGCCCAACACGGTGACCAAGACCATCCACACCGACAAGGTGTTTACGCCTGATCTGTCGGAGAGCGTGATGGAGGCGTTCCCATACTATGCCCCCATCCCCAGCCAGATCCGCACCATCAAGTCCTTCAATCGCCCGGTTATCCTGGTGGACGACCTGATGCACCCCGGCTTTCGGATGGGGAGTCTGGACCCCATCCTTCGCCAAGAGGGGGTGGATATCCGTATGGTGCTGGTGGGTATCCTGTCCGGCTATGGCCGGGATCTGATGCGCTCCTGGGACCGGCCGGTGGACTGCGTCTACTTCCTGCCCCGGCTGCGCCAGTGGTTCGTAGAGGCCACCCTGTATCCCTTTATCGGCGGCAATACGGTCCGCCGGCCCGCCTCCCCGGTGCCGGGGCTGCTGCCGGGCATCAACCACATCCTGCCCTATGCGGCGCCGCCCTACCAGGATGAGTGCGGTCGGGAAGCTGTCTTTCAACTGTCACGCACCTGCCTGGAGGCCGCTCTGGATGTGATGCGGGTGCTGGAGCGGGAGTACCGGGTCCTCTATGGCCGCAACCTGACCCTGTCCCGGCTGCCAGAGGCGGTCGTCCTGCCCCTGTGCCCGGACAAGGGCACCTGCTTGAGCTACGACCCCAATTTGTCCCCCTCCGTCTATCTGGAGAACGACCTGGAGCAGCTTCTCCGTCAAAACGGATGACAGCGGAGCTGCCACGCTTGTGCCCCCTGTGTCCCAACCGCTGAAACTGTAAAAAGGACAGGTGATCTGTATGTATTATTACCGCTGGAAAGGGGCTGCCCTGGTTTCTCCAGCCCCTCTGGAGGGCTTCGGCCCTGAAACCGATCCTGCCGCCGACGGCCCTATTTTTGCCCTGGTGCCCGGAAATCCGGTTCTGGGCCGGGGCTCGTTCCGGGTAAACCACCCCGGCCAGCTGCTGGCCGGCCACGGGCTGGAGGCGCTGGACGCCTCCCGCCTGCCCTGGGTGGAGGCGGACCCGGCCCTGTCTGCCGCCATCACAGAGGGGCGGCTCACCGCCGTCAACCCTGGCCGGGCGGGGTGGGAGGCCCTCCTCGCCGCCTCCCCCAAAGAAGGGAAGAAACGGGTGAATCTCCTGGCCATCGGTGATGTGGGCTCCACCCTGCTCACCGGGCTGAAGCTGCTGGGGGGAGATGTGATCTCCTCCATCGGTATCTGTGACCTGTCCGACCAGATCACCGCCCGGTGGGAGTTCGAGATGGGGCAGATCTCCCTGCCCTGGGAGTACAGCGCCTTCCCCGAGGTGGAGATCATTTCTCCGGAAAATCTCTTTGACTGTGACCTGTTCGTCTTTGTGGCCTCCCGTGGTATTCCCCCGGTGGGCTCCCAGGTGAAGGATGTGCGGATGGCCCAGTTCGAGGCAAACGCCGCCATCGTCAAGGGCTACGCCCGCATGGCGCGGGAGAAGAAGTTTCAGGGACTATGGTGCGCGGTGTCCGACCCGGTGGACCCCCTGGCCAAAACCGCCTATCTGGAGAGCAACCGGGACGAGAATGGGAACTGGGACGGCCTCGGCCTGCGGCCGGAGCAGGTACAGGGCTTCGGCCTGGGGGTGATGAACGCCCGGGCGGCCTACTTTGCCAAGCGGGACGCCAGATTCGCCTCCTTTCTGACAGAGGGCCGGTCCTTTGGGCCCCACGGCACCGGGCTGACCATCGCCAACTCCATCAAACATTATGATGAGGCCATCTCCCAGGAGCTGACCCGCCTCACCGTCACTGCCAATCTGAAGATGCGGGAGATCGGCTTTAAGCCCTATGTGGCCCCCGCTCTGTCTTCCGGGGCCCTGTCTCTGCTGCTTACTCTCCGGGGGGAGTGGCACTGCGGTTCTGTCTTTCTGGACGGGGTCTATATGGGGGTGAAAAACCGTTATACCCCGGCAGGAATCGAAACAGAGCTGCTGCCCCAGATCCCGGACCCTCTGTTTGGGCATATTAAGGATGCGGCGGAACACCTGAAAGAGATTTTGTAGAGAGCGGCGTCCTCGAAGTCTGGCCTTTTCCGCCCGGCCTCTTTTTAACATTTACTGTAATAAGGAGGACAGAACAGAATGAAACGGAGCAAAAAAGACACTCTGATTTCTATTGTCATCCTGCTTGCGTTTTTCATCCAGCTGAAGCGTGGGTTCAATCCCCCTGAGCTGGAGCCTGGTATGATTCCGGGTGGACTTTTTCTCAGCACTGAGGAGGGTATTGTCGTTTCGGCCATTCTGTCCGCCTTGCTGGTGTGGGGCATCCTTGAGCTCTTGTTCTGGGTATATACCAAGATCAGGAAAAAATAACTTGGTCAGCTGCTTTGTTTTACCATGCGGACATCCTACCTTGAAAGAAGGCGATTTTATGTCCCTTACTTTGCCCTGGATCATAAAGGAGGTACTCCATGAGAGAAAAAATTTTGGCCCACCCTATCCGCTGGCTTATCGGTCTGTGTGCTTGTCTGGTGTTTTTCGGTTGCTTCGGCTTCCCTATCTACAATTTCACCACAGGGCGGCGGTTTGGCAGCTGGTATTTGCTGCTAGCGCTCTGCTTCTTTTACTATGAAATCGGACAGATCCTGGGTGTGCTGCATAGCCGGTGCAAGGTGCGGAGATCAGCCGCCCTGGCCCTCGGTATGACGTTGCTGGGGCTGGCCTGCCGGTTCTTGATGGAGTTTGGCGAGGTGTCCAATACCGAAGACTTTACGCTCCCCAATGTGGCGCTCCACCTCTTTGTTGTCGTGGCGCTTACCACCCTGGGGTCCCTGTCCCCTGTCGTGGACAACCAGCGGCCGCCCCTGAGAAATGGCTGAGTTTCCCCGGCGCCCCCGTACATCAACTTTTGAAGAAGGCGATCTCATGTCCCTCGTTTTGATTCATCCATACCCTGACCGGCCGGAGGCGGACACCCGCCTGTCCGGCATTCTCGCCCACGCCCTGGCGGGCCGGGCGGGGAGAACCATCCGCACCGCGGAGGATCTGGAGAGGCTAGAGGGCCAGAGGCTCCTCTTCGCCCTGCCTCTGGGGGCGGAGGGAGTGAACCTGGAGTATGTCAGGATGCTGGCCCGGATGCGCCGGGAGCCGGAGCTGCTGGCGGGCTGTACTGCCGGGCTGATCGTGGACGGGACCTCTCACCTGTACACCAAGTCCGCCGCCGCCGAGCTGACACTGGCCGCCAACCTGGCGGGCTGTTCCTTTGTGGGCCGCCCCCTGGTGGAGGGGACGGGAGACCTGTCCAACTTCAAGGTCCAGGCCAATAATCTGGGGACGGACCTGGCGGGAGCCTACCGGGCTGCCGCCCAAGAGCTGACAGAACGGCTGGAGCAGCCCGCTGATCTGACCCAGGACAGCCCGGAGCTGCTGGTGCTCCACGCCTCCAGCCACCATACCTCCAACACCATGGCCCTGTGGGAGCAGACCAAAAAGCGGCTGGGGGACCGGTTTATTTATACGGAAATCGGTTTGCGCAATGGCACCCTGTCCGACTGCTCCGGCTGCCCCTACACCATGTGCCTCCACTTCGGAGAAAAGGGGGGGTGCTTCTACGGCGGGCTGATGCAGCAGGAGGTCTATCCCGCTGTCCGCCGGTGCCAGGGGGTGGTTATGCTGTGCCCCAATTACAACGACGCTCTGTCCGCCAACCTCACCGCCTTTGTGAACCGGCTTACCGCCCTGTTCCGCCAGACCCGCTTTTATGACAAGGCCCTGTTCGCCATCGTGGTTTCTGGCTATTCCGGCGGGGATATTCTGGCCCGCCAGCTCATTGCCGCCATGAACATGAACAAGTCCTTTTTCCTGCCGGGGAAGTTTGTCATGCTGGAGCGGGCCAACGACCCAGGGGAGGCCCTGGCCGCTCCAGGCGTGGGGGAGAGGCTGGACCGCTTTGCCGGCAATATCAAGCGGACCCTGCTGAAATGAAGTGCCGGAGCCGCCCCAAAAGGGGCGGCTCCGGCGTTTTGCTACAGAGCTCGGAACACCTGGCGGTAACAGAAGCTGGGATTTCCATTCAACGGGGCCCGCCATTTTCATTCTGACTGGGAAGGCGCTGATATACCTTCATCTCCCGGTGAAGCCGCCGGGCCAGCTTAGGGCCGTAGCTGCCGGGAAGGGCGCGCCACTGCCAGTTACCGCCCAGGGTGGAGGGAATGTTCATTCGGGCCTCGGAGCCCAGGCCCAGCAGGTCCTGCATCTGGACCACGGCCAGACCGGCGGGGGAGGCCCAGGCCGCCCGCATCATCCCCCAGTGGTATCCCTCCCCGCGGCTCAGGCGCAGATACTCCTTGGCAAAGGCGGCCTCTTTCCGGGGGGCGGAGGCCATCCAGCCGCGGATGGTGTCATTGTCGTGGGTGCCGGTGTAGACCACGCAGTTGGTGGGGTAGCAGTGGGGCAGATAGGCGCTGCCCAGCTCCCGGCTGCCAAAGGCGAACTCCAATACCTTCATTCCAGGATAGCCGGTCTCTTCCAGCAGGCGGTGGACCTCCGGAGTGAGAAAGCCAAGGTCCTCGGCGACGATGTTCTGTTTCCCCAGGGCGCTGTTCACCGCCTGGAAAAAATCCAGGCCGGGGCCGGGCCGCCAGCGGCCGTTGCGGGCGGTGGTGTCCCCGTAAGGGATGGCGTAATAGGACTCGAAACCCCGGAAGTGGTCGATGCGCAGCGCGTCATAGAGGCATAACTGATAGCCGACGCGGTGCAGCCACCACTGGTAGCCGTCCCGCTTCATCCGTTCCCAGTCAAACAGGGGGTTACCCCAGAGCTGGCCGTCCTCAGAAAAGGCGTCCGGGGGACACCCGGCCACTTCGGTGGGGCAGCCCCGGTCATCCAACTGAAACTGCTTCGGACTGGCCCACACGTCGGCGCTGTCCAGGGCGGTGTAGATGGGCAGATCCCCCAGGATGGAGACGCCCTTCTCGTTGGCATAGGACTTCAGCTTTTTCCACTGCTGGCAGAACAAATACTGAACACCCTTCCAGAAGTTCACCTCGCCAGCTAGCTGAGTCCGGGCCGCCTCCAGGGCGGCGGGCTCCCGCAGCCGGATCGGCTGGGGCCACTCCTGCCAGGAGCGGCCGTCAAACCGCTCTTTCAGGGCCATAAACAGGGCGTAGTCCTCCAGCCAGTCAGCCTCGCCCAAACAAAAGGAATGGAAGCGGGCATCCCCCCGCTCCAGCAGCCGGGCGCAGGCCTTCCGCAGAACGGGATAGCGCGTTTTGTATAGCAGCCCATAGTCCACACGGGCCGGGTCCTCCCCCCAGTTCAGGCGCTGATATTCCTGCCGCTCCAGCAGTCCCTCCGCCGCCAGATCATCCAGATCGATGAAATAGGGATTACCGGCCCAGGAGGAGAAGGACTGGTAGGGGGAGTCGCCATAGCTGGTAGGGCCCAAGGGCAGGATCTGCCAGAAGGACTGTCCGGCAGCGGCCAAAAAGTCGATGAACTCCCTGGCCGCTGCCCCCAGGGCGCCGATGCCCCAAGGGGAGGGGAGGGAGGAGATGGGCAGCAGCACCCCGGCTTTTCTCACGTTGGAGTCCGCCTTTCTGTCTGTGTTTTCCGCCCCGGATCAGAGGGGGCGGTATCTTATTTTACCCCCTGGGGGGACGGTCCGCAACCGTTTTATCAGGGAAAACCGGAGGAATGGCCTTCTCAGAGCTGTTTTAGGGTCCGGCCCAGTTTTCCATTGTCATTTTTCGGTTTATCCGCTATAATATATTTAACAACAAAAGAAAATTTGTTGGATACCTGACGGTTTGGTATCATATCTTTAGGATCAGGAGGCGCACTATGAGTAATTACGTCATTTCCATCAGCCGCGAATTTGGCAGTGGAGGCAGACTGATTGGCAAGCGCCTGGCTGCCCAGCTGGGCATCCCATGCTATGACCGGACCATCATCCAAAAGACGGCGGAGAAGAGCGGCCTGTCCCCGGACTTTATTGCCCGTGCGGAGGAGCGGGCCCGCAGCCGCTTCCATTTGTCCATTACCCCCATCGGGATCGGGACCCCCGCCTTTGCCCACCAAGGTGTGCCCGTCAGCCACCAGGCCTTTTTCGCCCAGGCCGACGTGATCCGGGAGCTGGCCGACGAAGGCCCGTGTGTTATTGTGGGGCGGTGCAGCGACTATGTGCTGGGGGATCGGCCAGAATGTCTGAAGGTCTTTGTCCACGCCGATCTGCCCAGCCGGGTGACCCGGTGTGTGGAGGAGTACCACATCCCGTCAGACGACATGGAACGGCGCGTCATCCAGATGGACCGGGGGCGCGCTAACTACTACAATTATTACACCGGCCACACCTGGGGCGATATGCGCCGCTATGACCTGACCCTTAATTCCAGCACTTCTGGTATTGCCGGAGCGGTGGAGCTGATTTGCGCGCTGGTCCGGTCTAGAGCGGCGGTAGATGCCCAGCAGAGCTGACCGGGCCCCATCAGAGAGGAGCTTTTATGGACCATCTCCCTTCCATCCAGATTTCTGGTCAGGCCGGACGTATGGATAACTACTGTCGGGCGGCCTGTGAAACAGGGGCGAGGCCTGTCCCCAGCTGCTGCCCATCCCCTGACCTGTCCTGCGCTGGGCTCATCCTGTGTGGAGGCGGGGATATGGACCCCGCCCTCTTTGGGCAGGAAAACCGGGGCTCCCAGCCCCCGGACCGGCAGAGAGACCAAGCGGAGCTGGAGCTGTTCTGGGCCTTTTTTCAGGCGGGCAAGCCAATCCTGGCGATCTGCCGGGGGATGCAGGTGGTCAATGTGGCGCTGGGGGGCACCCTGCTCCAAGACCTGCCGGGAGAAATCAGACCTTTCCATGGCGGCGGGGAGGAGGACCGGGTCCACCCTGTGCGCAGCCGGGAGGGCACTCTGCTCCACCGGCTGTACGGCCCCATATTCCCGGTGAACAGTGCCCACCACCAGGCGGTGGACCGACTGGGTGAGGGACTGGAGACCATCGCTTGGGCGGAGAGCGGCTTTCCGGAGGCTTTGATTCACACACAGCGGCCGGTGCTGGGGGTCCAGTTCCATCCGGAGCGGATGTCCTTTGACCAAAGACGGGGGGATGCGGTGGATGGAGCGCCGATCTTCCAATATTTTATGGACCTGTGCCGGGGCTAGGCCCGGCCGTATACTGACAGAGAACGGCGGAGCTGTTCCGCCTGAGGAGGATATTATATCACCATGCGCAGCTTTTTCCCGAAGGGCCGCCTGTCCAGGATGTTGGCGGCTGGACTTTTGGTATTTTTGCTCCCGGCGGTGGTCTTTGCCATACCGCCAGAGGAGCCTGGGGATCCCTCGCCCCTGGTGCTGGACAACGGCGACCCGGCGGCAGCCTATCGGGATGTGTCCGCTCTGCTGGCCCGGAGGGGGCTGGAGCGGGATCAAATCGCCCAGGTTTGGAGCCGCCTGGACCGAGAGCTCTATCACCGGCTGATGGAGGGAGCGCTGTCCCAGCGGGAATTGGAATTGCTGGTCCTGCCCTACTGCCATGTGGAAAATATGGGCCGCTATCTGGACTACGTGGAGCGGCACCCGGAGCTGACCACAGAACAGGTGGCGACCGAGGTGAATATCGGCCTGGACCGCCCATTCTATCAGGGAATCCAGATGGTGGAGGACCCGGACAGCCAGACCGTCCTGGTCAATAAGTACCACCAACTCAGCCCGGACTATAAACCTGATCTGGTCCGGATGGGGACAGCCTATACTTATGGGACAGCTTATCTCCAGCGGGAGGCCTGGGAGCAGTTCAAGGCCATGGCGGACCAGGCCCGGACGGAGGGGATTCGGCTGTGGAACGTATCCTCCTACCGCTCCTATGGGACACAGGAGCGGGTATATGACCGATATGTGTCCCAGGATGGTCAGAGCCTGGCGGACACCTATTCCGCCCGTCCAGGCTCCTCGGAGCATCAGACCGGACTGGCACTGGACATCAATACCGCCAGCGTCCAGGCCCACTTTGAGAACACGCCCACCTACGCCTGGCTGGTAGAGCACTGTGCGGAGTACGGATTTATCCTCCGCTATCCAGAGGGGAAGGAGCGGATCACCGGCTACCGGTTTGAGCCCTGGCATTACCGCTATGTGGGCAAGGACATTGCCAAGCTCTGTATGGAGCGGGACTTGACCTATGAGGAATATGTGGCCCGCCTCCCTGTCCAGGGCACAAATGGCGTGCCGGCTTTGTACATACAGGGACGGGAGCTGGAGCTGGGCTCCGGCGCTCTGATGCTGGAGGGCAGAGTTTACCTCTCTGCCGGCCGTCTGGCCCAGGCGCTGGGGTGGCGGGTCGGAACCACATTCGGCGGGGAGGAAGTCGTCCTGTACGGCGGGGAGCACTGGTATACGCTGACGACCGGCCAGAACAGTCAGCGGGACGGCCAAAGGGTAGAACTGTCCGCCCCGGCGCTGATGCTGGAGGGGGAGCTGTACCTGGCCCTGGATGACTTGAATTTCCTGTTGGAGCTGGATCTCGGCTTGGAACAGACCTATGTTTCCGATACCACTCCTGCCATGTGACAAATAAGACCGCCCCGGCGCCTGAAAAGGCGCCGGGGCGGTCTTTCTGTTTTAGTTAGATGCTTCGGGCTACGATGACCCGGATACGGCCTCCCAAGGATTCAGACTTGTCATACCAGCCACTTAGCTCAAAGCGGCCGCCCTGGACTCTGGCCAGGGTGGACAAATAGTACGCCCCGTCCTGGTACTCGTAGACCATCAGATTGTCGGAGAGGGTATATCCCTTGGAACCGGACAGGAACTGGCCCCCGCTGGCCTCGCCCTTGCCGGCGAGTGTCAGGGAGTAGAGCCCGTCAGGATGGGCAGGGTCGCCCTTAATGCGGATCGGCCCCCGCTCCACAGGGTAGCGGGTCGTGCTCTGGGGAAGGGAGATCTGCTGTCCTCCTACATCCAGCTCGTAGCTGTAATAGGAGGAAAATTCCCCGGCAGACGTACTCTCCATGCGGGTGAGGATGCCGTACCGGTAAGCGTCGCCGGTCACATCGTTGAGTACCAGTGTCTCGATTTCACCGGAGCCGTTTAGGGAGTGGTACTTGACCATGCTGTCGGTCAGTTCCAGTCCGGCCAGACGGCTGGGATAGATCCGCGCGCCCTGCCCATCGCTGACATCCAGAATCTCTGCACCCTCCGCAAAGGGGTGGCTGCCCAGCTTGGTGCCGGCGGCGTTCACCTTGCCGGTGAGAGAGGCGCTGGTCAGGCCCTTCAGGGTCACCTTTCCTTGGTCATCCACCGCGGCTCGGACCAGGGCTCCCTCTTTGACAGAGCTGGTGGTCTGATAGCGGTAGGTCTGGCCATCCGTGGACAACAGCGTCACAGTTTTGGCCTGATAGGTGCCGCCCTTGCCATCGGGGTAAGAGGAATTGGACACTGAGGTGACCACGCCCACCTGCTGGCTCTCATCGGCGGATAGGGCCCCTATCACAGCGGCCACACCCCCCTCGCGTCCCAACAGCAGGGTCACTGTGTCGCCCAGAGCATATTCTCCCAGTGTGGAAAGGGAATAGGCGGCAGAGGAGGTTTCAATGGTGCAGGTCCTTCCAGATACCGTGACAGAGGTAGGGTTAGAGGCGCTGGGCTCCAGGGCCTGGATCGTGCCTGTTACCTTGTCGGAGTAAGCCCACAGGGTGCGCATGGCCCGGTTCCAATAGACCACGTCGTAGTTCTGAATGGCAGACAGCGTGGACACGCCGCCGTTGCGGTAAACCTTGGCCTGGGCCGGGTCAAAGGAGAGGGAGGACTGCCAGTTCCCCTGTGCGACCACCGGGCCCTCCATCTGTCCGCTGATCAAGGCCACCAGGTCGATTTCACCAGCGGCGTTGAGGGAATAGCCGAGACTCTCCAGGTAGGGATGCCCCTCCTTGGTGTTGGCGGTCATCAGGTTATAGAACAGGTACATGGCATCCTGCCGGGTCAGAAGGGTAGAGGGCCCGGCAGCGGTCACACCCTGGTCCAGCTTTAGACTGTGATACATGGCAAGCTGTCCGGTGGGGTAGGCGCCTGAGAAATCACTGGGGCCATAACCCAGAAGCTGCAGGGCAATGGTCACGCCCTCGGCCAGACTGATCTCCCGGTTGGGGCGGAAAGTACCGTCTGTGTAGCCGGATACCAGTCCAGCGGCCACTCCCGCCTCCACATAGCCGGAGGCCCAGTGGCTCCGTGGGACATCGGGGTAGGGGGAGGTGGCGGCCTGACCGATTTGCTCCCCGCCGGGCGTGGCTTTGACAGCCATGGTGATAAACTCCGCACGGGTGACCCGGCTGGACAAATTCATGTTGCCATTGGTGTCCCCCACCATGATGCCTAGGGCGTTGACCACTTGGATGGCCTCCTCCTGCTGGGGCTGGCTTGCCGCGCGAGCGGGGAGAGCCAAGCCCAGCACCAGACAGGCGGTCAACAGGGCGGATGTGAATTTTTTTCTCATTTTAATGGCTCCTTTTTTCATCAGAGGTCAGAAGATTGAGCGTCCAACGGGGCCCTAAGGAAAAAACGACCGTTAGAAAGGGACCGCCGCGCTTCTTCTGTCTCTAATTTATCAGTCATATCGCAGCGCGTCAATAGGATTCAGCTTGGCCGCCTTGTTGGCGGGCAGATAGCCGAACAGGACACCGATGCCCACAGACACCCCGAAGCTGATGGCAATAGCGCCCAGAGTAGGAGTGGCGTTAAAGACGGCGCCGCCCATCTGGGCGGACAGCATCCCACCGAACAATGCCCCCAGTCCCATCGCCAGCAGACAGCCCAGGCCGATGCCCAGCAGCCCGCCAATGGCGGAGGTGGTCCCGGCCTCGATGACGAACTGGCGGCGGATGTCCCGCCGTTTGGCGCCCAGAGATTTCCGAATGCCGATTTCACGGGTGCGCTCGGTGACGGATACCAGCATGATGTTCATGATGCCGATGCCCCCTACTAACAGGGAGATGGCGGCGATGGCCACCAGTACCCCCATGGCCACCCCCATCATCAGGTTGATCATTTCGGCCTGCTCCGCCATGGTCTGGGTGTAGAAGGCGTCATAATCCCCGTCAAAATACTCCAGCAGCATACTGTCGATGACCATTCGCGCGGCGGCCGCTGTTTCGCCGGAAGTGCTGGTGAACATATACAAGGTCACGTTCCGGGTGCCCAGCATCTCCAGGGCGTTCTCATAGGGGATGTACACCTGGTCGTCAGGGCCGCCCTCCTCCATGTTCTCCCGGATTTGCTCCAGCACGCCGATGACAGTGTAAGCCTGACCGTTGATGGTCAGAGTCTGGCCCAGGGCGTCGCCCCCAAAGGCGTTTTCCGCCAGATAGCTTCCAATGACACACACCTGGCTTCGCCGCTCCACGTCCAGCCAGGAGAGGAACCGTCCCTGGCCCAGCTTCTCCCCGCCGTCGATGGTGCCCTTGGTACTGTTGTTGAACATGACCTCGCTGACTCCGTAGAGAGAGGTCTTGTCAAATTTTTCGTCCCCCTTGCGGACGGTGGCCTGGGCGTCCACATAGGGGGAAACACCGGAGAGCACGTCCGGGTTTTCCTCCACCAGATCATACATATCCTGGGGGTCCAGGGTAGAGGTGGACCCATCCCCTCGTCCCCAGACATAGGTCATCATCATGTTGACCCCCAGCTTATCCACCTGCTGCTGCACCATGCCGGTCAGGCCGTTGCCCAGGGCCAGGATAATGATGACGGCGGCCACGCCGATGATGATGCCCAGCATGGTGAGCAGGGAGCGCATCTTGCTGGTGGCCAGGGCCTTGATGGCCAGGCGGAAGGACTGTCCATAGTTCATACCGCCTCCACCTCCTCGTCCGCCGCGTCGGGCTGGACCACCGCCCGTGGATCGTGGGCGTCCCCGTCATAGATGACCTTGCCGTCCTGAAGGCGGATGATGCGGTCCGCCTTGACGGCGATGGAGTTATCGTGGGTGATGAGGACCACCGTGTCCCCCTCCCGATTGAGCTTTTTCAAAAAGCCCAGTACCTCCCGGCCTGTTTTGGAGTCCAGGGCTCCAGTAGGCTCGTCAGCCAGGATGACCGAGGGGTCCCCGGCCAGGGCACGGGCGATGGATACCCGCTGCTGCTGGCCGCCGGAGAGCTGGCTGGGCAGATTCTTTTTCTTGTCCGCCAGTCCCACCCGCTCCAGAGAGCGGATGGCCCGCTCCCGACGCTGGTCGGCGGGCACGCCGGCGTAGAGCAGGGGAAGCTCCACATTTTCCAGCACAGACAGCTTGGGGATCAGGTTGTACTGCTGGAAGATAAAACCCAGCATCTTGTTGCGAATGTCCGCCTGCTGGTCGTCCTCCATGGTGGACACATCCACACCCCCCAGATGGTAGGTGCCGGAGGTGGGCACGTCCAGGCAGCCGATAATGTTCATAGCTGTGGACTTGCCTGAACCGGAGGAGCCTACAATGGCCACGAACTCCCCCTGGTCGATGGTGATGTTCACCCCATCCAGGGCATGGACTGTCTCCTCCCCCATCGGATAGATCTTATATATGTCCTTCAGTTCGATGAGATGTTCCAAGCCGGTCAGCCTCCCATCGCAACGGCGCCCATGGAGCCGGTGGCCTGGTCAGGAACCAGCACCACCTCGTCCTGAGACAGTCCGGAAGTGATCTCGATGTACTCCTCGTTGCTCCGTCCCAGCTCCACAGGGCGGCGCTCCGCCTTGGAAAGATCGGCTATGGTGAGGCCATCCTCAGAAAGTGTGCCCGGTCCGGCTACCAGCACAGTGCCGTCGCTGTTGACGGCGGACACCGGGACACAGAGGACGCCCGTGGTCCGCTCGACAACGATATCGGCGGACACGTTCATGCCTGGATTCAGGTCGCCGAACTCCCGCAGCAGAATGGTGACGGGATAGGTGGTAAAGCCGTTGGTGGTGGTGCCGTTGATGGACACCCGGTCCACTACGCCTTGAAAGACCTGTCCGGGCAGCGCCTCGGCGGTGATGTCTACCTCCTGACCCTCCTGGACCTGGTTCAGGTCCAACTCACTGATGTTCATGGTCAGCTTCAGACTGCTCATGTCATAGAGAATGGCCAGGGAGCCGGCGTCCATGCCGTCTACCTTGTCACCCACCTTATAGTTCTTCTCAATGATCGTGCCGGAGATAGGGGCGGTGATGGTGTAGCTCTCCAGGGCGTCCTGGGCCCTTTGGAGGGCCAGCTGGGCATTTTCCACGGAGATGGCGCTGTTTTCCAGGGCGCTCTGGGCCCCATCGCCCCCCAGGGTGACCAGGGCAGTACCGGCGGACACCCTGCTGCCAGCGGTGACGTGGACGGCAGTCACCTCGCCGGAGGTCTGGGCCACCACGGTCTGGCGCGTATTTTCCTCAAAGGAGCCGCTTCCGGCACAGGCGATGTCCCCCACAGTGGCGGTGGCCGAATTGGCGGAGGTTAGAGCGCCTGGGTTATCCACCCGTATCTTCACCTGCCGGACCAGAGCACCGCCATTTCCCACCAGCTCGGCGGAGGAGATGGACTCCACTGTGCCGGACAGCACCTCCATGGTGCCGGCGATGGTCACCTGGGCCCCCTGACCGGGGGACAGGCTGGAGGCATCCGCCGACTGGAAGGGGAGGGTCAAGGTCATGGTGGAGTTGTCCGCCACGTCGGCAATAGGGGTGCCGGGAGAGACCAAGTCCCCCTTTTGGACGTGGACCTGTTGGACCACCCCGGCGGCGGAGGCGCTTGGGCTCATGCCGGAGAGCAGCTCATCATAGTTGAGCTGGGCCTGACGCAGGGATAACTGGGCCTGCTGAAGACCGATTTCCGCGTCCCCGGCATCCAGTTGATAGAGCAGATCTCCCTTCTCAATCCAGTCGCCCACCTCGAAGGGGGCGGCAAGCACCTCGCCGCTGACCAGGGCGCCCACCTGATAGGACTCGATGGGCGTCACCGCCCCGGAGCCGTCCACCGCCACCGTCAGATCCTGGAGAGAGGCGGGAACAGGAATGTACTGCCCGGCGGCGCTGACGCCGCCCCCTCCGCCCGACGGGCGGAGGAAAAACCACCATATCGCTAGAAGGACTACAAGGAGGATGGCCCCCCGCTTGATCCACTTCTTCTTTTTCCGGGGGACTGGAAAAAGAGGTCCCTTCTTCCCCGGCTCCTGTGGGAGCTGTATCTCCTCCTGTGTGCTGACCTGTGTCGCGTCCATAAAAAAACTCCTTATCTTCATGGCCCGAGGGCCGGTTTCGCCGGGGTGTCCCTGTGTGCTTCCATTGTACGGGACAAAGTTTATATCCATTGAAAGAATAGATGAAAATTTCATTAAAATTTGTCCCACCGCTGCCGTGACAGTTTATACCGTCCAGCAGGTGGAAGGTCAAGGGGAAATTTGTATTCCAGTGGGGGAGAGGGCATAAAAATTCCTGCCCGGTGAAACCGGGCGGGAATTTCGGCCTTATGGCTCCCCCTCCAGGGAGTGGATATGGTTCCGCAGCACCTGGCGGATATAGGCGGGAAGGCTGTATGAGTTCTGCTCCGCCAGACGGGCCAGCGCCTGGTAGCGGTCCAGTGGGAGAACGACGGCCACCGACTTTTTCGGATCGTCTACATGGGGACCTCTGTACATAAAATCACCTCCTGGTAGAACATGATACCAGATGGTAAGGGAAAGGGTGGGATTTAAGGGTATTTTCCTTAAAAAAGCTGCCGCGTCCTTAATCCCTTCAAAGAAAAGAGGAAAATATAAAAGTGCCGCCGGAGCTCCGGCGGCACGATGCGACGATTAAAGGGATGGAGAAAGTTTCGGGTCCAGGCAGTTCAGAATAGCCGCAGCCACACCGTCCTGTCCATTGTCCGCAACGACCCGGAGGGCCAGGTCCTTGACGGACTGGGAGGCGTTGCCCATGGCGATAGGAACGCCAGCCGCCTGGAGCATGGCCAGGTCGTTGTCGCTGTCCCCCACGGCGGCGCACTGGTCCAGGGGCACGCCGTACCGCTGGGCCAGCTGGGCCAGAGCAACCCCCTTATCCACCCCGGCGGGCACCACCTCGAAGTCATGGTCGTTGGAGGAGGTCAGCTCCAACCCGTCCAGGGCCCGCAGCTCCTCCAAGGGATAAGCCGGCTGATTCCAGTCCCCGTGTACCTTGGTCAAGGGCAGGCGGTGCTCCTCCAGATAGGCCAGGGGGTCCTCCACCACCACGGCGTTGTTATGAAAGACTGGATAGGGATAGGTCCGCAGCAGGGACTCCTTGGAGAAGGGGTCCAGGACGATCTCCTCCCCGGCGAAGATCATCAGCTCGATCCGCCGGCCCAGACACAGCTCCAGCACCCTCCGCCCCGTGTTTTGGGGCAGGTCCTGGCGCTGGAGGACCTGGCCAGTGGAGCTGTCCGCCAGCGCCGCCCCTCCCAAAGCAGATACCAGATCATCACACCCGGCCTGCCTGGCGAAAAAGCAGGCCTCAGGGATGGGACGGCCAGTATTCAGCACTACCCGAATCTCAGCGGCCCGGGCCAGGGCGATAGCCGCCTTAGAGGCCGGGGTGATCTGGCCCTGTGGATCCAGCAGCGTGCCGTCCAGGTCCAGCGAGATGAGTTTTACCATAACAGATTCCTCCTAGATCGAGAGGTCAGAGAGGCCTTCGGCCGCTCCCACCATTTAGAAAAACAGACTGCCCGCCTGATACACCAGCAGAGATACCACATAGGCGCAGCCTACCTGCCAGGCGATGGAGAACCAGGCCCACTTGGGGCTGTTCATCTCCTTGAACAGGGTGGATACGGCGGCCACACAGGGGACGTACAGCAGAATGAACACCAGCATGGAGAAGGCGGACAGGGGGGTGAAGCCAGCCATGGCCGCTGCCACCGCTCCGCTGGAGGCGGTGAGGGAGAAGCCGTAGAACATGGACAGGGAGGACACCACCATCTCCTTAGCGACAAGCCCGGTGAGCAGGGCAACAGCGGCCTGCCAGTGGCCGAAGCCGCAGGGGGCAAAGATGGGGGCGATGAGGGAGCCCAGAGTACCCAGCATACTCTGGCCGGCGTCCTCCACCATGCGCAGAGAGAAGTCGAAGGACTGGAGCAGCCACAGCACCATGGACATGAGAAGGATGAGGGTGCCTGCCTTGATGAGGAAGCCCCGCACCTTCTGCCACACATGGGTGAGCATATTGGACAGGGAGGGGAGGCGATAGGGGGGCAGCTCCAGTACAAAGGGGGCGGGCTCCCCGGCGAACAGGGTCTTTTTAAAGAACAGGCCGGACAGGATGCCCGCCGCCATGCCGATGAGATACAGCCCAAAGACCACCAGTCCGGCGTAGGGGCCGAAGAAGGCGGCGGATAGCAGCCCGTAGACGGGCAGCTTGGCCGAGCAGGACATGAAGGGAACCAGTAGAATGGTCATCCTCCGGTCCTTCTCGTTTTCCATGGTCCGGGCCCCCATGATGGCGGGCACCGAGCAGCCAAAGCCCATGAGCATGGGGATGAACGCCTTTCCAGACAGTCCGAACCGGCGGAGCAGGCGGTCCATGATAAAAGCGGCCCGAGACATATAGCCCGAGTCCTCCAGGAAGGACAGGAAGAAAAAGAGCAGGGCGATCTGGGGCAGAAAGGTGAGCACGCCCCCCACCCCGGCAATGATGCCGTCGCACACCAGGGACACCAGGACCGGGGACACTCCCGCCCCGGACAGCGCCCCGGAGAGCCAGCCGGATAGACTGTCCACGGCGGCCCCCACCCCGTTGGACAGCCAGGAGCCAAAGGGACCAAAGGTGACGACAAACATAAGCAGCATAGTCAACAGAAACAGGGGAATGGCGAACA
Organism: Flintibacter sp. HCN-6482; assembly: GCF_037892565.1. Lineage (NCBI taxonomy): Bacteria > Bacillati > Bacillota > Clostridia > Eubacteriales > Flintibacter > Flintibacter sp. HCN-6482. The sequence continues at coordinate 871,015 of NZ_JBBKBK010000001.1, read as the reverse complement.
GGCGGTGGGTGACCACCTTATCCACCTTCTCGCTGAAGGTCAGCTCGCCAGGACGGCCGCCCTTGACCACAGAGGCGGCTACCACCTTTTCGATGTACTGGTAACGGCTGTCGGCAATCAGGGTCTCCCGGTCGCCCAGGTCACTGGATCCCTCGTACTCGGCCACTACCGCATCCAGCAGGCCGGACACCCGTGCGGGCAACTTCAGGGCCTTGGCTACGATGTCGTCTCCCTCCAGCAGCTTGATGGCGGCCCAGTGGGCGGGCAGCCCGGCGGCGTAGGCGTAGTCGTGGATCAGCTCGCCCATCCGGTGGTGGATGTCATGGGTGAAGCTGTCGTACAAATCGTCAGGTTCGATTGTAAAGCCCAGGTGCATCTGACGGTGGGCGGTGTGGAGCAAGGTGTCCAGCCCCTCGCCGGTTCGGGCGGTGATAGGGACTACGGGAATACCCAGCTCCTTGGACAGCCGGGCCACGTCGATCTGGTCGCCCCGTTTAGCAACCTCGTCCATAAAGTTCAGCGCCACCACCATGGGCCGCTCCAGCTCCAGAAGCTGGACTGTGAGGTACAGATTGCGCTCCAGATTGGTGGCGTCTACGATGTCGATGATACAGTCCGGCGCCTCGCCGATAATAAAATCCCTGGCTACGATCTCCTCCATGGAATAGGGGGACAGGGAATAGATGCCAGGCAGGTCCACCACCGTCATGGACTTATCGCCCAAACGGGCGGTGCCCTCCTTCTTTTCCACGGTGACACCGGGCCAGTTTCCTACATACTGGTTGGAGCCGGTGAGGGCGTTGAACAGAGTAGTCTTGCCGCAGTTGGGATTGCCAGCCAGAGCCACACGCATAGACCGACTGTCGTGGGCGGCGGCGTCATAGCGGCCGCCGTGGGCCTCCAGCTCATGCTCGTGGTCCCGCAGCTGCCGGCGGGCGGCTTCGGGATCTGGACCGGTCTGGAGGGTGGTCCCTCCGGCCCGCCGCAGGCGGGGCTGCCCTATGACGATCTGTTCGGCGTCCGCCCGGCGCAGGGACAGCTCATAGCCCCGGAGGGACACCTCCAGGGGGTCGCCCAGAGGGGCGATTTTATTTACCTTCACCTGGGTGCCGGGGGTCAGCCCCATATCCACTAGCCGGCGCTTCACTGCCCCGGACTGATTGCCCACAGACAGGATCGTGCCGCTCTGGCCCGGAGCCAGGTCATTGAGAGTCTTCCGCTGCACTGTCGTTTCCATCCAAGTTTCCCCTCTTTTGAAACGGTCTGCTATCACGAATCGGTTAATCTTCTCCTAACGTCATTGTAATGGAAAGGAGGGCTTTTTGCAAGGCCGTGCCTCTCCCTTTCCCTCCTCTGAACGGAAAAAGAGAGCGCCCTTTTGGGCGCTCTCTTGTGCAGTTTGTTCCATCGGGAAGACTTACTGCCGCAGTTTAGCCACAGCCTGGGCCAGCCGCTTGCAGCCCTCCACGATATTGTCATAGCTGTTGGCGAAGGAGAGGCGGAGATATCCCTCTCCGCCGGGACCAAAGACATCGCCGGGAACCAGGGCGATCTTGGCCTCATCCAGCAGATAGGAGGCCAGCTCGGCGGAGGGCTTTCCCAGGGATTTGCAGTTGATGAAGATGTAGAAGGCGCCCTTGGGGCACAGACAGCTCAAACCGGGAATGTCGTTGATGGCCTTGACGGCATAATCCCGGCGGCGCTGATACTCCTTAACCATGTCGTTGACCTCGTTCTTCTCGTCACGGAGAGCTGCCACAGAGGCCGTCTGGACGAAGGAGGGGGCGCAGGTGGTGTTATGCTGGTGGAACTTGTTGAGGACCGCGATATAGGCCTCGGGGGCGGCCACATAGCCCAGGCGCCAGCCGGTCATGGAGTAGGCCTTGGACATGCCGTTCATGGTGAAGGTCCGCTCCTTCATGCCCGGCAGGGAGGCGATGCTAATGTGCTTCTCCCCATCGTAGATGAGCCGCTCATACACCTCGTCGGAGATGACTAACAGGTCCTTCTCGATGGCCAGGTCGGCTAGGCCCTGGAGGGTATCCTGGGACAGAACGCCGCCAGTTGGATTGTTAGGGGTGATGATGACCACGGCCTTGGTCTTGTCCGTCACCTTGGAGCGCAGCTCGGCCAGGTCCATTTGGTAGCCATTCTCCTCCTTCAGAGAGTAGGTGACGGGGACGGCGCCCAACATACGGGGCACATTGTGGTAGTTGAGCCAAGCAGGGTCGGGGACCAGGATCTCGTCCCCCTCGTCCAGAATAGCGGCCAGAACAGCAAAGACAGCCTCGGACAGGCCTACGGTGACCAGCACCTCGCTGGCCTTATAGTCCACATTGTTCTGCCGCTTCAGCTTGTTGGCAATCTCCTGCCGCAGCTCCAGAGTGCCGAAGTTGGAGGTGTAAAACACGTCCCCCTTGTCCAGAGCCGCCTCAGCCGCCTTCTTGATATATTCAGGGGTGTCAAAATCGGGACGGCCAATTTCAAAATGAATGACATGCTCCCCGGCCCGCTCCATAGCCAGAGCCTTCTCATTGACTTTGCGGATGCCGGAGGGGGCCAGTTGGTCCATTCTGGCTGAAGTTTTCAGTTCCATAGCGATGATTCTCCCTTAAAATGTTAAATTGTACCCGCCGCGGAGAGGAATCCTCTTGCTGGACAGGGGGACATTCTGATATAATTCTAGCAGGTGCCGGCCGCGATGTAAAATAGCAAATCGTTGAAGGCGCTATATGATTTTCCTTATAGAGGGCTGCTATGACGGATTATAAAGAGTACATTTACGCCATATATCAGGAGAAGAGCTTTTCCAAGGCGGCAAAAAAACTATATGTGTCCCAGCCCTGGCTGAGTGCCACAGTGAAAAAGGTGGAGCAGCAGCTCCAGATCCCCCTCTTTGACCGGAGCACCAACCCTATCAGTCTTACCGATGCGGGGCGGTACTATATTGAGCAGATCGAGCGCATTATGGCCATCGAGGAGGAGATGCAGCGGCATTTCAACGAGATGCGCAGCGTCAACAATGTGGAGCTGCACATTGGCAGTTCTATGTTTTTCTGTACCTATGTGCTGCCTAAGCTGCTTACCGACTTCTGCGCTCTGTACCCCCAGGTCACCCTAACCTTCACCGAGGGGACTACCTCTGGCCTGACTGAGAAGCTGAGGGCGGGCCAGCTGGACTTTTTGCTGGAAGCGGAGTGCCCCTCTGGTAGCGACATACAGACCTTTCCCTGGGCGTCAGAGCAGATTATCCTGGCGGTTCCGGCCCACTATGAGATCAACCAGCGGCTGGAGCCCTACCGATACACCTTTGAGGGGCTGCTCCGACGGGACGAGCTGGAGCACAGGCGTCCGCCAGTCCCACTGCACCATTTCAAGGACGAGCCTTTCCTTTTACTCAAGCCGGACAACGACGTCCACGACCGGAGCCTGACCCTGTGCCGGAATGCCGGATTCACCCCCAACGTATCCCTGTACCTCAGCCAGATGATGACCGCCTATTACCTGGTGTGCGAGGGAAAGGGAATCACATTTCTGCGAACCACTATCCCAGAGTTTGTCACTCCCACCAGTGGCGTGGTGTTCTATCTGCTGGACGACCCCCAGGCATTCCGAAACATCTATTTATCCTACTCTAGGAACAAGACCAGCCCAATTCATCGGCAGCTCATCGAATTTATGCGCGGCGAAAGCCCAGGGAAGAACTGGTCCCGCCGGTGAGTGCCGCCGGACTTGTAATCACAACTTTTTCCCACAATTATCCCTGGAAAGCCTTGTTTTAGCGGAAGAAAGATGCTAAGATGGGGGAAAAGACCAGACAGAGTCCCTGTTTCCCGCTTTTGAACTGTGACGAAGGATCGATGTGAAAAAGGAGATGTTGTGTACCATGGCGCTGAAAAATTTTGATCAGATCGTGGAGCAGGCTAAGAGCGTTCAGAAGCCTAAGACTGTCGTTATCGCCGGTGCGGACGCGGAGAATATCTTGCTGGGGGCCTTTATGGCTCAGGAGGCCGGCTTTGTATTTCCCGTCCTAGTGGGCGAGGAGGAGAAGGTGGTCCCCATGCTGGAGCGGCTGGGGATGAAGGACAGGCCCTACCGCCTGGTACCCACACAGCCTGGGGAGAATGTGGCCCAGACGGCGGTGGATGTGGTCAACCGGGGCGAGGGGGATATGCTCATGCGGGGCAACACCCAGACCCGGGAGTTCCTGCTGCCCCTCCTGGTGCCGGAGAATGGGCTGCGCACCGACAAGCTGCTGGCCCACATTGACTTGGTCTGTATGCCCGAGTATCCCAAGGTCATAGCCATCGGAGATGTCACCGTCACCATTGAGCCCAATCTTCAACAGAAAAAGACCATCATCGCTGACATGGTGGATATGCTGAAGACTGTGGGTTATGAGAGGCCCAATATTGCCCTGCTATCCATGGTGGAGAAGGTCGCCTTCCATATGAAGGACACCATCGAGGCCCAGGAGCTGGTCCGAGAGCACTGCCGGCACCCCATCGCGGACTGCCAATTGGTGGGCCCTATCGCCTATGACCTGATTCTGTCCAAGGAGGCCGCCCGGTTGAAGGGCTACGACTGTCCCTTGTGTGGGGAGTTCGACGGGATCGTCGTTCCCAGTCTGCTGGCGGGCAACCTGATTGTCAAGTGCTGGCAGATGCACGCCCACGCCCAGACCTGCGGCGTGGTCATCGGGGCCAAAATCCCTGTGGCCCTCACCTCCAGAAGTGATGACAAAGAGGTGGCCTTCCACTCCCTGGCCTTCTGTACTGCCCTGTCTCAGAAGGCCTGAACTGGACCGAGAGTTCCCGGCCGGCGTCCGCGCTCCAGCGGCCGCCGGCCGGTTTTCATTTTGGTAGGCTGGAACAAAAATATCCCCCGGATAAAAATGATATCATATGAAATAAGAGAATGCCCGGTTGCCATTGACAACGGCTGGGCCTTGTGATACTTTTTTGAATATAGGAAAAGTGAAGCTGTCAAGATTTTTGCAATCGAGGCAGGAAAAACGCTGGAAAGCAGAAACTTTTTGCCGAACTATGAAAGACAAGGAAGGAATGCTTTGCAGAACAGCGAGAAGATGTGAAGGAGGAGATCCCTTTGAGCCGATTGTCCATCGAAACGCCGGGGCGGGCCCAGACCGTCCTTTCGTGGCTCAGTCGGGACATGGAGCGCAGGATCAGTGCCAGCTCCTCTGGCCTGTGTCCTGTGGACATGTCCCTGAATTTTTTGCGGCTGTGCCACGCCCAGACCTGCGGCAAGTGTGTTCCCTGCCGGGTGGGGCTGAACCAGCTGGCCATCCTGATCGAGCAGGTGCTGGACCGCACCGCTACGCTGGAGACCATCGACCTGATCGAGAGCACTGCCCAGGTCATAGCCGATTCCGCCGACTGCGCCATCGGCTATGAGGCTGCCCACATGGTGCTCAGGGGAGTGCGGGGCTTTCGGGAGGACTATGAGGAGCATGTGGTCCACGGCCGCTGTATCTGCGGCCTGAGCCACCCGGTGCCCTGCGTGTCCGTCTGTCCGGCCCATGTGGATGTCCCCGGCTATGTGGCCCTGGTCCGGGAGGAGCGGTACGACGACGCGGTCCGCCTGATCCGGAAGGACAATCCCTTTCCCTCCGCCTGCGCCTATGTGTGCGAGCATCCCTGCGAGGCCCAGTGCCGCCGCCGGATGGTGGATGACGCGGTCAACATCTGCGGGCTGAAGCGGTTTGCGGTGGATCACGCCGCCCCTGCCGCCCCGCCGGAGCGGGCGGCGGACACTGGAAAGACAGTGGCCGTCATAGGCGGCGGCCCAGGCGGCATGACCGCCGCCTATTATCTGTCCCTTATGGGGCACCAGGTGACGGTGTATGAGCAGCGCCCCAAACTGGGCGGTATGCTGCGGTACGGCATCCCGGACTACCGTCTGCCTCAGGAGATCCTGGACCGGGATATCGACCACATCCTGTCCGCCGGAGTCCGAGTCCATACTGGGGTGTCCATTGGCAGAGATCTGACCATGGAGGACATCCAGAAGAGTTTTGACGCGGTGTACATCGCCATCGGCGCCCACAACGACAAAAAGCTGGGGCTGGAGGGGGAGGACTCCCAAAACGTCATCAGCGCTGTGGAGCTGCTCCGGGGCATTGGCGAGGGCCAGGTCCCGGACTTCACGGGAAAGAAGGTGTGCGTCATCGGCGGCGGCAACGTGTCCATGGACGCCACCCGCACCGCCCTGCGCCTGGGGGCGGACAGCGTCACCTGTGTCTACCGCCGCCGGGTGGAGGACATGACCGCCCTGTCTGAAGAGATCGAGGAGGCCATGGCCGAGGGCTGCCAAATTCTGCCCCTCCAGGCCCCCGCCCGCATTGAGGCGGACGAGGAGGGAAAGGTGGCCGCCCTGTGGACACAGCCCCAAATCATCAGCCGCTATGGCCGGGATGGCCGGCCCACTCCGGCCGGCGCCCAGACAAAGGAATTCCGCATCCCCTGCGACTACGTCATCGTGGCCATCGGCCAGGCCATCGAGGCCCAGCCCTTCGAGGCGGTGGGCATTGCCACACGCCGGGGGGCCATCCAGACCGACCTGACCAGCTCGGTCCCAGGCGTGGACAACGTCTTTGCCGGCGGCGACGCCGTGTCCGGCCCAGCCACCGTGATTCGGGCCGTGGCCGCCGGAAAGGTGGCCGCCGCCAACATTGACAACTATCTGGGCTTTGACCACAAGATCCGCTGTGATGTGGAGATCCCGCCGGCCCATATGACCAACACCCCGCCCTGCGGCCGGGTGAATCTGAAAAACCGCCATCTCTCCTGTTACAGCGGGGACTTCTCTCTGCTCAAGGAGGGCATGACACTGGAGGAGGCCCAGCAGGAGGCCAGCCGCTGTCTGCGCTGTGACCACTTCGGCTACGGTATCTTCAAGGGAGGGAGGAACACGGAATGGTGACGATGACCATTGACGGACTGACTGTCCAGGTGCCGGAGGGCACCACCATCCTGGAGGCCGCCAAAACGGCCCACATCCGTATTCCCCACCTGTGCTACCTGAAGGGGATCAATGAGATCGCTGCCTGCCGGGTCTGCTGCGTGGAGGTGGAGGGGGAGCGGGCCATGGTCACCGCCTGCAACAACCCGGTGAAGGAGGGAATGGTGGTCCACACCAATTCCCCCCGTGCCAGGACCACCCGGCGGACCAATGTGGAGCTGATTCTGTCCCAGCACGACTGCAAGTGCGCCACCTGCGTCCGCAGCGGGAACTGCCAGCTTCAAGCGATTGCCAATGACCTGGGCATCCTGTCCCTGCCCTATGAGAGCCAGCTGCCACGGGGACTGCGGGGGGCCTGGACCACCACCTTCCCCCTGTACCATGATTATAATAAGTGCATCAAATGCATGCGCTGCATCCAGATTTGTGACAAGGTCCAGTCCCTGTCCATCTGGGACCTGGCGGGCACCGGCGGCCGCACCACCATCGACGTGTCGGACAACCGGGTCATTAAGGACTCGGACTGTGCCCTGTGCGGCCAGTGCATCACCCACTGTCCCGTGGGCGGCCTGCGGGAGCGGGACGACACCCAGCGGGCCTTTGCCGCCCTGGCCGACCCGGACAAGATTACCGTGGTCCAGGTGGCTCCCGCCGTCCGTGCCGCCTGGGGCGAGGCATTTGGGCTGAAGCGGGAGGAGGCCACCATGGGCCGCATGGCCGCCGCCCTGCGGCGGCTGGGCTTCCAATATGTGTTTGACACCAACTTTGCCGCCGACCTGACCATTATGGAGGAGGGCAGCGAGTTCCTCCACCGCCTCCAGGCCGGGGGGCTGACCCGCTGGCCCATGTTCACAAGCTGCTGCCCCGGCTGGGTCCGGTTCCTGAAGAGCCAATACCCGGAGCTGACCCATCAGCTTTCCTCCGCCAAGTCGCCCCAGCAGATGTTTGGCAGCGTGGCTAAGAGCTGGTTTGCTCAAACGCTGGGGGTAGCGCCGGAAAAAATCTTCTGCGTGTCCATCATGCCCTGTGTGGCCAAAAAGGCGGAGAGTGAGCTGCCTACCATGGCGGTGGACGGCCGCCCGGATGTGGACCTGGTTCTCACGACCCGGGAGCTGGTCCGTATGCTCCGGGCCGACAAGCTGGACCCCGCCCTCCTGCCGGAAGAGGAGCCGGACAGCCCCTTGGGCGTCCACACCGGGGCCGGAGTTATCTTCGGGGCCACCGGCGGCGTGATGGAGGCGGCCCTGCGGACAGCGGCCTATGTGCTCACAGGGAAAAACCCGGACCCGGACGCCTTCGCGGCGGTCCGTACCGGGCCCGGACTGCGGGAGGCCGCCTTTGAGCTGGCCGGCACCCCTGTGCGCTGCGCCGTGGTCAGCGGCCTGGGCAGCGCCCGAAAGCTCATCGAGCGGCTGAAGGCGGGCAAGGTCCATTACGACTTTGTGGAGGTCATGGCCTGCCCCGGCGGCTGTGTGGGCGGCGGCGGTCAGCCCATCTCCGTAGAGGACGAGGAGCTGTATGGCGTCCGGGGCCAGCGGTTGTACGACCTGGACCGGGCGGAGCCCATCCGCTTTTCCCACGAGAACCCCCAGGTCCAAGCCCTGTACCGGGACTTTCTGGGCGCCCCGTTGAGTCAGAAGGCGGAGGAGCTGCTTCACACCGACCACAAGGCCTGGGAGATGCCCGGCCAGCGCCAATAGAGAGAAATAGAGCGGAAAACTGCCCGGAGCGCCCCGTTGGGGCGCCCCGGGCAGTTGGGATATAGAGGAAATTGGGTTCAAGGCGGCCTCCCATGGGAGGCCGCCTTTTTCGTGCTGGGTTCAGGCCGGGAAGCGGTAAAAGTCCGTCCCGGCGCCGGGAGTGGCCGCTATGCTCGGCGGATTCTGGCGCTCATACAGGTCGGGCTTGAGATAGTCGGGGTAGAATTTCAGGATGGCGTTTTTCAGGGCGGCGATGTCGATTTTGTCCGCCCAGTCCCGCTCCCCGTACTCCAGCAGCTCAAAGAGGGGGATGCAGCTCACCTCAAAGGGATAGAAGCAGTAGCCGAAGGTATTGTCCAGCCCCCGTTCCCGGTCGGTTGGCATGAGGGCGGCAAAGACCCTGGTGTGGAACATCAGATCTTCACGGATGGGGTAGGCCAGGGCCAGCACCCAGCCGGCGTACTCAGTCTCCAGCCAGTAGAGCCCGTTCCCCAAGCGGTCGTGGCGGAGAGGCGGTCCCCAGGGTGTGTCCGTGGGGACCGGGAGCTGGCCGAAATATTCAGGGCAGACCTCCATCCCAAAGACCCGGTCCCCCAGCAGAGATTCCGCTTCCGGTAGAGGAAGGCCGTGGTCAGCGAGATATTTGTGGGCCTCATACCGGACCACGTGCTGGCCCTTGTCGTAATAGTCGTTGGCCTCGAAGATCAGGGCGCCGTCGGGCAGGGGGGCGCCGTAGGCCCTGGCCTCCGACGAGATAGCTGGGGAGCTGGCCGTCACGACCATGTACTGGGCCACGAGAAAGGTATAACGCTCCAACAATCTGGCGGAGGCGTAGTATACCCCAGGGCACAGTTCCTCAGCGTCGATGAGAGAGCCATATTTCTCCTCCACCCCCTGAAAGCTGAACGGGAGTTCCTCAAGTTTAATTGAACTTTCTGACATGGTATTTTATCCTTTAACTGAAATGTAATTTGATTAGGGAGTTTTTTCTTTGATTACTCGAATACAGGTAATTCAAAGTATTATTATTGCTATCATGAAGACACTACTCAGGGTGAGGAGGGGCTTCAGATAGCAAAAATAGACTATGAGTATGCGCAAATTCTTGTAGATAGGATTTTGACACTTTGTCGATCAAAAGGCATATCTATTAACGGTCTATCAGAGATGAGCGGGGTTAGTCAGTCAACACTTGACAATTTTGTAAATAAAAGGACGTTTAATCCCCGTATCCGAACACTTCATCAAATCGCATTGGCGTTCGGTATGACAGTAGCTGAATTTTTAGATTTTCAAGCGCTAAATGACTATTCGTTTGAAGATTCAACCGATGAAGATTCGGCTGATGAGTAAAGACAGGTTACTGATTGTTGTACCTGTCTTTTTTATTTGTATATATCATACCATAAAAATCGGTGTATTGCTAGTAATTAAATTACAAACTTGTATATATTTTCGTTAAGGCAATTAGGGGCTACACTCTTATTAAAAGGCGGTGTAACACTGTGCCGAGAGCATTGAAAAATATAAATCTTGAAGTTGGTGCCAGAATCAAACGACAAAGACTTGCACAAAAACTGACACGAGAACAGCTGGCGAGTCTATCTGGTTACAGTGCCAATTTTATTCAGGAAGTAGAGCGTGGCCGTTCCGGATTATCATCCGAATCTATAAGAGCGTTTTCTGTTGCGCTTAAAATATCATGTGACTATCTGCTGTTTGGCGATATGTCGGAGGGCTATGGATATCTTTTATCCAAGTTAGATGCTATACCACAGGCGAAACGGAAATATGTTATTGAGATTATTGAAGCCGCCATTCAATGTGCGAACACACAAGAGTAAAGAGGTAATACAATAAAAGGGGCCTTTTTGCTATGATTCAATACAGTCCTCTATGGAAAACTATGTCAGATAAACGGGTGACAACATATACTTTGCGGGAAAAGCATGGTATGAGCCATCCCACAGTGCAGAGGTTACAAAGGAATATGCACGTATCCACATTTACACTCGCTCCTGTTTGCGAGAAACTAAGCGTTTTTAGTTAGTGGAAATTGCTTCTCATATCACTATTATCTTCATTATCGGAATAGGATAGGCTATCTGATTTTGTGTTGCCATAGTGTTGCCACAGATTTTTTAGTTCAATCTATAATTGATATAAATCATAGGGGTAAATCCTTGCAATCTTACTTCTTTCTTCCACTGATCCAATCTGTTTTTGAGCATGAGCATATCCAGCTGATTCAACTGCGGCCGCCCATCCACATCTTCGATATGTGTCTGTGTTTCTAAAACGAACCACAAAACTACCGTATTGATTTTAGGGACATTAGGCAAGTTTCCTTTTTTATACAGCTTAAGAGCAGTCAAAGATTGGTCTACAGCGTAACACAATTTAGAAGATGCGCTACCTATTTTCACCGCACACATCATTCCATCTTTGTATAAGTCCATGACCTCAATATTACAGTCGCCTATTTTCACATCAACACGGTCATAGTTCTGAAATCCATTTTCTTGCTCTCGTAGCAAGTTATACGCTCTCTCTGCATAATACTTTTGTTTCAGCGCTATTTTTATGGCTGTCTCATCCTGTCCCTGATAACGAGGCTCATTTTTCTCTTCTTCATATTTCTGGTTTATGAAATTATCGTGTTGCTCCCTCGAAAAATCAAATGCAGGATTATATTTTACTTCTATTTCAGCAATTGAGTCTCTCAGATAAGACAAATAATCATCATTATATTGATACCAAGTTCCTTTTGATAATAGACATTTTTGTCCGTCATCTGTGTAATCGATTAGATCCCTTACCTTCTTCGTTACAACTGAATGTCCATTATATAAGCTTATCACAGAAATATTCAGCAGAGTTCGACTATAATCCCAACCGTTTTCATCGCAAAATTTTTCAATTTCCGCATTTGAGAGAGATGAAATATTTTTTTGCTGTCCTCTGTAACTCAACTGAAATTCTCCGTCATTGTGGTTGAAAATTTCTGTTACACCGATAATATCCAACTCAGATATGTTAACTTGCGTTGGATTTTCAGCAATTGCCGTCAATAGATTCCCTTCTATGAATGGCCAAATGTTACTGCATATGTTATTCCATCGTCTTTTTCTACGATAATAATCCCCTTTGGTGCAGTTGATATTTCTATTGATTGCTCATGAAATTCTTCCAGTACCCAATTCCAGGCAATCTCTTTATTTTCTCCTGGACGAGACAAATATAAGGTCAGGCCAAAATTTTCTACCATCCCAGTTTCATTTTCTGATTCCAAAAAGATAGTGTCCCTAAGTTCCATTTTTTGCGCCAATTCTTGAAGAAAAAGTCCCTGCTTTTCCTCATCTATTCTGTATAGATTGATGGTCCCCACATTCTCCCCTCCTTAAAACCAACTTGTGTTCTATATGATATCATGTAATTTACCAAAGATCAAGTTATATCATTGATTATTTTTCCGATTGCACTAACTAAAGGAACTACTAACGCATTTCCCATCGTAAAATATCGCATTCGCTCCGGCATACCCTCGGTCCACCCGTCAGGGAAGCCATTCAATCGTTCACATTCAACGGGCGTCAAGGTACGTAGTTTCTTCGTTTGTGGATCTACGACCACATGGGACGTTCGGCTGACATTCGATTCGCTGGTCAACATCGTTCTGGACGGCCTATCCAAGGGTTCTGGAAAGGCTACTACGCCTTCTGAAAAACAGTAGGTACTTCCGTCCTTCCTATGACGCAGTTCGTTTTTAGCACCCTTCATATAGCGCCAACGGGGCAGGTCCTCTTCCTTGATAAAGTAACGACTGTCTATCTCTCCATCCTGCAAAATATCCCGGATAGGGATGCAATGTTCTATCTCCGGCACCACATCCACCGAATAGATACGTCCATTCATCATGGCACCAGCGTTATAAAAATATACAGACTGTTCCCTTGATAGACTTGCCATATCTTCATAACTGAACTCATCAATCCAGTTATCTAAATAAGACCTCCCATGTCCACTGACAGGGAATGCTTTTGCCAAGACCCCATCGGTCATAACATGGGTATGCATCCTTTTCACACCATATCGACAAGTCTCTTCTGCAAATTGCTTAAAAATTTCCGTATCGTTATGATATGCCAATAAGAAAGTACGTCTACGCCGCTGGGCCTGACCGTAATCAGCTGCATTGATTACACGCCATTCTGCTGCATACCCTTTTTCATAAAAACACCTGAGAATGATAGATAAGTCCCTGCCTTTTTGTTTTGCGGGAGAACGGATCAGTCTATCCACATTCTCCAGTAATACATACAAAGGTCTTTTCTTATCCAAAATTTCGTCTATCTGCCACCATAGCACACCTTTTTTACCTTCAATGCCCTTTGCCCCTTTTTTCGCAATAGAATAGTCTTGGCACGGAAAGCCACCTACCAGTAAATCATGGTCAGGAATTTTATCTTTGTCGATTGCTGCAATATCTTTGCATACATGATTATGAGATTCGCCAAAGTGTTTTGCATAACACCTGAATGCCCATTGATCCTCCGTCGACGGCTCCCATTGATTGGCCCACACTGTCTGGAATCGCTCTGAAGCCTGTTCCAGACCTAATCGGAAGCCGCCAACACCAGCAAATAATTCAACTGTTCTTATTTTCTCCATGGTAGCCTCCTATAGACAAAGGGACACACCAATAACGGTGTGTCCCTTGTCTTACATGATTTCCAACAGTTTTCCGCCCATTTTTTCAATCAGCGGCACCACAAGGGCATTACCCATGATGAAGTATCTCTGTCGTTCTGGCGTACCTGTATCTGTCCACCCCGTATCGAATCCATTGATCCGCTCACACTCCTCAGGAGTCAGGCGGCGATATTTTCCGGTGAGCTTATCTGTAATGACATGACTACTACGGTTCGCTGTACCCTCACTGGTCAACATCGTTCTGGCTGGACGGTCCAACGGGTCAGGGAAAGCAATGGCCCCCTCTGAGAATTGGTAGGTGAATCCCTCTTTTGAGGTTCGCTCGATTTTTTTAGAACCCTTCATGTACTCCCATTTCTCTATTTGATCCTGAGAAATAAAATACTTATCGTCTACGGGCTCCTCAAGAACGATATCTCCCAACAGTTTCTGTGGGCCATTATAGTCAGGACTCAGTTCTTCCGAATAAATTTTACCAGCATACATTACACCGCTGTTGTAAAAAGTAGCGTGGAACATATCGCTGACAGTGACCAAATCCTCGTACTCGTCCAAGTCCAGTTCGGTCGGCTTTTTCTTGTCGTGGTGTTCCTGTTTCACAGGGAAGCTTTCAGCAAAGAAACCATCCCTGACCAACCACTCAAACTCGCCTTCAGTTTCCATATGTTTTTTGATTCGAGCAAACTGTTTTGTTGTATCCTTGAATGCAAAAATGAAAGTACGGCGACGACGTTGTATATTTCCATATTCTGCTGCATTGATAACTCGCCACTCGACAGCGTAACCTTCATCATATAAGCATTTTAGAATAATACCAAAATCTCGACCACGCTGCTTCGTAGGAGATTTCAAAAGGCGGTCAACATTTTCCAACAAGATAAATTGGGGATGCCGCTTGCGCACGATATCGTTGATTGACCACCAAAGAACACCTTTTTTACCTTCGATACCCTTTGCCCCAGTACTTGCAACAGAATAATCTTGGCAAGGGAAGCCTCCGACCAATAAATCATGCTCTGGCACCTGTTCAATTACGGTTGAAATATCTTTATTAACGCAATGTGCATCCGCACCAAAACGCTCAGAGTAGCACTTATATGCCCACTGGCCTTTTTGACCAGGTTCCCACTGGTTCGCCCATACGGTCCGGAATACATCTTTGGCACATCTTTCGAGGCCCACACGGAAACCGCCGACGCCAGCAAAAAGTTCGACTACACGAACATTCTTTTTGTTGTTAGCCACTTTCGCATCACCTCTCAATTTGATATAATGGATATACTTCCATAATTTTGTTAGTATAGCACATCTTGACCGAAAGATCAAGCACTATTTTCGAAATCGAGGTGATTTTTGTGGAAGGAACAGCTTATACCACCAAAGCCGCTATTTTGCAGAGAGCCACCGAAGTCATCGGTGTCCCTATGAAAGACATCGATAAAACCGGGCGGATTCAGACTGGAAAAGGTGCAATTGGTACAGTTATCGAAGAAAGCTGGTTTGGCTATACTCCCAACTCTGAAGCTGAGCCCGACTTTCCTGAGGCAGGTGTAGAACTCAAGGTCACGCCTTATATTCGTAAATCCGGGAACACCCGTGCAAAGGAGCGCTTGGTCTGCAATATCATCGATTACATGACCGAGTATGATAAAACTCTTAGAACCAGCTCCTTCTGGCATAAATGCGAAACGATGTTGCTCATGTCCTATGAACACAGGTACGATGTTCCCAAGAGCGAGTACACTATCGACAAAGCGGTCTTGTTCACTTTCCCAGAAGAAGATTTGGCCATCATCGAGCATGACTGGGAAACCATCATGAATAAAGTCCGCTCCGGCAATGCCCATCTGATTTCCGAGGGCGATACGATGTATCTGGCTGCCTGCACCAAGGGTGCCAACGCAAAAAGTGTCCGCCAGCAGCCTTTTTCTGATATCCCCGCAAAACAGAGGGCATATTCTCTGAAGTCTTCTTATATGACGCATATCTTGAATGCGTACATCTTCGGGAACCAGCAAAATGAGCATATCATCAAGGATCCCCGTATCCTGCAGAAGCACAGCTTTGAACAGCATATCATCGATGCAGTTTCTCCCTATATTGGTTTGACCCAAAATCAACTCCAGCATCGATTCGGACTTGACTGTAAAGCGAAAAATCTGAATGAGGTCCTGCTGGCCAAGATGCTCGGCGTGTCCGGAAAAATCGCATATACCGACGAGTTTCAAAAGGCAAGCATCGTACCTAAAACCATCCGAGTCCGGCGTGATGGAACGATTAAAGAGAGTATGTCCTTCCCCACCTTCGATTTTATCGAGTTGAGCCAGGAGAAATGGGAGGATTCCACTCTCCGCAACTACCTCGCCCCGACAAAATTCTTGTTTGTCATCTTCCAGGAAAACGCTGCTGGTGAGTTAGTATTTGACCGTATCCAGTTCTGGAACATTCCGGACGCAGACCTTGACGAGGTCCATCGTGTTTGGGAGAAGACCGTACAGATCATTCGGGAAGGCGTGAAACTTTTTGACTCTCCCCGAGGTGTGCGAAACAACTTACCCAAGAGTTCTGAAAGTCGTGTAGCTCATGTCCGCCCACACGGAAAGAACGCTGCCGATAAATTGCCGCTACCTGATGGCCGCATGATGACAAAACAGTGCTTCTGGCTAAATAATACTTATATTGCAAATCAAATAAAAAATTGTTGAAAGGAAATTTAACATGCCACTTATTTCAATGCATGAAGTGCGAAATCGTTTAACAACAACAATTCCCCAGCAAACTCCGTACCGCACTTCCGAAAATCAAAAAATGGAAAATATTGAGAATTTTTCATCTTTGCCTCGAGAAAATCTTTCATACGGAATGACTGAAAAAAGAATTTGTTTATATGAAACTATTGCTGGCGAAAAGCTATATATGCAGTATCCCGGCTTAGAAAGTTCACGTGCAGGTAATCGAAATTTTCCTTTAGATGCCAGACCTGTATTAATAAAAGCTGATGGCTCATATGCTCAAGATATGGATTTCAAAAAAATATGGGATATTATCGATTTAATAGGACAAAACCATCGAGCCGATATAGATATTCTTGCAACTATCTTTTTACGAATTGCCTATATGATTGACTATATGCACACTGAAAACGGCTACATCTGTGAAACACTTGACATCCCGAGTGGCACAATAGTTAATACACAAACCGTTCGATTTGTTTGGAATTATCTGAGACTCGATTCCGATGTTATTGAAACGTTGAATGATCGCTTTGAATCTTTTGAAGGCATTTCTTTAGAGGGATTTTTATATTATAATGACTTATTAGCTCAGAATGAGGATTGCAAATATCACTATTTGCAAGGAAATCATTGGAATATCACGACAGGAAGAATAAATAATTGCCTCTCTCATCTAACTGTTATTTCCCACATAAGAGGTAAGATTGGCATATCTAAATTAATCGATAGTTTTCAACGCACAGGTGTGGCACCATTACCCCAATCCAGATTTAACGAAGCTTGTGGGGATCTTGTAATTCGACAATAACCATGAAACACCAGAAACTTAAAACAACACCAGCTATTTCTAAGAGGATGTCCCATGTACACCTCAAAAAAGGAAAAGCTGAAACCATTCTTGCTAAAGCCCTTTGGCACTGTGGTTATCGTTATCGACTGAATTATAAAAAATTGCCCGGTTCTCCTGATATTGCTATCACAACATATCAAATCGCCATTTTTGTGGATGGCGAATTTTGGCATGGCTACGATTGGAAGAACAAAAAAGAAAAACTGAAATCGAACCGAGAATTCTGGATTGAGAAAATCGAGGAGAATATCCAAAGAGATATCCGCAATGACAAACTGCTACTATCTTCTGGGTGGATTCCCCTTCATTTCTGGGAAAAAGAAATCAATAAGGATTTAGATGGATGTATCCAGGTCGTCCAGGATGCCATCCTTCAGGCTGAAACCCAACGTTGCGAAGATAAAGAACCTCTTTCCTCAGATTTTGATTTGACAGATTTATAGTATTTTTGTAGTATTTTCGGACCACTTATTGTCTCTGGAGCAAACGATATCTACTTCGGAGGTTTTTATTGAATAGAATCTGTTAGTATTCCTTGTTTACGAGAAGATCTGCGATGGCCTGGGGATTACGATTGAGGACTTTTTTAACTCTGAGTTGTTCCGAGATTTGGAACAGGAAATTCAATAAAAAATAACCCGCCTGCACTCGTACCGGCGTGATACGGATGCAGGCGGGTTTTCTTATCATTTCTAACGAAATCTAACCATTAGATTCACGGCTCAGTCCAGGGGCTTATACTCCGTGACTATTTTCAGGTAGGCTTCCGGATTACCGTTCAGGATCAGGTCAGCGTAAGCTGCCGGGTCATTGTAGATTAGATAGTCCAGCTCTGACCGCTCATACATGTTGCTGGCAACCTCATTCTCCACGGCAATGGTGTCGATGGAGATCGTGCTGCTATCGGCAAATTTCAGTTCGACACAGGCTGTATCCATGTTAAACGCACAGGATAAAATCTTCATTTCTGTGCTCCTTTCAGATTTTCAGTGTGTTTCTTTGCCAGATTACTGCACTTTTGACAGCGTTCTTTACTATATAGGGCGGTCAGTCGAAAGCTCAAACGACCTTTCCTGATTTCAAAGGTCAGTCCGCCTTGCTCATCGTCATCGGCCTGGCAGCACTCCTGGGGGTATTTGAGCGCATATTCTGCCAGCCGATTTTTAAGGTCTGTGTTGTGGGTCTGTACTTCTATCATATCCCCTTGCTCATCAAAAAAGATGGCAGTTGTTTTCTGCCTCTTGGTAAGGCCTGTTGTCATAAATACCTCCTGATTTCTGAATTTTTCTTCGGCTCTACACGGAAATCAACGATTTTCTTCTCTTGTCACCGTTTTAGACCGTTTGCGACCAAACAAGTGCCACAAATCATGCCGGTCGATCACATTTTCATAGCTGCGGAGCTTGCCCCGAAGCTCGTCATTTTCCTTCTCTAATTCGCTGGCACGCAGCTTTCCACGGACAGACTTGTATTCTGCCAGTTCAGCGGTCAACTCAGCGATTTTGCTTTTTAGCTCCGAAATCAGTTTGTTGGCAGCATCCAGCAGCTTTTGCAGATGCCGCTCTTTCTTCTCCTGAGTCACATATTTCTTGGCGGCAGTGGCAAGGCTTTCGTATTCGGAGCGCTCCAGCATCACCTTAGAAGAAAAAGGTACAGCCTTTGCTTCGATTTTCTCAACGTTCTGAACCGCCAACTGCTGCTTTTGAACTTTTTCAATTTTCTTATCCAGCGTTGCTGCTTCCTGAACTTTCTGTGCTGTCTGTTCCGTCAACTCTTCCAGTCGTTCCTGTTCCTTCATCACCTTAAACTGGGTCACGGTCAGATGTTCTTCACTGCTGCCTCGCTCTCCACGCTGGATGTCGCTATAACCAGCAAGCTTGCATGGCGTTGAAAAAGTTATCCTGCAAAACAGTGTAGGATTTTTTCAGAACTTTCTTGCCCGTCTTGGTCAACAGTGGCCGTCCCTGTCCATCCGAGGCAGGCTGAGAGGCCCACTTCTTACTGCTGCTGACCTGCAACACAGTCTCTTTCACGGTGCCCACCAGAGATTTGTCCTTGCACCGCTTCGACCATAGAATCTGCTTTTCTACCACCGGGATGTAGACCACATGAAGATGGTAGTGAAATACATCCTTGCCCAAGGCTTCTGACATAGCTCGGTTTCGCTCATCGGCGTGCATAACCGCAGACAGAATGTACTGCTCACCGCCCACAATCTCCACTGCCGCTTTGTAGGCATCCGCATAGAACTGTTTGGCAAAGTCATAGCCACCGTGGTTGTAAAAATAGGCAGAGTTTACATCGAAGATCAGCTCTCCGAAAAGGTGTGCATCTTCTTTCAGACCTCTTGTAGAGATCGCTCCATCGGCTTTCATTTTATCAAACATCTGCTGATATCCAGCGGTTGGTTTCTTGAAGTGGATATTCAGAGGAGTGCGTTCCGGGACGATGTCCTGGTTGGTGTAGGACTCTTTTTCCCATTCATTGTGCCGCTGTGCGTTTCCAATTTTTACGGCAGTCAAATATGCGTTTCTTGCCATAGAACTCCTTTCCTGTTTGTACGGCCTGCGGGCCGGGGATGCACTTTTTCAAAGTGTAATAACCCACTATGACACTTTCACTGCGTGCAAAGATGTCGTGGGCTCTCCGAGGGGGCGTGCGGCTCCTGCGGGAGCCTGCCGAGCTTGCAATGGCTATCCACCACTGCAAGCTCGGTGCGCTCACCAGCCTCGATTAATCATCGTTTCTGGTTCCCGCTATCTGGGAAAATTCACCGGATTTTCTCAGATAAACCACCGTCAATCTGTGGATCTCTGGTGGGGACGAGGGATGCGTTTTGGGGTTCTGTGACGGTTGTGACGATTGTGACGGTATTTTCGATACCGCACCCGCTGTCGTTTTAATCGTCATAACCGTCACCAATCGTCACACACTCTGGTCAATGCGCTTCAAACAAAGGCTGCTGCCCTCTCTGATTCTCTTCGCAGTGTACTGAATCTGATACTCGCTCAGCAGCTCGCTGACTTTCACATTCAGTTTTCTGGTAAGAATATTCGGCTGCATATCCTTGCCCATCAGTGCAAGTAGCTCTGTTGCGCTGCCTTTCCACTCTGTCAGCTCACCATGAAACAGGTGGCTGATTTCCTCAAGAAGCGGGTCAGGCGGTTCCTTCCAAAGCTCGTTTTCTTTTCTCTCCAACTCCCAAATCAGCCGTTCCTGGTTCTTGACCAGATAGAGCTGCTGATCTGGCTGATTTCGGCCCACAATACTGAGCGTTGCTTTGCTGGAAGTTCGTTTCTCTTTCTCCAGCAGGAATGAGCCATCTGCACATCCCAGCAGTCCAGTGGTGCCGGAGATTTTCTCGAAAGTGTCACCCGCCGGCTGTTTGCGGGTATGATGGACAATTAAAATGAAGATACTATGCTTATCAGCAAAGTTCTTCAACGCTCCGATTACCTGATAATCGCTGGTGTAGCTGTAATTGTCGCTGGTTGCCTCTCGGACCTTTTGCAGCGTATCTATGATGATGAGTTTGGTTCCCAGATATTTGTGGAGCGCAAATTCCAGCTGTTCATCCAGTCCGTTTCCAACTTGTTTTGCAGCAGTTGCAAAGCGGAGCTTGTCCGTTCCGTTTACCCCAAACATCCGATACATTCGATCTTGCAGCCGCTTTTCGTCATCCTCCAGTGCCAGATAGCGGACATCGCCCTGTCGGGCGTTGTACCCCCACAAGGGCTGTCCAGTGCTGACATGGTAGGCAATCTGTGCCACAAAAAACGACTTGCCGATTTTGGGCGCTCCCGCCAAAATATAGGCTCCTGTATAAAGCAGGTCATCAATGATTGCCTGCTTTCCTACATACGGTGTATCCAGCAGTTCATTGTGGGACACCATATGCAGGTAACCGGGAGCGTTGATTTCGTCCATTTTACGGCACATAGCCATAAATTCATCCTCAGAAAGGTTGCTTTGCGCCCGAGAGTTTGATACAATTTCAGTGTTAGTTTTAACGGACGGCTGCCCTGCATCTGCGCCAACAGATGCGTTTGGGGCGGTCGTTTTCTTATTTTCCATAAGTATCCTCCTTCATGCCATTCATGATGATGGCAACCATCTCGATGATATCCAGCAGTTCATCATCAACACCGGCACCAGCTTCAATCCTGCGCAGCTCATCCAGAATGTCTGTCATCTGATTTCGCAGCGCCTTGAACACTCTGGGATTTCCCTGCACGACCACATCTTTGCAGAGCAGACGTCTGGTGATGTAGTCCTGCTTGGTCAACCCAGTGAGCCTCACGGCTGTGTCAATCTGTGCGTTTTCCTCTTCCGAGACACGGAATGCCACGGTTCGATTTCTCCAACGATTGTGATTGTCCAAATTCTTTGCTGACATGATTTAATCATTCCTTTCCATATTCAGCTTTTCAGCCATTTCTTTCTGCTTTGACGGGAACAGGTGGGCATAGTTGTAAGTGATGTCGATACTTTCATGGCCCACTCGATCTGCGATTGCTGTTGCCGAAAATCCCATATCGATGAGAATTGAAATTGCGCTATGACGAAGATTGTGTATTCTGATTCTCTTTACCCCGGTCTCCTTAGAGCCTCTGTCTATCTCCCGATGGAGATAGCTTTTCGTGATGGTGAACATCCGGTCATCCTCGCCGATGTCATACTGCATTTTCAAGTAGTCCTGAATTTCATCGGTCAGAAACTGCGGCATGGTGATGGTTCGATTGCTCTTTTCAGTCTTGGGCGTGGTGATTACATCCTGGCCTTTCAGTCGCTGATAGCTCTTGTTGATGGTCACTGTACCTTTCTCAAAGTCGAAATCTGCCGGGGTCAGTGCCAGCAGCTCACCTTCTCGGATACCGCACCAGTAAAGCATCTCAAAGGCGTAGAAGGACATTGGCTTGTCCATCATCGCATCGGCAAACTTAAGATATTCTTCTTTTGCCCAGAACAACATCTCACGGTTTTTCTTCTTTCCCATACTGCCAGCTTTTGTGCAGGGATTTTCCCGCAGATTGTAATACCGTACAGCGTGGTTGAAAATAGCGCTAAGTTGATTGTGAACCGTTTTAAGGTAGACAGGCGAATAGGCTTTTCGCTTATCGTCCTTATAGTTCAACAGTTCATTCTGCCAGCTGATAATCTGCTGCGGGGTAATACTGCTGATTTTCAGCTTGCCAAAGTAGGGCAGCAGCTTTGTTTCAATGATGTGATTTTTCATCTCCCATGTGTTTTCCTTGATGCGTCCAGCTTTGTCCTCACGGTAACGCACCACAAAGCTCTGAAAGGTCATATCCAAGCTTGAGGAAACCAGATTCATCTGTTCCCGTTCCCATGCCTGAGCTTCTCGTTTGGTCTTAAAGCCTCGCTTCTGGGTCTGCTTTTTCTCGCCAGTCCAGTCGGTATAGCGGTATAGGACACGCCAGGTACCAGTTTTTTCTTCCTTATAAACAGACATTACATTTCCTCCTCTTCTTTATAACAGAACTTTTTCATGAAGAACGCCCGGTTCACTCTGCCGGAAACAACCATATAGCCCATCGCTTCCAGCTCGTCATTGAGGGCTTTCATGATTCGGTAGGCATGAGAGTTGGAAACGTCCAGCTCTTTTGCTACATTGTCCACACGCATAAAACGGTTCTCTTCCATATAAAATCCTCCTGTTCATTTTAATTGATCCCTTACAAGCTTCATTTTCAAACTGGTTAGGCATTCCCCCTTTCAACACGATTTTTTGTTTTCCTGCTCTCCGAACCGCTGACAGTGGATCAGCGCTCATCTTTTGATCTCCGCTTAACTTACGAAGCCTCTCACCGGATTTCGGTGGGGAGTATCTTCTCTCTGCTGTCATCGCCGCCTCCGGGAACTGCCCGGATTTTTCAAAGCTGGTAGTGATCGCTCACTCCTTTGCGGAAGGTCTTGGCGTACCCTTTGATGTGGCTCATCAGTTTCCTGATTGTACAGAGAGATTGTTGCTCGGTAGAGTGTTATTCAGTTTTCAAGGTTCATCCGAAGTTAAACATATTTGCTTTGTAAAAATGATTATACTAAACATTTTGGCTTATGTCAACAGGCTTGCAAGAAAATATTAAGCAAATTTATTTAACGTTCCTTGACTATCCTAAACATATCTGCTATATTAGAGATAACACAACACCGCATATAACAGGAGATGATGCTATGGCAATCGGTGAAAGAATTCATTTTTTCCGCAATAAGTGCGGAATGACACAAAAACAGCTTGGAAAGCTGCTCGGTTTCCCTGAAAAATCCGCAGATGTACGTCTGGCTCAGTATGAAACTGGCTCAAGAACTCCTAAAGCTGACCTCACGGCTGCTCTGGCACAGGTTCTTGAAGTCTCACCAAATGCTCTTTCTGTACCGGATATAGACTCCTATATTGGCTTGATGCACACGCTGTTCACGCTGGAAGATCGCTATGGTCTGTATGTTGACGAGGTGGACGGAGAGATTTGTCTAAAAGTCAATGTACGAAAGAACCGTGATGCTGCTGAGCTGCACCAGATGCTCTGTGCTTGGCGTCAGGCCGCAGCCATGCTTCAAGCTGAGGAAATCAGCCAAGAGGACTATGACAACTGGCGGTATCACTATCCGGAGTTTGACACCACACAGAAGCGAGCAAAAGTTATGTCACAGGGGCTAAGTGATATGCTAATAAACGATTTGAAGTAATCGGTAACTATCAAGTTTGCACTAAGGAGGTAGCGAGATGGAATACACCGATAAAGAGAAAGAGATTATGGCTCTTGTAGATTGCACAGATTTCAGAAACCTATCGAAAAGCGATTTTATAAGCTATGCTTCAAAACTAAACGAATTACGCCCTGAAGTAGCCGCCCAGGTCATTGCACAATATCCTGAATACGTCAATTTTGTTCACTCTTGTTTGAGTGAATATAAGGGTGTACTTGATGCCATCATTGCAAGCGATGATACCAACCTGAAACAGACTTTTGATCTCATTCAGCAGGAAATAGAGCATTCGAATCAAAGCCGTACTTAGTATATTCAGTTTGCGGAAAAGGTTCAGACTGATTGCAGCAAATGTCTTGATAACCCCGATATGACGCCTGAACAGCGACAAGAAATTATCGACCGAGAAATCGAAATTATGAAAATGGTTGACCAAAAAGATACTGAAGCCAGACAACAAGAACAAAGTGCTGTGCAGGAAGCAGAGCAGAAAGACTCTGAAAAACGGATGTTCAACTGGAAGGTTATCGGAAGTGCAAGCTTCTTAGTCCTTACTGCCGTTGGAATTGGAACCGCTGTGCTTGGCGGCAAATTCAATATAAAACTCCCGACTAAAAAGTAACTTCATCAAAATAACACTTGATAAAACAAAAAAAGAGCTAACCGGTTTAACAAAACCAGTTAGCTCTTTTTCTATCAATAATGAAAATTTGTTGCCATTTCGTTGCCACAAAGCTCCGAAATCGCTACTTTTCCGGCTCTTGAACCGGGAAAGTCAGGTTATGAGATTATTCCCACTCGGCAAATTCAGATATAGTAGGGTGTATTTGAGGTGATTTCGCAGGAAAAACTTTCGCAAATATGTTAATATTCCACCTGCTATTTTCGGCTGTAAAGTTTATTAGTATCAAAATAGTATCACAAAAGGCTGGGAAATACAACAGAATTATGTGGAGCTCTACATAATTCCGGCACGGACGGACGCTGTCAGGCACAGCGGATAACAGCCTTGCAAGAGGCGTTGTACCTGCGCTGGATATATTCTTGATAGGCTTTCTGGTCTGTCATGGAAATTCCCCCTCTCTGAATAATAGTGCGGGGCGGCAGCACTCCTTGCTGTCGCTCCTTGACTGCCTAACTGCGAAACCGGGCGGGGCTGTCAACGGTGGGCGAAGCCCGTTCATCTTGACCGCCCGCTGGCTCGGCTGGCTTTGCTATTTACCCGACAAACTTGAATTTATTGTAAGGTATCACGTTTTACCTTCTTAAGCCTTACTATCATTACCATAGGAATTTCTTTGTTGGTTTTGAAACATTCTTCATAAAATCCATCAATGACAAATCCAGCTCTAAAACAAAGGTTAAAAATATCTTGTATGGAACGATGATAATAAATCTGCTCTTTCGGTTGCCCTTCAATCGCTATATCATAGTAACTGTGCGGTGTCATATATTTTTCAGTCAACGTGACAAAACAAGGGTGTTGCGTTGCAAAGACAAAAATTCCGCTTTCCTGCAACAGTTCATAAACAGCCATAAGAAGTGGTTCAATATCCGTAATATCCATAATTGCCATATTAGAAACTGCTTTCGTAAAGGCTCGATTTCTTTTTAATTCTAATATACTTTTTCTATTGGTCGCATCCGCCACACAAAATTCAATTTGTTTTGCATATTGTGATTGCCGTCTTTTAGCCAATTCTATCATTTTTTTGCTGTAATCAAAAGCGACAACCGAAGCGCCTCTTTGTGCAAGATACGAAGAATAATTTCCATTGCCACACGCAATATCCAAAATATAATCCGCAGGATTAGGAGATAGAAGTTCCGTTACTTTGGGACGCACTACCTCTCTGTGAAATTCATTAGATTCGTCACCCATTGCATTATCCCAAAATTGTGCGTTCTCCTCCCAGATTTTTTTACTTTCCTCTGTTCCCATGTTCTCTCCCACTCCCAAAATTTGCTTTTTTGCTTCCATTAAATCTTCCTTACGATATTCCATTGTTACCCTCCATAACTTCTGATTGTTGCCGTCTTGACGATTATGTATCTTTACATTACCTTCTGAAACATATGGCGCACCTTGTCCAGGCGGTTGTTTGGACGGCGGGGCTGGATGACCGGCTGGCCGACAGCGGCCTGATACCCTTTTAGCTCTGTAAGGCATACGCTCTGCCCGTTGGTGTAAAAGGCCAGATCAGTACGGTATGCCTGTATACAGCGGGCGGGAATCTCGCCAGTAAAGACAACTTCATCCTTTTTTACCTGGGCCGTTTCGATGGTGGCACAGTATTTCGGTGCATCATGATAAGCCCTGGAAAGGTATTCCTGGGGCGCATAGAGGGTGAAGGAGAGATAAGGTTCCAGCAGCTGCGTCCCCGATTCCTTCAATGCCTGTTCCAATACAATCGGGGCCAATGAGCGGAAGTCCGCCGGCGTGCTGACTGGACTGTAATAAAGCCCGTATTCAAAGCAAATCTTACAGTCCGTTACGTTCCAGCCGAACAAGCCCTGCTCCAGCCCGTAACGGATACCATCCCTGACAGCGTTTTGAAAACTCTGGTTCAAGTATCCCAGCGAAACCCGGCTCTCGTATTGTACGCCGGAGCCAAGCGGGAGTGGTGTAACAGACAGTCCGATAGATGCCCAAAACGGGTTGGGCGGCACCTCGATATGGATGGTGTGGCTGGCTGCTTTGAGCGGCCGCTCCATATAAATGACGGTGGGTTCCTTTACCACTGTTTCAATCTTGTATTTTTCCGACAGCAAAGCGGAAACGACCTCCAACTGCACCCGGCCCAAAAAAGAAAGAATGATCTCATGGGTGATGGAATCCACTTCGCAGCGCAAAAGCGGGTCAGTATCCGCAAGTTGCGTAAGAGCGTCCAGCAGCCGTTCTCTTTGCGCTGCCGTTTTCGGCGCAATCGTCGTCCGCAGCATGGGGAGGGGGGCCTCGCGCCACCTTTTACGAGGGAGCCGGGTTTGATCCCCTAATACATCGTTTAACCTCACGCTGTCGCTGGGAAGGATAACAATTTCGCCCGGATAAGCGGTGTCTGTCCGAACAATTTCCCCTTTGGATGGAATACGCATCTCTGTGATTTTCAGCTTTTCTCTCCCGGCCAGGGCCACCGTATCCCGCAGGCGCAGCGTTCCGCTGTATAGCCGCAGATAGACACGCCGCTGGCCGCAATCGGTGTACTCAACCTTGAAAACGCTGCCGCATAGGGTGGCGCTCCCCTGTTCCCCAATCGGTTGGAACAGTCCTGTCACCGCATCCATCAACGGTTGAATGCCAAGGCCCTTTTTGGCGCTGCCATGATAGACCGGAAACAGGGAGGCTTCTTGAACCCGCCGCTGTTCCTCCCGCGCAAGTTTTTCCTGGCTGATTGGTTCTCCTGCGATATACTTTTCCAATAATGCATCGTTATTTTCGATGACCGCATCCCATGCTTCTATGTCGGTATTTTCCTCCAGGACTATTTCCGGGGACAGCGACACCGTCTGCTTGATGATAATATCGGCGGAGAGCTTATCCCGAACAGACTGAACCACGCTCTGCAAATCAACGCCAGCCTGGTCGATCTTGTTGATAAAGATAACGGTGGGAATGTTCATTTTCCGCAGGGCATGGAACAGAATACGGGTCTGGGCCTGCACGCCATCTTTCGCGGAGATCACCAAGATGGCCCCATCTAAAACAGCCAAAGAGCGGTACACCTCCGCCAAAAAATCCATGTGGCCGGGCGTATCCACAATGTTAACTTTACATCTGTGCCACTGGAAGGAAGTGACTGCCGCTTGAATGGTAATCCCACGCTGCCGCTCCAAAAACAAGGTGTCCGTCCTCGTTGTCCCTTTTTCGACGCTCCCTGGTTCTGAAATGGCTCCACTGGCATATAGCAGACTCTCCGTCAAGGTCGTCTTTCCAGCGTCTACATGGGCAAGAATCCCGATATTGATAATGTTCATGTCTATCCTCCATACAAGGCCCGAATGGGCGCAAAAATCCCCAGCGGCTAATACTTTTACCGCTGGGGATCATGACTTCGGACACACAGAAACATACACGACTTACATAAGCCGCGGTCCGTCACGATATTTACTAAAAAGGCAAAAGTATTCTTAAAATTGGGTACAAAAACCAAGCCCCTGCAAGGGGCAATCATTTTTGCGCCCATTATCAAATTTTATTTAAGAATACCTTGCCGCATATTTGATAGACTCCTCAAATCAGGATAATAGCAGTATATCATAGTACGCTCTAAAAAACAAGAAATCATTTTACCGATTCCACAAATAAAATCGGAGGGTATTCACTGGAATACCCTCCGGTTTTGGTGATTATCGTGCGTCTATCCGAATTTTTGACTTTGCGGCCCGTTTCCGTTCCTTTTCGGCATGTTCCTGCTGGTAAGCTGCCTCTAATATTCTGTCCACTTGTTCTGGGCCAAAGGCCCTTTTGACCCGCTCATAGTCAGCGGAGACTTGCCGCATGGCCTTGTTTTCCAACTTGACCTCCTGCAATCGATCAGACAGGCGGATGTTGCTCTCCCTCACCCGGCCATAGTCCCCTTGCAGACGCTCAAATTTCCCCCGCAGCTCCACATAGGCCAGATACAGGGAGCGCAGCACCTTGACGATTTGGGCCAGCAGGGGCTTTGCCTTTTTCTCTCGGTAGGCCCGGCCTGTTTCCAGCGTTCCCGGCTCCGGCAAAATCTCCTCCGGATTGGCGGAGAAATCCGCTGCCAACCGCTCCATATTTTTCACCGCCGGGGCAAGTTCTTTGAGCCGCCGTTCCTGGCTCTCCACCTGGTTTTCTTTCTCCGCCTTGACCGTCTCCAGAACGGCGATCTCCTTTGCCCGCTGCTCTTTCTTGTAGTCCAGCACAGACAAGTGCTTGTCGTGGGTGCCTTTGTCCTCCCACTCAATCCCGTGGCGCTCCATGACCAGGGAAAGCTGCTCCTTTTCCGAGCGCACCCACTGGCTCCACTCTGTGTCCCCTCTGGTGCCGCCCTGGAAACCCTGGGCCGCTAACGCCTGTTTCAAAGATACCCTCGTGTCCAGCCCTCGCTTGCTCCCGGTGGTGAATGGTACAAAGTCAATGTGCAGATGGGGCGTAGCCTCGTCCATGTGGAGGTGGGCAGAGAACACCCGGAGTTGGGGGTTGCGCTCTTGAAAGCCCTTCATGTACTCGTCCAAAACCGCTGCCGCAAGCTGTCCCTCCTCGCTGTCGGCGCTCATATCATCTCGATTGCCCACTTGCAGGATGATTTCATGGAACGGCTTTTCCTGCTTGCCGGAGCGGATCTTCTCATAGTAATCCTCTATCCTTCTGTCGGCCCTGGTTTGTTTAGCGTTGTACCGTTCCAGAGCCTCGTCAAAGAGTTCATGGTACACCGCCTTGATATTCTCCTGGCAGTAGGTTATATTCAAGTGGGAGCGTTCCGGGTCAGTGTTCTTGGCGTGGAATTTTCTACTGTTATGGTTCACCGATCCTTGGCCCACCATGGCGCTGATTGTCCTTTTCAAATCAATCCCTCCTCCCTTTTCCGCCGCGCAAGCGGCGAGCCTTTGTTACTTTCTGCGAAAGTAACGCAAAAGCACTTTTGACAGCCTGACGGCCATCAAAAGCGCATTTGCGCCCTACGGGGTGGTGTGGGGGCTTTGCCCCCGGCAACTGCGGTTGCCTCCCCCAGCAGGGCCGCCCTTTGAAAAGGGCACCCTGCACCCCGCCTAAACTTTGTCACTCGCCGTTGGGCAGGGTGGAAAGGCCAGGGGCCTTTCCACCGCCCGGCAAGTGTTTTCCGTGGGCCGAAAGTCAAGGGGTACGGGTTGTATTGACTTGCGGCAATCTCCACCCGCAGGTATGCCCCCCTTGACTTTCGCCCCCGCTCCCCGTGACAGCCGTGACGACCGTGACGATGTTTTACACACCGCCTCCGCACTCCGAAAAGCTGTCACAGCTGTCACGGTCGTCACGCCTGGGGTTCCTCCAACGTGAGCTTGATACTCCGCCCGGCATGGGTTCGGGCGCTTTCATAGTGGATGTGGTACTCATAGGACAGCCGCCACGCCCGGACATTCAGCCGCATAGCCAGGGCATTGGGTTTCATATCCAGCCCCAGGGCGGCGACAAGTTCCGTGGCCGTCCCTCTCCACTCTGGCCGTTCCGCCGTTACCAGGGCGGCAACAGCCTCCAACACCGGGTCAGGCGGCTCCTGCCGCAGCTCCGTTTCCCGCCGCTCCAGCTCCCACACAAGCCGTTCCTCGTCCCGCTTGAGGTAGAGGCGCTGGTCTTGCTGATCCCGCCCAGAAATGTCCAGGGTGGCGGCGTTGTCTGCCCGCCGCTCCTTTTGGAGCAGAAAGGCCCCGTCTGCCGCACCCAATAAGCCGTTGGTGCCGGAGATCATATCAAACTTATCATCGGCCTGCTGCTTGCGGGTGTGATGTACAACCAGGAGGCAAACCCCGCTTATATCGGCAAACCGTTTCAGTTTGGTGATTACCTCATAGTCGTTGGCATAGCTGTACTTCTCTGCCCCGGCCTCCCGGATTTTTTGCAGGGTGTCGATGATAATAAGCCGGGTGTCCGTGTGTTCCCGGACAAAGCCCTTTAGCTGCTCCTCCAGGCCACCGCCGAGCTGCTTAGCTCCGATGGCAAAGAACAGGTTTCCGGTACTCTCTACTCCAAACATCCGGTACAACCGCTCCTGTAAGCGACGGTGGTTGTCCTCCAGGGCCAGATAGAGGACTGTCCCCTGGCGCACCTCATACCCCCACAGGGAAAGGCCCATACTCACATGATAGGCAAGCTGGGCCATGAGAAAGGACTTGCCCACCTTGGGAGCGCCCACAAAGAGATATGTCCCCGCATAGAGCAGACCGTCTACCACAGGAGGTCTGCCGGGGTACACCTGTTCGTAGAGGTCATTCATAGACACGGTAGGCAGATAGGCCGGGTCATTGACCCGGCTTATCTGCCGCAGGATTTCCTCCAAATCTCTTTCCGGGGGCTTGTGTTCTGTCACGCCCTCTGCTATACTTTGGTTAGGTTTTTGTGAGAGCGACTGTCCCCCGTCTGCGCCAACAGGCGGATATGGGGCAGTCGTTTTCTCTTGCAATCTATCCATCTATCAATCCTCCCTCATGCCGTCCATGATGGCGGCGATCAGCCGGATGGTGTCCAGCAACTCCCCATCCACGCCATTCCCGGCCTCGATACGCTCCAGTTCTTCCAGAACGGCGGCCAGCTCGTTCCGCAGGGCCTTATACACCCTGGGGTTGCCCTGTACCACCACATCCCGGCACAGCAGCCGTCGGGTGATGTAGTCCTGTTTGGTAAGGCCGGAGAGCCGCACAGCGGTTTCAATTTCCCTGTCCTCATCCGGGGACACCCGGAAAGCCACAGTTTTGTTTCTCCAGCGGTTGTGTCGGTCAAGATTTTTCACTGACATGATTTAGGCCCCCTTTCGCTCCATGTCCAGTTTGTCCGCCATCTCCGCCTGCCGGGTGGGGAACAGGTGGGCGTAGCGGTAGGTAATATCAATGCTTTCATGTCCCACCCGGTCAGCGATTGCCAGGGCCGTAAAGCCCATGTCAATGAGCAGCGAAATGTGGGAGTGCCTCAGGTCGTGTATTCTGATCCGCTTTACCCCGGCCTCTTTCGCACCCCTGTCCATCTCCCGGTGGAGGTAGGATTTTGTCACCGTGAAAATGCGGTCGGTGGGCTTCACCCCATACAGGCTCTTGATATAGTCTCGCATTTCTTCACAGAGGAAAGCGGGCATTTGAATGACCCGGTTGCTCTTAGGGGTCTTGGGGTCGGTAATCACATCCTTGCCCTTAATCCGCTGGTAGGACTTGGAGATGGTGACGGTCTGTTTCTCAAAGTCGAAGTCGCCAGGAGTGAGGGCCAGCAGCTCCCCCTCCCGGACGCCGCACCAGTAGAGCATTTCAAAGGCGTAATAGGAAAGGGGCTTGTCCATCATGGCCTCGGCGAATTTCAGATACTCCGCCTTTGTCCAGAACAGCATTTCCCGTCCCTTTGGCTTTCCCATATTGCCCGCCTGGGCAGCGGGATTGACCTTTAGATTGTAGTGCCGTACCGCATGGTTGAACACGGCGCTCAACTGATTGTGCAGCGTTTTTAAGTACACCGGAGAGTAGGGCTTGCCGTTCTTGTCCCGGTAACCCAGCATTTCATTCTGCCAGGCGATGACCTCCTTGGAGTGAATGTCGCACATCTTCCGCTTGCCGAAGTACGGCACCAACTTCTTGTAGAGGATATGCTCTTTCGTCCCCCAGGTGTTTTCCTTGATACGGCCTTTCATGTCCGCCACATAGACAGCCACGAAGTTTTCAAAGGTCATTTCCAGGTCGGCGGTCTGTTGTTGCAGGAATGTCCGCTCCCACTCCAGAGCCTCCCGCTTGGTGGGAAAGCCCCGTTTCATTTTCTTTACTTTCTTGCCCGTCCAGTCCTCGTAGTAAAAGGACGCATACCATGTGCCCTTTGCCTTGTCTTTGTATGCCGGCATTGTGGTTCCCTCCTTATTGTCTGTCCCGCAGCCCATAGAATTTTTCCTCGAAGTAGCGCCTGCTTACCCGTCCGGGAATGGTGAGAAAGCCTTTTTTCTTCAGCTCCTCGTTCATCTCCCGCACCAGCTTGTAGGCGTAGGGCTTGGAAATGCCCAGCTCCCTGGCGACCTCCTCTGCTCTCACAAACAGCTCCTTTTCCATGGTCAGCACCTCCTTATTTTAGTTTCGCAAATATGTTAATGTCACCATCTTCATTATACATTAACATAAGTGTTAATGTCAAGAATTTATTTCGCATTTTTGTTAAAGATTATCTTGCATCTTTCGCTTTTTTGCGCTATACTATTGGCAAAGGCGGTGGGATATTATGACAGTCGGAGACAAGATAAAGAAAATCCGCACCTTTCGAGGCATGACACAAAAGGAATTGGGGCTTGCTATCGGCTTTGAGGAAAAGGGAGCGGACAACCGGATCGCCCAGTATGAGACGAATTACCGTGTTCCGAAACGGGAACTGCTGGACAAGATGGCCGAGGCGCTGCGGGTAGACCGCCAGAACTTCTACACCATCGCCCCCGGCTCTGCCGAGGACTTCATGCGGACATTCTTCTGGCTGGACGAGGACAGCCCTGGCGCTATCCGCCTGTTCCAACTTGTCCGCAATCCGGGCAGAGCAGGGGCCGCTGATGATACCGCTGTACGGTACAATGATAGCGATGACTGGCCCGCACACCCTCCCGTGGGTATGTACTTCCAGTATGGCCTTGTGGACGAGTTCATGCGGGAATGGCTTTTTCGTCAGCAGGAGTTACACGCCGGGGAGATCACCAGGGAAGAGTATTTTGAATGGAAACTCAACTGGCCCCATACCTGCGACGATGGCCTGGAAAGCGAATATTATATCCCTTGGCGGAAAAATAAATAAGACAAGCAAAAAAACCGCCCTGCTGAATTTGTCGTTCAGCAGGGCGGTTTTGCTTGTCCTTTTGGGATTTTTCTCTTGAGAATACCGGGCGGACACAAATAGTATCAATCCAGTATCAAGAGCAGTATGGACGGGCAAAAAAGCCTGTATTCATGCGGGTTTTCGCCGTTTCGAGCGTCATTCCCACTCAATAGACTCTGCGAGATATTGGATTGTGAGATTTCAGACGTTGTACAGTATGTACCGGGGAACAAAACAGAACAATAAAGAACACCCACAGGCCGAATAGCCTGCGGGTGTTTTGCTGTTTAGGCGAAATACCGTCCTTCTTATAGGGGCGCATATTGCGTGACCGTCATATTTCAACAGAAGCGGCCCCCGATGGACCTTGGCGCAAATCTGATGGCCTGTCGTGCCTGCGGCGCGCCACTTTCCAGAGAAGGAAAGTGGCCAAAGTTCTCCGGGGTCTCGACCCCGGACCCCAGGGGAGCCATCCGGGCAGCGATTTTGTATCTCCGGTGCGGCGGTCATCGAAAAGCAAGCCGTCCCCCATCCGCGCGTCCCACGCGCTGACTGTCTGTCACCGCCGGCCGCCGCTCCCACGGGATAATAGGCACCTGGCGGGGTGCCAATCACGGGGTGCTTCTGGAAGGCGGCCCGGCGGCCTTCCTGATTTTAAGCGCCGGATCTTCCCCCAAGGCTCTAAGTAGTGCGTCCCCCGTAAAACGGGGGAGCGGGGGTGGGGCCCCTGTGGGCCCTGTCCACCGGGGCCTGCCCCGGTGGCGGTTTGGTTCCTTTTCTGCCATGGGCAAAGGAACCCGCCGCTGTCTCTCTATGCCCAGCGCATCCCCCACATCGTATTTTTAATAAAAACGCCTGCCCCTCTCAAATGGAGGGGCAGGCGTATCAGTTTGAGATAAGGCTTAGAAGATGCCCTGTGCCATCATGGCGTCAGCGACCTTCTGGAAGCCCACGATGTTTGCGCCGGCTACCAGGTCATAGCCCAGGCCATAACGCTCGGCAACTTCCACGGAGGAGTGGTAGATGTTCTTCATGATGCCCTTCAGCTTGGTGTCCACTTCCTCAGCGGTCCAGTAGAGGCGCTCGGCGTTCTGGGCCATCTCCAGCTCAGACACGGACACGCCGCCGGCGTTGACGGCCTTGGAAGGAGCGACCACCATGTGCTTCTGGCTCTTCAGGAACTCCAGAGCCTCGTTGGTGGTGGGCATATTAGCCACCTCGATGTAGTATTTCACGCCGGACTCAGCGATCTTCTTGGCCCAGTCGAGGTTGACATCGTTCTGGGTAGCGGCGGGCATATAGATGTCCACGTCCTTGACGCCCCAGCACTTGGCGTTGGGAACGAACTCGCAGCCGAACCGCTCGGCATAGGGAGCGCAGTGCATAGGATCCTTGGCGCGCATCTCCAGGATGTAGTTCAGCTTTTCCTCGGTGTCCACGCCATCAGGATCGTGGATGTAGCCGTCAGGACCGGCGAAATAGGTAACCTTGGCGCCCAGTTCAGCGGCCTTCTTCATGATGCCCCAGCCCACGTTGCCGTAGCCGGACATGGCGATGCGCTTGCCCTCGATGGACTCGCCGTCGTGCTTCAGGGCCTCGCACAGATAATAGACAGCGCCGAAACCAGTGGCCTCGGGACGCATGATGGAACCGCCGGTGCAGACAGCCTTGCCGGACAGAGCGCCGAACTCGGCGGCGCCCACGATGCGGCGGTACTGACCGTACATATAGCCGATCTCACGGCCGCCGCAGCCCAGGTCGCCGGCGGGGCAGTCGATGTCCTGGCCGATGTGGCGGTACAGCTCGGTGATGAAGGCCTGGCAGAAGCGCATAACCTCGGCGTCGCTCTTGCCCCGGGGATCAAAGTCGGAGCCGCCCTTGGCGCCGCCGATGGGCAGGCCGGTCATGGCGTCCTTGAAGACCTGCTCAAAGCCCAGGAATTTGATGATAGACAGGTTTACAGAGGGGTCAAAGCGGATGCCGCCCTTATAGGGGCCGAGGGCCGCGTTGTACTGCACACGGTAGCCGCGGTTGACGTGCCAAACGTGGTTGTCATCCTCCCAGGTGACACGGAACTCGATGGCGCGCTCAGGCTCCACCATACGCTCCAACAGAGCGGCCTTCTCATACTCGGGATGGGCGTTGATGACGGGCTCCAGAGAAGACAGAACCTCCTCCACGGTCTGCAGGAATTCGGGCTCGTTGGCATTTTTGGCCTTGGTATCGGCCAGCACGCGCTCAATGTACTTGTTCATTGTGACATTCCTCCTGTTATAATATGTTGTACGGGATGAATTGACAGATTACTTGCATTTTGCCGAGATACAGAGATTTTCGCTAGGAAAATCCTGAATCAAGGTCCTTTATATGTATAGCATATCATAAAAAATGGAAGAGTAAAGCAAGATTTTTGTGGAGGTTACCACAGCTAAATGACTGTGGCAGAAGAAAGCAGCACCAAAAAACGGCCGTTTCAACAAAAAGAAACGGCCGTTTTTGGTGAATATGCAAGTTTTCAGTCAAAGGCTAGTCCCAGGTAGCCCGTGGACGACCAGTCCCAGCCTTCCGCCCCTTCCGAATCCAGCCATTTCAGCATCCCGAAGGGGACCGGAGAGCCCTCCCGGACTGGGGAGCGGACCTCCAAAATGGAGGCCCCCAGCAGGGAGAGCAGGCGCCCCTTCTCCTGGACAAAGCCGGCGGCCTGGGGGCCGGCCAGCAGCTCTTTTACCACGGCCTTCTCCTGGCTGGCCCACTCCACACACAGCAGGGCGGGACCATAGGGGGTATCAGCCCGGTAGAGCCCGCCGCCGCCCAGGGCACAGCAGCCGGCCTGATAGGTGAGAGCGTCCTCGGGATAAAAAATATGGGGAATATCCTCCAGCAGCTCCTCCCGCAGAGCGCCGTAGCCGGCTGGGGACAGCGCCTCCAGGGAGAGGGACGGCGGGACAGGGGAGCCGGGGCGCTCCGCATTTAGTTGGCTGACCTGGCTCTGGTGAACAAAGCACTCCCGAAAGCCGTTGGCCCCAAAAAAGCTGTGGAGGCTGGGTTCGGCCGGGACGGTGGTGACCGCGGGGATAGACAAGGTGCGGAAATACTCGTCCGCCCCCTTCAGTAGCCGGGCGGCCAGCCCCTTTCCCCGGCAGTCCGGATGGGTGGCCACGGCGTAGAGGTAGGCTGCCCGGAATTTTCCCCGGCCCGGCACCACAAAGACGGTGTCGAACCAGGCGGTCATAGAGCGGACCTGCCCCTCCTCCTCCAGTACCAGCACCCGGTCCGGGCGGTAATAGGTGTGAAAAAAATTGTCCACATAGGCCCCGTCGTCGCCAAACGCCAGGGACCAGAGCGCCCGCAGGGCGGGGATGTCTGCGGGAAAGGAAAGTCGTGTGTCCATGTCGGTTCCTCCATTGTAAAGATAAAAAGGCCTCCGGAGGGAGGCCTTGGGGTATGAATCAGTACCCAGGGTACACGTCGCTCTTTTTTGGCATGATGATGGCACAGATCAGATAGGCCCAGAGACCCACTGAGAAGGCAAAAAAGGCGATGACCCAGCCCACCCGGACCAGAGTGGGGTCGAGGTCAAAGTATTCCGCCAGACCACCGCACACGCCGCACAGCATTTTATAACTGCCCTCGGTCCGATACAATCGTTTAGATCCCATCAAGTATTCCCTCCAATGTGATATGAGATGACTTCCTCTTTCTGATACCAGCATACGCCAAAGCCGGTGAAAAATCCATGGGAAAAAGATTAAAAGAAGATAAAAAGCGGATGGAAATGCCAATCACTATCGGCGGTACAGCCAGGCCTTGCGGACGAGCAGGGCGGCGGAGATGGTGAAAAACACCTCCAGCGCCGAGGAGACCATCTGGGGGATGAGAAACAGGACCCCGCAAATGCCTACGATAATAAACCAGGCCCGGAGCAGGGGGACATACCGGTCCGGCTGACGCCGGTATAGGGCGAGCAGGGCGACCAGCAGGGCCAGCATCAAGAGGACACAGGCCAGAGCGGCCAGGATCACATGCAAGTCGGCGTATCGGGGAAACTGCTCCGGGAGATAGGGGATGGCTAGAGCATAGCAAAGGGACAGGCAGGCGGCCAGGGTGAGCAGAATGGCGGCGGTTTGAGCCACACGGCTGCGCAGAATGGAGGCCAGCTTCATCAGCATCAGGAAGAAATAGCCTCCCGCCAGCACGCCCCAGTAGAGAAAGCCCCGGTAGTGGTCCGGCCCGGTCACCGCGATGACGGAAAAATTGGTGGAGAACCAGGCCCGACTGCCCGCAAAGAGCAAGGTATAGGCCGGGATTAGAAAGCAGGCGAACAGATCCAACAGGAGGCCGCTCCGCCGTGGACCGCCTCTCATGGGCGCTCCACGGCGGCCACCAGATCGCCCCGCTCATTAAAATATACCTTGCGGATATCGCTGCCGGTGACCTTCTGGATGTCGTCCAGCCGAAGCCCCTCGGTAATAGTAGATACCAGGGAGAAGGCGACCCCGTGGCGCTTGGCCCGGCCGGTGCGGCCGATGCGGTGGATATAGTATTCGTTCTCGTCCGGGACATCATAGTTAAAGACGGCGTCCACATCGTCGATATCCAGCCCACGGGCAGCCACATCGGTGGCTACCAGTACCCGGAGCTGGCCGTCTCGGAATTTCTGGAGCGTCTTTTCCCGCTGGCGCTGCTGGATATCGCCGTGGATGGCCTCGCAGGAGATGCGCCGCATGGACAGCAGACCGGCCAGGCGGTCTGTCATGTTTTTGGTGTTGCAGAAGGCGATGACACGCTCATAGTCGCCCATGTCCAGCAGCCGGGCCATAGTGTCCGCCTTCTCCCCCCGGTCTACATCCAGGCGGTACTGGGCGATATCGGGCTTGTTGTCCTGATCAGCGTGGACGGTGATTTCCACCGGGTCTCGCTGATAGACCCAGGAGATGTCCATTACTTCCCGGGAAATGGTGGCGGAGAACATCCCCAGGTTCCGGCGCTGAGGCATTTTGTCCAGAATGTGGGTCACATCCCGGACAAAGCCCATGTCCAGCATCCGGTCGGCCTCGTCCAGCACAACAGTTTGAACCTGGTCCAGCCGGACTGTGTGCCGCTTCATGTGGTCCATCAGGCGGCCGGGAGTGGCCACCACGATCTGGGGGGACTTTTTCAGCTGGGTGATCTGCTTTTCAATGGGCTGCCCGCCATAGAGGCAGACTACCCGCACGCCCTCTTTAAAGGCGCACAGGTCCCTTAGCTCGTCCTGGATCTGGATGGCCAGCTCACGGGTGGGGGCCAGCACCAGGGCCTGGACCGCGCTGCTCTCCGGATCAATGTGCTCCACCATGGGGATGCCAAAGGCGAAGGTCTTTCCGGTGCCCGTGGGAGCTTTGGCGATGACGTCCTTCCACTCCATGAAATAGGGGATGGCGCCGGCCTGGACAGGGGTGGCCTGAACATACCCCTTCTTCTCGATGGCCCGCATCAGTGCGGGAGAGAGGTCCAGCTGGGCATACCGGACCGATTCGTTGACAGATGTTCCGTTGATCTCCATGTTTGTTGTTCCTTTCTGTGTTCGTGGATGTGATCCAAGGCCTTCCAAACAGACACAGAAAAAACGCCCTTCCCGGCGCGGCCCCGAATCAAAAAGGACGAAATAGCTCGCCCCCAATATTATTCCATAATAAATTATAACGTTTTCTCTGCGGTTTGTCCATCTTTTTCCAAAAAGAGAGAACCGGCCCCATCCCAAGGACAGAGCCGGTTCTTTCAAGAAGGAATCGAGAATGAGAGAAGGATCACCAGCCGAAGCTTCCAAAGGGCCACTGGTAGTAATAGCCGCCATTCGGGCTCTGCTGCTGGCCCTGCTGTGTGTTCTGCTGGTTCTGGTTAGCGGCCTCGGTCTCGGCATTTTTCTCGTCGAAGGTGACGGTCAGCTTGACCTCCTGCTGCTGGCGCACCACGGTGAGGGTGGCGGTGTCCCCGGCCTTGTAGTCGGAGGACAGGGCCGCAGTCAGAGCGGAGGGGGAGTCCACTGCGGTGTCGTCGATGGCGGTGATGATGTCATTGACCTGCAGGCCGGCCTTCTGGGCGCAGGAGCCCTCGGCCACATACTCCACTACCGCGCCGGCGGGGATGCCATAACGCTGAACGCTCTCGTCCACCACATTGACTTGAACGCCCAGATAGGGCTTGCCGGTAACATAGCCGTGCTCGATGAGGTCAGATATGATTTCCTTCACGTCGTTGATAGGGAGCGCGAAGCCCAGCCCCTCGGCGGACACACCGGAGGTGGACTCTGTGTACTTGGCAGATACGATGCCTACCACGTTGCCATAGCTGTCAAACAGAGGGCCGCCAGAGTTGCCGGGGTTGATGGCGCAGTTGGTCTGGAGTACATTGAGGGTAGTGGTTTCGGTCTGACCGTTAGCATTTTTGCTGGAGGTGGTGATCAGCCGGTCTAGGGCGGATACGATGCCGTCAGTGAGGGTATAGGTCAGCTCACCCAGGGGGTTACCTATGGCGTACACGCTTTCGCCTACCACCAACTGGTCGCTGTCGCCCAAAGTCACAGGCTGTAAGCCGGCAGCTTCGATCTTCAGTACGGCCACGTCGTTGTCCTTCTCACCGCCCACCAGTTTGGCGGTATATTTGTCTCCGTTGGAGAAGGAGACCTCAATGGTGACAGAGGAATCATTGACCGCCTCCTCAATGACGTGGTAGTTGGTGACAATGTAGCCGTCCTGGGTCAGTACAAAGCCGGAACCGCTGGCGGCGGAGGTGGTGGTCTGACCAAAGATGTTCACCGTGGTGTTTACCGTGATGCCGACGCAGGAGGGCAGGTTGGCGGCATATAGCTGTTCGGGCGTCATGGGCTGGCCGCTGTTGGTGTTGACCATCGTATCCACCTGGGGGCGCTCCCCCTCATAGATTACGGTATCGGGGGCGGTCAGACTTTGGTACACGGCCGCGCCGCCAACGCCCGCTCCGCCGCCCACAACAGCGCAGGCCAGCAAAAGAGCGGCAATACGCTTGCCGCGCCCCTTTTTCTTTGGGGGCTCGCTGGGATGAGCAGGACCACCAGAGGTGGGAATGGGGTCGGTATAGTCGCCGAAGCCACCCCGGTAGCCGTCGTTTTCACTGTTATAAAAGCTGAAGTCGGGATACTCCATGTAAATGCACTCCTTTCAAGAAGGGCCTTGGGGCCGCCCCTCTTTGAACTGTGGATATCATACCGCCGAAATATGAAAAAAGCATGAAGAAAAAGGATAAATTTTTTGAACTTTCCCAAAACAAAGTTTGAAACCAGGTCACATCTGCTCTGGCCGCTGGGAGAGAAGGGCGGCGATGTCCCGCACAGCGGCGGCGATGTCCAGCCGGAGCCCGCGGAACATCCCCATTCCGGCCAGATTCAGCAGAACCAGCAGCAGGATAGGCCCTAGAATCATACCCAGAACTCCGGCTACCTGCATCCCTACATAGATACTGACCAGAGAGGCGATAGGGGATAGACCAGTCTGGTCCCCTACGAATTTGGGCTCCATTACCCGGCGGAACATGGCAATAATGCCCCAGATGACCATGATCTCGATGGCGTCGAGGTAGTTGTGGGTAAACAGCGCGATGACGGCCCAGGGGACCATGACCGTGCCGGCGCCGATGATGGGGATAAAGTCCATAATGGCCAGTCCCAGAGCCAGCAGAAGGCCGTACGGCTGACGGATGACAAAGAAGCCGATGAGCAGGATGAAGAATACCCCGATGGAGAGCAGCAGCTCCGCCTTCAAATAGCCTCCGAAGGCCCCCAGGGCGGTGGCCCGGACCTGCCCCAGAAAGTGGAGCGTCCCCTCGTCCAGATGTTGAGCGGCCCGTGAGCGGAGATAGGGGTAGTCCGCCGTCAGCATAAAGGTTGCCATGACAAAAAAGACCAGAGCCAACAGAAAGGAGGAGAAGGAGACTGCCTTCTCTCCAGCATAGGTGGCCAGGTTCCCCAGGTCAGGGGCCGCCGAGGATAAGGTGTCCACCAGCCAGTCGAGAAAGCCCTGATCCGGGCCGGCGATCTGGATCGGGAACTGGGCCACCACCTGTTGAAACATCTGGTCCAGCTGGTCCAGTACACTGATGCCGGCGGCCACTACCCCGTCCCAGTTCTCCGCCAGACTGATGACCTGACGGACAACCGCGTAGCCCAGCCATCCCAGGGCACTCCCTACCAGACCGAAGAGGAGGAGCAGAAGGAGCAAGGTCAGCACGCTTCGGGACCATCCCAGCTTGCGCTGGAACCACTTGACCAGGGGGTTGAGCAGGGCGGCAGCGATGAGGGCGCAGACAAAGGGGGCAAAAAGTGTCAGTAGGGGCCGTCCAAAAAAGGACACCAGAAGGACGGCGGCCAGAGACAGCACCAGCCGGATGGCCAGCCGCAGCCACAGGGCGCCCCGCTGGGGCCAGGTCAGTTGCCCAGGCTTCATTGGTATCATATCCCTCCCTGTTTTTCAGTATCCTACTCTACCTTACCAGAAAAAGCATGAATAAAATGTAAATTTCGGGATGCCTGCCTGTCCCAGAGAAAGAAAAAGGTCCGACTGCTCGCCACAGCCGGACCCAAAAAGAGTTTTATGTGCGATATACCAGACCAATTACATTGGGGCCGGCGTTGATGGACACCACACCACCGATGAAATACTCCAGGGCAGGCTCACAGCCTAGCTCCTGGCGGCAGGCTTCTAGCAGTTTGCCAGCCTGCTCCAGGTTATTGCCATGGACGACCAGATAGGGGCTGTTAGCGCTCCGCTCCTGTTTGCACAGCTCCACAACAGCGGAAATCGCGTTTTTCTCCCCCCGCGCCTTGGACAGTATCTTGGACTCGCCGTTGGCGAAGGTCATAATGGGCTTTAACCCCAGGGCTTCGCCCATGAAGGCTGCCGCGGCGGAGATCCGGCCGGATTTTTTGGCAAACCGCAGGTCAAGAGGGGCGAAGATCACCCGGACATGATCCACCCAATCCTGGATAAAATCCACGATCTCTCCCGCCTGGGCGCCGGCAGCAGCCATCTTGGCCCCCTGCACCACCGCCCAGCCGTAGCCCATGGTGTAGTTTTTGGAGTCGATGATATGGATATGGAAGGTGTCCTGGGCATCGGGGTGGTCCTCATAGAACTCGTCCCGGGCCTGTATGGCGTTGCCATAGGTGGCTGAACCCTTGGAGTTGATAGAGGTGTGGATCAGATCGGTATAGCCCTCTTTCCACGCCTTCTCAAAGCATTCAGTGAAGAGATAGGGGTTCAACTGGGCGTGGGTCGGGATCTGAGGGCTGTCCAGCAGCATCTGAAAGAACTCGTCGGGAGTGAAGTCAAAGCCGTCCATATACTCCCTGTCGCCCATCGCGATGGGAAAAGGGAGGACCTGGATGTTCCACTCCTCCCGCAGAGCGGCGGGAATATCGGAAGCAGAGTCGGTAGAAAATTTAATATGAGCCATGGGGGGCCTCCTTAAAAAGATAGGATAAGCGCCTGGCGGGACATAAAAGGATCGAGAGTATTATCCCAGATGCCGGGGAGATTGTCAATGAACCCCTGCTCCGGCTAGAGCGGATCACTTCTTCCGCAGCCGGGTCCGGGTGCCGTCAGGATGTTGAATGAGGGTATTGTCCAGATGGGCCATCAGATTGGACTTACAGGCGGCGATATACTCCTGTCGCAGCAGGGCCCGTTCAGCCTCCTCCTCTGGGGTGAGGCCGGCGGGAGACTTGGCCTTCCGGGCCAGCTCATTGATGCGGTCGATCTTCTTCTGCTCCATGCCTTTCCCTCCCTTATTCCTGTTCTATCTCGCGTTCAAATACCAGCTCGATGGTCTCAATATGTCCAGAGGCCCGCTGAACGCTGGGCAGATAGCCCACATAACGCCAGCCGGCGGCGGCCCGGCTTCGAATGACTTCCTGGTGGCCCTCAGTCCGGATGCCGACGCCGCCGAACAGGCTGTACCCTCCGGCGGAGAGGGCCAGAACCTCAAATTCATATTCATAGTGTGCCATAGCTGTGCCCTCCTATCCGGCGGCTTAAATATATCTCTCCAATACCAGCATGGTCCGTCCCTTTTTGGACTGGCCGGGGATCTCCCGGACCACGCACTTGCCCAGTCCGCGGCAGGTGAGAATGTCTCCCACATCCACCAGCTTGTCCCCTTTGAGACACTCCCGGTGGTTGACGGCCGCCTTGCCGGCGGAGATATAGGCCATGGCTTTGGAGCGGGACAGGGAAAAACCGGCGGCAAGCACCGCGTCCAGGCGAGGGGTGGCGACTGTGTCCCGGATGAGCCTTACCTTCGCCTCTCCAGGGGAAAGGGAAGCCA
This sequence comes from Flintibacter sp. HCN-6482, assembly GCF_037892565.1. Lineage (NCBI taxonomy): Bacteria > Bacillati > Bacillota > Clostridia > Eubacteriales > Flintibacter > Flintibacter sp. HCN-6482. Next base: position 827,485 of record NZ_JBBKBK010000001.1, on the reverse strand, counting down.
GAGGAATTTCCCGGAGCTTTAACCGCCAACGCCCGGCGGACTCCCACTGGGAGAGGAGAATGGGCAGTACCTCCCGGAGCAGGATCACCTGACAGGTCCTGTCGCCAGGGAGCAAGATGTCCCCCAGCTTTTCCCTCGTCAACCCCAGGCCCATAAGGGAGCCCAGAATATCCCGGTGGCTTAACTCGGAACCGGGAGGGAAGGCGGCCTCCAATGCGGCCAGCGGTCCCTCTGGGTCCAACAGGAGGTCGTTCTCATCCTGCCAGTCGGGGAGGAAGGCGCACAGGGCCCGCTCTGCGCCGGGAAAGCCACCCCAAAAGATATGGCGGGGCTGCCCCCAGGCGTTGAGTAAATCGGTGACAGAGGCCTGTTCACCCGGCGAGAGAAAGGGGGTATGGGCTGGGATGCCCCGGTCCTGAGCCAGTTCCAGCTTGTCCAGCACACGGGCCAGCAGCACCCGCTCCGCCCCGTCACGGGCGCAGCGGTCCAGAAGCTCCTTCTTGGTCACGACCCTTCTCGCCTCCCTCTGTTTGCCTGTTCAGTATACTGGACAGGACCTGGGATTGTCAACGAAAAAAGCCGGCCATGGGGAGCATGACCGGCCGCAGAGGGACAAAATTAGTACCGTCGGACTACCGCCACCACCTTGCCGACTATCTCGGCTTTGGTGCCGTCGATAGGCGGGTAATCAGGGTTTTGGGGAAGAAGCCAGGTGCGGCCGTCTTTTCTATGAAGGGTTTTGACGGTGGCCTCATCCTCAAAAAGGGCCACTACGATCTCACCATTCCGGGCCTCCTGCTGGCGGTGGACCACCACCAGGTCACCGGGCAGAATCCCGGCGTTCAGCATGGACTCGCCCCGGACCGTGAGGGCGAAGTGCTCCCCGGACAGACCGGCAGTGTCGAAGGTGAGGTAGTCCTCAATACACTCTTGGGCCAGGATAGGGGTGCCGGCGGCTACATTGCCAAGGATGGGTATTTGGTTGGCGTGGGGGTCCTCCTCCTCTGCCACCGGGCCCATGGATGCCCCCGGCAGGGAGATGGCGCGGGTCTTGCCCTCTGCCTTGACGATGACACCGGCCTCCTCCAGCCCCTTCATGTGGAAGTGGACGGTGGAGGGGGATTTCAGTCCCACCGCCGCGCCAATCTCCCGGACCGAAGGGGGATAGCCGTGCTGATTGGTAAAGGAGAGGATATAGTCATAGATCTGCTGCTGCTTGGCGGTCAGTTTGGCCATGGCAAGGGCTCCTTTCGGCAGACGGACAGAAAATTACACACTAAAATTTAGATGTATTTTATCATACATTTGTACGAATGTCAAACGAATGTTCCAAAACTAAGGAAGCCTCTAAAAAACGCCAGGACCTAGAGGTCCTGGCGGGTAGCTTTGGATGTTCAGAGAGGGGGCATCTCCACAGAACCCTCCCGCTGGAGGCGCAGCCGGGCGTCGTAGAAGCCGGCCATGGTCACGGAGCGATAGGGATAGAGCCACAGCTTTACCGGGATGGAGGCCAGCAGGAGAAGAAGGGCGGAGCGGGGATAGGAGAGGATAATCTGATAGACCATGTAGGCATCCCCGTAGTGCTCCAGGGAAAGAGACTGGAAGAAACCGCCCTGGACCAGAACCAGAAGTAGTGCCAGTGAGTAGAGAAGCAGGTCAAGCAGTTCCCAGCCGATGAAGGAAAAGGCCAGCTTGAACATCTCCCACTTCCAGCCCCGCGTCAGCTCCACACTGCGGCGGACCGCGGCGAAGGCCCCGTAGTCAGGGTGGTCGGCCAGCAAATAGTAGGCCAGGGCGTAGCGCAGAGAGACCCAATAAGAGAAAATCATGATGCCGGCAATTAGAACGGGGATCACAAGGAAGGAGAGGCCTGGGGAGAGAAGAACCGGAATTAGGACCAGCCAGACGACGGGGATGCACAGCAGGGACCAGGCCAGCGTGTGGAGAAAGATCAGAATGGAGGTCATGATAACCAGCAGGGCCACGGAGAAGCCATCGGCTAGGGCGCCCAGTCCGGGAGACAGCTTCCGGGAGGTCCACATGGACCATAGCGTAAAGCCAAAGCCAACTACCGTGGAGTACAGGGAGAGGAGGATGGAAAGGAACAAAGCCGGCAGACTGATGTTTCCTGTGTCCGGGGCCGGAACAAGCAGGCCGGCCAGTGTGGAAACACCAGTGGTCATCAGCAGATATACCAAGGTGACCACCCAGAAGGAAGGACGGGAGCCCCGAATGGCCTCCCTAGCCTGCCTTTTCAGTTCTCTGCGGTCGATCTCCATAAAAACTCTCCGTTCTTACTGTCATAGTTGGGGAAGGGCGCCGCTGCCAGCAGGAGCGAACCTTCGCTCCGGTCCATCCGCGCTGCTCGCGGCGGCTCAAACGCCTCTCTATTCCCACTTGTCCATGATTTGCCGAAGCTGATCGGCCAGCTTGGACAGATCCTTGTTGGAACGGCCCCGGCTGCGGCTGATAAGGTCGGCCAAGTCCTTGGACACATCTTGTAGCCGCAGGAAGGCGGCGGAGGGAGCGGAGGCGCCGCCTGTGGTCCGCTTGCTCTCCAGAACAACGCCCTTTGCCAGCATACGATTTCCCAGCAGATCATAGACCTCCTCATAGAGAGGCGCGTGGGCGGGGATGCCCCGCTCATTCAAATCATTTGCAAAGAGGTCTGTGATCTCACTATCCCCGTGTACCACGAACACTTGGTCCGGCTTGGGGGAGAAATGGCCGATCCAGTCCAGCAGGTGATCCCGGTCGGCGTGAGAGGACAGGCCGGGGAAATTCAGGATCCGGGCCCGGACGGCGATCTCCTCACCAAAAAGCTTTACACTTTTGGCCCCCTCCAGCAGACGGCGGCCCAGAGTGCCCTCCCCCTGATAGCCCACAAAGACCACAGCGCATTCGGGGCGCCATAGGTTGTGCTTCAGGTGGTGGCGGATGCGGCCGGCATCGCACATACCGGAGGCGGAGATGATGATTTTAGAGCTCTTGTCCATATTGAGAGCCTTGGATTCCTCGGTAGACTGGGTCAGGGTCAGGCCGGGGAAAGTGAACAGGTTGTCGCCACCCTGCAGGACGGCAATTGCCTCCTCGTCCAGGTAGCCGTGAAGATCGCCAGCGTAGATCTTGGTGGCCTCAGCGGCCAGGGGAGAGTCCACGCAGACGGTAAAGTTGGGGACCGATTTGACCATCCCCTCATTTTTGATCTCTCGGAGGAAGTAGAGCAGCTCCTGGGTACGGCCTACGGCAAAGGAGGGGATAACAATGTTGCCACCTTTGGAAAACACGTCGTCAATGAGGGCGGCCAGGGCCTCGGTATAGCTCTCTGGGGGCTGGTGGTTCCGGTCGCCGTAGGTGGACTCCATGATGACATAATCCGCCTCTGTCACAAAGGAGGGGTCCCGGATGACAGGCTGGTCTACGTTGCCCAGATCTCCGGAGAAGACCAGCTTCTTGGTGACACCGTTCTCAGTGGCCCAGATCTCCACACAGGAGGAGCCCAGCAGATGGCCGGCGTCGCAGAAGCGGACCTCTACACCCTCGCACAGCTCGAAGATTTGTCCGTACTCCTGGGTATTGAGGAGCTGGAGGGCCTCCTCCGCGTCTGTCAGGGTGTAGAGGGGCTCTACCTCCTCCCGGCCGGCCCGCTTTCCCTTCTGGTTCTGCCACTGGGCATCGCTCTCCTGAATATGAGCGGAGTCTCGGAGCATGATGGACAGCAGCTGGGCGGTGAGCCGGGTGGTATAGATGGGCCCGGAAAAGCCCTCCTTGACCAGCAGCGGAATGCGGCCGGAGTGGTCGATATGGGCGTGGGTGACCAAAACATAGTCGATGTAGCTGGGGGAAAAATCCAGGGCGTTGTCATCGTGCTCGTCCCGGCCCTGCTGGAGACCGCAGTCGATTAGGATCTTCCTGCCGTTGACTTCCAGACAGTGGCAGCTGCCGGTGACCGCGTGGGCCGCGCCAAAAAACGTAAGCTTCATGTAACAGTTCCTCCTTCGGTGCCGATTCTTGTCTTTATTGTACACGGACCAGGGAAGAAAATCCACAGGAAATTGTAAATTATGTGTAAAAGACGGGGGCTACAGCAGACCGAAATGTTCCAGAGCGGACAAAATACCGTCCTCATCCACTGTCCCGGTCACAAAGTCGGCGTGAGAGCGTACGAGAGCGTCGGCGTTGCCCATGGCTACTCCCACATGGGCGTGGCGGAGCATAGGAATGTCGTTTTCCCCATCGCCGAAGGCCATGGTGTCCTCCAGGGAGATGCCGAAGAAGTCCAAAATGGCGTCCATACCCTGGTCCTTGCCGCCGCCTGGGGAAATAATATCCACGAAATCTGGGTGCCAGCGCATGACCTCCAGTCCTGGGAAGGGGTCTCCTAAAGCCTGCTGCTCCTCCCGGGTGAGGAAGGCGGTGGCCTGAAACACCTGTCGCCCTTCCGCCCGCCGGGCGGGAGCGGAGGGGGGGAGGGGGACAGCTAGCTGCTTGGGGAACACCTGAGCCCGCGGCCCCGGGTTTACAAGGTAGCAGTCCTCCTCCTCCAAAAAGATACAGGGGATAGTGGAATGCTCCATCAGCTCCACCAGAGCTTTCACCCGCTCCGGAGCGAAGGGGACGCTTCGAAGCACCCGGTCCTGAGCAAAGCAGTATTGGCCGCTGAGGGTGATGCAGCCATCGAAGGGAAAGAGATCCCGGACCGACTGACTCATGACTTTGTGGCGGCCTGTGGACAGGAATAACCGGATTCCCTTCTCCCGCAGGCGGTGGAGGCCCTCCAAGACAGCGGGAGAAATTGTGTGGGTCTGGAAGCTAACCAGAGTGCCGTCGATATCAAAAAAAATGGCTTTTACCATGATACAATCAAACCTTTTCCAATAGGATTCGCATGAACAAAACCTATTGTACACTAAGAACGGGCAGATTTCCAGACGATCTTTTCTGGAAGGGAGAGCAGCGGCGAAAAACAGGCATAAAAGCCCCCACTTGTCCCATAGGATGGAGCAAAAGGGGGTGAAAACATGGCCTATGAAAATGAGAAGCTTCGGCCGGACACAGGCCACCATGTGATCCTAGAGGACCGGGAGCAGCTAATGATATCGGGGGTGGAGGAGGTGGAAAGCTTTGACGAGAGCGCCATCTTCCTGACAACTGCCCAGGGGGGGCTGGAGATCCAGGGGGAGGGGCTCCACATCGAAAAGCTGTCCTTGGACGGAGGAGATCTGAAGGTCGAGGGGACGGTGAACGCCCTGATCTACGAGAGCGGCGGGCGGGAGCAGGGCGGTCTGCTGGGCCGCCTATTCGGCAGATGACCATCGATACCGTTCAGCAGGGTCAGGCTCTGTGCCAGGCTCTGGCGCTGGGGGCGCTGTTTGGGCTGCTGTACGACCTGTTCCGTATTCTGAGAGTCCGGGTGAAGCTGCCCGTGGTGGGTCCCCTGCTGGATCTGGTGTTCTGGCTGGTGGCCACGGGGACTCTGTTTCTCTGGTCCCAGGGGGCCTGGGGGGGACAGATCCGTTTCTACGGCGCCTTGTTCTGCATGGCGGGGGGAGGGGTATACTTCTGGGTGATCAGCCCCTGGTTTTTGAAGCTGGGCTACTTTATGGCGGATATCGTCACATTCCTTTTGGGAATTTTGACCTTCCCGCTGGCCCTGGGGAGGGCTGTTTTAAAAAAATTCGGAAAACTTGCGAAAAATACCTTTCTTTCCGGCGTGAAATGGTATAGAATAGGACAGAAAACCGAGGAGATGGAGCGCGCGGTCCGCCGACGAGCCGCCAGGGAGAGAGGAGAGGATGTCTATGAAGCTGAAGCGAGCTGGGTTTTTGACCAAAATCGTGGTGCTGGCCCTGCTGATCTATATGGCCACCTCTCTTCTGGACCTGAGGGGCCAGATACAGACAGCCCAAGTCCAGCGGGATACGCTGGCCCGGCAGGTCAGCGACCAGCGGCTGGAAAACCAGGAGCTGGAGGCCGCCATCGAAAACAGCGACGATCCTGAGATGCTGGAGCAGGTGGCCCGGGAAAAGGGCCATGTGAAGCAGGATGAGATCGTCTATATCGATGTGGCCAACTGAGCGATCCAGTCAAACGGGCTCTCCAGCGCCGTAATCTGTGTGTGGCGGCGCGGGGAAATTTACAAGGAGGATATTTCGGTCAGTTATGGAGTTTGGTGTTGGGTCCATCTTGGACGGTAAGGTAACGGGAATTACAAAGTTTGGGGCCTTCGTGTCCCTGCCGGAGGGAAGATCCGGCTTGGTCCATATTTCAGAGATCGCCTATTCCTATGTCAACGAGGTGTCCGACCACCTACAGGAGGGGCAGGAGGTCAAAGTGAAGGTCATCGGCATCGACCAAGCCAACCGGATCAACCTGTCCATCAAGCAGGTGGCTCCGCCCCCCCAGCGTGGCCCCCGTCCCAACGGAGGCGGCCGCCCCAGTCAGGGCGGCGGACGGCCCATGGGCTTTGCCCGGCCCGCCCCCAAGGAACCCAGCGATTTTGAGGACCGGCTCAAGCAGTTCATGCAGTCGTCAGACAGCAAGCTGTCCGAGTTGCGCTATATTGAAAAAAAGGGCGGGAACCGCCGGGGAGGCGGCCGCCGGTAAGCGGGATATGACAGGGCCGCCGCATATGCGGCGGCCCTGATTTTCACAAAAGAAAACGCCCCGTATGGGGCGTTCAGTCCCACGGGAAGAAAGATACCGTGGGGAAGCATATTGGTCGAGCCGTTTTAACTGTAACAAAATATCTCAAAAGAGTCAATGGGAGCCTTTGTCGCTTCCTGTCAGTGGAGGAAAATATGCTTATTATCAATGGGACCGTCCACACCATGGATGGCCTAACCATCCCCAACGGATATGTGGCCGTGTCTGGGGACAAGATTGCCAAGGTGGGGCCTATGGAGGAGTGCCCCGACCACTGGGAGGGAGAGACCCTGGACGCACGCCAGGGCCATATCCTGCCCGGCTTTATTGACGCCCATTGTCATCTGGGGATGTTCGGTGACGCCCTGGGCTTTGAGGCCGACGACGGGAACGAGGCTACCGACCCCTGTACCCCCCACCTCCGGGCCATAGACTCGGTCAATCCGCTGGACCGGTGTTTTGAGGAGGCCCGTCAGGCCGGTGTCACCACCGTACTCACCGGGCCGGGCTCCGCCAACCCCATCTCCGGTCAGTTCGCCGCCATTAAGACCACCGGAAAGTGGGTGGACGCCATGGTGGTCCAGGCACCGGCGGCCATGAAGCTGGCTCTGGGAGAAAATCCAAAATGCGTTTACAACGAGCGGCATGAAACCCCGGTCACCCGTATGGCTACCGCCGCCATCATCCGGGAAAACCTGGCCAAGGCCCTGGAGTATGGAGAGAAGCTGGAACGAGCCGCGGAGGACGAGGAGGAGGACAAGCCCGACTATGACGCCAAGCTGGAGGCCCTGCTGCCCGTGGTCCGAGGGGAGCTGCCCGTCCACATTCACGCCCACCGGGCGGACGACATTGCCACCGCCATCCGTATCTCCAAGGAGTTCGGACTGAAGTGCGTCATCGTCCACGGCACGGAAGCCCATCTGATCCCCGAACTGCTGGTCCAGGAGGGGGTGCCTGTCATTACCGGGCCCTGCCTGGGGGACCGGTCCAAGCCGGAGCTGGCCAATATGACCATCGAATCCCCGGCGGTCCTCGCGCTCCACGGAGTCAAGACGGCCATCTGTACCGACCACCCAGAGGTGCCGGTCCAGCACCTGGCCCTGTGTGCCGCCATGGCGGTGAAAGGTGGCATGAACCCGGAGGCCGCCCTGGCCGCCATCACCATCAACCCCGCTCAGATTGCCGGGATCGATAACCGGGTGGGCTCCCTGACGCCGGGGAAGGACGCGGATATCGTCATCACCTCCGGCCACCCCATCAATCTGTTCAGCCGGGTCCAGACGGTGCTGATCGGCGGACAGCGGATAAAGGGATAGGTCCAGGAAAATTTAGAAAAAATTAACAAAAGCCTATGGATATTTTTCGTGCTTGTGGTATAATAGATTAACGGTGGGAGGGAACTCCCTCTCCGCTGGAGAGGTGAGTCCCTCCCGTCGCTATACCTTGCCTGATAGGGCGAAAGGAGCGAAAGTTATGAAATTTGTGTTCACGGACAAAAAGGTGACCCTGCCCAACTTCATCCACAAGTACGCGGAGAAAAAGGTGGGAAAGCTGGACCGTTTTTTTAAGGAGGATGCCACCGCCTCGATCACGTTCAGTGTGGAGAAGGAGCGGCTGAACAGGGTGGAGATCACCATCCGCTCCAGCGGCACTATTTTCCGGGTATCTGAGAGTACCTCTGATATGCAGGCGTCCATCGACGCCGCGGTAACCACCCTGGAGCGTCAGATTCGGAAGAACAAGACCCGGCTGGAGAAGCGGCTGCGCCAAGGGGCCTTCGAGCGGGCGGTGGATGCGGCGGAGGTCTCCTCCTTCGCCCCAGAGGAGCCGGAGGAGGGCGAGTACCGCATCGTCCGGAGCAAGACCTTCCCTATCAAGCCTATGAGCCGGGACGAGGCTATTTTGCAGATGAATCTGCTGGGGCACAGCTTCTTCGCCTTTAAGGACGAGGAGGCCGGTGGGGCCTTCGCCGTGGTCTACCGCCGGTATGATGGGGACTATGGTATTATTGAAGACGAGCAGTAAGATAGTTGTCCGGGGAGCGGGATTCCGCTCCCCGGTTTTTTATGGCTGATTCTGTTTCCAAGAGGAGAGGCCGGTTGACGACTGGTGTCCTGGGCCGTATAATGAAAGAAAACTTTGTTTGGAGGGCGGGGCATGAGCCGTGAAAAGGTTCTATCCCTGCTGCGGGAGCGGCAGGGAGACTATTTGTCCGGGGAGGCGATGAGCCGGGAGCTGGGCATCAGCCGAGCGGGCGTATGGAAGGCCATTGAGGGCTTGCGGCAGGAGGGGTACACTATCTCCTCCGCCCCAAACCGGGGCTATCGGCTGGAGGCGGGCCCTGACCGACTGCGGGCGGGGGAGTTGTCCGGCCCCCTGTCCGGCTCTCTGGTGGGCGGCAGCCTGCTGTGCCTGGATGTCATCGACTCCACCAACACAGAGTGCAAGCGTCAGGCTATGGCCGGCGCGGCCGAGGGACTGGTAGTGACGGCGGAGGAACAGACCGGAGGCCGGGGCCGCAGGGGCCGCTCTTTCCAGTCGCCCCGGGGGAAGGGGCTGTATCTCTCCGCCTTGCTGCGGCCCCGGCTGGAGCCCGCCCAGGTGGCTAATTTTACCGCCTGGGTGGCGGTGGCAGTGTGCGATGGCATCCAGGCTGCCTGCGGGCTCCGTCCCCAGATCAAGTGGACCAACGACATCATCCTCAACGGGAAAAAGCTGGTGGGGATCCTCACGGAGCTGGGGCTGGTTAGTGAGAGCAACGATTTGGACTATCTGGTTACCGGAATCGGGGTCAATGTGAACCAGAGCGCCGGGGACTTTGACCCGGAGATCCGGGATATGGCCACTTCTTTGGCCCTGACTCTGGGGCGGCCGGTACGCCGGTCGGAGCTGGCGGTTCAGATTATCCGGGCCCTGGACCGAGCCTATGCCGGTTTTCCGCAAAACCAGGGCGAATATTTGGAGAAGTACAGGGCCGACTGCATCACCATTGGCAGGCAGGTCCAGGTCATCACGCCCATCTCCCGGCGAGAGGGATTCGCCGTTGCGGTGGACGACGGCTTTGACCTTCTGGTCCAGTTTCCGGACGGAACAGAGGAGGCATTTTCCTCCGGGGAGGTGTCCGTCCGGGGAATGTATGGATATGTGTGATTAAGCAATAAAGGGCGGAGGACTTTGACAGTCCCCCGCCCTTTATTTTGACGGTGTCCGCCCAATCGGAGAATTCAATACAAAGAAAAGCGGAGTCAAGTTAAAAGTGAATCCTTATCGTTAAGAAATTGCAAAAATGAAGAAGGAGTAGCTGGATAATTCCCACAAAAATAATACTAATTATGTTATATTCCTATAATATGAAATTTATAAGAAAAAGAAAATTTATCCGCTGTCGCGTTCTGAGGGGAAAAAGCGGTCTGACTGAGTAATCATGTAGTCCACAAACAGCTGAATCAGAGCCCGGCTGCCTTCCTGTTTGCGGTAAGTGAGATAGATGTTTCTGGTAGACAGCTCCGGCGGGAGGCGGTAAAAAAAGTGGTTAGAAGAGGGAGCGACCCGGTAGAGGGAAGAATCCCGAATAACGGTGATGCCAGACCCCTCATTAGACAGATAGTAGGCTGTGAGCAACTGGTCCATGTAGTGGATTACTTTGGGAGTAAAACCGGCTGACTCACACAGCTTTTGCAGCAGGTCGTGGCTGTGATTGCCCGGTTTGAGAGAGATAAAAGGTTCGTCCCGAAAGGCGGCCATATCCACAGGGGGGACATGATCATCTAAATGGAGCCGCCGGCGCACCTCGTCAAAGGTGAGCCGGTAGCGCCGAAGCTTTTCGTTGCAGGGCAGCTGGGCCGGGACAGCCAGGACCATATGCTCCTGGGCCACGACTGTGCTCTCCAAAGCACAGTCGTGAATTTCATTTACATCTAAACTAAAGTCCAACTGGCCCCGGGTCAACATCTGCAGGCCCCGGTTACTGCTGGTTTCCACAGGATTGACCTGGACGGCAGGGTGCAGGGATTGGAACTGCTGGATTAGTTCAGGCAGTACATAGGTGCAGTAAAACGTGCCGCTCCCAATCGCCAGGGAGCCGTGCTCTCCCTGGCTTAAATTATCGAAATACTCTGACATCTCCTGCTCGATGGCCTGAAATCGCTTGATGCAGCTGATATAGTATTCCCCAGCCTGAGTGGGGCGGATGGGCTTCTGAGAGCGGTCAAACAGAGTGGCGTGCAGGCTGCGCTCGGTCCGAGCTACGATCGCGCTGAGAGCTGGCTGGGAAATATATAGATTCTTGGCGGCTTGGCTGAAGCTGCCGTCCAAATAGATCTGGTAGATATACTCCATGTTTTTTTCCATTGGGGTCACCTCCACACTAAATATTATAGCATATATAACTTTAAAATTATAGAGCAATAATACAAAAAATATTTGAAATAGAACGAAACTCTCATCTATTATGTGCATAGTGGAACTGCTCTTTCCGTCTCCGCCTCTGGACGGTGGTGTCAGAGAGAGCCGGACCCCAGGCCGGCAAAAGAGCGGAAAATTGAGCGGCGGCTGGTCAGGGGCGAGTACCCATCATATGAAAAAGGAGAAGAGAGAAATGCTAAAAAAAATACCCCTTTGGGTCCAGATCCTGATAGGCATTGCCATAGGCGCTATTATTGGTGTGGCAGTGCCAGATATCGTACCCTACATCAGCTTCCTCGGCGATATCTTCCTGCGTCTGCTGAAGATGCTCATAGCGCCCCTGGTTCTGCTTACCCTGATCAATGGCGTGTGTAAGATGGGCGATGTGGGAATGCTCCGCAAGGTGGGCGTCCGTATCGTGATCTATTACATGATTACCTCTACCCTGGCGTCCGCTGTGGGCGTGATTGGAGGCGTGATCACCCAGCCCGGCAAGGGAGTTACCGACCTGCTGACCTCCGAGGCTGGTGAGGCTGTTGAGTACAACTTCATCGACAACATGGTGTCGTGGATCCCGGAAAATATCTTTACTTCCCTATCCGAGGGCAATACCCTTCAGATCATCTTCTTCGCCATCTTTATGGGCTGCGTCTTACTGGTACTGGGCGACCGGGTGAAGCGCCTGGTGGATCTCGTCGACCAGGGGGCCGAGGCTATGCTGAAGATGACCGAGTATGTCATGGCCTTCTCTCCCATCGGCATCATGGCCCTGATTGCCGACATGGTCACTACGATCAGCGCCAACATGATGAAGCAGGTCATCGTTTTCATCACTACTGACTGGGTGTGCTGCCTGCTGGTCATGTTCCTGATGGAGCCCATTATCGCCGCTGTCCTGGGCCGGGTCAATCCTATGCGCCTGTTCAAGAAGATCGCGCCGGCCATCATCGTAGCCGCCTCTACCTCCTCCAGCGCCGCTACCCTGCCCGTTTCCATGAAGATTGCCGACAGCAAGCTGGGCGTACCGGAGAAGATCTACGGTTTTACCCTTCCTCTGGGCAACACCTGTAATATGAACGGAATGGCTGTGGCTGTGGGCGTCATCAGCGTCTTTGCTTCCAATCTGTACGGCTATGAGATTACCTTGGGAAGCCTGATCCAGTTTGTATTCCTGGGTCTGATTATCTCCATCGGCGCCGCCGGCGTCAAGGGGGCTGGCGTGGTCATGTCTACTGTGCTGCTCCAGACCCTGGGGATGCCCTTGACTCTGATCCCCATCCTGGCCGCCATCTGGCCTGTGATTGATCCCTTCCACACCACTGCCAACAATATTGATGACCTGGTAGGCACTGTGGTGGTGTCCAACTCCCTGGGCGAGCTGGACAAGAAGGTTTTTGACGCCGACTGAGCTCCCGTAAACAACCCAGATGAGTGAACAGGGGCTCCGGCTGTCCAGAGCCGGGGTCCTTGTTGCCTACTGACCGCCCCAATGGGCAGAAAGGAAAAGAAATAGAGCTATGGCACTGCAATTCAACAAGTATATTTTGCAGATGAAGCCCTCCGCCTCCATGGAAACCATGGCAAAGGCTAAAAAGCTGAAGGCCCAGGACCCGGAAATCATCGACCTGGCCGGCGGGGAGCCTGACTTTGACACCCCCAAGAAGATCTGTGACGAGCTGTTCCGCCAGATCAATGCGGGTTTTACCCACTATACCGTAGGTCCCGGCCTGCCGGAGCTGCGCCAGCGCATCGCTGACAAGCTGGAGCGGGAGAACGGCTGCCACTACGACCCCAGCGGCGTGGTAGTCACCCCCGGCGGAAAGTACGCCATCTATATCGCCGTCCGGGCCCTGGTAAACGCCGGGGATGAGGTGATGTACCTGACTCCGGGCTGGGTGTCCTACCCCTCCATCATCCAGGCATCCGGCGGCGTTCCGGTGGAGGTGGACCTTGCCTATGAGGATCGCTACCGCATTACCCTGGAGCTGCTGGAGGAGAAGGTGAGCGCCAAGACCCGGATGCTCATTATCAACTACCCCAACAACCCCACTGGCCGGGTGCTTACCCAGAAAGAGGCCCAGGTGCTGCGCCAATTCATGCTCAATCACCCCGACCTGGTGCTGCTCTCCGACGAGATGTACGAGCGCATCCTCTTTGACGGCCAGGAAAACGTGAGCCCCGCCTCCTTCCCCGACATTGCCGACCGTGTCATCACAGTCAACGGCTTCTCCAAGAGCGTGGCCATGACAGGCTGGCGGATCGGCTACCTGGCCGCTGACCCCAAGATCGCCTCTATGGCGGCGATGCTCTTCTCCCACACCATCAGCTGCACCAGCGGGTTTATCCAGAAGGCTGCCGCCGTGGCCTTTGACTGCGGCGAGGAGATCGAGGAAATGCGCCGCCGCTATCAGCAGCGCCGCGACCTCTTCGTCAACGGGCTGAACCAGATCCCTGGCGTCCACTGTGAGATGCCAGAGGGGGCCTTCTACGCCTGGACTAATTTTGAGATCCCCGGTATGGACTCCAATCAGGTGTGCGAGTTTATTATGGAAAAGGCCAAGGTAGTAGGTGTGCCCGGCGTGTCCTATGGGGACAAGACGGGCAGCCGCATCCGCTTCTCCTTCGCGGCGGCGGACGACCAGCTGGCCCAGGCAGTGAAAAACATCGCCGCGGCGATGGCACAGATAGGAGAGAAAGTATGAGCAACATTGGCTGTAAAGTAGTGACGGATTTTGTCCGCCCTGATCCGAAGCTGGTAGAGGCCTTCCGGGGAATGCCGGTGGCCAACATTGACGACAACATGGGCCGCACTGCCGCTGTCCATCAGAGCATCCGGCCGCTGAACAAGGTTCCCCTGGTAGGGGTTGCCTTTACCATCAAGGTGCCCCAGGGGGATAACCTGATGTTCCACAAGGCCATGGATCTGGCCAAGCCGGGCGACGTCATTGTTATCGACGCTGGCGGCTTTGATGACCGGTCTATCTTTGGCGAACTGATGGCCACCTACTGCAAGGTGCGGGGGGTAGCCGGCCTGGTGGTGGATGGAGCCATCCGGGACCAGGAGGCTCTGTGTGAGATGGATATGCCCATCTACGCCAAAAGCACTACCCCCAACGGCCCCTATAAAAATGGGCCTGGTGAGATCAATGTCCCAGTGGTCATCGGCGGCCGGGTGGTCCGCCCCGGCGACATTCTAGTGGGGGACCAGGACGGCCTGATCGTCATTCCGCCTGAGCAGGCCCAGGAGGTGCTGGAAAAGACCCGCGCCACCATGGAGAAGGAGGCCAAAATCATGGAGGATATTTTGACCAAGGGCACCTACATCCGCCCATGGGTGGATGAGAAGCTGAACGAGATCGGCTGCGACGTGATTTGAGCATAAGAAAGGGAGCGGGCCATGTGGACCCGCTCCCTTTTTGTGAGCGATATTGGTAGAGAAAAGGCCGCCCCGTTCACAGCGCGGGGCGGCCTTCTTTTTCATGCCTGCGCTTCAAAGACTTTAGCGAACTCCTGTCCGTCCATGGTCTCGTGCTCCAGCAGGTACTGGGCAATCGTGTCCAGTTCCTTCCGGCGCCGGGTGAGGATATCCTCGCACCGGGTGTAGGCCCGGTCCACAATGGCTTTGACCTCCTGGTCGATCTGACCGGCCACCTCCTCCGAGTAGGTGCGGGCCTGGGCCATAGAGCGGCCGATAAAGATCTCGTCACTCTCGTTGCCATAGGCGATGGTCCCCAGCTTGTCGCTCATGCCGTACTTGGTGACCATGGCCCGGGCGGTCTGGGAGGCTTTCTGGATGTCGCTGGAGGCGCCGGTGGAGATATCTCCCAGCACCAACTGCTCGGCCACCCGGCCGCCCAGGCAGACGGCGATGCGCTCCTCCAGCTCACGGCGGGACAGATAGGCCTTGTCCTCGCTAGGCAGGGAGATGGTCATGCCGCCGGCGGGACCACGGGGGACGATGGTGATTTGATGGACTGGGTCCTGGCTGTCCAGGTCATGAATGACCACCGCGTGGCCCGCCTCGTGATAGGCGGTGAGCTTCCGGGCGTGCTCCGTGACCACCCGGCTCTTCTTTTCGGGTCCGGCGATGACCTTCAGCATGGCCTCATGGAGGTCGGACATGGTGATGAACCGCTTGTCCTCCCGAGCGGCCAGCAGCGCCGCCTCGTTGAGCAGGTTTTCCAGGTCGGCGCCAGTAAAACCGGCAGTGGACCGGGCAATCTGGTTGAGAGATACGTCCTCTGCCAAGGGTTTCTTCTTGGCGTGGACCTTCAGGATCTCCTCCCTGCCCTTGATATCAGGCAGACCCACATAGATCTGCCGGTCGAACCGGCCGGGGCGGAGGAGGGCGGGGTCCAGGATATCCTGGCGGTTGGTGGCCGCCATGACGATGACCCCCTCGTTAGAGCCAAAGCCGTCCATTTCCACAAGCAGCTGGTTCAAGGTCTGCTCCCGTTCGTCGTGGCCGCCCCCCAGGCCGGCGCCGCGCTGGCGGCCCACAGCGTCGATCTCATCAATAAAGACGATGGCGGGGGCGTCTTTCTTTGCCTGATCGAACAGGTCCCGGACCCGGCTGGCGCCCACACCCACATACAGCTCTACAAAGTCGGAGCCGGAGATGGACAGGAAGTGGACTCCCGCCTCGCCGGCCACAGCTTTGGCAATCAAAGTCTTGCCGGTGCCCGGAGGGCCCACCAGCAGTACGCCCTTGGGGATGCGGGCCCCCAGAGCGGTGAATTTCTGGGGGTCACGGAGGAACTCCACAATCTCCTGGAGTTCCTCCTTCTCCTCCTCGGCCCCGGCCACGTCGTCAAAGGTGACCTTCTTCCCCTGGTCCGACAAAGTCTTGGTCCGGGCATGGCCAAAGCGGGAGGCGCCAGGTGCGCCTCCTCCGCCCCCCATGCTGGCCATCCGCTGACGGTAGAGGACAAACAGCAGAAAGCCCACAGAGAGCAGGACGATGAGGGAGGGCAGCCAGTTGTACCACCAGGAGTTGGCCAGTCCAGGGGGATAGTCATAGCTCTCCAGGATGCCGGCGGCCAGTTGGTCGTCAATGAGCTCACGCATATCCATATAGAAGTAGGTGAGGGCCTGGTCGGACATCTCATAGGTGACCGTGGTGGTCTGGTCACCCTCGCCTCGAAGCGTCAGGCGCAGGGTGTTGTCCTTCAGGGTGAAGGACTGGACCTGCTCCTGGAGGAAGTAGGACCGGATCTGACTGTAGGTAGGGGCCTCCGTCCGGTTCATCTGCTGAAGGCTGGTGACAGCGAAGACCATCAACAGGATGACCAGCAGATAGAGGGTCAGGTCGCGGGAGCTCATTCGTTTCATAATGGGATCATGTCCTTTCCGGCGGCAGAGATCCACAGGGAGGGTCCGCCAAAACACTCCCCTTGGCTGCGCGGAGGTGGGGGAA
Organism: Flintibacter sp. HCN-6482; assembly: GCF_037892565.1. Taxonomy (NCBI): domain Bacteria; kingdom Bacillati; phylum Bacillota; class Clostridia; order Eubacteriales; genus Flintibacter; species Flintibacter sp. HCN-6482. The sequence continues at coordinate 811,020 of NZ_JBBKBK010000001.1, read as the reverse complement.
CAGGGGGCTATCCACCATATACCTCCGGTTTCAGAATGCCGATATAAGGCAGATTGCGGTATTTTTCCGCATAATCCAGCCCATAGCCCACCACAAAGGCATCTGGGATGGTGAAACCGGAGTAGTGGACCTCCACAGGCTTTACCCGGCGATCTGGTTTATCCAGCAGGGTGCATAGACGAATGGAGGCGGGATGCCGATGTTCCAATATTTTTAGCAGGTAGCTTAAGGTGTTGCCGCTGTCCAGAATATCCTCCACTACAATGATGTGGCGGCCGGAGATGTCTTCAGACAGGTCCTTGGTAATCTGCACCTGTCCGCTGGAGGAGGTACCCTTGCCGTAGGAGGAAACGGACATGAAGTCCAGGGTGCAGTCCAAATCGATGGCCCGGCATAGGTCAGCCATAAAAATAAAGGAGCCTCGGAGCACACTGATGAGCATGATCTCCTTGCCAGCGTAGTCCCGCTCGATTTCCTGGGCGATCTCGTTGACCCGAGTTTTCAGCTGCTCCTCGCTGAACAAAACTTCCTGGATATCTTTCTCTAGCATAAGGTAATTCTTCCTTTCCAGTTTATTCCTCCGGACGGCGCAGCCGGGTCAGGGAGATGTGCCATGACCTTTCACCCGGCTGGGGAAGGCAGGCGGCATCAGGACCGAGCCCGGCCACGGCGGCTACAACCCCGTTCTGGGCAAAGACCGGCACTTGGTTCCGAAGGTGCCGGGGCACCTTTTCGTCCACAAACCATTTTTTGATGGATTTGCCCGGCCGCCCCAGGAGAGTCAGCCGGTCCCCTGTCTGGCGGGGGCGGACAGTAAGGGAGGACACAGCCTCCTGGCTTAAATAGAACTCCAGGGGACCCTGGGGCTGGCCGATATACCGCTCCGCCCCACAGACCACCTGCCAGTCCCCGACCCGGATCTCGCCGGGAAGGGGCAGATGGATTGGCTCCATCGGCGGAGGGCTGCTCCGACGGGCGAGGACCAGCAATCCATACTCCCTCCGTGCGGTAAGGCCCCAGGGCAGGTCCAGCCGGGCGGAGGGGCGGGGCGAACGGCACAGGTCCAACAGGGCGTGGAGATGGACAGCCCCACAGTCCTGGTCGCCCCCGTTGAGCTGGCCCAACAGGACTCTAATAGTCCGGGCGGCCACGGGATCCGGCAGGTCTAACAGTGTCTGTACAGGGATGGACAGGCAGTCCCCACTCTGTTGGGCCTGACCGGCCTGGTCCCGGGCCAGGGAGGTGAGATAGTCCTCATCCGCCCGAAGAAGGGCGGCGTTGTCCGCCAGCCGAGCGGCAAAATTGGGGAACAGCCCCTCCAGCACAGGCATTATCTGGTGTCGGATTCGGTTGCGGCTATAACTGTCATCCTGGTTGGAGGAGTCCTCCACATGGGGCAGGCCGTAGTAGGCCAGATAGTTTTCCACCTGCCGCCGGGTGGTGGTGAGCAGGGGGCGGATCACGCCGTCCCGTGCCGGTGGGATGCCGCCCAGTCCCCGAAGCCCGGTGCCCCTGGCCAGGTGAAACAGGATGGTCTCCCCGTTGTCGTCGGCGGTGTGGGCGGTAGCGATCAGGGTGGCGCCTGCCTGTTGAGCGGCCCGGTGGAGAAAGGCGTAACGCATCTGACGGGCGGCCTCCTCCGTCCCAATTCCCATTTGTGCGGCCTGGGCAGACACGTCGCCGGAGCCGGAAAACAGGGGGACAGCGGGGAGCTGAGAGCCGTCGGGCAGGCGCTGAGGACCGCAGCAGAGGGCTACGAACTGGGCCACGAAATCGGCGTCCCGGCGGGACTCCTCCCCCCGAAGCTGGTGGTCAAAGTGGGCGGCGGACAGGGTGAAGTCCAGCTCCGCCCGAAGATGATACAGGGCGTGGAGCAGGCAGACGGAGTCGGCCCCGCCGGAGACCGCGCACAGCACATGGCTGCCGGGGGGGATCAGGCCCAGGTGGGCAATGAATTTTTCCATGGACTCCATCAAAGCTGATCCTCCTGGCGGCGGCTCAATATTCTGAGTGCTGCCACTCCATGTCGCTGAAAGTAGTGAACTGGGGCTGCCACTGGAGATAGACGGTGCCCGTCTCCCCGTGGCGGTTCTTGGCGATGATGCACTCGGCCTCATTGGGATTTTCTGAGTCCTTGTTGTAGTAGCCGTCCCGGTAGAGGAACAGTACGATGTCAGCGTCCTGCTCGATGGCGCCCGATTCCCGGAGGTCGGACAGCATGGGCCGCTTGTCGGTGCGGCCCTCGTTGGCGCGGGAGAGCTGGGACAGGCACAGGACGGGCACATTCAGCTCCTTGGCCATGATCTTTAAGGAGCGGGAGATGTCGGACACGATCTGCTGCCGGTTGTCCCCAGAGCGGCTCTTGCCTCCGGCGGACTGCATCAGTTGAAGGTAGTCGATGACCACCAGGCCCAGGTCCTCCACCCGACGGCACTTGGCATTGATATCGGCCACGGTGACAGTGGAGTCGTCGTCAATCAGAATGGTGGACCGGCTGAGGGAGTCAGCGGCGGCTGCCACGCTCTCCCAGTCCTCCTCTGTCAGCTTCCCGGTGACCAGCTTCTTGTTGTCGATAAAGCACTCGCTGGCGATGAGGCGGAGGGCCAGCTGTTCCCGGCTCATTTCAAGGGAGAAGAAGGCCACTTTTTTTCCCGATCTTTTGCCCGCGTCCAGCAGAATATTCAGGGCCATGGAGGTCTTGCCCATGCCGGGCCGGGCGGCCAACAGGATGAGGTCGGATTTGTTCAGGCCGGAGATGGCCCGGTCCAAATCCTTCAAACCGGTGGACAGGCCGGGAACGGCGCTGTCGCTGGCGGCTAACTCGCTTAACCGGTCGTAGACATCGAACAGCACGTCGGAGATGGGGGTGAGCCCACGGGAGGAGCGGCCCTGGCGGATGGCGTAGATACGTTGTTCCGCCGCCTCCAGGATATCCTGCCCGGTGTCAGTGCCCTGGTGGATCATCTCCGTCAGGTCGCCTGCGGTTTCGGCCACCCTGCGGAGCAGCGTCTTATCCTTGATGATATCGATGTACTCTTTGACATTGGCCGCCGTGGGAGTGATGTCGATGAGCTGAAGCAGATAGCTCCGGGACTGGTCGGTATAGTAGCCGTGCTGCTTCATGTTCTCCAGCACCGTCACCGGATCAATGGTGAGGGAGTAGTTGAACATGGAGTAGATGGTCTCGTAAATTTCACGGTTCTGACGGAGGTAGAAGTCGTCGGGCCGCAGCTTGTCGATGACCTCAGGCACGCACTGGGGATCAAACAGGATAGAGCCCAGCACAGCCTGCTCCGCCTCCACCGAGTGGGGCAGCTGCTTCATCAGAAGCTCGTTGTCATCCAGAGCCAAAGGACTCCACCACCTTTCATTGGGACAGTCTATGGGCGGGAGTTGGACATCCCGCCGCGTAAGAGCCAAGGCCCTTGAAAATCTCCTTTTACAGACCTCTGGCCGGCCCTTTCATCGACCGGCGCAGGAAAAATTTTAGATTGACCCTGTCCTCCGACCACTGTCGCGCTGTGGCCACAGCCACAGAGGGGAGGGGAAAAGGGGGTTACGCCTCACTGACTGCCACATTGACCGTGCCGTTGACCTCATAGCCCAGCTTGGCCCGAATCTGATAGCCGCCGCATGCCTTGATGGGCTCGTCCAGAACCAGCTTGGCCTTGGCAATGGTGATGCCATGCTGGTCTGCCAGGGCCTCGGAGACCTCCTTGGCGGTGACGGCGCCGAAGAGCCGTCCGCCCTCGCCGGCCTTGGCGGCGATTTTGACAGTCAGCCCCTCCAGCTTTTTAGCCGTGGCCTCGGCCTCCGCCTTTTCAGCGGCCTCCTGGGCCTTCCTAGCCTTCTCCTGCTGCTTCATGGTGTTCAGATTTTCGGCGGTGGCGATGACCGCCAGCTTTTTGGGGAGCAGAAAATTGCGCGCGTAGCCGTCGGACACATCCACTAGCTGGCCCTTCTTGCCTTGGCCCTTCACGTCCTGCTGAAGAATAACTTTCATACGGTTCATATCCTTTCTGTGAGTCCGCCCCGGTGGGGCGGGAGTGGTTGTTTACGAGTCCAGATACCGGTCGATGGCCTGGGCCAGCTCGGCCGCCACCTCCTCCAGGGATTTGCCGGTGACCTGGCCGCCCGCGGCGGCGGCGTTTCCGCCCCCACCCAGTTGTTCCAGAATGACCTGGACATTGGTTTCTCCCATAGAGCGGCCCGAGATGTTCACCTGCTCCCCATCCTTGGAGAGCACAAAGGAGGTGTCGATGCCGATGATATTCAGCAACTCGTCCGCCGCCTGGGCCGCCACCACCCGGTTCACAGGGGCGGAGGAGACGGCGACGGCGATATGGTCCCGATACAGCCGGGCGTTCTGGATGATGGAGTACTTGGCGATGGTTCCCGCCAGGTCGTTCTGAAAGAGCTTTTTCACCTCGGCGGTGTCGGCTCCGGAGCGGCGAAGGAAGGCCGCCGCCTCAAAGGTGCGTCCGCCAGTGCGCATGGTAAAGTTCTTGGTGTCCAGCACGATGCCCGCCAGCAGGGCCTCCGCCTCGGCCCGGAGAAGCTGGTTGGGCTCCATAATGTACTGGAGCAGCTCCGTGACAAGTTCAGAGGCGGAGGAGGCGTAAGGCTCGTGGTAGTTGAGCGCGGCCCCCTCGATATAGGTGGCGGCCCGGCGGTGGTGGTCGATGACCGCCACCCGGTTACAGGACTGGAGCAGCTCCTCCGCCTGGACCTGCTCGGGTCGATTGGTGTCCACCACAACAGCCAGGGACCGGGTATCGGCGATGAGCAGGGCATCCTGTGGGGCTAGGAAGCAGTCCTGGTACTCCGGCAGGGTGGACAGCCGATCAATGAGCTCCTGGGCGGGGGGAGACCCCGGATCCCGGATGATATGGGCAGGGGTCCCGTTTTTCCGGCACAGGGCACACACGCCGGCGGCGGCGCCCACAGCGTCGTTATCCGGGAATTTGTGGCCCATGATGAACACCTGGGAGGAGTCGGAGATCAGAGAGGACAGGGCGTTGGCCATGACCCGACTCTTTACCTTGGTCCGCTTCTCCGTCTCCTTGGAGCGGCCACCATAGAACTCGAAGGTAAACTTGTTGCGGATGACTGCCTGGTCGCCTCCGCGGGACAGGGCCATGTCGATGGATAGATTGGCGAAGGACATGAGTTCCTTGTAGGAGTCCCCGTCCTTGCCGATACCGATGGACAGGGAGGCGTTGATACCGCTGGGATTGACCACCTGATGGACGGTGTCCAGCACATCAAATTTCCGCTCCACAAATTGGTCCAGGTACTGCTCCTCAAAGAGAAACAGGTACCGCTCCCGCTGGTAGCGGCGGAGCAGGCCTCCGGTCTGGGCCACCCATTCATCCAGCCGGTTGTCGATCTCAGCCAGGATGCTGGATCGCTCATTCTCCGTCAGGTTCTTCATCAGGTCCTCGTAATTGTCGATGAGCAGAACGGCCGCCACCGGCCGGGAGGCGTTGAATTTGTCCCGTATCAGGCAGAACTCGGTGATATCCACCCAATAGGTGGTGGCTAGAAAGCCGCCCCCCCGGCCGCCGGTGCGGACCAGGTGGCCAAAGACCCAGAAGCGCCGTCCGCCGTACTCCACTTCGGTGGGGCATTCACTCTTGCCCTCCATGAGCCACCGAGTGTCAAAGCCGGGGATTAGGGAGGCCAGCTTGGCATCAAACATATGCTCCCGCTGTCCCTGGCCGGTGAGCTGGAGAAAGCGGTCGTTGGTCCAGATAATATCGTCGCTCTCCGGCCGGAAAATAATCATGGGCAGGGGAGAGTTGACCATGGTGTCCTTGGTGGCGGTATCCACCGTACCGGTGACACTGTCCAGATATTTTCCAATCTCCCGGCGCCGGCGGCGGCTGTTTTCCCGGTTATACAGGCCAAGGCCCAGGACAATGACCAGCTCTGTCACCGCCAGGGGGACGGAATAGAGGGCGGACAGCAGGGCGAAGACGATCAGACAGACGAAGTAGAGCTGCAGCCTGGGCTGAAACAGCTGGGCGATCTTACGGTTCAAAAGAGATTCCTCCTCCCAGGAAATGCCCCGCCAGCGTCACGCAGAGGCGGGGCGATCAAGACGAGATCACTCCAAAACGAGGTAAACAAAGATATTTTATTATAGCAAATAAACGACGGGAAAACAAGAGCAAAAGGGGGCTGTCCATCAGAACCGTCCGAACGATATTTTTGTTGCGCCAAAAGGAAAAGACTGTTATAATAAAAAGCACATCAACAAAAGCTTAGGAGGGATACACCAATGGTAGATATCAAAATTACCCGCGCCTCGGTGCTGAAGGAAAAGCCCGCTTCCTCCACCCTGGTGTTCGGCAAGAGCATGACGGACCATATGTTTATTGTGGACTATGACGAGGGCCAGGGCTGGCACGATCCCCGCATCGTTCCTTACGGCCCCCTGCAGATTGACCCCGCCGCCAAGGTCCTGCACTATGCGGAGGAGATCTTCGAGGGCCTGAAGGCTTACCGCACCGCCGACGGCACTATCCAGCTGTTCCGGCCCCTGGACAACATTGCCCGGATGAACAAGTCCGCCGAGCGTCTGTGCCTGCCTCAGATTCCTGAGGAACTGGCCCTGGCCGGCATCACGGAGCTGGTCAAACTGGAGCGGGACTGGGTCCCCCATGAAGAGGGCACCTCCCTGTATATCCGGCCCTTCATGATCGGTACGGATCCCGCCCTGGGGGTCCACAGCTCCCACCATGTCCAGTACATCGTTATCGTCTGCCCGGTGGGCGCCTACTACCCTGAGGGGCTGGCTCCTGTCAAGATCTATGTGGAGAGCGAGGACGTCCGCGCCGTCAAGGGCGGCACCGGCATGGCCAAGACCGGCGGCAACTACGCCGCGTCTCTCCGGGCCGGCGACCGGGCCGAGAAGCAGGGCTACAGCCAGGTGCTGTGGCTGGACGGCGTCCACCGCAAGTACATCGAGGAAGTGGGCGCTATGAACGTCATGTTCAAGGTGAACGGCAAGATCCTCACCCCCGACCTGAATGGCTCCGTGCTGGACGGCATCACCCGTCGCTCCTGCATCCAGCTGCTGAAGGACTGGGGCTACGAGGTGGAGGAGCGCCGCATCTCCTATGAGGAACTGTTCCAGGCCGCCGAGGATGGCACTCTGGAGGAAGCCTGGGGCACCGGCACCGCCGCCGTGGTCTCCCCCATCGGCGAGCTGGCCATGGAGGGCAAGAAGGTCACCATCAGCGGCAATCAGATCGGTGAGCTGACCCAGAAGCTGTACGACAATTTGACCGGCATCCAGTGGGGCCGCCTGGCCGATCCCCACAACTGGATCATGAAGCTGTGATTTGAGCCAAGTTAGGGGTCCGGTGAATACCGGGCCCCTTTTCAAAAGATAGGAGTGTTTCAAATGGGTAAACTGGATGGAAAGACAGCCTTAATTACCGGAGCCTCCAAAGGCATCGGAGAGGGCATCGCCCGCACCTTTGTCAAGCACGGCGCCAGAGTGGTGCTGGCCGCCCGCGGCCAGGGGGTGGAGGATATGGCCGCCCAGCTCCGCGCCGAGGGAGCCCAGGCTGTGGCCGTCCGCATGGATGTGTCCGATATGGACAGCGTCCGTGCCGGCTATGAGGCGGGGGTGAAGGAGTTTGGCCAAATCGATATTCTGGTGTCCAACGCGGGCATCTGCCGCCTGGGGGACTTTCTGACCCAGAGCGACGAGGACCGGGATGCCCACCTGGACATCAACGTGAAGGGGGCCTGGAACACCTGTAAGGCTGTGCTGCCCGGTATGGTGGAGCGCAAGTGGGGCAAAATCGTCATCATGTCCTCTGTCACCGGCGATATGGTAGCCGATCCGGGGGAGGCGGCCTACGCCATGAGCAAAGCCGCCCTGGTGGGGCTGACCAAAGCCCTGGCACGGGAGTTCGCTCCCTGTGTCAATGTCAATGCCATCTGCCCAGGCTATGTCCTGACCCCAATGGTCCGGGGGATGGCGGACCAGTCCTGCCCGGAGAACCCCCAGTCCGTCATTGATGGCATCGCCGCTTCCATTCCCCTGGGGCGGCTGGCCGATCCCAGGGAGGTGGGCGAGCTGGCCGCTTTCCTGTCCAGCGACGAGGCCAGCTACCTGACCGGCGCCCAGTTCGTCATCGACGGGGGCTCTACCCTGCCGGAAACGAGTACCATGGGCGTGTAGACAAGCGGGAACCAAAGGGCGGCCCCTCTGCCATCCGAATAGAGGGGCCGCCTTTTCGCGGAGGAAAAGATGAAACTGAAGTTTGAACCTGTGACAGAAAAAAACAGAGCGCAGGCATTGAGGCTCCATGGAGCTCCTGGACAGGAGGGGCTGGTAGAGCCGGTAGAGCAGTGTTTGGCAGAGGCAGAGCAGTGGAAGGGCTGGCGGCCTGTCCTGATTTTAGACGGAGAGCGCCCCGTAGGATTTGCGATGTATGGGAAGTTTCCGTTAGAGAGTTTTCCCTTTGGGCGGGTGTGGCTGGACCGCCTGTTGATTGCGGGGGAACACCAGGGCAGGGGATATGGAAAGGCGGCTTTGGCCGGCCTGATCCAGCGTCTCCGGGAGGAGTACCGCTGTAAAAAAATCTATTTGAGTATCGTGGAAGGAAATTGGGCCGCGGCGGAGCTGTACCAGAAGTTCGGATTTCGTTTTACAGGAAAGAGAGATCCCCACGGGGAACAGATCATGGTGTACCTCTGTCCCAGAAAATAGAAAAAGAAATGGGCCATACCATGTTGTATGGCCCATTTTCTCCCAAACAGTCAGGCACCGAGGCTGGCGATAAACTGTCGGGCCACCCGGGGGGTTCGGCCGGAGTGGCGGATTTCCCAGGCCATCGCCTGAGCGTGGAGCTGTTCCCGCTCCATCTGGACCCCCGCCTGGTCGGCCAGATGGTCCACCAGGGCCAGAAAGCCGGCCTTGTTCATCGTCAGGTAGGGGATACGCAGGCCGAAGCGCTCGGCCAGGGCGGTCTTTTCCGAAATCGTCTCAAAGGTGTCCACCTCGTCCCCAGCCCGGTCGGTAAAGGTCTGACGGACCAGATGGCGGCGATTGGAGGTGGCGTAGATCGCCACATTGACAGGCCGCTTCTCCAGACTGCCCTCCAGGATAGTCTTCATAGAGGAGTAGGTCTTGTCATCCTGGTCAAAGGCCAGGTCGTCGATGAACAGAATGAACTTCTGCCGCCGGGAGGCCAGAGAGCGGATCAGGCTGGGAAGGCCGGTGAGGTTCTCCTTCTGAATCTCAATGAGCCGCAGGTCCTCCATGCCGGGCAGGTAGAGCATGGACTTGACGGTAGCTGACTTGCCGGTTCCTCCGTCGCCAAATAGAAGGACATTGTTGGCCTGACGGCCGGAGAGGAGCAGCCGGGTGTTCTGCTCCACCTGCTCCCGCTGAAGCTCGTAGCCCAGCAGGTCCTGGGGCTGGGGGCAGTCCGGGTCGGCCACGGGGATGAGCTGCCCATCCTCCCACAGGAAGGCACGATACCTGGCATAGAGCCCGGCGCCGTGCTCCCGATAGAACTGGGTGAGGGAGTCAAAGTCGAAGGGGGCGGTGGCGCTCCACCGGGGCAGCCCTGCTAGAGCGGGGGACCAGTCGCCGGATAGCAGCGCCTTCATGGCGCCGATATACCGGTCGCAGTCCGTCTGGGCTAACAGTACCAGAGTGCCTACGTCCCGTCGGGCGGCGTTCTCCAGGGCCGGGTCGGCGCCCCCCCGTTCGGCCAGTAAAGCATAGGGGGATTCGGTGTACCGAAGCTGGTCCCAAAGCCAGTCCCCCAGACCGGTAAAGCCTTCCCGGCGCAGATAGTAAAACAGGGCGGTGTAGTCGTCCACGGCCTCCTCTCCCTGGCCGCCAGCTAGGTGGTCCAGCAGATGGACCATATGGGCCATCACCGGCAGCTCCTTCAGTTCGCGGTAAGAGGAAAGGCCCCGAAGGGCGGCCCGCAGCGCCGTCAATTCCATAGTGATCTCCCCATTCCAAGGTTTTTTCCTATTTTAATAGGGAATGGGCGGCCTTGTCAACCAGGGAAGGGTATGATAAAATAACTAGATATTTGTGAAGCGGCCCGCGCGTCTTTTACGGCCGTGGACATTGGAGGATATATGGTATCTATTGGAGGAATCAAAATAGACACCCCCCTGGCCCTGGCCCCCATGGCGGGGGTGACAGACCTGGCCTTCCGTACCATCTGCCGGGAGCAGGGGGCGGGACTGACCTGCACCGAGATGGTCAGCGCCAAGGCCCTGTGCTACCAGGACAAGAAGTCCATCCCTCTGCTCCAGCTGGGGGACGGAGAGAGCCCCGTTGCTGCCCAGATCTTCGGCAGTGACCCGGTGTGCATGGAGGAGGCGGCCGCCATTGCCCATGAGGTGTCCGGGGCCGATTTTATCGACATCAACATGGGCTGTCCTGTCCCCAAGGTGGCTAACTCCGGAGACGGCTCCGGGCTGATGCGGGACCCAGACAAGGCGGTAAAGGTGGCTGAGGCGGTCATCCGGGGAGCGGGCTGCCCTGTCACGGTCAAATTCCGCTTAGGCTGGGATAAGGGCTCCATCAACTGTGTGGAGTTCGCCAAGGCTATGGAGGCGGCCGGTGTGGCCGCCGTAGCAGTCCACGGCAGGACCAGGAATCAGATGTACGCAGGGACCGCTGACTGGGACTGGATTCGAGAGGTAAAAAAAGCGGTGGAGATTCCAGTCATCGCCAATGGCGACGTGTTTCGTCCGGAGGACGCCCCCCGTATTTTGAACTATACCGGGGCGGACATAGCCATGATCGGCCGGGGGGTGTTCGGCAACCCCTGGCTCTTTGCCCAGTGCCGGGCCGCTCTGGAGGGCCGGCCCATCCCGGAGATACCCCCCCTGGCCCAGCGGTGCGACACCGCCGTGCGCCAGTTTGAGCTATCGGCGGCCAACAAGGGGGAGAAGATCGCCTGCCTGGAGGCCAGGCGGCACTATGCCTGGTATCTAAAGGGTGTCCCCCATGCGGGTTATTACAAGGAACAGATTGTGAAGATCACCACCCTGGAGGACGTGTACCGGGTGACCAGGGGGATCAAGCGGGACCTGTGTTGAAGAGGGCAGCGGTATGGTGCTTTTGATTGCGGGCAGTACCCACACCGGCAAGACGCTGCTGGCCCAGCGGGTGCTGGAGGAACGGGGCTGGCCCTATCTGTCCCTGGACCATCTGAAAATGGGACTGATCCGGAGTGGTCTGACCTCGCTGACGCCGGACAGCCCGGACAAGGAGCTGACCGCCCTTCTCTGGCCGGTTGCACGGGAAATGATCAAGACGGCCATTGAAAACGGGCAGAATCTGGTGGTGGAGGGGTGCTACATTCCCTGCGACTTTACGAAAGATTTTGTGCCGTACTACCTAGATCAGCTCCAGGCTATCTGGCTGATCTTCAGCCGGCGGTATATCTGGGAGCGCTTCGACCAGATTCTGGCCTGTGGCGGCGCCATCGAGCGGCGGCTGGACCCGTCCCTGGACCGGGAGGCCCTGGAGCGGGAGAATGAGGAGAATCTGCGGGCCTGTCAGCAATATGGTCATCCCTATGTGCTGATAGACCGGGAGTATGAGATAGACCTGGAGAAAATACTCTGATGAAAGAACTGTGAGTTGGGAGGGAGCGGAGATGTCCGACCAGGACCTTGTGGAAAGGGCCAAAGCCGGCGACCAGACTGCTTTTGAGCGGCTGGTGGTGGACAATCAGAATAAGGTCTACTCCCTGTGCGTGCGGCTGACAGGGGACCGGGAGGAGGGAGCCGACCTGGCCCAGGAGGCATTCCTGAGGGCATGGCAGGCCCTGCCGTCCTTCCAGGGGGAGAGTAGCTTCTCCACCTGGGTCTATCGGCTGGCCACCAACGTGTGTATCGACTTCTTGCGAAGGCAGGCCCGCCGCCGGGAGGTGGCGCCGGTTCAGTCCATCGATGATGAGGAGCTTTCCTGGACAGAGCCTGCCGATTGGGAGCAGGACCCACACCGCCAGTTGGAGAGGGCGGAGCTGAACCGGGCGGTGTCCCAGGGGCTGGAGCGGTTGCCCGACCACCACCGGCAGGTGCTGGTTATGCGGGAGCTGTCCGGACTGAGCTATCAGGAGATCGGTGACGCCCTGGCCCTGGATCTGGGGACCGTAAAATCCCGCATCGCCCGGGCCCGGCTGGCCCTGCGAAAAATTTTGCTGGAAGATGGGAACTTTTCCGATTCGCCCACGTCTAAACCATCGAAAGGAACAGAAGGGAGGTGACCCGGCATGGAAAATTGCGAAACATATCTGGAGTGGATCTCCGCCCATCTGGACGGGCAGCTGTCCGACGAAGAGGAACGGGAGCTGGAGGAGCATTTGGATCAATGCCCCACTTGCCGGGCCATTGAGGAGCGGCTTGCCGCTCTGCACGACTCGTTCCAGGGCTTAGAGGATATCCCTGCCCCTGAGGGATTCACTCAGGGCGTCATGGACCGAGTTCGGGCAGAGCAGTCCAGGCCAAAGGTGGTCCCCTTATTTAAGCGGCCCCAGTTCAAGGCGCTGGCCGGACTGGCCGCCTGCGCCGCCCTGTGTATCGGCCTGTACCGCGGGGGCCTGTGGGACCGGGCCGCCGACAATCAGTTAAGCGTTGCGAGCGCCACGGATCTGTGGCAGGAGGAGCCCCAGGTGAATATCAGCCTGTTCGAAGCCGATGATCCCCAGAGCGCGGAGTCGGAGAACAGTGGGGCGGAGGGCCAAGAGAGAAGCGAACCGGGTGGACAAACGGATATTTCCCCCTATGGGGCGGAGCTGGACGAGAGCGCACAGTCCCCCGCGCCAGACAGCGGAGTGTCGCCCGACCTCCGCTCGGAATCGCGGGAACAGGAGCCATCCGATGTAGGGGCCTCCAAGGTGGACGCATTGGAGAGAGGTGTTCCGGAGGAAAACGTCTCTGGGAATGGGACTCCCTCGATGCTCCAGACTGCCCCCGGCCCGATGTATGAGGTAGCGGGCCAGACGGTGGCCGCGGTGCTTACCCTGGACCGTCTGCCCGAGGGCTGGGAGGATGTTCTGGGTGAGACCCCAGAGTGGCTGACCGATGAGGCCGGCCGCCCCTGCTGTTTTATTACAGCGGCCCAGCTAGAGGGGCTGGCTGCCCTGGCCCAGCAGGAGGAGAGCGGCAGCGCGCTGGCGGGCCAAACGGATCAGGAGCAGCTCTGCGCCCTGGTGCTGCTTGAAGGACAGTGACACACTTTGATTTATGACCTCCGGTTTCGACCGGAGGCCATTTTTTTGCCATTTCTGGAGAACGCGGGAGAAAATGGAGGATTTTAGACGATTTGGGCACTTTTCACGAAAAATAGTGAGAACTCCCGGCGGGCACTGGGGAAAGAGCTGCTCCCATGCCAAAAAAACAGTTGTCAGAGAGACGAATTTAATGTATAATGACTAACAGCATGTAACGCCTCACAGGGGCGGAGCAATAGTCCAACACATAAGGAGTGGAAACAAGATTATGAGCTATTCTGTACAAAACATTCGAAATGTCTGCCTGCTGGGCCACGGCGGGAGCGGAAAGACCGCTCTGGCGGAGAGCCTGCTTTATATGACTGGCGCCCTGGACCGGATGGGCAAGTCTGTGGACGGGAATACGGTCTGTGACTATGACCCGGAGGAAGTCAAGCGTCAGATCTCCATCTCTCTGGCGGTCGCTCCCCTGGAGTACAAGGGCTGTAAGATCAATGTGCTGGACGCCCCCGGTGGCTTCGACTTTGCCGGTGAGGTGATGGAAGCCCTGCGGGCCGCTGACGCCGCTATCATCGTCTGCTCCGCCAAGGACGGCATCTCCGTGGGACTGGAGAAGGCGTGGAAATACTGCGAGGAGCGGAATATGCCCCGCTTCATCTACATCTCCAAGACGGACGAGGAGAACTCCGACTACAACGCCACCTTTGAGGCCCTGCGTGAGAAGTACGGCAACAAGATTGCCCCCGTGGTGGTCCCCATTTGGAATGAGGGCAAGAAAGTCACCGGTATCATCGACGTGCTGAACAAGCGGGCCTATGAGATGCAGAACGGCAAGCGGGTGGAGATCGACATTCCTGAGGGCAAGGAGGCGGTCATCACCGAGTTTAACGACGCGCTGAAGGAGTCTGTGGCCGAGACCAGCGAGGAGTTTATGGACAAATTCTTCGGCGGAGAGGATTTCACATACGCTGAGATGATCCAGGGCCTGCGTCAAGGCGTGCGGGAGCTGTCTCTGTTCCCCGTGCTGTGCGGTTCCGCCGTCAACACTATGGGTTCTCTGATGCTGATGGACTATATTGTGGATCTGCTGCCTAACCCCATGGAAGGTAACTACCACAAGGCCACCCGTCAGGACGGCGAGACCGAGCCCTTCGTGGTGTCCCCCGGCGGCGTGCCCACCGCTTTTGTGTTTAAGACCGTGTCCGACCAGTACGGCAAGTACTCCTATATCAAGGTGTTGTCCGGCGTCATCACCTCCGATTTGACATTGGTCAACGCCCGCACTGGCGCCAGCGAGAAGCTGGGCCGCCTGTATGTTATGCGGGGCAAGAAGGCCGAGGAGGTCAAGGAGCTGGGCTGCGGCGACATCGGCGCCATCGGCAAGATGGAGAAAGTCAAGACCGGCGATACCCTGTGTGACCCCCGGAAGGTGGTAGCCCTGAAGCAGATTCCCTTCGCTGAGGCCTGTTACTCCGTGGCCATCGCCCCCAAGACCCGGGGGCAGGAGGACAAGGTGGCTCAGGGCCTGAACCGGCTGAATGAGGAAGATCCCTCCTTCTATGTGGTGAACAACGCCGAGACCCACCAGATGGTCATCTACGCCGCCGGCGACATCCAGGTAGACGTGCTGGTGTCCAAGCTGAAAAGCCGTTTCAACGTGGATGCTGAATTGAAGGCGCCCCGCGTGCCTTACCGGGAGAAAATTCGCAAGACGGTCCAGAAGCAGGGCCGGCACAAGAAGCAGACCGGCGGCTCCGGACAGTTTGGTGACGTATGGATCCGCTTTGAGCCCAACCTGGAGGAGGAAGAGATGGTCTTTGCCGAGGAGGTCTTCGGCGGCTCCGTGCCCAAAAACTTCTTCCCCGCGGTGGAGAAGGGTCTGCGTGAGGCCTGCGTCCACGGCCCCCTGGCCGGCTATCCAGTGGTCAACCTGAAGGCCGTGCTGTATGATGGAAGCTACCACCCTGTGGACTCCTCTGAAATCGCCTTCAAGACCGCTGCCCAGCTGGCCTATAAGGCGGCTATGCCTGAGGCCAACCCTGTGCTGCTGGAGCCTGTGGGTGAGCTGAAGGTCACCGTGCCTGACAGTTACATGGGCGATGTCATCGGCGATTTGAACAAGCGCCGAGGCCGTGTCATGGGCATGACCCCCACTGAGGGCGGCGAGCAGGTGATCGAGGCCGAGGTACCCATGGCTGAAATGACATCCTATGCGATTGACCTGCGGGCGATGACTCAATCCCGCGGCTCCTATGTGTTCCACTTTGTCCGCTACGAGGACTGTCCCCCTGCGGCTCAGGAGAAGGCCATCGCCGCTGCCAAGGCCATGGCTGAAGAATAAGGTGATTACAATGTCCGCCCCGAAAGGGGCGGACATTGTTTGGCTGGCAGTCAGGGTGGGCGCTTCAATGGCATAAATTCGGAGCGGAGCGAAGAATTTTCGGAAGGAGAGCTTTACCCGCATGACATGAGGATCGGAAAAGAAAGAGGACCCGCCGGCATAGCCGTGAAGGGGACTGCCCCCGCAGCCCAGGGGAAGGCCGGCGGCGCCTGCAGGGACGAAAACCAAATAGAAACTCCCGCCCTATGACAGGGCGGGAGTTTCTATTTGGGATATCTTTTATGATATAAAATAGAAAAAGTTCAGAAGTAAAAAGACTGCCAGAGAAGGCAATCGCCCCAGAGCCCGGCGGGGCTCAGGCCTCCTGATACAGCTCCAAGACCGCCCCATCCTTCCAGACAAAGGCCAGCCGGTCCCCCTTGCCATTGGCGTCCATAGGACCACAGATGACGCTATCGGCGTCGGCGATGTACTTCTCCAGGTCGTCCACCTTATAGGCCACATGGGGGAGGTGGTGGAGCACCTCGGGGAATGGGGTGCCTTCCTCAAACTTCAGATACTCGATCTTGTAGTCGTAGTCGTCCACGTTGCTGACCCAGAACTTGGCGCCCTCGTTGTATGTCATATTGGGCTTACGGTTAGTGATGGGGATACCGATGTGCATATACTCAGCGGACATTAAGGCTCCTCCTATCCTATTTGTATTCAAAACTTAGGCGTGTTTGACGGTCTCATACACCTCGTAGGCCTGCTGGGGGGTATAGCCCTCGTGGACCACCTTGCCGATGGCCTGGGCCATGCCGGCGGGGCAGTCGGACTGGAAGATGTTGCGGCCCATGTCCACCCCGTGGGCCCCCTCCTGGATGGCCTTGTAGGCCATCTCCAGGGCCTCCAGCTCGGGCAGCTTCTTGCCGCCGGCGATGACGATGGGCACCGGGCAGGCGGCGGCCACCCGCTCGAACCCGTCGCAGTAGTAGCTCTTGACGAGGTTGGCGCCGTTCTCGGCCAGCACGCGGGTGGCCAGTTGGAAGAATTTTTCCGTACGCTCCATCTGCTTGCCTACGGCCACCACACCCAAGGTGGGTATGCCGTAGCGGGTGCCGGCGTCGGCGGTGCGGCACAGCAGCTCCAGAGAGCGGGACTCTCCGGGGGCGCCAATGAAGGTCTGCACCGCCACGCAATCCGCGTTCATGCGAATGGCGTTTTCCATATCACAGGCGAAACCGCCACCGTTGGACATCTCGTCAAACAGGACGGTGGTGTCATAGGTCACCCGGACACACTTGGCCACCTGGCTAGCGGGGGAGACGCAGGAGCGGATGACGCCCTTGGTGCCCATGAGCACGTTGACATGGGGGATGAGGGGCGGGATGACCAGGTCGATGCGCTCTAGCCCGGCGGTAGGGCCCATGATATAGCCGTGGTCAAAGGCCAGCATGACGGTGTTGCCCGACTTGGGGTCAAATAGGCGGGCCATGCGGTTTTTCATGCCCCAGTCGCAGTGGGAAGCGCCCTTGACAAAGAATCCCTCCTGGACCTGGGGGATGTCCAGATGGTAGTCATGGGCGGCCTTGTTTCCGATGTTGTCAGCCATATCTTACTCCTTGCTGTAAGCGGGAGTGTGGCAGGGGGTGTTCCACAGGCGGATGAACTCCTCGTCCCACTTGGCGATGTTCATCTGGAAGCCGGCGGCCTCTTGGACGGTGAGAATCTCGCCCACCATGTTGGCCACCACTTCCACGCCCTTGGCCTTCAGGAACTCCACGGTGTCTTTAAACAGCACCAGCATTTCCATCATGGTGGTGGCGCCACAGCCGTTGATCATAACGAAGGCCTTGTCCCCTTCCTTCAGCTCCAGCTTCTTGCACAGGGCCTCAGCCACGGTGGCAACCGTGTCCTTGGAGGACATCATGGGCACCCGGACGCCGCCGCCCTCGCCGTGCTGGCCGGCACCGATCTCCATTAGGTCAGTCTCGCCCAGGTCACCGAAGGACATCCCATTCTGGGGGTGAGTGGCGTCGGTGGACTTGACGGTGACAGAGGCCATACTGTCGGCATAGTGCTGGGCGATGTCGGCCACCTCGTCCAGACTCTTGCCCTCCCTGGCCGCGGCGGCCGCGATGTGGTACAGGGCAACAGCGCCAGCCAGTCCGCGCTTGTTGTCCTCGCCGTTGGGGTCGTACTGGATCTCCTCGCCGGTGACTACCTGGCGGAAGTTCAGCCCCGCCTTCTTGGCCAGCTTGATAGCCTGCTTGCCGGCAAGCTGGTCGCCGGCGTAGTTCAGGGTGAGGAGCAGTACGCCATGGCCTTTGTCAGCCAGCTTCATGGCGTCGAACACCAGCTGTCCGTTGGGAGCGGCAAAGATATCGCCCACGGCCTGGACATCCAGCATCCCCTTGCCGACAAAGCCGGCTTGGGCAGGCTCGTGGCCGGAACCGCCATAGGTGACGATGGTCACCCGGTCGGCGTCTGCCAGGTCCTTGCTGATTACCAGGTGGCCGTCTACGTCTAGAATGTCGGGGTAAGCCAGGCCCAGGCCCACCAGCTCCTCGTCGGTGATGGTCTCAGGGGCGTTGATGAATTTTTTCATTTTCATATGGAATCCCTCCTGTTCAAAATTGAGGATTATTCGTTTACATCTGGGCCAGACCCTGGAAGAAATAGGCCATGGAAGCGGCCCCGGCGTCCGGGGTTCCGATGGTCTGTGTGCCGTAGCTCTTGGCCCGGCCGAATTTGGAAACAAACTGGCGGGTAGCCTCCGCACCCTGGACCGCTGCCTGGGCGGCGGCAGTGAACAGCTCGTTCTCGTCGCTGCCAGGATAGGCGGCGATGGCCTGGCTGGCGGGGATCAGAGCGTCCATCATGGTCTTATCCCCCACCTTCGCTCCGGACATGTCGTCCAGCTCGGTAAAGGCACGGGCAAAGATGGCTTTAATGCCCGCCACGTCGATCTCGTCTCCTTCGGGGGCCTCCTCCTGCATTCCGTCCAACCAGGTGTTCCACAGTGGGACGGCACTGCCGCCGTTGAGCGCCATAACAGCCGTAGCCGCGTCGTCCAGCATCGACTGGATTCCGCCTTCCGCCCCGTCTACCGCGGCGGAGATCGCTCCGGCGATCTTGGCCATAGTAAGCCCGTGGTCGGCGTCGCCGAACTTGGAGTCGATCTCGGTCAATTCAGCCTCCGCCGCCGCGACAGCGGCACAGGCGTTTTTCAGCCGATCCTGAAACTCACGTTTCGTCATCACGATGTCACCTCCTTCTGTGCGTGACCAAAAGGGTCCCGCCGTTTACATTGGATTTATTGGTTACGTCTGTGCGTAAATCCTATCGCAGAAATTAACAAAAGTCAATAATGAAACGTTTTTTCTCTATAATTTACATAGGAAATCGAAAAAAATTAGACGAAATAGACAAAAATAAAACTTCCCAGAGGAGGCTGCTCTCCTCTGGGAAGTTACATATGTTATTTATTGCTCCAGCAGGGCCTTGACCAGGCCTGTCCGGGCGACAAGATGGGTAAAAAACCCGGACTGGAGGGCACCGCGCAAGGCCCGCACACTGGTGTTGGCCGAGCACACGCCGATGAGATTGGGGCATCGCCTCAGCACGTCTATGGGGACCTGAATGGCGAAGTCCTGTTCCGACTGGATTATCTTGCCCTCCTCATTGAAATAATAGGCCAGCATCCGCCCACAGGCGCGGTGGTGCTGGAGCAGACTGCCGTACCGAACCAGGGAGGCGAAGTCAGGACTGGAGGGATAGTTTCCAATGTTGACCAGCGCGGTATCGATCTGTTCCCACTGTTGATAGATCTGCCGATAGACCTCTGTGGAGCAGAGCAGCTGCTTTTCCTCCAGGCTGTCGGGCAGAGCCGGAAGATAGAGAAAGTGAGGGGCGGCACCCAACTGCTGGGCCATCAGCCGGACGTTTTCGTTGGACTGATAATTCCGGGCTGGGATACTGGCGTTGCCCACCAGAGGGCAGATGTCGGTGACGCCGCTGTGGGGCTGGGGATTTTCTTCCAGCCAGGTCACCAACTGTCCAATCAAGTGTCCCCAGCCCACACCCAGGCGATGGGCACCGAGCTGTCCCAGCAGCTCAACGGCCCCCTTGGAGAGGGTCTGATTGGTGGCGTCGTCGTCCTCGCCGTCCTCTACCAGGACGCCGCCCCGGATGGAGCTAGACAGCCGGAGCCGGTCCAGCAGACTCGCCGCCTTCGCCCCAGGCTCATGGATGGTGATCTCCACCACCCCCAGCTCCCGCGCGTCAGAGAGCATCCGGCTGATGAGAGGACGGGATACCCCCAGCTCTCGGGCGATATCGCTCTGCTTCTGATCCTCCAGATAATACCTGCGGGCTACGTAAGCCAAGCGGGCCCGTTTTTCTTGACTTGTTTTCACGACTATACCTCTTTTGCCGAAAAGTGTTACATATGTTACTTATAGCACAAAAGAGGCCCGCTTGCAACGACAAAGTACAAGATGGGACAAAATGTCTGACAGGAGACTTTATTCACATCATGCCAGACCAGGCCAGAAAATGATCGGGCTCTGCCAGGATTTGCTCCAGGGACTGGAAAAAGAGATGGCAGTGATAGCCGTCCGCCGCCCCATGGTGGACCTGGAAGGTAAAGGGCAGGATGATGTTGCCCTGCCGCTCCTGAAATCTGCCCCAGACAAACATGGGGCGAAGGAAGTTTAGACTGCTTTTCATCTGAAAGGAGAGGCCGGTGTAGGAGAACCAGGGGACACAGGAGAGCAGCACAGAGTCTTCCCGGCTGGCGGTCAGCGTCCCATCCGCTTCAAAGCGGTCCAAAGCCGCTGACATGGCGCGGTAAAAGGCGGAAAAGTCCCGGTCATATTCCGTGTTCAGGCTGGCCATGTTGTGGGAGCGCCGGTCCAGCACCGTATACTCCGCATGGACGAGATCATAGAATCCAGGACGGCCTTGTGGGTCGAGCCCCATACGGAACTCCTTGTGCTGGTTGACCGCGGTGACCACCGCCCAGACAAGGGAGGGATAAAATCGAAGGCCCCTGGCCTTGACATAGGAATGGAACCGGGTGATAGTCAGCTCTCGCGTCAGAGCAAAGCTGCAGTCAAGGCCGAGAAATTCCTCGAATATAGCCCGCCGGTCCCAACGCTCCAGATCGATGGGAGAAAACAAGCCCCTCACTCCTTCCCGCTGTCCCAGCGCCAGCCCGCCGGGACCTCACGTTGGTAGGCCAGGCGGGGAGAGCCGTCCTCCATCCAGACGGTGCCGCACAAGGTGAAGCCATTTTTGTCTAACACCCGCTGCATGGGGCGGTTGGCCGGGTGGGTGTCGATGCGTACGCTGCCGCCCCGCTCCAGGCACCAGAGGAGGCACCGGGAGGCTACGCCCCGGACCTCTCCCCGGCTGGCTACTCGGTGGACGGCCCAGTAGGGCCGGTCGTTGAGCCAGGCACCCTGAATGACCTGGTAATCCGGGTCGTCCCAGCACATGGCGGCAAAGACGCCCTGGATGCGGCCATCCAGGACACAGACGTGGCAAAACCCCTGACGGATATCGTCCTGGACCAGATCTTCCGGTGGATAGACATCCCGCCACTGGTCCGGGTTGCCCGCCTGTGCCATGAAGCGGCGGGCGATGGCGTAGATCTCCAAAATGTCCGGCAGATCGGACGGAACGGCGCGACGAATCATGGAAAGGCCCCCTATCATTTCAGTTTGTTTACTCATTATACTATGTTTTAACTACCTCGTACAGCGGCGATGGGGAAATTTTGCGGCGGAGAGAGACCTTGCGTCTTTACCAGTTCCCCCTTGTGTGGTATACTGATTTCAAATGGGTCCCGGCAGGGGCCGGAAGGAGGACAGGACATGGAGCTGACCGAGAGAACGGTAAGCAGCCAGACGATCTTTCAGGGCAGGATCATCCGGGTCGACATGGACCAGGTGGAGCTGCCCGACGGGAAAACGGCGGACCGGGAGGTCGTCTACCATCCGGGCGGGGTGGCTGTCCTGGCATTGGACAGGGACAACAGCGTGAGCCTGGTCCGCCAGTTCCGCTACCCCATCCGGCAGGAGTTGCTGGAACTGCCCGCGGGCAAGCTGGACCACGGGGCGGAGGAGGACCGTCTGCTGGGGGCAAAGCGGGAGTTGAGCGAGGAGACGGGGCTGGAGGCTGAAAAGTGGACATATCTGGGCCATACCCTGGCGTCGCCCGGCTTCTGTGACGAGGCTCTGCATATGTATCTGGCCCAAGGGCTGACACGCAAAAAACAGCACCTGGATGAGGACGAGTTTCTGGATGTGGTCACCATGCCTTTCCAGCAGCTGGTGGAGCAGGTGATGGACGGCACCATCACAGACGCAAAGACCGTGGCTACCACTCTGAAAGTAAAGGTGCTGCTGGGCCTGTGAGAGACCGGCGGCATTTGTGAGAAAGAGAAGGAGGGGATCTTGTGGGCAAAACCATCTTGATTGTAGAGGATGAACAGAATATCGTGGATATCCTGTCCTTCAACCTGAGCCGGGAGGGCTATGATACCCTGGAGGCATACGACGGGCCCGCCGGCTTACAGCTGGCCCTGGAAAATGACCCGGACCTGATCCTGCTGGATCTGATGCTGCCCGGAATGGACGGCTTTGAGGTGTGCCGGAAGGTGCGGGAGAGCGGGTCTGCCGCCCCTATCATCATGCTCACTGCCAGGGAGGAGGAAGCGGACAAGGTCCTGGGGCTGGAGCTGGGGGCGGACGACTATATCACCAAGCCCTTCTCCATGCGGGAGCTGCTGGCCCGGGTCAAGGCCAATATCCGGCGGGTGGCCATGTCCCCCGCTGTCCCCGCGGCACAATCCGGCCTTGGCACGATTAAGGCGGGCAGAGTCAATATTGACCGGGACCGTGCCACCGTATTCAAGGATGGGCTCCCCTTGGAGTTGAGCCAGAGAGAGTACGATCTGATCTGTTTCCTGGCTGCCCAGCCCGGGAAGGTCTTTTCGAGGGAGGCCCTGATGGAGCATGTATGGAATTATGAGGGCTATGTAGGCGACGTTCGGGCGGTAGACGTGGCGATCCGCCGCTTACGAGAGAAGATCGAGGACGATCCGGCCAACCCCGAGTTCATCCGCACCAAGCGGGGAATGGGCTATCTTTTCGGCGAGTGAGATTACAGTGCCGGCCCCATAAGAGCGAGGGAGGAATGCCCGTAAGGGCGTTCCGAGGAAAGCGGACTTTGGGAGAGAAAGCCGCCGAAGGCGGCAGACCGAAGCGGAGCCCAGCGAAGCGGGTCCGGTTCGGAGAGGAGGAACAAGGGAGCGAGGGAGGAATGCCCGTAAGGGCGTTCCGAGGAAAGCGGACTTTGTTCCGACGAAAGGGGGTGCCCCATGCGTAGTCTGCATATGAAGTTGGTCATGATCATGGTGCTGCTGATCCTGTCCCTGATGATGGTGGTGGGGGCCTTCCTGATCAACTCTGTGACCGCCTTTTATCTGGAGGATTTTTATAGCCAGATGTCCGACGTGTTCAGCGACCCCGGCCTGGTGTCCGACCTGACCACCGAAACTCCGGATGAGGAGAACGGTGCGGAGAGAATGGCCGATGTGCTGGACGCCTATGTCGGCGTGCTGGGGGTGGACGGGCGCAACCGCAAGCTGTATATCCTGGACAGCGATGGAGTGTGCCTGGTGGCTCCTGAGGGGGAGAACCAGGTATTGGAATATACCAAGAACCTGAATTTTGCCCTGAATACCGGGCTGGAGACCAACGAGGTGGGGGATGAGAGCAATCTGGCCGCCGATTATATGGACTTGGCCGTCCCCATCCACCGGGGGGACGAGGGCTATGTCATCTACATCCTGGACAACAAGGCCACTGCCAACAGCCTGACCGAGAAAATGTTTCTCTTGATCATGGAGGCCCTGGTCTTTGGCCTGGTCATCTCGGTGCTGTTGTCCTTCCTGCTGTCCAAGACGATGGTTACCCCTATACAGCGGCTGACGGAGGGGGCCATGCGGGTGGCAGAAGGGGACTTTTCCCGGAAGATCCAAGTGGCCTCGCGGGATGAGATCGGAGTGCTGACCGACACCTTCAACGACATGGCGGACCAGCTCCAGGATACTCTGCGCCAGGTGGAGAACGAGCGCAACAAGCTGGATACCCTCTTCCTCCACATGACCGACGGCGTGGTGGCCTGTTCCCGGGATGGAAAGGTCATCCACTCCAACCCTGCCGCCGACCAGATGCTGCTGCGGCACATCGGGCCGGAGAGCGACTATGGCCAGCTCTTTGGCGATATCGCCCCTCTAGATCAGGTGCTGGAGGCCCCCGACCATCTGGAGGGAGAGCTCCAGGTCCGGGACCGGTTTCTCCAGTTGCTGCTGGCCCCCTTTGATCGCGGCCGGGAGGGCGGCGGCGCCTTGGTGGTCATCCACGATGTGACTGCCCAGCGGAAAAACGAGGAGATGCGCCGGGAGTTCGTGGCCAATGTGTCCCATGAGCTGCGTACCCCCCTGACCAATATCCGATCCTATGCCGAGACCCTGGCGGAGAGCGCCGAGGACATCCCACCCGCCATGGAAAAGAAATTCCTGGGGGTTATCCTCAACGAGAGCGACCGTATGACCCACATTGTCCAGGACCTGCTTACCCTGTCCCGCCTCGACTCGGGCAGGGACGATCTGAAGCTGGGCCGCTTCTCCTTCGAGGCGGCGCTCCAGGATTTGTACAACGCGGTCTATATGGAGGCCCAGCGCCATGCCCACACCCTGAAGCTGGAACTGGAGTCAGAGCTGCCCGCCATTGTGGCTGACCGGGAGCGGGTGCTCCAGGTTATGATGAATATCGTGTCCAATTCCATCAAATATACCCCCGACGGGGGCCATATTACCATCTCCGCCGGCCGGACAGAGGACCGGGTATGGATGGTGGTGGATGACGACGGTATCGGTATCCCACCGGAGGACCGGTCCCGGATCTTTGAGCGGTTCTACCGGGTGGACAAGGCCCGGTCCCGCCAGTCCGGCGGGACCGGATTGGGGCTGTCTATCGCCAAGGAGATCGTGAACCGACACCAGGGGCTGCTGGAGCTCCAGGACAAGGATGGCCCCGGCCTGGCACTCCGGCTGGAGCTGAAGATCGAGGGGCCGGACCATGGATAGGCGGAAGTTTGACCGAAGGGCTGTGGAGCTGGCTAAGGATGTGCTGATTTTGTTTCTTACCTGCTCCGCTGTCTGGCTGCTGATCCAGACCAGAATGCTGGAGCCGCTGCACAATATTCTCCGGGAGGATATGCCCCAGACCCAGATGGGACAGACGGAAGGGGGTAGCCGGATCGAGGCGGTCCGCCCCCTGCGTATCGCGGTCAATCTGACGGCGGGTATGGAGACTGGCCGCTATGGAGTTCAGTATGACCAAGGGGCGGCGGATGCCCTGTTCCAACAGGTGGCCGGCCTGCTGGCCGAGGGGCTGTCCAGTGCGGGCCAGCCAGAGCGGGTGAACCGCTACCAGTGGGAGGAGGCGCTCACCTCCTGTCCTGGCGTCTATTTCGATTTTCAGGGGGATATCCCCCTCCAAGTGCTGGTGGGCTGGCTGTCCGGTGAGGAGAGCGCGCTGGATGCCCATGTCCGGCGACTGGTCCTGTCCCTATGGCAGAACCAAGTGGCGTTTTATTACCAGGACCAGCGGGACGGATATTACTACCGCTGTCTGACGGAGGTTGTCACGCCCCAGCAGTTGGAAAGCGCGCTGACCGGAATGGGGACAAACGGCGCCCGCTTCGCCTTTGAGACCGATCTGTACCAGGACCTGGACCCGGATACCCTGCTGACAGAGGGGGGGCTGGATCCGGTCATCTATCAGGCGGCCAATCCGGCTGTCGGAGGGCAGAGCGCCCTTGCCGCTCTGGCGGAGGACCTGGACTTCTCGGTGGGCTCCAGCGTATTTTACTCTGCGGGCACGGAGCAGGTGGTCCGAAACGGCAACGACACCCTGCGGCTGACTGAACGGGGCATCGCAACCTATCTGGCTGACCGGGGCGGGGTGGGCCATTTCCCTCTGTCCGGGGCAGACCTGTTTGAAGCGGTAGAGACATGCCGCCGACTGGCCGCGGACGCTATGACGCCCCGTATGGGAGAGGCGAGACTGTATCTGATGTCTGTCCAAGAGGTGGATGGGGGCTGGCAAATCGACTTTGGATACTGCCTGAACGGGGTGCCGGTCCAACTGGACGAGGGGAGTGCGGCCCAGTTTTTGGTCCAGAACGGGAGGATAGACCGCTTTACGCTCCGGCTGCGCAGCTATACGGCCAGCGGAGAGCGTGGGTCTGTCATGCCGCCCCTCCAGGCCACGGCGGCTCTCACGGCCAAAGGGATGGAGGGGGATGAGTTGATGCTGGCCTATCTGGACGGCGGCGGGGACAGCGTGTCCGCCACCTGGGTGGCCGCCGGCAGCCGGGAGGATTGACGGTATGGAATGGTCCAAGCTGAAAAACATCATCCTGATCATGCTCGCGGCGGTCAATCTGTGCTTACTGTTCTTTGTGGTCCAACGGGAGTGGCGGGACAGCGCCAACCAGAGGCAGAATCGCCAGCAGGCCGTGGATTTCCTGACTGACCGTGGGATACAGATCCATGAGGGACAACTGCCCGACGACCAGATGGTTCCCAGGCCCCAGACCGTGGAGCGGGACCAGGAGGAGGAAAGCCGCTTGGCCACCCAGCTTTTGGGGGAGGATGTAGTGGTCCAGGCCAGAGGAGCCGGGGTGTACCGCTACCAAAACGGGGCGGGCGCCCTCCAGTTCCACAGCGATGGGTCCTTTTCGGCGGAATTATCGCCTGACAGCTTTCCACTGGGTGTGGACCAGGAGAGGAGTTGCCTGGACCTCCTGACCCAAATCGGGTTCGAGGGAGAGACAACGGCACGGGATGAGAATACCCTGACGGTCCGCCAGAGCTGGGAGGGCATCCCCCTGTTTAACCACCAGGTTACCCTGGTATGGGGCTCGGAGGGGCTGGAGACCATGACCGCCGGCCGCCGTCTGGTGGGCAGCCCTGTGGAGCGGACGGACCAGCGGCCCATTACGGTGGCCTCGGCGCTCGTGTACTTTTATAATGGCCTCAATGGGCTGGGCGACGTATGCAATCAGGTGGACAGTATTGTTCAGGGCTATGTCAGTGTCACCTCTCTGTCCGGGCCCATGGAGCTGATCCCGGTGTGGCGCGTCACAACGGACACCGGCGCTTACCAACTGGACCTGCTTACCGGGGAGCTGAATCGGGTGGAGTGACGAAGGGTATCTCCGCGGAGCGGTAAAACTTGACCGCCCCGCGGAGTTTCGTCTTTACCAGACCGACAGTTTGTGGTAATATCCACTGGTGACGGCCGGCAACCCGCCGGCGGCAGAAGAAGGTGTGTCTATGTTCCATCCCAGTGACCCCATCGGAATCCTGGACTCTGGCATCGGCGGCTTTAGTGTAGTCCGGCAGGTTCAGCGGACGCTGCCAGGCGAGGAGCTGGTCTATTTCGGGGACGGCGCCCATATTCCCTACGGGAACCATCCAGAGGACAAGATTGTGGCCATGGCCCGGTATATGTTCCGCTTCATGGAGGATCATCATGTGAAGGCCCTGCTGGTGGCCTGCAATACCATCTCCTGCGTAATCGGACAGTGTGAGGGGGAGGTGTCCTGCCCCACCTTCAACGCCGTTCAGCCGGGGGCGGAGGCCGCCGCACGGCTGAGTGTAGACAAGATAGGAGTCATCTCCACCGTCTTTACCCACAACTCCCGGTGCTATCCGGAGGGGATATTGGCCCGCAGCCCCAAGAAGCTGGTGGTCCTCAGCTGTGGCTGTCCTGATCTGGCCCGGCTGGTGGAGCACAACCTTGGGGACCCTGCCGGCATGGCGGAGGTGGAGGCGGACCTGCGCCTGGAGATGGACGGCATAGTGCGGGAGGGCATCCAGTGCTGTGTGCTGGGCTGTACCCATTACCCCCTGGTAGCGGACAGCATCCGCCGCCTGTATCCCGGTCTGCCCCTCATCGACCCCGCGGAGGAGATGGCCCGCGCCCTAAAGGAGTACCTGGAGGGAGAGCGGTTGCTGGCCTCTGACGACAGATTGGGCGGACTGACCATCTATACCACCGGCGACGTGAAGGAGTATGCTCTGCGGGCCCGCCAGGTGGGACTGGAGCGGATAGGGAGCGTGTCCTTCTATCCCCCTATGACGCTTTGACAGGGATAAATGTGGGACAGGGCGAAGATCGCCCTGTCCCTTTTTTACACCGGCGGCTTGGAGAAAAAGAATTTGCCATAGACCGTCAGATACGGTATACTGGACCCACAAAAGAGAGGAGAGGTGTTGCCTGTGGGCGAGCTGAATTTTGCTGTCCCCACCCTGTTTGGCCTGGAGGGGCTGTGCGCTGACGAGATCCGGAGGCTGGGTCTGCCCAGTGTCCAGGCGGAAAATGGCCGGGTGCTGTGTACTGGAACAGAGGGGGACCTGCCCCGGCTGAATCTGAATCTGCGTACCGGGGAGCGGGTTCTGCTAGTGCTGGGGACATTCCCGGCTGGAAACTTTGACGCTCTATTTGAAGGGACGCGGGCCCTGCCCTGGGAGCGGTTCATCCCTCGGGAGGGCCAGTTTCCAGTGAAGGGCCACTCCCTCAACTCCGCCCTCCACTCGGTGCCCGCCTGCCAATCCATCGTGAAAAAGTCGGTGGCCGCCCGGCTGGGAGAGGCTTACGGCTTGAATACCCTGCCGGAAACAGGGGCGCTGTACCAGATTCAGTTCGCGATTATGAAGGATACCGCCACCCTGATGCTGGATACCTCCGGCGCTGGGCTTCACAAGAGGGGCTACCGGGCCCAGGGGGTGATTGCCCCCCTGCGGGAAACGCTGGCGGCGGCCATGGTCCTGCTGTCCCGGTACAGAGGCCGGGACCCCCTGTGCGACCCCTTCTGCGGCAGCGGCACCATCCCCATCGAGGCTGCCTTGATTGCCCGAAACCGGGCGCCGGGGCTGAACAGGTACTTCTCCGCCCAAAAATGGGGGTGGCTGGACAAGCGGCTCTGGATGGAGGCGGCTGACCAGGCCATGGACCAGGAATTTGATGGGGATTATGAGATTTGGGGCGGCGACCTGGACCCCGCCGCCGTGGAGCTGGCCCGGCACAATGCTCAACTGGCAGAGGTGGACGACATCGTATCCTTTGAGGCGGCCGACGCCCGGACCTTCCACTGGGGCGGCCTCTATGGCCGGGTGGTCACCAATCCGCCTTACGGAGAGCGCATCATGGAGCGCCGGGAGGCGGAGGAGTTGTACCGGGCCTTCGGCCGAGCCTGGAGCAAATTTCCAGAGGGCTGGAAGCTCTTCCTTTTGTCCTCCCACACCGAGTTTGAGCGGACTTTCGGCCGGCAGGCGGACAAGAAGCGAAAACTCTATAACGGGATGCTGAAGTGCGACCTGTTTATGTACGGGATGAAATAGGAGGGGTCATGCCTTACCATATAAAAAAATTTCGGGGATATCGGCGGGAGCTGAAAAGGGTTCTGCGGGTGGTAGAGGAGTACCAGCCCAACTGGTGTCCGGCGGAAGAGGATTTTCGAGAGGAGTGGCTGGACCTGGGAGCCAACCGTTTTTTTCATCCCAGAGGGAAGGACCGGAAGGCGCTGATGGCCGCCCTCCTGCACAAGACGGAGGAACTGATTGCCGCCAGGCCGGCGGACCTGCCCTCCTGTAAAATATTCCTCTTTGTCCCTGGGGGCGACCCGGCTCTGGCGGAGATCATCCTCATCTACGACCCGGACCGCTTCCAGACCTTCTGGGTGCGTACCGACCCGGCGGACCAACTGTGGATTCCCCAGGAAGGTCCCTCCCTGCTGGCGGAGCTTGGGCTGGAGAGCTCCCTCCCGGAGCGGTGCGTGCTGGAGGAGTTTCACTGGGCAGGCTATGTGGAGCAGCAGGTAATCTGGGGCTTTGGGGAGCTGCCCTGAGGTGTTTCGGAGGTGTCTATGGACCATCTGTTTATTATCAACCCCGCAGCAGGGAAGGGGAGATCGGTTCAACAGCTGGAGGAGGACCTGACTAGACTGGCAGTTCACCACCAGGTGTTTTATACGAAACAGGCGGGAGACGCCTGCAAGATAGCAGAGCGGGCCGCGGCGGACGGCAAGCCCGCCCGGCTTTATGCCTGTGGCGGCGACGGCACCCTCAACGAAGTGGTCAACGGGGCGGCGGGCCACGATTTTCTGGCAGTGACCAACGTGCCCATGGGGACGGGCAACGACTTTCTGAAACTGTTTGGGCCCAACTACCGCAGCATTTTTTCAAATCTCGAGGCTTTGGCGGCCGGGCCGCAGGCCGCCTTTGACCTGATGGACTGCAACGGCAAGCTGGGGCTGGATGTGATATGCGCCGGAGTGGACGCACGTATCGCCGCCGGAGTACACAAATACAAGCGATTGAAAGGTGTCTCCGGACGATGGGCCTATCTGCTGTCCCTGGCGGAGCAGGTGCTTGTATGGGGAATCTGCCGTCCCATGACGGTGTCCATGGGGGCTGACCACTGGACGCAAGAGCCCACCGCCATCCTGTGCGTCTGCAATGGGCGGCACTATGGGGGCGGTTTTATGCCGGTGGCCGACGCCATGCCTGACGACGGCGTGCTGGATGTGCTGCGGGTGGGCAAGGTGAGTCTGCCTACCTTCGCGCGCCTGGCGGGCCAGTACGCGAAAGGCTTGTACTGGAAGTACCCCGCGCTGATTCGAGCCTACCACGGGCAGGAGGTGTCCTTCTCCGCCCGGGAACCCATCACCGTGGTAGTGGATGGAGAGATCATGCGGGACACCACTTTTACCGTCCGCCTGTCAGAGAAAAAGGTGAATTTCTTTTACCCGGCTGGAGCGAGCTATTCCCCTTGTGTTTAGCACTCTTGACATATGTTTGTGAACAAAACGTAAATTATAGAAAATCAACCCCAAATTTTTTTGATTTAGGGGTTGATTTTTTTTGAGAAAGCGGTTATTATCATAGTTAGATTTAGCACTTAAATAAAAAGAGTGCTAAACCACTGAGAAAGTTAGTTCAAAAAACTCATATATAAGGAGGAACTTGTTATGAAACTCAAACCCCTGGCTGACCGTGTGATCGTAAAACTGGTGGAGGCCGAGGAGACCACCAAGGGCGGCATCATCCTGACCGGCGCCGCCAAGGAGAAGCCCGAAGTGGCAGAGGTCATCGCTGTAGGTCCCGGCGGTATGGTGGACGGCAAGGAGGTCGTCATGACCGTGAAGGTGGGCGACAAGGTCATTACCAGCAAGTATTCCGGCACTCAGGTGAAGCTGGACGGCGAGGAAGTGACCATCGTTCGTCAGAATGATATCCTGGCCGTGGTTGAGTAAACCCGTCTTTTTATCCCAAATCGTGTATCAAATTTACTCTAAATCGGAGGTAATGTGTTATGGCTAAAATTATCTGCTACGGCGAGGAGGCCCGCAAGGCTCTGGAGAAGGGCGTCAACCAGCTGGCCGATACTGTAAAGATCACCCTGGGCCCCAAGGGCCGCAACGTGGTGCTGGACAAGAAGTTCGGTGCTCCCCTTATCACCAACGACGGTGTTACCATCGCCAAGGAGATCGAGCTGGAGGACCCCTTTGAGAACATGGGCGCCCAGCTGGTGAAGGAGGTCTCCACCAAGACCAACGATGTGGCCGGCGACGGCACCACCACCGCTACCCTGCTGGCTCAGGCTATCGTTCGCGAGGGCCTGAAGAACCTGGCGGCCGGCGCCAACCCCATGGTCATGAAGAAGGGCATCGCCAAGGCCACCGCGGCCGCCATTGAGGCCATGAAGGCCAACAGCCAGAAGGTAAACGGCTCCGCTGATATCGCCCGTGTCGGTGCCGTGTCCTCCGGCGATGAGACCATCGGCAAGCTGATCGCTGAGGCGATGGAGAAAGTGGGCCACGACGGCGTCATCACCATCGAGGAGTCCAAGACCGCCGAGACCTACTCCGAAGTCGTGGAAGGTATGCAGTTCGACCGGGGCTACATCACCCCCTATATGGTCACCGACACCGAGAAGATGGAGGCCAACCTGGACGACGCCCTCATCCTGATCACCGATAAGAAGATCTCCAACATCCAGGAGCTGCTGCCCATTCTGGAGCAGGTAGTACAGTCCGGCAAGAAGCTGCTGATCATCGCTGAGGACGTGGAGGGCGACGCCCTGTCTACTCTGATTGTCAACCGCCTGCGCGGCACCTTGAACGTGGTGTGCGTCAAGGCCCCTGGCTTCGGCGACCGCCGCAAGGAGATGCTCCAGGATATCGCCATCCTGACCGGAGGCCAGGTCATCTCCTCCGATGTGGGTCTGGAGCTGAAGGAAGCTCAGTTGACTATGCTGGGTCAGGCCCGTCAGGTGAAGATTACCAAGGAGAACACCACCATCGTCAACGGCGCTGGCAGCAGCGAGGACATCAAGGCCCGCATTGGCCAGATCAAGAGTCAGATTGAGGTCACCACCTCCGACTATGACAAGGAGAAGCTCCAGGAGCGGCTGGCCAAGCTGGCCGGCGGTGTGGCCGTCATCAAGGTAGGCGCCGCCACCGAGGTGGAGATGAAGGAGAAGAAGCTGCGCATCGAGGACGCCCTGAACGCCACCCGCGCCGCTGTGGAAGAGGGCATCGTGGCCGGCGGCGGTACCGCCTACCTGAATGCCATCCCCGCCGTGGAGAAGCTGTACGACCAGGTCGAGGGTGATGAGAAGACTGGTGTTCAGATCATCGCCCGGGCCCTCACCGCTCCGGTGAAGCAGATCGCCGCCAATGCCGGCATCGACGGCTCTGTAGTGCTGGAGAAGATCCGCGAGTCCGGCAAGACCGGCTACGGCTTCGACGCCTACAAGGAGGAGTACTGCGATATGATCCCCGCCGGCATTGTGGATCCCACCAAGGTGACCCGTTCTGCCCTGGAGAACGCCGCTTCCATCGCATCCACCCTGTTGACCACCGAGTCCCTGGTGGCCGATAAGCCCCAGCCTCCCGCTCCCGCCGCTCCCGCTGCCCCTGACATGGGCGGTATGTACTGATAAATGCGGTTAGTCTTTAAAACCCGGGCACGTAGAAAACCAACTTCCTTCCGCCGTGTCCGTGTCAAAGCCTAACGTTTAAGAAACTAAAAAGTTCGGCTCTCATCAAAAGTGAGAGCCGAACTTTTTTGCTTGGAATATAGGTATGTCTAGGAGTGCGGTTTGATTGGTTTTTTCTGTGTATGATGGCTATAAGATTTGAGGCCATACTAATTTATAGCCAATATTTTATTTTTTGACAGCAAGTTATTGTAGCAATTTCCTGGCGGATATGATATGCTACCAATATAGCAAGCCTCGGGACTGTGCATCAGGACCGGGGGAAAGGAGTGTCTATGAGTCCGAGTACCATTTGGCTGATCGTCATGGTGGTGCTGGTCCTCGGGGAACTGGCCACCGTGGGGCTGACCTTCATTTGGTTTGCCGTCGGAGCCCTAGGCGGAGCGATCACAGCCTGGATGGGCGGAGCAATCTGGGTTCAGGTGATTGTGTTTCTGGCTCTGTCCGGTCTGGCGCTGGCTCTGGTGCGGCCATTGGCCGCCCGGTATCTGGATACCAAAAATGTGGCCACTAACGCGGATCGGGTGATCGGCAAGACTGCCATAGTGATCCAGGACATCGACAACATAGAGGGAAAGGGTCAGGTCAATATCTCAGGCCAGATATGGTCCGCCCGGAGCCAGCAGGCTGTGGTCATCCCCGCCGGTACGGAGGTCAAAGTGCTTCGTATCGAAGGGGTCAAGGTGTTCGTAGAAACATTATAAGTGCTTGTAAATGGAAGCCATTTAGAAAGTGAGGAGAAAATATGGAAGTTGTTTTGGGTATTCTGCCATGGATAATCTTGGCTCTGCTGGTCCTAATTGTGCTGGGGTCCTGCATCAAGATCGTTCCCCAGTCCCGTGCCTTTGTCATCGAGCGGCTGGGCGCATTCCGTACGGTGTGGGGCGTGGGCCTGAAGTTCAAGCTGCCTATCGTGGACCGGGTGGCGAAAAATGTGTCCCTGAAGGAGCAGGTGGTGGACTTTCCGCCCCAGCCCGTCATCACCAAGGACAACGTGACTATGCAGATCGATACCGTAATTTATTTTCAGATCACAGATCCCAAACTGTACACCTATGGGGTGGAGAACCCCATGTCCGCCATTGAAAACCTGACCGCTACCACCCTTCGTAATATTATCGGCGACCTGGAGCTGGACCAGTCCCTGACCAGCCGGGACCACATCAACGGACAGATGCGGGCGATCCTGGACGAAGCCACCGACAACTGGGGCATCAAGGTCAACCGGGTGGAGCTGAAAAATATTATGCCGCCCCGGGATATTCAGGAATCCATGGAGAAGCAGATGCGGGCCGAGCGCGAGAGGCGTGAGTCCATCCTCCAGGCCGAGGGCCAGAAGCAGTCCCAAATCTTGGTGGCGGAGGGCGAGAAACAGTCCGCTATCCTTCGAGCCGACGCGGCCAAGCAGGCGGCCATCCTTCAGGCGGAAGGCGCCAAGCAGGCCAAGATTTTGGAGGCTGAGGCCGAAGCCGAGGCCATCCTGAAGGTCCAGCAGGCCACCGCAGACGCCATTCGGCTCATCAATGACGCCGCCCCTGGCGACGGCGTCATCAAAATCAAGGCGCTGGAGGCATTCCAGGCCGCCGCCAACGGGAAAGCCACCAAAATCATCATTCCCAGCGAGATTCAGGGCTTGGCCGGTCTGGCTGCCGCCGCCAAGACAGTCTTCGACACCGAGGACCCCAAGGCTACCATCACCAAAACAGTAGTCAAAGAGTAAGTAACGGGCACGACCTTCATTCCGCCCAAAAGACAGACAGGGACAGGCCCCTTCACGGTCTGCCCCTGTTTTGTTATATATTTTAGGTAATAATGAATAAAAAGTTTGAAAAAGTGTACTTTTTCAAACTTTTTTCAAAATAACCCTTGCGCTAATATAACACAAAGATCCAGATATTGCAACCGATTTTCCAAATCATTTTTCTTGACTTTGCCGGTTTATAAAAGTACACTTAAACAGACTAAGGCAAATGGAGAAAGGACATCTCACTATGAAAAAATTTTTAGCGCTGCTGCTCTCCCTGGCTGTGGCCATGGGGGCATCCCCCGCCATTCTGGCGGCCGAGGAGCAGGTCCAGCCTCTCCCAACCTGGGCCTACGGCGTGCTGGCAGATGGATATGCTATGGGACTTTTTGGTGACGAGCTGTACACGGACCACGGCAAGACCATCACAGATGAGCAGTTGAACAAGATGACACAGGTGGTGGCTGACAAGCTGGCCCTGCTGGGTGTGGAGCAGCGGGAGGCGGATGACGCCGGCCTGGTCCTCGATACGACCCGCGGCGGTGTGCTCAACGCTCTGTACCAGGAGGCGGCCGCTTACGCCTTTCCCGGCGTGGAGGAGGGGCCAGAGGCCTTCATGACTGAGGTGGGCGCGATAGCCGGCGACGGCACCGGGCTGAATCTGGACCGTCCCTGCACTCTGCTGGAGGGGGCCGCTATGGCCAACAGCCTGATCCTCAATCTATATGACCAGCAGAACGCCGGCTCCCTGGGTCTGCTGTGGAAGGCGGAGGGCAACAGCAACACCTTGTACCTGCTGGGCTCCATCCATACGGACGTGAACAACACCTACCCCATCCATAAGCAGCTGCGGGACATCATTCTGAACGCCGAGCAGGTGACCTTTGAGTTGGACTTCAATGACCAGGCCCAGATCGCCGAGTTTGCCGCCATGCAGACCTATGCCGACGGTACGACCCTGGCCGACCACATCTCCCCGGAGCTGTATCAGGTGGTAGTGGAAACCGCCGCTCAGATGGGGATGGATGAGCAGACCATCGCCCAGTACAAAGCTTGGGCCCTGGCCAACAGCTTTTCCTCCCTGGCTACGATGGATGAGACCACCAGCTCCAACGCCATGGCCATTGATATGTATGTCAACGCCAAGGCGGTCAATGCCGGCATCGCCATCGACGCTGTGGAGACCTATGCCTTCCAGGGCGGTATTTTTGACGGCCTGTCCCCTGAGTACCAGGAGGTATACCTGGCCAGCGGCCTGCTGATGATTCTGGACCCTGATTCCATGAGCCAGCAGACGAAGGACGCCCTGACCGCCGTGCTGGGGGAGGAGGCCTTTGAGCCCGCCACCCAGGAGGCCCTGCAGGAGGAGGTGGCCCAGATCGGCGCCATGATGGACACCTGGAAGAGCCGGGACGTGGAGAGCTTTGACCAGATCTATGATAAGGATGCCATCCTGAACAGCGACGACGAGCTCAACAGCAAGCTGTTCACCGACCGGGACCCCGGCATGATCGCCTATGCGGATGAGTATCTGAAGCGAGAGGGCTCCCACACCGGCCTGCTGGTGGTGGGCGCCGGCCACATGGTGGGCGAGACCGGCGTTGTCCAGGGGCTGAAGGACCTGGGCTACACGGTAGAAGTGGTGCCTGCTCCCTGATATGAAATGATATGGAGAGATCCCCCGGCCAAAACCGGGGGATCTTTTGTATTAAAATTAACTGAAGGTTAATATCCGCTCCCGTTCTCTGTCGTACTGCTCCATTGTAGCGGGCGGGAAAGTCTGGTATGATGGTGGAAAGACAGGAGGAGAAGCTTATGAAAATCCATGACGTAATCCGTACCCGCCGCCAGACCATGGGACTGACCCAGGAGGGGCTGGCTGATAGGCTCGGAGTTAGTGCCCCGGCAGTAAATAAATGGGAGAAAGGGCTCAATTACCCAGATATTACCCTTCTGCCTTCCCTGGCCCGGACCCTGGGGGTGGATCTGAACACCCTGCTGTCTTTTCAGGAGGACCTGACCCAAGAGGAAATTGGTTTATTTCTGAACCGAGTCTATGAGACAGCCCAGGGGGAGGCGCTTGCCGCGGCCTTTGATTTGGCCAGGAGTAAGCTGCGGGAGTTTCCCAATAGTGACCTGCTTGCCTTCAGCTTGGCGGGGCTGCTGGAGGGAATATTGACTCTGTTACCTGGCGGCACAGAGGGGGAGCGGCAGACCTGGCAGGAGGAGATCGACGATCTCTATGAGCGGTGTGTCAGCAGTGCGGACGCAAGGGTGTGTGAAGCCGCTACCTACACTGTGGCCTCTAAGTGTATTAGCCGGGGGGAGTTGGACCGGGCCCAGACCCTGTTGGACCGGCTGTCCGATACCCATATGGACAAGCGTACTCTCACCGCCTCCCTGCGGAGGAAGGAGGGAAAGATCGAGGAGGCCTGGACTATCCTGGAGCGGGACTTGTTTGACCGGGCCCATGCTATCCAGACCACCCTCCTCCACATGATCGAGCTGGCGATTGAGGAGGGGGACAAGGAGGCGGCTCACCACTTTTCTGATACGGCTGAGGCAGAGGGGAGAGTCATGGGCCTTACCGATTACGCTGTGCTGTCCGCTCCCCTCCAGTTGGCCATGGCAGAACGGAACGGCCCACGGGCGCTGGAGCTGCTGGAGAGACTGCTCCACTCTTTGACGGTCCCCTGGGATTTGAGTGAATCTTCTCTGTATCGCCATCTACCCACCAAGAACGAAACCGGGGAGGCCCAGAGCATGTTGCTCAAGCCTCTGCTGGACCAGTTGGACCTGGACCCGGAGGCTCAATTTTTGAAAGGTGTACCAGGCTATCAGGAGCTAGTGGAGCAGTACCAGACGTGGAAGGGATAAAGGAGCGGGGCGGCCAATGGCCGCCCGCTTTTTATCTGTTTATCCCAGCTTACGGATCTTGGCCCACAGCTTTTCCTTGTTTTCGTCCAGCATCCGAACTGCCTTTAGAATCCCCAGCAGGGGAATGAGCAGGGCCAGCACAGCCGGAGCGGGGAAACAAAAATGGGAATAGAGCAGGTATCCCACCCAGCCCAGGGCCAAATGGGGGACAGTGTAAAAGACAAAGAACACAGCCGTATATCCCCGGTTGCTTAACGTCCTGAAATACTGGTCCCATTTTTCACCATCCATATGGGATATTTTCGATTTCATCCAGACGGCCAGCAAAAACAGTCCGATGGCTAACAGAGCAGCCAGCTTCTGCAGCAGGTAGAAGGAGAGCACGCCTCCAATGATCCACATGGATATCCTCCTTTCAGCTTCCGAAGGTGAACCAGGCCAGCAGGGTGGCGCCGAGAGCTCCCAGAAGAAGGCCGCCCCAGAGATAGGGCTTCTCCTCGTAGGCGCTGGAGCGGTACAGCATACTGGCGGACATTCCCAACAGGAGAAGGGCCAGACCGCCCCGCCAGGCGGGATCCCCCTTCACGGCGCACAGAACGGTGAACAATTCCAGACAGCCCGCCCCAAAGCCAAGAGCCTTGCTGTTGGCACGGGCCTCAATTTCTTGATCCCGTTCGTCATATAACGGGCGGCGATTGGCCCATTTGACAGGCTGTTCTATAACATTTTTCTTATCCTCGGCGCTCATAGTAGAAATTCACCCCCAACATAATGATGAACATGGCGATCAATACGCCGCACAGAGTGGCGGCAACGGACAGCGCGAGAGCAGACTTGGTAAAGCCGTACAGTACAAGGGCTATCCAGCAGCCGCCCAGCAGCAGGTAGTTCATGATACGGACCGTCGCGTGGCCGGACTTGATCGCCAGATAGCGGTCCCGCTCATCGGCGTACCGGGAGAGCTCCTCCTCGATCCCTCGGTGGGTGAAGGCGAAATAAAAGCTGACCAGGGAAATGGACACAGCCAGCAGGGCGGACAGGAGGAAACGAAGCTGAAAGCCGTCCAATAGGAGTTTACAGGCACAGGCGGCCGCCAAAAACATCAACAGGATGCCGGAGGCCAGATTCCGGACGCTTTTGATCTTCACAGGACGAACCTCCTAGACATGTTTTTCATAATAGACGGCAAAGATAATGGACAGGATGAAGCATAGGCTCACATTCAGTCCACAGATTAGGAAAAGGAAGCCGAATACAAGTTTTTTTGTGACGGCATAGGCCAGAACCCCCGCCAGCATGAGGGCCATCTGAACATAAAAGAGGATGTTGCCCACCATGGCGTCCCCCTTCAGGCGGACCAGCTTGTTGCGTTCGTCCCGTTCCTCGGTCTTATCCTCGATGGTGGCCCGTTTGGAGAAAGCCCGGACAAAACCGGTGACGCCCATTGCCAACAGGAGCACGGAGAGGATCACCGACTTGATCTGCTGGGGCAGAAAATCATGGGGGTCGACAATATCTCGGTACAGACAGAAGAGACCGCCTATCGTCCAGAACACGCCCCAAATGAGACCTTTTTTGTTATATATTTTCATATTCCTTGTCCTCCAGCTCCTTGTTTTCTTCCAGGCAGCATAGCTCCTCCAGACTGACTCCGAACACCAGAGCGATGCGGTAGGCCAGCAGCAGAGAGGGGTTGTACTGCTCCTTTTCAATGGAGATGATCGTGCGGGAGGATACATGGACCAAGTCGGCCAACTGCTGCTGGGTCATGCCGGCGGCGGCCCGAAGCTCCCGAACTTTGTTTTTCAACCCCGATCCCTCCTCTTTCTAAATATGAAGCGTGCTTCACGTGAAGCTTGCTTCATATTATACACAGGCGGGAGCTTTTGTCAAGCTGCTGGAAAACATTTTTTTCATGGAGAAATTTCCGCTTGGCCGCACATACTGTTCCCGAAGGGACAAGGAAGGGGCGGAACGGGTGAAAACGGGAAAAATACTTTGGCTGGCGGCATGGCTGGCGGCCTTTCTCCTATGGCCGGGACCGCCGCAGGAGCTGACTATGACAGGGGGAGCGACTACGGTGGAGCTTGAGGAAGGAGAGCCGCCGCTGGTGGCACTGACCTTTGACGATGGCCCCAGAAATTCCACCACCGGCCGGCTGCTGGACGGACTGGCGCTGCGGGAGGTGCCCGCCACCTTTTTCCTGGTGGGCAACCGGATCGAGGGCAGCGAGGAGCTGATACGCCGTATGGCGGCAGACGGACACCAGATTGGGATTCATACCTTTGAACACGTCGTGGTATCAGACCTATCCCGCAAGGATTTTGACCTTCAGGTGGGCAAGACAAGGGCGCTTTTGGCAGAGATCCTGGGCGATGGGGAGTTTTGGCTGCGTCCCCCCTACGGCCTGTTTGACAGCTCGGTTCGCAAGTGGGCGGACTGCCCCATCATTCTGTGGTCGGTGGACCCGGAGGACTGGAAGGACAAGGATGTGGACCGCATTGTGGCAGCGGTGGTAGAACATGTGAAGGATGGGGATATTATCCTGATGCACGATATCTTTGACACCTCAGTAGATGCGGCGCTGCGGGTGGTGGATAATCTGTTGTCTGAGGGTTACTGTTTTGTCACCGTGGAACAGCTGATGGAGGAGCGGCAGGTGGAGCCGGCGGAGGGAACTGTATTCCGGGCCCTGCCGCCGAAGGGAGAGGATGGGAAATCCTCCGGACCATAGATAAGGGCGGCCCTGGGACGATTAAATTTGTAAAAACGATTGTATTTTCCCCCGGTATCAGGTAAAATAGCGGTAACCAGTAAAAACAAAGGAGGAAAACAGATATGAAGATAGCCCGTTTCGTCCTGAAGATCGTGGCTCTGTCCCTGGGCGCCGCCGCCATGGTCTGCGCCATCATCGCCTATTGGGATGCGTTGGTTGAGCTGTGCGGGCACGCCAAGGGGAAGCTGCAGCGCACGGCCTGTGCCTCTGAGTATGACGATTACGAGGAGTAAATTCCCGTGAAAGGCCATAGAATAGAGGGCCGCCCAGGAAGGGCAGGCCCTCTATTTTGCTATTATTAGGGAAGGATGTAAACAGTTTTTGAATTTCAACGGGACCGTCTTGACATTTTTTAGAGCGGTGTTAAAATAATCAACGTGTTAATTATTAACCCGTTAATTAATTGGAAAGGAGGGGAGTGCTTTGATCCCGGTCTCCAACGAGCTGGAGCTGCTGTCCCAGCAGATCAACCTGGCGCACCGGGCCGCTGTTCAGGCGGAATTGATCGCCGCGGACCTAAACGAGATCGGCCACCCCATGCTGCTGACCATCCTGCAAAGCTGTGCCGACAGCGACCCGGACGGCCAGTGTCACGCCCAGCGGGAGCTGGCCGAGTTGCTGCATATCTCGCCGGCTGCGGTGGCAAACTCACTGAAATCACTGGAAAAGGGAGGATATATCCGGCGGGAGCGCGGACGAGACGCGCGGCGCAACCGTGTACTGCTTACCCCCAAGGGGCAGCAGGCGGTCATCGGCTGCCAAATGGCCTTTGAAACTGTGTCCCGGCGGATGCTCCAGGGCTTCTCCCCGGTGGAGCGGGAGCAGTTGCTCTCCTTCCGCCGGCGAATGCTCCATAACTTGCGGGGGGAGTCCCCCACAAAGACCCAAGCAAAGGAGGAACCTTAATTTGCTTTCTCTGTTTCTTACCCATTTGGAGGGGTACAAGAAGGACGCGATCAAGTCCCCCATCCTGATTACCCTGGAGGTCATCTGCGAGCTGATCCTCCCTCTGGTCATGGCGGAGATCGTGGATGTGGCCATCCCGGCCGGAGATGTGGGCTACATCTTTCTGATGGGCGGTCTGATGCTCCTGTTGTCCCTCTTCGCCATGGCCTGCGGCGTGGGCTCGGCAAAATACGCCACCTTCGCCAGCCAGGGCTTTGGCGCTAACCTGCGCCAGTGTCTGTTCGACAAGGTACAGGAGTTTTCCTTCGCTGACATCGACCGATTTTCTTCCGCTTCTCTCATTACCCGGATGACCAACGATGTCAACGCCATGACCATGATGCTGAATATGGGCCTGCGGATGCTGGTCCGGGCTCCGGTGATGCTCGTCGCCGCCCTGGTCATCTGTATTTCCATTAACGCCAGGCTGGCTATCGTGCTGGTGGTGGTCATCCCCCTGATGATACTGGCCATTGGAATTCTGATGAAGATATGTACCAGGCTCTTTGAGACGATGCAGAAGAAAATCGATGGGCTGAACAACACCCTGCAGGAGAACCTGGTGGCCATCCGTGTGGTCAAGGCATTTGTCCGGGAGGACCACGAGCGAGGAAAGTTCAAAAGGTCCAATGATGAGCTGATGGAGGCCGCTCTGAACGTAGGGCTGAAGATCATCGCTATCATGCCTATCATGATGCTGGCCATGAACGGCGCCACGGTAGCCGTCCTGTATCTGGGCGGCAGAATGGTTATGGCGGAGGGCTTTCTGCTGGGCGACTTGCAGGCATTTATCAATTATATCGCCCAGATCCTGATGAGCGTGATGATGGTGGCGATGGCCCTGCTCCAGCTCACCCGTGCCCAGGCCTGCGCCCACCGCATCCATGAGGTGCTGAACACCGAGCCCTCCGTGGAGAACAAACCCCAGGGCGAGATTTACCGGGTGGCCCCACCGGAGGGGCAGTCCGGGGCCGTAGACCGCGTCCTTCCCGCTCCCAGGGGCAGAGTGGAGTTCCAAAACGTTTCCTTCCGCTACGCGGCTGCCGGCACGGGGGACGACGTGTTGTCCGGTATTAGCTTTACTGTGGAGCCCGGCCAGTTCGTGGCCATTGTGGGCGGCACCGGCACCGGCAAGTCCTCGCTGGTCAATCTGATCCCCCGGTTCTATGATGTTACCGGCGGCGCCGTCCTGGTAGACGGTGTGGATGTGCGGGACTACCCGCTGGAGGAGCTGCGGGCCCGTATCGGCATGGTGCTCCAGACCAACGTGCTCTTTACCGGCACCATCCGGGAGAACCTGCTCTGGGGCCGCCCCGACGCCACAGAGGAGGAGATGATCCAGGCGGCCAAGGATGCCCAGGCCTATGACTTCATCATGTCCTTCCCGGACGGCTTCGATACCCCGCTGACCCAGGGAGGAACCAACGTGTCCGGCGGCCAGAAGCAGCGGCTGTGTATCGCCAGGGCCATGCTCCGCAAGCCCGCCATCCTGATCCTGGACGACAGTACCTCGGCGGTGGACTCGGCCACCGAGGCTGCCATCCGCCAGTCCTTCGCGGAGAACTTGAAGGATACTACTGTGATCATTATTGCCCAGCGGATCTCCTCCGTGCAGTACGCCGACGAGATCCTGATCCTGGACGACGACCACATCGCCGGCAGGGGCACCCATGAGGAACTGCTGGCCAACAATACCATTTATCAGGAGATCTATCAATCTCAGCAAGAGGGGGTGGGTGGATAATGCCAGGACCCAATAGAGCCCCAAGAGGGGGCTATGCCAAACCGAAAAATATGGCCAAGACGATCCGCCGCCTTGTAGGATATCTGACCAAGAGCAAGCTGCCGCTGGTCGCCGTGTTCCTGTTTTTGATGCTGTCTGTGTTTACCAACCTGGGCGGCTCCTATATGATGCGGGATATCATCAACAGCTTCATCTGGTCGGGCTGTACCGACTTTGCCGGGCTGGCCCTGTCTGTGGGCAAGCTGGTAGGCGTCTATCTGATCGGCTGTGTGGCCACCTACTGCCAGTCCGCCGTCATGGTCCGGCTGGCCCAGAGGGGCGTCAACCGGCTGAGAAAAGACCTGTTTGACAGCCTTCAGTCCCTTCCCCTCAGCTACTTTGACAAGCATCCCCACGGTGAGCTGATGAGCCGCTTTACCAATGACGCGGATAACGTACAGATGGCTCTGGAGCAGAGCGTAGTTTCTCTGTGCTCTAGCTGCCTGATGTTTGTGGGTCTGGTGGCCATGATGCTGTTCATCAACTGGAAGCTCTTTCTGGTTACCGCCCTGCTGCTGATAGTGACTGTGTATCTCTTTAGGACACTGGGCGGACGGAGCCGGAAATATTACCAGCAACAGCAATCTGCCCTGGGTGATGTCAATGGCGAGATTCAAGAGATCATTGAGGGGCTGAAGGTGGTTAAGGCCTTCACCCACGAGGAACAGGCCAAGGAGGACTTCCGCAAGCTGAACACCGCCTACCGGGACGCGGCGCAAAAGGCCAACTTCTACTCCATCATGATCATGCCGGTTTCGGGCAACCTAATGAACATCAGCTATGCCCTCACTGCCGCCTTCGGCGGCCTGTTGTCCGTCCTTCAGGGCTTTGACCTGGGCGGCCTGGTGGTGTATCTGAACTACTCCAAGCAGGTTGGCCAGCCCCTGAATCAGATCTCCCAGCAGATGACCACCCTGCTGTCCGCCTTGG
Source organism: Flintibacter sp. HCN-6482 (assembly GCF_037892565.1). Taxonomy (NCBI): domain Bacteria; kingdom Bacillati; phylum Bacillota; class Clostridia; order Eubacteriales; genus Flintibacter; species Flintibacter sp. HCN-6482. The sequence continues at coordinate 767,260 of NZ_JBBKBK010000001.1, read as the reverse complement.
CTGGCGCTGAACGCATCTTCGATGTGATGGACACCAAGCCCGAGGTGGACGAGGGCACCGTCACCCTGATCGAGGTGGAGAAGGATGCCAATGGCACCCTGTCCCCCTTCAATGGAAAGGGACACTCCCACACCTGGGCGTGGAAGACGCCCAGGACCAGCGGCATGGCGCTTGTCCCCGTACTGGCGGAGGGCGACGTGCTCACCGAGCTGGGCCAGGCCGTTCGAGAGAAGACTGGGCTCAAGCTGCTGCTCCCCGGCGAGGACTCCCCGGATGGCATCTGGGTGCGAGTAGCGGCTGACGGCACCCTCATCGAAGTACAGGATCTGGCCTCTCTGGCCGGCCACGGCTGGGCCTGGAAATACCCGGACCACAACCACAATGCCTCCCTCCATCTTATCCGGGGGGCGGTCCGAAATGTCCCTGGGGAGGACTACTATCTCACTGAGCTGAAGGGCGCCGTCCGGTTCAGCCATGTGGACTTCTCCTATGTCCCCGGCAAGCGCATCCTGCATGATGTGTCCGTCTACGCCAACCCAGGCCAGAAGATCGCCTTCGTGGGCTCCACCGGCGCGGGAAAGACCACCATCACCAACCTCATTAACCGCTTCTATGAGATTGAGGGTGGTATGATCACCTATGACGGTATCAATGTACGTTCCATCCGAAAGGACGATTTGCGCCGGTCCCTGGGGGCGGTGCTTCAGGACACCCATTTGTTCACCGGCACCATTATGGACAACATTCGATACGGGCGGCTGGACGCCACCGACGAGGACTGCATTGCCGCGGCAAAGAGTGCCAATGCCCACTCCTTTATCCGCCGTCTGCCGGACGGATACAACACTATGGTCACTGGGGACGGGGCCAACCTGTCCCAGGGCCAGCGGCAGCTGCTGGCCATCGCTAGGGCGGCGGTGGCGGACCCGCCGGTGATGATCCTGGATGAGGCCACCTCCTCCATCGATACCCGGACCGAGGCCCTGATCCAGAAGGGCATGGACGCCCTGATGGACGGACGGACTGTGTTTGTCATCGCCCATCGGCTGTCCACGGTCCGCAACTCCAACTGCATCGTGGTTATCGAACACGGCGAGATCGAGGAAAAGGGCAGTCATGATCAACTGCTGGAAAAGCGGGGCCGGTACTACCGCCTGTATACCGGGCAGTTCCAGCTTTCCTGACCGGAGGGAAGCCCTGCCCGGGGTTAGCCTGGGCAGGGCTTCAACAGACAGAGATAGGAGGACAGAGCGATGGAAACCACCCGGATGGATCTTCTTGTGACCCTGGATGAGCATTACCTGCCCCAGCTTAGGGTGATGCTGACATCCCTGCGTCTAAGTCATCCCGGCGTCCAGTGCAGGGTCTATCTACTCCATCGGAGCATCCCGGAGGAGCGGCTGGCCGCGCTGGAGAGCGGCCTTGCCGGATGGGGCTACCAGTTGGTGCTTATCCGAGTAGATGAGGCTGTTTTTCAGGATGCTCCGGTGACAGACCGGTATCCCCAGGAGATGTACTACCGCCTGCTGGCCGCCCGCTTTCTGCCGGAGGAGCTGAAACGGGTGCTGTACCTGGACCCGGACACCCTGGTGATCAACTCTCTGCTCCCTCTGTGGGAGCTGGAGCTAGACGGCCATCTGTTTGCCGCTGCGGCCCATACGGGCAAGACGGAGATTGCCAACAATGTCAACCGCTTCCGGCTGGGGACGGAGGGAGACTATTACAATTCCGGCGTACTGTTAATGGATTTAGAGCGGTGCAGAAACGAGATTCACACGGAGGAGCTGTTCGATTACGTGTCTAACCACGGGGACGAGCTGATCCTGCCGGACCAGGATATTCTCAACGCGCTCTATGGCGGCCGGGTGCTGGCTGTGGACGATTTTATATGGAACTATGACGCCAGAAATTTCAGCAACTACTTGGTGCGGAGTATGGGAGAGGCGGACCTGGACTGGGTCATGGCCCATACCGCCGTCCTGCACTTCTGCGGCAGGGAGAAGCCCTGGAAAAAGAACTACCGCCGCCGGTTCCGGGTGCTGTACCGCCACTATATGAACTTGGCGGACAAATACCTGCCGGAAGCCGGCACATGAGTTGAAAGGGCCCTGTCCACATGGACAGGGCCCTTTTTTCTTACAGATTTGAATGGGTCTCCGTTTGACGCTTTTTTCACTCCGACCACTGGGCCACGGAAAAGAGCGCCCCTGCCCCCAGGCCAAACAAGGCGGGCAGGGAGAACAGCATTCCATAAAAGTAGTCGGGGAAGGCGAGAAAGGAACCGTCATCCAGCCAGTAGGTATTGGGCAGAGGAAGACAGTCTACTGCCCCCAGAAAGCAGACCATCCCTGCCAGCATGACCAGGACAGCGGGCCCCCACTTGGCCCAGCGGGGCAGACGGCTCCGGGAGAGGAAGAACTGGATGATCCCTGCCGTCAGGGGTGTTAAGACGAAAAAGGCCAGGGCTTCCACAGGGCACCTCCGTTTTTCAATGTATAGGGATAAAAACAGTCAGGCTGCCGGGAAGACCCAAAGCGGCCAGATGGGAAACAAAACATTATATAGACGGATCTCTTTTTTCATGCTTGTCCCTCCCCCGGCCCAGCTTCCCAACACCCCATACAATCCAGGCCAGAATACAGCCTGCCGTCGGTGCCGTGCACCAATATAGAAACAGGACCCATCCCAGGACGGCCCATCCCGCGCTGCCCACAAAGACAAGTCCGGGGACCAGAAGCAACATCAGCGGGGCGAACAGCCGCCAGTGTGGCTTTGCCAGACGGCACAACAGCAGTTGGAGAAAAAACATGGGGATGCTGTGGAAGTACAGGAGCAGACCCTGGTGCCAGGGCGGGATGTTCAGAGGCAGGTCCCAAAAGGCGGAGAGAAAGATCACCAGATAGGCTGCCAGGGACATCAGAAACAAAGTCAACAGAATTTTATCTGTTTTGTCCATGATAGGCTTCATCTCAATCGCTCCTTTCTTGTCCGCGATTCTATCATGCATCGGAAAAGGATCATAAGCCGGACACCGGCAGAGGCCAGCGGAACAGCCGCAAAGGAAACAAGAGGCTCTATTTCGGTTTGCCCAGCTTCCCTCCCAAAAAGAGGGACAGCGCCAACAGGGCGCAGTATATCCCGTACAACAGGTGCTCTAGCGTATCAAAGGAAATAAAACCGCCTCCGCTGGGATAGAATTGAATATAAGGCCCCACACCTATCGACAGGAGCAGGGCATAGCCGAGCAGCAGGGCCACACTGACCCGCGCAAGCCAGATCCCCAGAGTGTCCCGCCCGGCTCTGGCTGACAGCCGCCGTGTCAGGAAGCCAAACAGGAATAAAAGCGGGAATAGGCCGAGAAGAAGCCACATCATTACGGTATCACAGGACCCAGACACACTGTAATGGATATACCCATCCTGATATTCCGCTGAAATGTTCTCTACAAATCCCAGCATTTCCATGGGCCAATACCATTTAATCTCCATGGTCAGCCCCCTCACTGGGCGTTCGATTCTTTCTTGGGAACGCCCGACGGTACAGCCAGCCCATCACGTTGCCAGCCAGGGCGGGGAGAGCGATCATAAAGCAGTGAAACAGGGCGGAGCTGTTATATATCAGATATACCATGGGCAGATAGAACAGGAAACAGGCCAGGGGATATAGGGGGCATACTCCCTGCCGCTTTCCCAGGGACAGGCCGGATAGATAACCTACTACCGGCAGGATCAGATAAGGCAGAAGCAAACCGGACAGTACGGGAACATCTACCACAAAGGTCCTGTCCGCCCACCTCAGCGCCGCCGGCAGCAGGTTGCACACCAACAGCAAGAAGGGCAGATAAGGCAGGGTTTCCCGCCACTTCAGGGGAGAGGGACCGGCAGCCAGCCCCAACAATTCCCGAAGCTGGATCACCTCCATATACCAGCCGATCCAGCGGCCCAGCCAGATCAGGAAATAGAGCAGGGTCAGCAGAGCCACCCACAGCAGCAAGTCCCAGCCGAAATCCAACCACCGGCAGCCTGTCAGTAACAGGGAGAAACAGAGGACAGTGGCCCCCCAATGGACCAGGGAGAGCAGGATCAGCTTTTTTCCCTCGTTTGCAAATGGCAGGGTGGCTAAGGAGACCACGGCCCCGAAGAGACCGCCTAACAGGAGCTGGACTACTAAGGCCAGTGCCGCCGAGCCGTAAAACTGGACCGCGGCGGGGGACACTGGGATAGACTGTCCATTGGATACTCCAAAGGAGAGGAGCAGCCAGGCCAGCAGGGTGGTCAGAATAGCGCCTAATAGGGCGCCGGCGGCCAGACGGATGGACCAGATTTTACGGATATCCCTCATGTTTTATCCCCACCTCTCAGGTTCAAGGTATCCTTGATCTTTTTCACATACCGCCGGGATACATAGGCGTGGACCGCCCCTTCCAGAGTCATTCGGATGGTCCCGGCCAGGGACAGGTCGATGGCAGTCACCCGGTCCAGATTGATGATCTCACTGTTGGAGATGCGGACAAAGCGGGTGGTGTCCAGCCGCTCCTCCAGCTCGTACAGCCGCAGATGGACCGCGTAGATCTGGTTTTCGGTCTGGGCAGATACACCCTTGCCATCGGCAAAGAAGCGGAGAAATTCCTCCTGCCGGACCGGCAGGGCCCGCTCCCCGCGCCACACGGTGATGGGGCCCAGAGAGAGGCCGGACAGATGCGCTCGAAGCCGCTCCAGGGACGGGCTGTCCTCCCCGGCCAGGATGACCACCTTGGGTTCCTGCCGGCCAGGCTCCAGCTTCAGTTCTACCTCCATGACCGTTCCACCTCCCTATGTTTTTCTGTCCCCAGTATATCCGTTTTGACCCCGAAGGTCCAGAGATTTGGGACAGGTGGTCGTTTTTCCGGGATAAATGGTTTTACATTCCCCGTTGACAACCTCCTGACAGTGCGATAAAATACAAAAGATACCATGGAGAGTCCACCATACGCCCCTGTACCTCACCGGGATAGAGGGTCCGCCTCCTAAGCGGAATGTAGTGCGTTCGAGTCGCGCCAGGGGTGCCACTCCGGCGGACATCTCCATGGCATCGACTTTTTATACATGGAGATGAATGAAATGGAACGCGTCACCGTCGCCGCCATCTTTGCCGACCAGGAAAAGCTGGGCGGCCAGACCGTCACCGTATGCGGCTGGGCCCGGACCATCCGGGACATGAAAACCTTTGGGTTTATCGAGCTGAATGATGGCTCCTGCTTCAAGAACCTGCAGGTCGTCATGGATGCCAATGTCCTGGACAACTATAAGGAGATCGCCGGTCAAAACGTGGGCGCCGCGCTGATCGTCCGCGGACAGGTGGTGCTGACCCCCGAAGCCAAGCAGCCCTTGGAGGTGAAGGCCGCTTCTATCCAGGTGGAGGGTGTTTCCGCCCCCGATTATCCCCTGCAGAAGAAGCGCCACAGTGTAGAGTTCCTGCGGACCATCCAGCACCTGCGGCCCCGGACCAACCTGTTCTCCGCCGCCTTCCGGGTGCGCTCCGCCACCGCCCACGCTATCCACTGCTTCTTCCAGGACCGGGGCTTTGTCTATGTCCACACCCCCATCATCACCGCCAGCGACTGTGAAGGGGCGGGCGAGATGTTCCAGGTGACTACCCTGGACCTGGAGAACGTGCCCAGGAACGAGGACGGCACTGTGGACTACACCCAAGATTTCTTCGGCAAGCGGGCCAATTTGACCGTATCCGGTCAGCTCAACTGTGAGAACTTTGCCATGGCCTTCGGCAACGTGTACACCTTTGGCCCTACCTTCCGGGCGGAGAATTCCAACACGCAGCGGCACGCCGCCGAATTCTGGATGATCGAGCCGGAGATGGCCTTTGCCGACCTGAACGACTATATGGACAACGCCGAGGCCATGATTAAGTATGTCATCCGATATGTCATGTCTCACTGCCCCGACGAGATCGACTTCTTCAACTCCTTTGTGGACAAGGGCCTGAAGGAGCGGCTGGAGCACGTAGCCAACTCCGAGTTCGGCCGGGTCTCCTACACCGAGGCGGTGGAGATTTTGAAGAAGGTCAACGACCAGTTCGACTTCAAAGTGGAGTGGGGCACCGACCTGCAGACGGAGCACGAACGATACCTCACCGAGCAGGTGTTCAAGCGCCCCGTCTTTGTCACCGACTACCCCAAGGAGATCAAGGCCTTCTATATGCGCCAGAACGATGACGGCAAGACCGTGGCCGCCGCCGACTGTCTGGTGCCAGGCATCGGCGAGCTCATCGGCGGCTCCCAGCGTGAGGAACGGCTGGAACTGCTGGAGGGCCGCATCAGGGAGCTGGGCATGGACCCCAAGGACTACTGGTGGTACTGCGATCTGCGGCGCTACGGCTCCTGCCGGCACGCCGGGTATGGCATGGGCTTCGAGCGGATGGTGATGTACCTCACCGGTATCAACAACATCCGCGATGTGGAGCTTCACCCCCGTACTGTGGGCAATGCAGAGTTCTGACAATGAAGTCGGAGCTGGAGCGGATCCCTGGAGTGGGGCCGAATATGGCCCGCCGCTTGGCGGATATTGGCTATACCACTTTGAATTCCCTGCGAGGCGAGGACCCGGAGCACATTTATCAAAAGGACTGCTTGTTCCAGGGCTGTCAGGTGGACCGGTGTGCCCTGTATGTCTACCGGCTGGCGGTGTACTATGCCGAACATGGGAGCTGCCCGGCGGATAGGCTAAACTGGTGGGACTGGAAGGATTAAAACATGGCGGACGCTACAGCGTCCGCCATGTTTCATTTTAACGATGACTTCATCTGGCCTGCTGCCCGCTTTTCAATGCGGATGACCAGAGCCGTTCGGTCATCGGTGACCTCTTTGGGGCTGTCGGTAATGAGTTCACGGGCCAGGTCCTTGGGGCTGGCCCCGTCAAACTGGGCTAGCTTGTCCTTGACCCACTGGTCCTCCCCGGCGCCGCAGATACCGTCGCTCACCATAAGCACTGTGTCCCCTGGCGCCAGCTTCAGGGTGAACTGGTCCAGCGCCCCCTGCTCTCCCTCGGCCAGCCCGGCGGGGAGGGAGGTGCCGGACAGCCTCTGGACCGCAGAACCCTTTTTTACATAGCTGGGAGCGGCCCCCAGCTTGAACAGCTGGCCCTCGCCGGAGAACAGGTCCACCTGGAGCAGGTCTACCGTAGTAAAGCCGCCGGTTTCCTCTCCGCGGAGCGCCAAGGCGGAGGAGAGGGTGGACAGGGCGTGACGTGGTTCTACCCCGGCCTGGAGGAACTGCTCCAGCAGACGAACCGCCAAGGAGCTCTCCCGGTTGGCGTCAGGGCCGCTGCCCATGCCGTCGCACAGGAGGACATACAGCTTGCCGTCGGACCGCTTGAAATAGGTTCCGGAGTCGCCGCTCACCGTCTCGCCGCTTTTTTTCTGGGCGGCCACTCCGGCCAGAGCCATCAGCGGCTCCTGCTGGAGAAGGGAGATGGAGTCCTCTCCGGGCTGGTCCACCCGGAGGGGGACACCCAGCAGGTCAGACAGGTCGGACAGACGGCTGGGCCGTGCCAGGGCAGCGCAGCCGGGACCCTCTGCCTCCACCCGGAGCAGGCCCCTGCTGTCCCGGTATACCGCGGTCCGGATGTCCAGTCCCAGCTCCGCCACCCGCTGGCGCAGCTTCCGGTCTCCCAGCAGGTCGGGAATGAGCTCCCGGCTCAGTTCTGCAGAGGCAGCCCCCAGCAGATCAGCCAGTTGGGCATACTGCCGGCCCACTGCCGCCCGGCTCTCCTTGACCCGAGCGTTGTACTGGCGGCGGTAGAACAGGGCGGTGAGTTCCTCGTTTACGGTGGATAGAAAGGCGGAGAAATGGATGCATCGGTGGGAGAAATGGCTGGGAAAGTCACTCCCCTCCGCGCGGCCCCGCTCCACCATGGCGGGGGTGGCGTCATTGAGAGCGTTGAAGGTGGTAGTGTAATTCTGCTGCCAGCAGTTGTTCCGGAGAGAGCAGGAGCGGCATACCCTGCTGGCGGTTCTGTCAAAGACGGTGGCTACGTCATTGTCATTCTCCGGGGGACGGAAGGCGGAGCGCAGGGAGTCGCACAGGGTACGGAAGGCCTTGGCTGTGGCCTCCAACTGATGCTGGACCAGGGCTTGGGCCCGCAGGTCCACAGGGCCGGCCACCTGGGGGGCCAGCCACACGCCCAGCTTGCGCATGGGCCGCTGGGGCAGCAGGAGAAAGGCCACCGAGGCCACAAATACCTCGTACAGAATGGACAGAGGCAGCTCCCGCTCCCAGGTCCATAACACTGCGCCACCATTGACCAGTACATAGACCATGGCGGCCCACAGCCGTGCCTTGCCCCGGCACAGGCCAGCCATCATGCCGGACAGACCGTAGGCCATGGTATACATGGGGGTGCCTGCTCCGGCCAGGTCCATGGCCATGCCCAGAGACACCCCGGAGATGGCTCCGGTGGCCAGACCGCCCTGCCAGGCGGCGGTTATCACCGCCAACACAGCAAGGATGCGGCCTAGAGAGATATCCTTATAGATGTAGAGGGGGACCAGCGCCATCAGCGCGGTGGCCAATAAAACCAACAGGCCGGCCCGGCGGGTAGGGGAGAGGAGCCTGTCCTCCCGGTGGACACGCATAGGGACCAGGACCGCCCGGTAGCACCAGACGGCCGCTGCAGTCAGGCAGACCTCCAGAGAAAAATAGATGGCGTCAACTGTCTTCCATCCCTGTTGGGACAGATAGATAAAACCCGCCGCCCCGTTGATGGAGGCGGTGAGCAGCGGCATGGTCCAGGAGCGACGGATCGCCTTCAGATCGTAGAAGGCGAAGGCCACAGCAAAGGTGAGAATGGAGGCGGAGGCGTACCGCAGCCCGTCCGCAAAGCCCATCTGGCACAGATATCCGAAGCAGGCTCCCAGCAGAGCCGCCCCTCCGCACAGTCCGGAGCCCGCCGCCCCGACCAGGGCCACCCCGAAGGGGGAATACCCCTCAAAGATGACCGCCCCGGCCAGCACCGCCGCCAGCAGCAGATGGATACCCGCCTCCGCCCATAAGGTGAGGGCGGAGGCGGACAGCTGGATCTGACCGGTCTGTTTGGACTGCTGCCGAAGTTTGTTGAGCTTTCCGTGTATGCTTTCTCTGGCCGTCATGCGTGTTTCCTCCTATGTATACGGCCCCAGAGGGCCTGTCCTAACCTGATGTGCCCCATTATATTCCAATTTCTGGAAAAGATGCGTCGAATGGTGTAGGGGTGGGCCGGTAGAGGAAGGGAAAAGAGGACAGAAGTTGGGACTTGTATTTTTGCGGAAAATCGAATACAATAGAAACTGTATTAATATGGATTCCTATCCTGCGCGAAAGGAAGGTAGAGATCTATGAAACTGCAGAACGAGCTGGGCGAGATCCGCATCAGCAGCGATGTTTTTACCGCCATCACAGGAAGCGCCGCCACCAACTGTTACGGCGTGAAGGGGATGGCTGTCCGCTCTAAGACAGATGGTCTGGTCCATCTGCTGAAGCGGGAGTCTATGGCCAAGGGCGTGAAGGTCTATTATAACGAAGATGGAACTGTGTCCATCGAACTGCACATCATTGTGGAAAACGGGGTCAACCTGATGGCTGTCTGCCGCTCCATTATGAGCGAGGTCCGCTATGTGGTCAGCCAGACCACGGGAGTAGAGGTCGCCTCGGTGGATGTGTGTGTGGATTCCATGCGCTTTTAACCATTCATAGAAAGGAAAATAGCCACTATGGTACACAATATTGACGCGGCGGCTTTCCAACGAATGGTGATTCATGGAGCCGCTGCCATCAGCGCGCAGAAACAGCCCATCAATGATCTAAATGTATTTCCTGTCCCGGACGGCGACACAGGCACCAATATGTCCCTGACCATCGGCGCGGCCGCTGCGGAGATGAAAAAGAACCGCTATCAGGCTGTGGGTCAGGCCGCCCAGGGGACCGCTTCGGCCCTGCTGCGGGGGGCCCGGGGCAACTCCGGCGTCATCCTGTCTCTGTTGTTCCGCGGCTTTGCCAAGGCGATCAAGGAGAAGGAAACCATGGACGGCCGGGATCTGGCTATCGCTCTGGATTTCGGCGTGGCCGCCGCCTATAAGGCGGTTATGAAGCCCGCCGAGGGCACCATCCTCACGGTGTCCCGTCTGGCCGCCGCCCGGGCCGCCGGCTGTGCCCGGGAGAACAATGACGTCGAGGCCGTGCTGGAGGCTGCCATTCAGGAGGGCCATGTGGCTCTGGCCGACACGGTCAACCTGAATCCCGTGCTGAAGAAAGCCGGGGTAGTGGACGCCGGCGGAAAGGGCTTTCTGGTCATCCTTCAGGGCATGCTGGATGAGCTCCGGGGACTACCCATGCCTGAGGTGATGGAGGAGAAGGAGGGCTCCGGGGATAAGGCCGACTTTGAGGCCCTGTCCGTGGAGGATATCACCTTTGCCTTCGACACCGTGTATATCATCCGCAAGGACCGGGAGGATGTGGACCTGGAGCCTCTGCGCCGCTATTTGAATTCCATTGGCGACAGTCTGGTCATTGGTGAGGACGACACCGCCTTTAAGGTTCATGTCCACACCAACATACCCGGCCAGGCCCTGACCGAGTCCCAAAAATACGGGACGCTGGAGCTGGCCAAGATCGAGAATATGCGTACTCAGGCGGAGGATCTGGCCGCCGGCAAGCACGTCCAGAGCACTGACGATCTGGAGAATGTGGAGCGGGAGCTGGAGGCCGGCGGGACTGAGGGCCCGGCCAAGGCGGCGCCAGAAAAAAAGTTTGGCTATGTGGCTGTCTGCGCCGGCGCTGGACTGGAGGCTGTATTCCGTGACTTGGGCGTGGACGGACTAGTAGGTGGAGGACAGACCATGAACCCCTCCACAGAGGACATTCTGAAGGAGATCGAGCGCACACCGGCTGAAATCGTCTATGTCCTGCCCAACAATAAAAACATCATTATGGCGGCCGAGCAGTGTGTGTCCCTGTGCGAGGATAAAAAGGTGGTAGTCCTGCCCACCAAGACTATCCCCCAGGGCATCTCCGCTATGCTGTGCGCCGAACCGGACGCCAGCGAGGAGGACAATACTGCCGCCATGACCGACGGTTTTAGCCGGGTCCGGACCAGTGAGATTACCTACGCGGCGCGGGACTCCGACTTTGGCGGCTTTGCCATCAAGCAGGGGGACTATCTGGCCCTGGAGGAGCACCAGCTCTTTGGCACGGACCGGGACTTGGAATCCATGCTGGACCGGCTGGCCCACTCGGAGGGACACCAGGAGGCAGAGTTTATCTCTATCTTCTATGGAGAGGACGTTACAGAGGAGCAGGCCCAGCGGGCGGAGGAGATCTTCGCGGCGGCCTGCCCCAAGGCGGAGGTCAGCCTGCTGCCTGGCGGCCAGCCCGTCTACTACTATATGATATCTGCGGAATAAGGACAAAACAGAGCAGGCCCTCTCCATATCTGGAGAGGGCCTGCTCTGTTTTGCGGTCAGGGACAGGGCGTTCCGTTTTCCTTCTGTCCTGTGGAAGGCTGATTTCAGAATAGCCAAGCGGGCAGTTGCCCGATATGGTGGCTGCCGATTAAACTAAGATTTGAGATTATTGCTGAACTATGAAATTGGAAATAATATCTGCTGCCTTTTCCGCGTTGGAAAAGAGAGCGGGGTACCCTCCGGCTGGGAAAAGATATACAGAAGCTTGGGAAAGCATAAGGCCATTTTTCTATATTCTTCCTCCGGCTTATGAAATAGCGGACGCTTTTCCTCTATGATTCACCAGCACGGAAAGGACAGAGATCCCTCTGGACAAACAGCGCGGACTGTGGTAAGATATTGCTCGACGAGTTCCTTCCAAACCTCGTCCAAGCATAGAAGCGCCGGGTCTCCGACCACGAGGGAGCGGAGCGTGGCAGGGGAAGATCCCTGGCTCTATGTTCGTTCAGCGGTTCCGCCGCTGTTCTCTAAACAAAAAATGGAGGTTTTTTCATGTCCAAATTTACCATCAAAGACCTGACTCTGGCGGCGCTGATCGCCGCCGTCTACGCCGTGCTTACCGTGGCTCTGCCTGTCCCTGCATTCAGCGGAGTCCAATTCCGGGTGGCCGAGGCCATGACGGTCCTGCCCTTCCTGTTCCCGGCCGCCACACCGGGGCTGTTCGTGGGTTGCGTCATCGCCAATCTGTTTTCCCCCTATCCCCTGGATGTGGTGTGCGGCTCCGCCGCCACCCTCATCGCTTGCCTGCTCACCCAGCGGATGCCAAACCGGTGGCTGGCCTCCCTTCCCCCAGTGGTGTGCAACATGGTTATCGTGGGGGCGGAGATCGCCTGGTTCGAGGCCGGCTTCGGCCCGGGTTTTGGAGCAGCCTACGCCTTCAACGCCCTCACCGTAGGGTTGGGCGAGCTGGCCGCCTGCCTTATCCTAGGGCAGTTGCTGCTTTCCGCCCTGCCTAGGGTGCCGGCTCTCCGTCCTTTTATCCCGGAGCGGCGCCTGACTACGACCCGCTGAAGCAAAAGCTCCCGTCCAGAACCGCTGGACGGGAGCTTTTTGTATTCCGACCCCCCCGGCTATGCCGGGGGGGTCCTATTGTTGTATTATAATATCTTTCGGATATCAGGTAGTGCCATAAGAACTTTTTAAGGAAGAAGAAAAGAAGGTATCCCTTTGTATAATAAAGGGGGCGGGCTATTACGGTATAAAAGTACAATGTATGACAACAAAGAAAAATGCAGAAGCGATAGCAGAACATAACAAGCATTAATTTGTTTAGGACTGTATCACAGATTTATGATGCTGTTAAACGGTTCATAATACATAGATAAAACTAGATGACTACATACCATTCAATCTATACGTTAGGCATAGATTGAATGGTGTGCAAGTTGCTGAACTTCCGGTATTCACATCTTGTAGTGCGGCACTCTCAAATAAAAGATATAGAGCGGTAGCGATGCGATTTGGCAGCGGAAACAGCTTAAGCTAATTTTGTGGCGACCTCACGCATCAGTGTCTCGCTAGGATTCTTTCGGTTGAGTTTGGAGGTCTCAACTATCAACTGATACAAATCTACCCCAGCATCTGCGGCTACGGCGGTAAAGGTCTTCACGAAGGCTGAGTGACAACCGCTATAGCCTAAAATCAGATCTTTAGGCAGCAATGAGGGCTTATAACCCTGTTGTGTCATAGCAGGAATTAACTCTTGATCTAGAAAGTGTAGTAGACCATAGAAGTCAAGTTCGTCGCACTGGCCCTCTGTCTGCATGAGAGCAGTGGCCAACTCAGTTGGCATATTGCCGGCGCTACGAGCCATGCCCAGTAGGCCGCAATCCAGGATATCGGCACCACTGCGGTAGGCCGCTAAAGCGTTAGCAGAGCACATGCCCATATTAGCGTGACAATGGAAACCGATAGGCACTTTGACGGCGTTTTTCATAGCTTCCACAGATAGGCTAACCTGATCGGGAAACATACAGCCTGCAGAATCCATCAGAGTAATCTCATCAACACCAGCATCCTCCAGAAGACGGGCTTCCTCCGCTAGTTTATTAGGAGAGAGAATATATGCCTTCATTTGAGAGAAATATGCCTTCATTCCGTGCCCTTTGATATCTTTAATTTGCTTCAGATATAGGTGGGCATCACCTGCATCGCTACCACAACGTAGAAAGCCTAAGTTATAATGGGCGGCTAATTCAATGTTAGCCGCTTCGTAGCGCTTTGCGTTCAGAAACATACCAATTTCAGCCTTTTTAAGGAAAGGCTGGGCTAGCTTTAAATACTCTTCATCACTTAAAGGGGCCGGGAACCCTTTGTTGGAGGCACCGATTCCCTTGGCATTACCAAACTCAATGATTGGGTAGCGGTTTGTAGTCAGGCCCTTCAACATCAGTTGAGTTAATTCCGCTGAAAAGCCGTTGCCGACTACATTTGCCCCATCACGCAGGGTACAATCCATAATTTTCATAGCTGGGATCTCCTCTCAATAGAAACGATCTATATTGCGACTTGAGCAATCAGTTCGATCTCACATGCAGAATCTCCAGGCAGTTCAGTCACACCGAAGGATGTCCTAGCATGTAGCCCTAATTCACCAAATATCTGATACAGCAGATGTGAGGCTGCTTCTATCACTGCTCCCTGTTTGGTAAAACCATGTGCGCTGTTTACATAGCCCGTCAAACGCACAATACGCTTTACGTTGTCTAAACCACCGCCGAAGTCGTTAATGAGTGCCAAACAATTTCGTACGCAGATCTTTGCGGCTTCCTGCCCTTCCTCTAGGGTGAGATCACTGCCCACTTTTCCAATATAAAGTAACTTACCTTCTATTTTGGCCGTCTGACCAGAAGTAAAAACCAATTCTCCGACCTTTACCACAGGGGAGAAGGTGCCGCCGGGTTGCCTAGCGGTCGGAATCTCAATGCCTAACTTTTTGCATCTTGCTAAAATATCCATAGCGGTACCTCGTTGTCAATAAATTGTGCGGGAGCAAATCGTCTTATAATTCGCTCCCACAGGTAAGAGCCGATTTACAACACTCCGGCCTCTTTATAGTACTTTTCTGCACCGGGATGAAGGGGCGCAATACAGGCATCAGATATGTTTTCGGGCGACAAGTCACTAAAGAAACTGTGGGCCTTTACCAGTTCTTCCTTACCTTCCATAATGGACTTCACGATGCTGTAAGCAGTATCCTCATCCATGCTGGCATTACAGTATACAGTTGTCCAAAGCCCAACCGTGACAGCGTCTTCGCTTTGACCAGAGTAAGTTTCAGCAGGAATTGTCATCTGGGAATACTCAGGAGCTCCCTGTACGACAGTGTTGATTTGATCGGGAGACAAGCTCAGCAGAGTCCAGTCAGAACCATCACCATAGATGTCGGCAATCCAAGATGCGCCTAAACCGGTAGCGTCCAGAATGGCATCTACCTGACCAGTTTTCAGACGGGAAGAGGCTTGCACACGACTGCCGCTATATTCCAAAGTCACATCGTCCAGAGAAAGGCCTAACATAGGCAGTAGCTTCATTGTGGCCAGCTCGACACCGTCACCAGGAGCCAAGCATTCAAATTTGGCACCAGCCAGATCAGTCACATTAGAGGCTCCCAGAGACTTTTTGACCAAGATATGAACGGGGGTAGCATTGAAGTTGAACAGGGTTCGGATATCCTCTGTGGCCATGCCTTCGTAACTGTCAGTGCCGTTGATTCCGGAGGCCACGGCGCTGGCTTGGGACATACCCAGATCCAGCTCGCCATCATTGACAGCGCCTACATTATACACACTTCCGCCAGTTGCCTGTGCGGTGACAGACAGGCCTGTAGCATCCATGATTACAGAGGCAGCAGCGGCACCCATAGTAAAGAAATTGCCGCCAAGACTTGCAGTTCCCAGACTAAGGGTCTTTCCGCTGGGATCTGGTTGCGAAGTTTGGCTGCCGACAGAGGAATTACCTTGGGATCCAGATGGGGGAGTAGTGGGATTGCCGCAGGCAGATAAGCTTAAAGACATTGCAACAGCCAGGCATAATGAGAGTAGCTTTTTCATGTTTATTTCCTCCATTTATATTAATTTTTTGGGGACACTAATTCCTTTTTCCTCAAAATAGAGACCACAACAACTATTGCTGATACCACTAAGCCAATCAAGGAAACCAGCACATCAGGCCAGATGAGTAGCAGCGCAATAATGGCAAAAGCAACACGTACATATGGGGCCACAGGCTTTATAAGCGCACCCTCAACAGCGGCACACAGGAACAGCAGTCCAAGACCTGTAACAAAGAAACTGAAAACTGTAGCCATAATATCGATATCCCCTGTAAGTAGTAATTCCGGGGAATAAATAAAGATGAACGGTACTATGAATCCAGCTACAGCTAGTCGCATAGATAAGAAGCCAATTTTGTTGGGGTTACCTCCAGACAGTCCGGCGGCGGTATAAGCACCAGTGGCTACAGGAGGAGTGATGGTGGACATGCAGCCGTAATAGAAAACAAACAAATGTGCATACAAGTCGCTGATACCTACTAAAGTCAAAGCCGGAGCGGCGCTTATACTAGCCAGGACATAGGCTGCAGAAGTGGGCAATCCCATACCCAAAATCATAGCGACCAGCATAGTCATCACGAGCGTCAGAAGTTTGACGCCCCCTGTGACCTGGAAAATAATGCGGGCGATGGTCATGGTGATACCGGTAAGAGAAAATGTGCCTACCACGATACCTACTACTGCGGTGGCAGTCCCTAGAGTCATGGCAGTTTTGGCAGAATTGTACATAATACGTACGATTTTGTCCAAATTCAGTCTGGTTTCCTTGCGCAACATGGATAGCACCAATGCAGTGACAATGCCGCCCCAAAACGCAGAAAAAGTAGGTGTATAATTCATAACCAACAGAACTACGATACCAACCATAGGTAGAAGGAGATAGGAACGTTTCAGTAAATTTCCCCAATTCTGCTTTGCTTCCCCACTACTGCCCAGGCCCAGACGAACCGCTCGGAAGTGAACAGTGCAAAACACGCTGACATAATACAGAAGGGCTGGTAGAATTGCAGCTACGGCTAATTTGATATAGGGGATTCCCAGTGTGTCAGCCAGCATGAAGGCGGTTGCCCCCATAACTGGAGGGAGAATCTGTCCACCGGCAGAGGCGGCACACTCCACAGCGCCGGCAAAGTTAGCGTCATATCCTACGCGCTTCATCAGAGGAATAGTGAAGGCTCCGGTGGTAGCTACATTAGCAGAAGTTTCGCCACTGACCATACCCATTAAGGAACTGGAAATAACAGCCACTTTTGCTGGACCGCCTCTGGCATTGCCGGCAATTGCATTGGCGAGGTCGTAGAAATAGTCGGAGATACCTACCTCCTGAAGTAGTGAGCCAAAAATGACAAAAATCACAATAGTTTCGGCAGAAACACCTAGAGCAAAACCAAAGATGCCTTCGCCTCCAAGCACAAGATGGTTAATGATTCGCTTCAGCGTATAACCACTGGTTGACAGAATGCCGGTAAGGTACTGGCCAAAAAATGCATAGGCAAGAACGATAAGGGATAAAATAGACAGACCGGGGCTGACTACCCGGCGGGCACCCTCATACATCAGAATCATGGTAAGTATACCCAGAACTACATCAACGTCGGCACAGCGCCCGCCCATTTTGATGAGTGCATCATAACGAAGGAACATTCCAATAAACACTGTTGCTGTGAAGATGACAAGGAGAGCGTCCATGATTCCAATATGATCACGTCTGCTTTGACGGAAAAACGGAGTTAACAGGAAAATCATGATTAGTGCAAAGCCCAGATGTACAATGCGGACTTTGTGAGGAACCATGTAGATGATTTGTGCAGCGATCAGGATTTGAAAGAGCATCCACATGATACCTGTGGCTAAAGCAAACTTTTGAGAAGGCCCATCTAAGGCTTTACGCAAACTTTGCCGACTGATTTTTTTCTGTTTTTCTTCCACAATCAACACCCTTCCTTTTGGCCACGTTGTAGTTTGACAAACTTGATAAGCCCTCCGCTTAGGATAATATTCTCAAGCTCTTTACGTAAGCCGGGACACCGGACAGACAGTTTATTACTTAAATCCTCTACCAGAATACCATTATCGTCCATGGTTATGCGGAGCAGATCCTTTTCACGGATACTACTGGTGTCCATTTCCACAATAAGTATACCGTTGTTGATAGCGTTACGATAATAGCTCCTTGCAAAGGACTTAGCTAATATGACAGGTATATTATTGCCCTTGACTACTTGAGTAGCCACTTCCATAGCAGAACCGCAACCAAAATTTTCCCCCGCTACCAGAATTGTAGTGCCGTTTAATTCATGGAAAAACCCAGGACGGATATCCTCCATGATATACTGCTTTAAAATATTTACATCCAAAGTGTCGCGTTTTCGACGGGAGGAAATAATATAATCGGTGTTGATGTCGTCCCCAAAGCAAAAAGCTGGGCCCTCAAACTGTACCATGATGCATCAACTCCTTTGGATCAGTAAATTTTCCTGTGAGGGCTGAAGCGGCTGCCACTAAGGGAGAACCCAAATAGATGTTGGCTTCGGTGTTGCCCATGCGGCCCAAGAAGTTCCGGTTAGCAGTAGATAAAACAGTAAAACCATTTCTGGGAACACCGGGGCTGCTGCCGCAACAGGGGCCACAGCTAGGCGTCAAAATCATAGCACCCCGCGACAGTAGTTCAGTGGCAATTCCTTCTTCCAGCATAGCCATATATATATTACGGGAGGCGGGTATAACCAAAGTTTCTGTCTGGAACTTTCGACCTGGGGTCTGTATAAGCAGTTCATAAATAGTACGGAAGTCCTCCAGCCGACCGTTTGTACATGTGCCCAACAATACCATGTCCACTTTTAGGCCCTCTAGCTCGGACAGCTTTTTGCAGTTGGACACCCCGTGTGGACAGGCGATGATATGTTGAATTTTGGAAAGATCCACAGTGTAGTGCGCACAGTAGACTGCATCTGAATCAGAGGCAACTGCGCCATTAGAAGGCAGTCCCCTCTCACAGCAGTAAGCCATTGCTACTGCGTCAAAAGGCATCACACTACACTTTGCACAACACTCTGCCATCATGTTGCAGATAGTGCGCCTATCATTCATGGACAAGTGGACAAGACCTTCACCCCCATATTCCACAGCTTTATAGTTGCCACCGTTAACACCTAACATCCGGATAAGCCACAGAGCTACTTCCTTCCCGCCGATTCCCGGATTTGGTCTGCCAATGAAATCAATCTTGATCGTTTCAGGTACCTTAAACCATAATTCGCCGCTTTGAAATACCATAGCCATATCAGACGAACCGATTCCGATGCCAAGGCAGTTCAGGTAACCATAGGTGGTGCTATGGGAGTCGCCGCCCACGATGAGACGACCAGGCTGAACATAGCCTTGTTCATCAAAGACCTGGTGAGCAATGCCCTCACCAGCTTGGAATATAGAAATACCATATTGTGTAGAAAAGTCGAAGACAGTCTGCTGTAACTCTGCTACTTTGCTATCTGGGCAGGGGACATAGTGATCTAAAATAAAAGCAATGCGTTCTGGATAGGGAACCTGAGTGGCGTCCATGTCGTGAAAAATTTCAATCGTCAGAGGGCCAGAGGCATCGTTGGACATGGCTGCATCGACCTGAGCCATGATTACATCGCCGGCCTTTGCATCCGATTTTGACTTTATAGAAAAAATCTTTTCAGCAATGGTCTTTCCCATAAATTTAGACTCCTTTGCTCAGCGGTGGATAACACAATCTAGCAGAGACAGGTCATTGTTGCCGCCAGTGAGGATAAAACAAACTTTATCAGTAGAATTAACGGATAATTGTCCGTCCATAGCAGCTGCCAATCCCATTACAGAAGAGGGTTCCGCCACCAGTTTTGCTTCCGTTATACATAAGGCCATGGCCGCAAGAATGCGGTCTTCACTAGCATTGAACAGTCCGTCCACCCGTTTGCGGATGATCTCGAGGTTCCCGGCGTCAGCGTGGTTGCAACGGGTGCCATCAGCAATGGTGTACTGAGTCTCAATGGTGAGAGCTTTGCCATCTGCTAGGCTTTTTGCATAACGGGGGGCACTTGCTGGCTCAACGCCAAATACTCGGATAGAAGGTTTTAGTTCCTTGGCAGCGGTAGAGACGCCAGAAATCAGTCCACCACCACCTACAGGAGAGACAATGACATCCATATCCGGCTCATCCTCCAGTACCTCCAGCGCAATAGTGCCCTGACCAGCCAGGACGTAGAAATCGGCATGAGAGTGGATGAGTGTATAGCCCTTTTCCTCAACTAGTTGCCGAGCGAGGGCTACACGCTCACCGGTCTGAGTTCCTTTGAATCGTATCTCCGCCCCCAGTTTCTGGATACCGGCCAACTTGGCTGGATTGGGACCCTCGGGCATAACTACGGTGGCTTTTATGCCCATCTTCCTGGCAGCGTAAGCTACGGCCTTAGCATGGTTGCCCGAGGAGGCGGTGACCACACCATTCCGTCTCTCGTCATCTGTAAGGAGAGTCATGCGGCTGGTAGCACCCCGGACCTTGAAAGAGCCGGTAAGCTGGAACATCTCAGGCTTTAAGTAGACTTTACAACCAATAAACTCATCTAACGTGGGGACGCGAAGCAGAGGAGTGTGGATTATATAAGGGCGAATACGTTTATAGGCATCCTGGACATCTTTTAATTCCAGCATGATGTACCTCCTACTACTTGTCACTGTAAGCTAGGAAGGCTTGTAGACCTTTGCCGACAGTCTGATTCCAGCCTAGAGTTGCCATTGCACTCTCTAAAGCAGCAATGCACTGAATCATATCCTCAATATAACAATAGCCCATGTGTGCGATGCGGATAGTTTGGTTGGCATAATCCCCCAGACCTTTACCAATCTGTAGATGGTACTCGCTCTGCATGTAAGATGTAAGCTTGGCGATATCAACACCTTCGGGGGGCGTGGCGACAGTTAAGGAATCACTACGGAAGTTGCAGGTTTCAGGGAACAGCTTGAAACCCATGGCCTGAAGAGCCGCTCGAGTGCGGCAGGCTAAGTCATGGTGGCGGGCAAAAACATTCTCTACCCCTTCCTCATGGATCATCTTAACGGCTTCATGGACCGCTAATACTAAGCTAACAGGAGTCGAACCAGGAGTCTGACCGTTTTTCTCAATGCTCTTTTTGATGCTTTTGAAGTCAATATAGAAGTCACGGGATTCTATGGTAGCACAGGCATTCTCAGCTTTTTCGCTTAAGACGCAGAAACTCATACCCGCAGGGGACATCAGACCTTTCTGGGAGGCTGTAACCACAGCGTCTACCCCCCATTCATCAAATTTAAAAGGGGTGCAGCCGGCAGCACTGACAAAGTCCACGATAAGCATAAGGTCATATTTTCGGGCCAGTTTTCCGATTTCCCAAATCGGGTTGACCAAGCCATTGGAGGTATCGTTATGTACCACTGTGATGGCAGTAGCCTTCTCATCTTGAATCAGTTTTTCGAGGTATTCTAGATTCACAGTATCAGTCCAGCTTTCATAGCAGCGGACATTGGGGATACCATTGCGATCCATCATTGTAGCAGCCATTGTACCGAAGCTGCCGTTACATATAGCGATAGCTTTGTCATTAGGGGTAAGGATATTGTTGACCACGCCTTCCATGGCCCCCCGACCAGTAGTATGTATTGGATAGACTGGCCGCACGGTTCCAAAAAGAGGCTTCATAAGTTCCAAGGTTTCCGTTAAAATGTCAGAAAATACTTTGGTGCGGTGATGGTAGCAAGCACTGATAGATGCGAGTGCAACACGGTTTGGAATATTGACAGGCCCTGGAGTAAAAAGTTTATTGGGCCGCACTAAAAAAGCTTGATTCATAAGATTTCCTCCTCTAACAAGTTTGTCCATAGATTGCATGCTATTATTTAGATAATAGAATGCAATTTTTAATTATAAAATATCATTATATGTATTGTGTGTCAAGGGTTTTATTTAATATAGACTTAATATACATTTTTTGTGGGATAATTTTGTGCAGTATATATGATTTCGCTTGTAAGCTCTAATGATTGTTATTCGAACGAGTCTGTGGTATAATATGGGATAATAATTGCAATTTTAACTTTTCCTCTATAATAAAAACATCAGATGATAGGAGTATCTCTTCATGTCCGTTGGGCAAAAAGCTAGTGAAGTAGAAAAAATTTTTGTTGAGCTACAGCAACAGATAATACGGGGAGATTTACCACCGGGATATCGACTGGTGGAATCGCAAATTGCTGCGCAATTTGGTGTAAGCCGTACACCGGCCAGATTAGCGATTGAACGTCTAGCTACGGCCGGTTTGGTAGCGCATGAAACGAACCGCGGCGCTACCGTTCATCAGTTGAGTTTTGATGAACTGAGGGAATTGCTCCATATCAGGAAGATCAATGAGGGACTCACGGCCAGCATGGCTGCACAAAAGCGGAGTTCTGAGGATATCATGTTGCTGAAAAATACTGTAGCTCAAATGCAAAGAGCTCTTGAAGGGGAGGATGTCACTCTTTATTCATCTCTAAGTAGTAAGTTGCATACGCAGATTATGGAGATTGCTGGCAATCGTTTTTTGACTGATTTTGTGATGCGCATCTATATGATAACCTCCCCGTATCATATGGCTATTACT
Source organism: Flintibacter sp. HCN-6482 (assembly GCF_037892565.1). NCBI lineage: Bacteria > Bacillati > Bacillota > Clostridia > Eubacteriales > Flintibacter > Flintibacter sp. HCN-6482. Next base: position 745,075 of record NZ_JBBKBK010000001.1, on the reverse strand, counting down.
TCCCTTCCTGGACGATCAGAACAGTCGTTCCAGGAGCACTGTACTGTAGTAGATGCTATTATTGTTGGAGATAGTGATACTGCTTACCAAGCCATGGTTCAACACATTGGTATTATTGCTAATTTTTTTGATACAGAATACAGTCAAATTTACTATCGCTATTTAGATATTAAAGCTCAGAAAAAGGCCCAACTACGTGGAAAAAATGAGAGCTAAGTACTATAAAAAATGATTTCGCATACCATAGTTTATATTTGGTCCAATTCCTGCTGTTGTGGGTGACCTTGACAATCCGTTACTACCAGCGCCAGTACTTTAGAACAAGATAGTATACAGAATCCATTTCCGTCTGGGTATAGTTGTTTTATTTCTATATCAGACAGGTCATGTGGTAGAGTGACTGGAAGAGTGTACAATGTACATGTACCTCCTGTAAGAAAAGGGGCAAGACCTCACTTCCCCAGTCACAATGTAGGTATTCGATATACAGACCTTTGGCAAAAAAGCATCATATTAAAGTAGTATTTTTGCTGCGATGTTGGGCGCACCTAAGGCATACATTTTTAGTATGAACTAGTATCAAGCTATCGATTTGGAAAGTATATGACTGCCTGCGGGATAGTAAAACAGCCAGTCCATTTGGACTGGTTGTTTTTTCTGTATCTGCTGGAGGCAACAAACAGTAGTACCTTCCCCGGTATCAGGATCGGCGCCACTCCAGACAGGATCGGTCATGGGTTTGAGCCAACAGTGCCAGAGAAATCAAGGAGTCCGCCCCCACCGCTGTCACGGCGGACAGGCTGACCGGCCCTGGGATGGCCTGAACCAATGGTGCTAGAGCCGGATGAACCCAGTAGATCAGAGGCAGAGCTAGAACACCCCAAGCCAGAGAAAAGGGCATACATATCCTGCCGTGGATGCTGCCTGGCAATCCTCGGTAGTCCCAGAAGGAAACCTTAAGGGCTTTTTCATAAAAGAGACTGACCCCATATTCTACCGCTGTGGCCGCTAGTCCGCCCAACAGAAAGACGGCCGGAGGAAAGCCTTTGACTGGAGCCAATAGCAAAATGGCGCAGGCACCCAACCCATAGACGGGGCATAGAGGCAGCACCAACAGACATTTGCGTTCCGGATATCCCCCGGTGATCCGGGCATAGGACACCTCTAACAAAAAGCCAAAAAAGCTGTATATCAAAAAATACCAAAACCAGACCAAATGAGACCCTCCATTCACATTTGTTAGGGTGTGGAAATGGATGATTTTCATGCGGGGAAATTTTTGTGATTTATTGGTGTGCTCCTGAGTTAAAAAATAGGAAAAGTTGTTCTGCCACCTTGCGGAGCGGGGTGGTTTGTGGTAGGATAGCTGGAAGAAAAAAGATGAGGAGTGAGGGACGATGCGGCACCTGATCGATTTTGGCGACCTGTCCCGCCAGGAGTGGGATCAGCTATATGCCAGGGCCAGTCAGATCATAGACGCCCCGGAGAAGTTCATTGATGTATGTCGGGGCAAGGTGGCGGCCAATTTGTTTTACGAGCCCTCCACCCGAACTAACTTTTCCTTCCAGACTGCCATGCTTCGGCTGGGTGGGACGGTATTTGGGTTCGCGGACCCCAATTCCTCCTCTGTGGCCAAGGGAGAGACACTAAAGGATACCATTAAAATGGTGTCCAGCTACGCCGACGTTATTGTCATGCGTACACCTTGGGAGGGGGCGGCCAAGGCGGCCTCCCTCTACTCCCATGTTCCGGTGGTCAACGCCGGGGACGGCGGCCATATGCATCCCACTCAGACCATGGCTGACCTGACGACCATGACCAAGCTGCTGGGCGGCGTGGATGGACTGGCTATCGGACTGTGCGGCGACTTGAAGAATGGGCGCACGGTCCACTCCCTCATCAAGGCCATGGCCAAATTTGAACATATCCGCTTTTTCCTGATCTCGCCCCGCGAGCTGGCCGTCCCCGACTATGTGCGGGCTTTCATGCTGGAAAATGAGATGAAATTTACGGAAGTCACGGGGCTGGAGGCGGTCATTCCACAACTGGATGTGCTGTATATGACCCGGATCCAGCGCGAGCGGTTTGTAGATCCCCTGGAATATGAGCGGAACAAAGGGATCTATATTCTCACGCGGCGGAAGCTGGACCGGGCCAAGGAGAAGATGCTGGTCATGCACCCCCTGCCCAGGGTGGATGAGATCACTGTGGATGTGGATGACGATCCCAGGGCGGCCTATTTTCAGCAGGCCCGGTACGGGATGTTTGCACGGATGGCCCTGTTGTCCGACCTGGCGAACCAGCCCCGGCTGGAACGGACGGAGGCGGTGGAGATCGGGACCAAGCCGGTGTGCTCCAACCCCAGGTGCATCACCCAGACACAACCATATCTGCCGCCTCTGGTGAAAAAGAACGGTGGGGTGGATTGCTGCGCCTTCTGTGACACGGCTCTGCGCTGAACGAACGGAGCGCCTGTCAATAAAGCGTTAAGGTTGCGGGGAATGCCTTGACGTGAGAGCCGCCTTTGGATATGATAATGTTGGCCGGTGCCACAGCGGCGCCGGAAGCCTGTGTAAAAAGGAGCCCCTCGATTCTTATGGATCCTGACCGAGACGGTCCCTGTCACTTACAAATCGATAACAGATGAAAAAAGGCATAGCCTGTTTCGCTTTGCGCGGAGCGGGCCATGCCTTTTGCATATGTCAGCACAGGCGGAAGAAATCAAAGGAGGAACTGATTTGATGACCATAGCGCTCCAACTGCTGCTCCAGGTGGTACTGATCGTGATAAATGCCTTTTTTGCGGCGACAGAGATTGCCGTGATCTCTCTAAACGCCAATAAGCTGCGTAAGTTGGAGGAGGAGGGGGACAAGCTGGCCCCCAGGCTGCTAAAGATGGTGGAGGAGCCAGCCGGATTTTTGTCCACCATTCAAATCGGGATCACCTTGGCTGGCTTTCTGGCCTCGGCCTTTGCCGCCGACAGCTTCTCGGAGTACTTGGTGCGTTGGTTCTGCGAGGATCTGGGTATCACGATGTTGCCCATATCGGTGGTGGATACCCTGTCTGTGATTTTCATTACCTTGATCCTATCCTACTTTACACTGGTATTCGGAGAGCTGGTACCTAAGCGGATCGCCATGCAGAAGCCTATGGAGATGGCTCGCTTTTCCTGTCGAGTGGTATCCGCCATAGAAGTGCTGGCCCGGCCTGTGATCTTTCTGCTCTCCTGTTCCACCAATGGGGTGCTGCGGCTGATTGGGGTGCCCGTGGAGGTGGAGGAGGAGCAGGTCACCGAGGATGAGATCCGCATGATGATCGACCTGGGGAATGAAAATGGCGCTATTGACGCGGAGGAAAAGGAACTGCTACATAATGTATTTGACTTTTCTGAGCAGGCTGTGGGCGATGTGATGACCCGGGCAGCAGATGTAATTACCCTGTGGGAAGACGCGGATCGGGAGGAGGTGCTGGATGTAATTCAAAGCAGTGGGCTGTCCCGCTTTCCTGTATGTGGAGAGGACGACGACGATGTGGTGGGTGTGCTCTATGCCCGGGACTTCCTGCTGGACTGGACGGGCCGGGGCGGCCATACGGTGCGGGAGCTGATGCGCCCGGCCTACCTGGTACCAGACAGCCTGTCCGCCGGCGACCTGCTGCGGGATATGCAGCGAAAGAAGATACATCTGGCTGTGGTGATGGATGAATATGGAAGTTTGGCAGGTGTTATCACGGTGGAAGACCTGCTGGAGGAGATCGTGGGCAATATTTATGATGAGTACGACCCTGCGGAGCCGCCGGAACTGGAACAGATAGGCGAAGGCCTGTGGAGAGCCAGCGGCGCGTTGAGCGTGGGGGAACTGGCCGAAACTCTGGGGATCGAGTTGTCCGGCGACCTGGACTATGACACGGTGGGTGGAATGGTACTCAGCTGCCTGCGTACCATTCCAGAGGACGGCAGCCGGCCGGCGGTTCAGGTCAACGGACTGGATATCCAGGTGGAAAAAGTGGAGGACCATCGGATCCAATCGGCTCTGGTCCGGAAAGCGGCTACATAAGGAACACGCGGGGGAGGGGCAGCCCCCCTCCCCGCGGTTTTGACCGGAATCCCTGCCGGAGAGAGAAATATTTTATGAATTGCTGTAAACAGAAGAAAAGGGATTGACAAACCGGGTCTTGGTGTGCTACAATTTCAAGGCTGACGTGGAAGGACCGCGCCTTCTATGCGGGTGTAGTTCAATGGTAGAATCCCAGCCTTCCAAGCTGGTCGCGTGGGTTCGATTCCCATCACCCGCTCCATACGCGCCTGTAGCTCAGGTGGATAGAGCAACTGCCTTCTAAGCAGTGGGTCAGGGGTTCGAGTCCCTTCAGGCGTGCCAGTCGGAGCAGTTTTGTTCTGGACATTGTGGCGTAGTCCTCCCCTGTATTCCCCTTATCCTCTCAAGTTGGATGGTCCTCTGACAGGGCGAAGGCCCCCGGTTTTGGGAGCCAATCTGTGAACAGTCAGCGATATGGTGGGTGTAGCTCAGTTGGTTAGAGCACCGGATTGTGGTTCCGGGTGTCGAGGGTTCGAGTCCCTTTACCCACCCCAGACCAATAAGGCGTAAGGGCCGGGAGCTTCGGCTCCGGCCCTTGCCTTTTCTTCGCGGCAGATACAGGGGTGTAGCCAAGTGGTAAGGCAAGGGACTTTGACTCCCTCATTCGCTGGTTCGAGTCCAGCCATCCCTGCCAAAATCTGATGGAAACATCAGCCTCTGGCGACTCCTTATGGACTTGTGCCGGAGCCAATATTTCAAAAAAGAATATATATGACCCAGTAGCTCAGTCGGTAGAGCAACTGCCTTTTAAGCCGTGGGTCCGGGGTTCGAGTCCCCGCTGGGTCACCACGTCGGAGCAAAGTTTCTCTTTGCTCCGACACTTTTTTATGCGTGTGCAAATAGCGTTATCCCCCCGCCCACTTGCTCATCCTCTCCAAATCGCAACCGCTTGCTCCGACTTTTTTATAATTGGAACTCACCGGCTGGACCGGTGGTGATGATTCAAAAGGTAAAATACATATGTATTGCTGCACTGGGCTGCAATTTGATTTGGAATCAAAATGGGCTTTGCTGCGTATGGCTCGGAAATGTCCGACAAAACGGCAGGACATCCCGTCAGATGTCCTGCCGTAGTTTTACCGTCTATTCATTCTGATACTGGCGCAGCCTCTCATTGAGCCGTTCGGTATCCCGCCGGAGAGCAACATGGTCAGCGAACCACATGGAAGCCAGACCGAACTCCAGAAAAAGAGCCAACAGCGCGGCACCCCACAGGGGAACGCCATCAAACCAGCCACATAGGGCTGCCCCTCCTACGAATCCCAGATTGGATACCAGTGCCCACAGGGCGGTGCGGCGTATCAGGGCCTCGCCCTCCCATACCTCTCTCCGGGGAAAGATCCAGGACTCAAGGACAGCGACCCCCATAGATACCAGCAGCATCTCCCCCAGAACCAGGATGGGGATGGATTGCCGCCCCATAAGCCATTGGGCAATACAGTCAGTGAAAACAAGGGCCGCGGTATAGATGCCCATGTGGTACTTCATGGTGACGCCCCAGCTGTAATAGTGGATAAATTCTTCTCTGAACATAGATAACACTCCTTTCTCTCACAGTCCCAGCCGCTCCCGCAGCAGGGGCGCATAGTGGCGGGAGACCACCAGCCTCTCCTCTGTTTCCAAAGTGACCTCGATCCTCCCGCCAGGCTGACTTTTCAGGGCGCGGACACGGTGAAGATTGACGATGGACGACTTGCCTGCGCGAAAAAGGCCAAGGCTTCCATACCGCCCCTCTAGCTCCGCCAAGCTAAGAGCAGTCTGATAGACTGCCGCGGAGGTATAGAGGAAGGTGTGGTCATCCACACTCTCACAGTACACCACCTCACTGGGAGAGAGGAGGGTGACCTCGCGTCGCTCATCCCACGCACACAATTTTTGCAGGCCGGAGCGGAGAATGGACAGCACCCAGAGCATCTCCTGGTCCAAGTTGGAACAGCGCAGGATGACCTCGTTTTCCTCTAAAGGGGCGTGTTCTACTGAGATCTTCAAGAGGGACCCCTCCTTTCAACGACAGCATATCAGGCTTTGCGCCAAAGGGCAAGGGGAATACCGCTGACCTGCCTTTTTTGGGGGGCAGGAGGAAGAAGGGAGGAGTCCCCCCCATACCGACGTGAATGAAGGAGAGACAGGGGGGCCATCCACTTGCATTTTTAAGGGGATGGGAGTATGATAAAAGACACGCTTGATGAAGAAGAGAGGGGTAGCCTATGGCGGTATTCGACACCCACGCCCACTATGACTCCGGGGCCTTCAACGCCGACCGGCTGGAAGTGCTGGCCTCCATGCCGGGATGCGGGGTGGAGCTGATTTTAAATCCCGGCTGTGATCTGGAGAGCTCAAAGACGGCCCTGGAGCTGGCAGGCCGCTTTCCCTATGTCTACGCGGCAGTAGGGGTCCACCCCTCCGACTGTGGAGACTGGGAAGACGGGGCTCTACTGGAGCTGCGGGCGTTGGCCGCCCACCCGAAGGTCCGGGCCATTGGAGAGATCGGACTGGACTACTACTGGAAGGATAACCCGCCTCGGGCCTTACAGCAGAATGTCTTTCGCCGCCAGCTGGAGCTGGCCCAGTCCCTCCATCTGCCCGTTATCGTCCATGACCGGGAAGCCCATCAGGACTGCCTGACCATTGTCCGGGAGTATCCCCAGGTTACCGGGGTGTACCACTGTTATTCCGGCAGTCTGGAGGACGCCAAGGTGCTGGTCAAGCTGGGATGGATGCTGTCCTTCACCGGCGTCATTACCTACAAAAACGCCAGGAAGGCCCTGGAGGTCATCGACTGGCTGCCCATGGACCGGATTATGATTGAGACTGACTCCCCCTACCTGACGCCGGAACCCTTCCGGGGCAAGCGGAACGACTCCAGCCATGTTCATCTGGTGGCGGAAGCCATCGCCCGGGTGAAGGGGCTGACTTCGGATGAGGTGGCCCGTATCACCCTGGAGAACGGGAAACGGTTTTTTGGCATCAATGGGGGAGAGCCTAATGAGGCGCCGTAGTATCTGGTACTGGCGCTGGGACTTACTGCTGACTGTGCTGCTGTCGGCTGGGATCGCCTTTGGAGCGCAATACCTGTACGAACAGACACTGGAGGAGGGGTACCAGGCGTATTTGGAGAAGAACGCCGCGGAAGAAGGCTCAGTCGGTGCGGTGGCCAGTGAAGATATCCCTCTGGCTGAGACCTTGGCTGATATGGAGAACAACGAGTATTTTACGATGGAGATGGACTCCATTACTCTGAATAGCAACAGCCCCGGCGGCTATATCGACGGACTATTCTGGCATATTTTCCAGTTGGAAGACGGCACACGGATCGCCGCCAAAGTCAACTCGGACAGCGTGGTATACCGGGAGGAGGGGGAGGCCCCTATGACAGCCAGCTATGCCCGCCTGCCCATCGGCACTCTGGCGCGGGAGTCCCTGACGGACGACCAGCTGGAGGAGCTGAACAAGTACCATGGAGTTACCGTGGATACCTGCTATATTGACATGGAGGGGGGCCACGCCACGGCTAGCCAGGAGGATTATGTGGAATACCACGGCCTGTTGGCCTGGGCCGCGGCCTTCGCGGCTGCCTGGATCATCATTCGGTTTGTGGGGGTGCGCACAGGTGTCTTTCCACCTATGCTGCCCAAGAAGAAAAAGGAGAGGACGGATCTACCATGACCATTACCTATGAATATGAGGACGCGCTGTATGTGAACCTGACCAACAAATGCAACTGCAACTGCGAATTCTGCCTGCGCCACGGCAGGGCGCAGGGGTCCATCTATACCGAGGACTCCCTGTGGCTGGAGCGGGAGCCTACCCGCCAGGAGGCTCTGGACAGCTTTTTGAGCCGGGATGTGTGCTCCTACCGGGAGATCGTATTCTGTGGCTATGGTGAGCCCACCTACCGCCTGGATGATATCTTGTGGCTGGTGGACGAGCTGAAGGGGCGTTTCGGGGATAAGCTGCCCCCAGTGCGTATCAACACCAATGGACACGCCAATCTGATTCTGGGCCGGGATGTGTGCCCAGAGCTAAAGGGACGCATCGATACCCTGTCTATTTCTCTCAACTCGGACAACGCGGCGGACTACACCGCCCTGTGCCACCCCGTTCAGGGGGAGGCGGCCTATCAGGCCATGCTCGATTTTGCCGGAGAGGCCAAGCGCTATGTGCCCCATGTGGTGCTGACTATTGTGGACAAGGACAAGACGCAAGAGGAGATCCAGAACTGTCGGGACATCGCTGACCGGTTGGGAGTGAAGCTGCGTATCCGCAGCTTTATCGACTCCTGAACGGAGAACACCGGGGCAGCCAATAAGAAAAGGGGGCGCCCCTGTAGCGCACCCCCAAGTTGAATTTACGCGGTGAGAGCCAGCTCCTCTCTGGCCTCCCGCTCGTTATCGGCAGAGAAGCAGAACCGCCCTGCCCAGTCGTAGACCTCCACATGTCCCCGTACCCAAACGATGCTGTAATCCATAATGTTCTGCTCCTTTCTTGTCTGATCGACAACCTAAGTATAGGAAAAGAGCAGTCCCATAAAACGGACTTTTTACAGGGCGTTGAGGAGTGAGTAGACATGATCATCATAAGCGCTCTTTATTTAGTCAGCCTCTATGGGACCCAGGCCGTTTTACTGGGACCCATTCTGCTGTCGGACGGGAGTGGAGACCTGGATATCCCATGGGGACTGCTGCCGCCGGCGGTGATCGCCAACCTGATTCTTGCCGTGGTAGCCATCATCTTTCTGATCAAGCGGGTGAGGCGAGTCCAGGCAGACCTTTCCGCCCGGAGAAGGCTGAATCACTTGGCCTTGGCCATGAAGCTGCTGACCATCCCCTTTTTTATCACGCACCTGCAGATCTGGTCAATGATGTTAGCCGCCTTTCTCGTGATTCCAGGTCTGCAGATCTTGCTGCCCTTCGGATTTCTTGGCGTAGCCTTTGCCTATTCCGTGGTGCTGGCCACCTCGGCCTACTCCATCAGCGGGCTGTATGTGCAGTACCGGCTGGGCAACCTGACGGGGAAAAAGTTTGCCCGAAATGTGATTTTTCAACTGATCTTTGTGCTGGATGTAATCAGTTATCTCGTATTTTATTTCCAGATCCGCCGGTCCTGTAAGGAGCAGACGGGATGTGAGAAAGGAGAGAGCTGAAATTGGACCCGATTTTTTACACAGTTCAGAGAGTCAACGGAGATTACGCCGACCTGCTGTCTGATGGGGGGCGGGAGCACTCTATTACCATGTTCCTGCTGCCGGAGGGGACCACGGTGGGCAGCCGGTTGAAGTGGGAGGACTTTCAGTGGGAGCTGATTTGAAAAATCCCTGTGCCTTTTGGACACAGGGATTTTTTTATTAGCAAGCTTTTTACTTGTTGCTGCGCCGCCAGATGCCCATTTTCTCCGCGTCCTTGATGAGCTGTTCACGGAAATCAGGGTGGGCGATGGAGATGGCTGCCTCAGCGCGCTGCCAAGTGGACAGGCCCTTCATACATACCATTCCGTACTCAGTCACGATGTAGTGGGTGCAGGACCGGGGATCGGTGCAGATGGAGCCGGGAGTCAGAGTGGGGACGATGCGGCTCTTGACCGTGCCATCCTTGCCGGTGACGGTGGAGGACATACAGATGAAGCTCTTGCCCCCCTTGGACAGGTAAGCGCCCATGGCGAAGTCCAACTGTCCGCCAGTGCCGGAGATGTGCTTGATGCCGGCAGACTCGGCGTTGACCTGGCCGAACAGGTCCATGTCAATGGCGTTGTTGATGGAGATGAAATTGTCGATCTGGGCCATGACATGGACGTCGTTGGTATAGTCCACAGGGGCAGCCATCACGTCGGGATTGCGGTCCACGTAGTCATACAGCTTCTGGGTGCCAGCCGCAAAGGCAAAGACCTGGCGGCCTTTATCCAGCGCCTTGTGCCGTCCGGTGATTTTGCCGGCGGCGGCCATGTCCACGAAGGCGTCCACATACATCTCGGTATGGACAGACAGATCCTTTAGATCGGACTGAGCAATCATGGCGCCGATAGCGTTGGGCATACCACCGATGCCAAGCTGCAGGCAGGCACCGTTGGGAATCTGGGGCACCACCAGGTTGGCCACCGCTTTGTCCACCTCAGTAGCAGGGCCGCCGGCGCCAAGCTGGGCGATGGGGGGATTATCTCCTTCCACCACATATGTCACGTCCTGAATGTTGATTTCTGTACCAGTCAGGCCATAGACCCAGGGAAGATTTTGATTGACCTCTACGATGACGCACTTCGCCCGGGCCAGCATATCCGCCAGGTGGGAGCAGGCCAGACCAAAATTAAAGTTGCCATGCTTATCCATGGGGGTGACCTGGAGCATTACCACATCTACGGGATCCAGGTGTTCCCGGTAGAACCGGGGCAACTCGGAGTAGCGCATGGGGCTGAAATAACCCATTCCCTTGGCGATGATCTTCCGGTCGATTCCGCTGCAGTGCCAGGAGTGCCAGGCGAAGTGCTCCCCGGCGTCCTCGGCCTTGGCAATCTCGGGCATCCACATGGTGACGCCGCCCCGGACCTTGACATCGGTTAGCTCATTCTGCCGGGCGGCCAGGGCCTTGTCCAAGGCAATGGGGTGGTTGGTACACCAGGTGTAATCTACCCAGTCACCGGACTTGACCACCTTGACCGCCTCGTCGGCGGTGGTCAGCTTCTGCTGATAGAGGGCCTGATAATCCATACTGTTTTCCTCCATATTCTGTATATTAAATAGTATTTTGTAAGACAAATTGACTGGGAGCGGACATGGAAGCGGGAGAGGGCCCCTCTGCTCCGTCCACCGGGATCATCTGCCAATATCCAAGTAATAGGGCTTCATCAGGCTATGCTGCTCGGTGGAGTCCTTAGGCTGACCATTCCGGCGGGGTTCCAGTGGCTGGGAATGGCGCCTGTCGGGGCGGGAGGTCCGCTTCTTGCCGCCGGACTTCTTTTCCAGCGGGCCTTTGGGCGCAGCCCCCTTGGACTCGGACTGCTGCCCGGCGCGGGACTTGGCCTTCTGCCGGTGCGCCTGACCGGGCTGGGGGGCCGGCTGGCCCTCTCTGCTGCTATGTCCCTTGCCGGCACGGCTCTCCTTTCGGTCACTCCCGCCGCGAGAGGGAACCAGGGGGGAGCGCCGGGGCGCCAGAAGCCGGGCGGTGGCATCCATGATGACATCGCTGTCCAGAGGGTTGGGCCGGTGGAAATCGGTGCGTGGCATGGCGTCGCCGGTGTCCATCAGCGTGCCGGGACGTACTCCTCGCTTGGGTGGTTCGGAGCGGCGGATGGGACTCTCGTAATCCTGGAGGGCGGCGGGTGCGGTGCCGGGGGGCACCCCTTCAGACTGACCGGCCTTTTTCTTCCGGCGGCGGGAGCGGGAACGCTTTTCCTCCTGCTCTCCTGCCTCCTGGCCCTTCTGCTGGGCCTGGGCCGCCTTGCGCTGGAGGGTCTCCTTCTGGCTCTGGTCCCGCATCCGGCGCAGCTCTTTGGCAGCGGCCCGGGCCTCGGCGTCCTCAGCGTTGATGGGCTTGCCGTTTTTGTCCCGCTTGGGGGCCTCAAAGACCTTCATAGGCCAGGGGTGGTCCTCCACCACAGGGACCTTTCGTCCCATAAGCTTCTCAATATCCTTCAACAGGGGTTTTTCCGAGAAATCGCACAGGGCCACGGCCATGCCCTCCCGGCCCGCTCGGCCGGTGCGGCCGATGCGGTGGACATAGGTTTCCGGGACTTCGGGCAGATTGTAGTTAAAGACGTGGGACAACTCCTCGATGTCCAGCCCACGGGCGGCGATATCAGTGGCCACCAGGCATTGGATCCGGCCAGCCTTAAAGTCAGACAGGGCCTGCTGCCGGGCGGTCTGGCTCTTATTGCCGTGGATGGCGGCGGCGGGGATCCCCGCTTTGACCAAGTCCCGGGCCACCTTGTTGGCCCCATGCTTGGTCCGGGTAAAGACCAGTGCGTTCTTCGCCTTCAACTGTTCCACCAGAAGCGCCAGAAGCTGGGTCTTATTGCCCCGGTCTACGAAGTATACGGTCTGGTGGATGGCATCCACCGGGGAGGATACCGGATCTACCGCGACCTTGACCGGATCCTTCAGCAGAGAGTTTACCAGCTCGGTAATCTCCGGGGGCATGGTAGCAGAGAAAAAGAGCGTCTGCTTCTTTTGGGGCAGCCACTTGAGTATTTTTTTCACGTCGTGGATAAAGCCCATATCCAGCATCCGGTCGGCTTCGTCCAGGACAAAAATTTCCAGATGATTGGCGGAGATCAGCCCCTGGTCGTGGAGATCAATGAGCCGGCCCGGAGTGGCTACCAGGATATCCACCCCCCGCTTCAGCGCCTCGGCCTGGGGGGCTTGACCCACGCCGCCGAAAATGACGGTGTGGCGCAGCTTCAGATACTTGCCGTAGGCCGCAAAGCTCTCTCCAATCTGGATGGCCAGCTCGCGGGTAGGGGTGAGGATCAGGGCACGGATCGGACGGCCAGCGGCGGGAGAGGCGGCCAGCCGCTGGAGAATGGGGGCGGCAAAGGCGCAGGTTTTGCCCGTGCCAGTCTGGGCACAGCCCAGTACGTCCCGGCCCTTCAAGGCAGGGGGAATGGCCTTCTCCTGGATGGGAGAGGGCTTGGCATAGCCCTGCTCCTCCAGGGCACGCAGGATGGGGGCGTTGAGCCCCAAATCACGAAATGTCATTGGATCCTTCCTTTTCTGATTCAGAACGGAGCCGGATCGCTGCCGTCTGGCCCACATTGACCCCGTGGGCTGGGGCAGAGAGGTCCTGGGACAGACAGTCCAGAACCGCACCCGTAGTCTGGGCAAGAGTCTGACCAGGCAGGCAATCGACGATGAGATCGGCATATTTTTCATAAAGGGGGCCTCGATAGGCCATTAAATCCGCCAGGCCCTGTCCCGGAGCCATGGCAATGCCCCGAGTGGCCAGATCCTGGATGCGGCGGTCCAGCTCCTCCAGAGGGACGCGGAGATAGATGACCCGGCCCAGTTCCTTCAAATACAGCGCGCCTTTTTCCCGGCATACCGCGCTTCCCCCTGGGGCAATGACCGCGTTCTGACACTGAAGGGAGAGGACAGCTTCCTCCTCCGCGTCCAGAAAAGCCTCGGCCCCCTGAGTATCCAGGATCTCTTGAAGAAGGGCGCCCTCCCGCCGCTGGATGACCAGATCTACATCGACAAAGCTCAACCCAAGGGCCTTGGCCAGCAGAACCCCCACAGTGCTTTTGCCAGAACCAGGCATACCGATGAGTACGAGGTTGTCCAAAAAGATTCCGCCTTTCCCTATTATAATATGCTCCAGTATGCCAAGGGCATAGGAACGATTCCAGGGAGAGGGAGGCGCACAACAAAATGGTCGGACAGCGGCCCGGCCCCGAAAAATAGTATTGTCCCATATGCTCTGAGAATTTATTATACCATACCTTTTTTGGAAAAGAAAGGGGGGACAGGACGAAAAGGAAATGGTGGGCCATGCTGAAAAACCGGATGACACTGGAGCGAAAAAATGCTATAATGGCGGCAAACAGGCGGGACACAACGGGACTGACAGCCCTGAGGAGGGGACCGAGCGGACCGACGGCATGGCACGATTGTAGTATTGCGGGATGAAAAAGTGTCCCATCTCGGGCGGAGAGGGATAAAAGGGGAGAAAAAAGTGGATCTTTTTGCGGCGTTTGGGGTGTTCCTGGCTTGTGTGGCCTGCTGTATGGTCATGGGGCTGCCCCAGTTTTTGGCCCTGCTGGTGGGGCTGGTGTGCTTTTTCCTGGTCGGGCTGCACCGGGGACACCGGGCGGCTGACCTGGTCCAAATGACCCTGACGGGAATGAAGACCTCGGTAAAGGTGCTGCGTATCCTGGTCCTGATCGGGCTGCTCACCGCCCTGTGGCGGGCGGGGGGGACGGTGGCCTTCTTCGTCTGGGGAGGCGCACAACTCATCACACCCAGGACCTTCATCCTGGTGGCCTTTTTGCTGCCAGCCCTGTTCAGCTTGGCCTTTGGCAGTTCCTTCGGTGTAGTGGGCACCGCGGGAGTGATCCTGATGGCCATCGCCCGCAGCGGCGGGGCCGATCTAACCGTCACCGCCGGGGCTATCATATCCGGGATCTATGTGGGAGAGCGGCTGTCCCCCGCTTCCTCCTCCGCAGCGCTGACAGCGGCGGTGTCAGGGGCGGAGCAGAGGGCCTTTCAGCACGAGATGTGGCGCACTACCCCTCTGCCCATGGCTTTGTCGCTGGCTGTCTACGGTGTCCTATCCATCCTGTGTCCCATCCGGCAGGTAGACAGCCACATCATCGAGGCTTTAGAGAGCGGCTTTCAGTTGAGCTGGGTGACACTTCTTCCAGCCGCCGCCGTGCTCCTTCTGCCCTGGCTCAAAATAAGCGCGTTCCTGTCCATCGCTGTCAGCTGTGTCCTGGCCGCCATCTGCGCCCTGTTCGTCCAAGGGATGGATCTGGGTGAACTGCTGCTGGCCTGTCTGGTGGGCTACCAGACAGCTCAACCGGGTCTGGCGGACATTATGGCCGGCGGAGGCCTGAGTTCCATGATCAACGTCGTGCTGACTGTGGTCCTGTCCTGCGCCTATTCTGGTATCTTCAACGGGACCGGGCTGCTGGATCCGGTGACTGACCGGGTGGGGCATCTGGTAGACCGGGTAGGTCTGTTCCCCGTCCACATCCTGCTGTCCTTTGGCTGCTGCGGCCTGTTCTGTAACCAGGCTGTGGGCATTGTGATGGGGGCCCAACTGATGGAGGGGGAGTACCGTCGGCGGGGCCTGGATTCCATGGAACTGGCGGTCAATCTCGGGAATTCTGTGCTTAATCTAGCCGGTCTGGTGCCCTGGGCCATCTCCGCCAGCGTCCCGCTGACCACCCTTGGGGTGGGAGCGTCAGCGCTGCCCCTGGCGGTCTACCTCTATCTGGTGTCCCTGTGCTGGTGGGCTTGCCTGGTCTGGAAGGAAAAGAAGAGAAAGAAGGCGGCGGCATTATGAGAGATATCATAAGCGTTGGAGAGGTCCTCATCGACCTGACCCAGACGGGAACAACAGATCAGGGAATCCCAGCCTTTGCCGCCAATCCAGGAGGAGCCCCCGCCAATGTGGCGGTAGCGGCGGCGCGGCTGGGGGCGGAGACCGCCTTTTTTGGAAAAGTGGGCCGGGACAGCTTTGGCGCCTACCTGCGCCGGGTGCTGGAGGAAAATGGCGTGGACTGCTCCGGCCTGCGGACGGGCAGCCAGCCCACCACCCTGGCTGTGGTGTCGGTAGACTCGCGGGGAGAGCGGGACTTTCAGTTCATCCGGGGGGCCGACTGCACTTTAAGCCCGGAGGAGGTGGATGAGGAGGCTCTGGGCCGCACCAAATTTCTCCATTTTGGCTCGGTGAGCCTGACGGCGGGACTGGAGCGAAACGCTACCATTTTCGCTGCCCGCCACGCCCACCGAGCAGGCGTCCTGGTCAGCTATGACCCCAACTATCGGGCGCCCCTGTGGAAGAATCCAGAGGAGGCCGCCCAGTGGATGGCCATACCTCTGCCCCTGGTGGATGTGATCAAGCTGTCAGAGGAGGAGCTCCCCCTCCTCACCGGCACGCGGGACCCAGAGGAGGGCAGCCGCCTGTTGGAAGAGCGGGGCATTTCCCTGATCTTGGTCACGCTGGGGGAGCGGGGGGCCTTCTGCCGCTGGCGGGGAGAGAGCTTTTCTGTCCCCGGTGCCTCGGTCCAGGTCGCTGACACCAACGGAGCCGGAGATACCTTCCTGGGGGCTGTGCTGGCCCGGCTGTGCAGCCGGGGAAGGGAGCCGATGGCGGGGCTGACGGCAGAGGAGCTGCGGGACATTCTGACCTATGCCAACCGAGCGGCTGCCATCACCTGCTCCAGAAGCGGAGCGATCCCGGCTATGCCCAGGGCGGAGGAACTGTGAGTCTTGAGGGAAAAGGAGAGAGTGACCAGGTGAAGCAGTTTCCGTACACGGTAAAGGACCCGCTGGGCCTCCATGCCCGGCCTGCCGGCCTATTGGTCCAGACAGCCAGAGGCCTGGACAGCACGGTTGCCATAATCAAAGGAGGGACAGCGGTGGAGGCTACCCGGATCATCGCCTTGATGACATTGGGCGTGCGCCAGGGGGATCAGATCACCGTGACCGTCCAAGGGGGAGATGAGGAGAGGTCCATAGCGGTCCTGGAGCGTTTTTTCCGGGAGAACCTGTAAAGGAGGCTGGTTTCATGGAGGCGATCAGGGGGACATGGAGCATCGGCGGAATTGCCTTAGGTCCCATCCGCATCTGTCCCCGAATGGGCCGAACTGATACAGCCGGGCCGACATTGTCCCCGGAGGAGGAGCTGAACCGCTTTGAGGCCGCCCGGCGCGGCGCCATGGACCAGCTGGAGGACCTCTATGGACGGGCCTTGGACCAGGCGGGGATGGAGGCGGCTGCCATTTTCCGCATCCACCAGATGCTGCTGGAGGACCCGGATTACCAGGAGGCGGTGCACACCTCCATTCGCCGGGGAGAGGGAGCTTGCCAAGCGGTTCAGAGGGCGGGAGCGCGGTTCACCGCCCTCTTTTCCGCTATGGAGGACGAGTATATGCAGGCCAGGGCCGACGACATGAGGGACATTACGCGCCGGGTGGCGGACCTGCTTACCGGAGTCCGGGAGGAGGACTTGCTGGGCGGGGAGCCGTCCATTCTGGCGGCAGAGGAATTGTCCCCCAGCCAGTTGATCGGACTGGACCGGGACAAGCTGTTGGGGCTGGTTACCCGAGATGTGGGGGCCAGCAGCCATACCGCGATCCTGGCCCGGGCCATGGGCGTCCCGGCTGTGATGGGGGTAGAAATCCAGGAGGACTGGCAGGGAAGAACAGCCATGCTGGATGGAGACCGGGGCTGGCTGTACCTTGACCCCACAGAGCAGATAGTGGAGGAGGGGGAGCAGATGGCCCGTAAGGGCAGGGAGGAGCGGCTGCGGTTAAACCAGTGGAGAGACCGGGATACAGTTACTTTGGATGGCCGGGAGATGCCGTTGCTGGCCAATATTGGCAGCGGCGCTGAGGGGGAGCTGGCCCGGCAGAAGGGCGCCCAGGGCGTGGGGCTGTTCCGAAGTGAGTTCCTCTTCCTGGACCGGGATACCTGTCCGGATGAGGAGGAACAGTTTGCCGCCTATTCCCAGGTGGTGCGGGCGATGGCTGGCCGGCCGGTGGTCATCCGGACCTTGGATGTGGGGGGAGACAAACAGGCCCCCTGTCTGGGGCTTGAGGGGGACAGCTCCCCCTTGGGATGCCGGGGTATCCGGCTGTCCCTAGCCCGTCCCGACCTGTTTCGCCCACAGCTCCGGGCTATTCTCCGGTCTGGTGCTCTGGGACCAGTTTCCCTGATGCTGCCCATGGTGACAGCCCCGTGGGAGGTCCGGAGGGCAAGGGAGATCCTGGAGGAGTGCCGAAGTGAGTTGCAGAGCCAGGGCCGGGAGCCGGGAGAAGTGAGAGTGGGGATCATGGTGGAAACGCCTGCCGCCGTTGTGCTGGCGGATGAGCTGGCCTTAGAGGCGGACTTTTTTTCCCTGGGGACCAACGATCTGACCCAGTATACTCTGGCGGCAGATCGATGCCGCGCCGGCGGCGCTTACGATCCCAGGCACCCGGCCGTTTTGCGGATGATCCGCCACACCGTGGAGGCGGGACACCGGCACGGGCTCCGGGTGTCGATCTGTGGAGATCTGGGGGCAGATCCTGATTTGACGGAGACCTTCCTCCGGATGGGGGTGGACAGCTTGTCCATATCCCCAGAGTTCATTCTGCCCTTAAGAGAATTGATTAGCGGTCTGGATTTATCCGAAGACCGTCTAGCGGAGTGACAGACTAAGGAGCCGCGCGGTGTACAGCCGTGCGGCTCTTTTGATAAGATCCGGAAAAACGCCCATACTATCCTCTTGACAAAGCTGAGATGTCGGGGTATGATATAGACACCCCACCCAGGGGGGGTATAAATAAGTGAGCGATACCTTGGAAAGCGATATCTTTGAGCGGCAAAGCTGGAGGATATGGTGGAGCGAGGACAGGAAGCGGGAATTCAATCAAACAGGCAGCGCCTGCTCCGTTTCCCATTCAGACCGTTCTATTTGAATGGTGGCCGCGCACTGTAATCTCTGAGGCAGCAGAGCCGCCACCGAAAATCCTCCGCTCCGAATTTGTGCGCCTCCGCAGTGTGGAGCGCGGCGCGCCCCATATGGGCGGAGGGGGACAGCGCAACGAGGTGATACGATGAAGCAAAAATTCAACATCACAGGCATGACCTGTTCCGCCTGCTCCGCCCATGTGGAGAAGGCGGTCAGCAAGATGGAGGGCGTCAGAAGTGCCGCGGTCAGTCTGATGACCAACTCCATGGTAGCGGAGTACGACGAAGGTGTCGTCACGGCACAGGATATCATTCAGGCGGTCACCGCCTCTGGCTATGGCGCCTCCCTGCCCCAGGAAAAAGGAAAGGCGGCTGCCCCGCAAAAAGATGACACCATGGAGCGGGAGCTGGCCTCTATGAAGCACCGGCTGATCTGGTCCTTCGTCTTTCTCATTCCCCTATTCTATATCTCAATGGGCCACATGATGGGCGCTCCCCTGCCTGCCTTCCTGCTGGGACATGAGAACGCCGTAGCCTTCGGGCTGACCCAGCTGCTCCTTACTCTGCCTATCATGTATCTCAACGATAAGTATTACAAGGTGGGCTTTAAAACGCTCTGGCATCGGGCGCCCAACATGGACTCCCTGATCGCCGTGGGCTCCATCGCCGCGGTTATCTATGGCGTGTTCGCCATTTACCAGATGGGCTATGGACTGGGCCACGGGGATATGGAGCGGGTGGCCCGCTACCACATGGACCTGTATTTCGAGTCTGCTGGAATGATCCTGACCCTGATTACCCTGGGGAAATTTTTGGAGACCCGCTCTAAGGGCAAGACCAGCCAGGCTATCACCCGCCTGATGGACCTGGCGCCCAAGACGGCCTCTGTCCTTCGGGGCGGGGTGGAGGTGGAGATTCCCGTGGAAGAGGTCCAGGTGGGGGACCGAGTGGTGGTCCGGCCGGGCCAGTCCATCCCAGTGGACGGCGTGATCGTAGAGGGCCAATCCGCTGTGGATGAGTCTGCCCTCACCGGGGAGTCTCTCCCTGTGGACAAATCTGTGGGGGATAAGGTGGCCGCCGCTTCCATCAACAAATCCGGTTTCTTTACCTTTGAGGCCAGCCGGGTGGGGGAGGATACCACTCTGGCTCAGATGATCCGACTGGTGGAGGAGGCTTCTGCCTCCAAGGCTCCCATCGCCAAGCTGGCGGATAAGGTAGCCGGCGTCTTTGTCCCGGTGGTAATGCTGATCGCCGCGGTCACCGCCGTCGTTTGGCTGGTTTTCACCGGCGGGGACGTGACAAAAGCTCTCACTGCCGGCGTGGCGGTGCTGGTCATTTCCTGCCCCTGTGCCCTGGGGCTGGCCACCCCCGTGGCCATTATGGTGGGGACCGGAAAGGGAGCGGAAAACGGCATCCTCATCAAATCCGCTGAGGCGCTGGAGACCCTCCACACCATTGATACGGTGGTACTGGACAAGACCGGCACCCTGACCCAGGGAAAGCCGGTGGTGACCGATATCCTGCCGGCGGCTGATCTGGAGGAGGACGGCCTGCTGACCTTGGCAGCCTGTTTGGAGGGGCCGTCGGAACATCCCCTGGCTGCCGCCATCGTAGAGGAGAGCAGGAGCAGGAAATTGCCCATCACTTCGGTGGGCAACTTTGAGGCCGTCCATGGCCGAGGGGTGCGGGCAACCATCAGAGACCGATACTTCCTGGGGGGAAACCGGGCGATGATGGAGGAGGCTGGAGTGGACCTGGCCGAATTTGGGGTCCAGGCGGACACTCTGGCCGCCCAGGGAAAGACGCCTCTGTACTTTGCGGACGGGGAGCGGGTGCTGGGCCTTATCGCGGTAGCGGACACCCCCAAACCCTCCAGCGCGGCCGCCGTGGCAGCTTTTCGGACGCTGGGGCTGGACGTGGTTATGCTCACCGGCGACAACCGGCGCACTGCCGACGCCATTGGCAAAGAGCTGGGGGTGACCCAGGTGATGGCCGAGGTCCTGCCTCAGGACAAGGAGCGGAAGGTAAAGGAGCTCCAGGATCAGGGCAGGAAAGTGGCCATGGTGGGCGACGGCATCAACGACGCCCCCGCCCTGGCCAGGGCGGACGTGGGACTGGCCATCGGAGCCGGGACTGACGTGGCCATCGAAAGCGCGGACATCGTGCTGATGAAGTCTGACCTGCTGGACGCGGCCTCCGCGGTGGAGCTGTCCCGGGCCACCATCCGAAACATCAAAGAAAACCTGTTCTGGGCATTTTTCTATAACTCGCTGGGTATTCCTCTGGCTGCCGGTGTATTTTATACCACCCTCCATTGGCAGCTCAATCCCATGTTTGCCGCTGCCGCCATGAGCCTAAGCTCGGTCTGCGTAGTGACAAATGCCCTGCGCCTGCGCTTTTTCAAAAGCAAATTCAAATCCCCGCCCACAGAGGAGCGGAGCGCCCGGGAGGGAGCCTGCCCCCTGGAGATAAAGGAAACAGAGCAAGGAGGAACAGAAACGATGAACAAGACCATGATAATCGAGGGCATGATGTGCGGCCACTGCACCGGACGGGTGGAGAAGGCCCTGTCCGCCATTGACGGAGTGGACAAGGTAGAGATGAGTCTGGAGGATAAGTCCGCCGTTTTGTCCCTATCTAAGGAAGTGGATGACAAGGTGCTCACCGACGCCGTCACCGAGGCAGGCTATGAGGTGGTGTCTGTCAAGTGAAGGCAGACCACGCCCAGGTGAACCGGCTGCTAAAGACCGCCCGCGGGCAGATCGACGGCATTTTGAAGATGGTGGAGGAGGACCGCTACTGCCTGGATGTATCCAGCCAGATCATGGCCGCCCAGTCCATCCTGAAAAAGGCCAACCGGATGGTGCTCAGGGCCCATATGGACTGCTGCGTCCGGGAGGCGGCCGCCTCCGGCGACCCGGACGCCAAGCTGGAAGAGCTGGCTGCCCTGCTGGATAAGCTGACGGACTGAAGCGAATATTTGAGTAGACTGCGGCGGCGGGTCCTACAAATAGGGGCCCGCCGCCCATCCCGTTTCTTACCTTAACTTATAAAAAATAAAAAATAGCTTGACGAATAGCGGGAAAGATGATATAGTATCCCATACCTGTGAAAAGGGGCTTTTTTGTCGTGCGCATTTTTACGGTGTTTGACGTCCGACCCCCTTGGCCATACTTGGAACACAGGGAGGCAACAGAGCCGGATCCCACCGTAGACCATGGCGTATTGCGCCCTTGTGTCGCTGGATCTGGCAATATGGCCGGGTCCGGCGTTTTCTGTTTTAGGAACGCTTTTTCTCCCGTCCGACTCAACGCGGGCCGCTGCGGCGGTCCCTGTAAATTCAAAAGGAGGTGCCGAACAAATGGCAAGCAAAGCCGGCGCGCGCATTAAGATCACCCTGCGGTGCTCTGAGTGCAAGCAGAGAAACTACAACACCATGAAGAACAAGAAGAATACCCCTGACCGCCTGGAGCTGAACAAATACTGCCCCTTCTGCAGAAAGCACACCGTCCACAATGAGACCAAGTAATTGGAGCCTCACAGGCTGAAAGGAAAGAAGGGTAGCAACATGGCTGAGAACGAGAAGCTGGAGCAGACTGCCCAGACTGCTTCTGACAAGGCCGACAAGGCCAAGAAGGACAAGAAGTCCGAGAAAAAGTCCAAGCCCGGCGTCTTTGCCCGCATTGGCAAGTGGCTCAAGGATATGAAGAGCGAGCTGAAGAAAGTCCAGTGGCCCACCCGCAAGCAGACGGTCAACAACACCCTGATCGTCATCGCCTGTGTGGTCGTGGTTGGCATCTTTATCTGGCTGTTTGACCTGGTGGCCAACAAGGGGATCGGCCTGATCCTTTCCCTGCTGGGCTGAGGGCGCGGACTATGGCTGACAACGCGAACTGGTATGTGGTACACACCTATTCCGGGTATGAGAATACGGTGAAGGCCACCATCGAGAAGTATGTGGAGAACCGCAACATGAGAGATCTGATCCACGAGATCAGCATCCCCATGGAAACGGTTACCGAGATCACCGACAACGGTCCCAAGGACGTGGAGCGGAAGGTCTTTCCCGGCTATGTCCTGGTCAAGATGGTGATGAACGACGAGACCTGGCACGTGGTGCGCAATATCCGCGGCGTCACCGGATTTTTGGGCGAGGGCAATAAGGCCATCCCCCTGTCTGAAGACGACGTGGCTGCCCTTGGGGTGGAGAAGCGCGAGATCGTAGTCAGCTATCAGCTGGGCGACACGGTCAAGATCACCGAGGGCGCCCTGGAGTCCTTCCTGGGCACCGTGGAAGAAATTGACCTGGAGCGCGGCAAGGTTAGGGTGGTAGTGTCCATGTTTGGACGCGAGACCCCCGTGGAGCTGGAGCTGGACCAGGTGGAGCCCGCAAATTCCTGACAATGACCGACTGGACGCAGGATGCGGCGGCTATGGCGCGCCGCATGCTTCAGGTTGGGTCATAAATGGCGCACCAGGGTCGCCGCGCCCTACAAAAGCGGCCCGCACAAGTGGGAGGAGCGATTACCGCTCCGCCAAACGACCACATTTTTCAAATGGAGGTGCTCTTTCGTGGCACAGAAAGTAACTGGATATGTAAAACTTCAGATCCCCGCCGGCAAGGCGACTCCCGCCCCCCCTGTTGGCCCCGCTCTGGGCCAGCACGGCGTGAATATCGCCGCCTTTACCAAGGAGTTCAACGAGCGCACCAAGAACGACGTGGGTATGATCATCCCCGTTATCATCACCGTATACGCCGATCGCTCCTTTACCTTTATCACCAAGACTCCTCCCGCCCCCGTGCTGATCAAGAAGGCCTGTAATCTGGAGAAGGCCTCCGGCGTGCCCAATAAGAACAAAGTGGCCACCATCAGCAAGGAAGACGTCCGCAAGATCGCCGAGATCAAGATGCCCGACCTGAACGCCGCCTCCATCGAGGCCGCTATGAGCATGATCGCCGGCACCGCCCGTTCCATGGGCATCCTGGTGGGCGAGTAAGGAGGGTTAGAGATGTTTAGAGGTAAGAAATATCAGGAGAGCGCCAAGAAGATCGACCGCAACGCTCTGTACGATACCGCCGACGCCATGAAGCTGGTTGTCGATACCGCCACCGCTAAGTTCGATGAGACCGTGGAGCTCCACGTGAAACTGGGTGTCGACTCCCGCCACGCTGACCAGCAGGTCCGCGGCGCCATCGTTCTGCCCCACGGCACCGGCAAGACCCAGCGCGTGCTGGTCTTTGCCAAGGCCGCCAAGGCGGACGAGGCCAAGGCTGCTGGCGCTGACTACGTAGGTGAGATGGACCTGGTGGAGAAGATCCAGAAGGAAAACTGGTTCGACTTCGACGTGGTAGTGGCTACCCCCGACATGATGGGCGTGGTAGGCCGTCTGGGTAAGGTGCTGGGCCCCAAGGGCCTGATGCCCTCTCCCAAGGCCGGCACCGTCACCATGGACGTGACCAAGGCCGTCAACGAGATCAAGGCCGGTAAGGTGGAGTACCGTCTGGACAAGACCAATATCATCCACTGCCCCATCGGCAAGGTTTCCTTTGGTCCTGAGAAGCTGGCTGAGAACTTCAACGCCATCATGGGCGCCATTGTTAAGGCCAAGCCCGCCGCCGCCAAGGGCCAGTATATCAAGAGCTGCACCGTGGTATCCACCATGGGCCCCGGTGTGAAAGTCAACGGCGCCAAACTGATGTAAGACGCGCGCGTACCGCTGGGAGGACCTGGTCCTCGATTTGGCGGCTGCGCTGTGCCTCAATTTTGTTTGTCATGCCCGGACAGGTTTTGCTTGACAAGGCCTGTCCGGGATGATAAAATATTATTCGCGTTCAAAGACAGCAGGTTCCGGCCCGCCGGAGTAAGTCCTGCCGAGAGTGCTTTCAAAAGAATACCTTTTGATGGTACTGTCCTCCTGTCTTTTGACCGGAGGTTTTTTGTTGCGCGGAAACAATTTCTGGAGGTGAATCCAAAATGCCTAACGCAAAGGTCCTTTCTGAGAAGCAGGCTGTTGTGGCCGCTCTGACGGAGCAGCTGAAGGGCGCCGCCAGCGGCGTGCTGGTGGATTACAAGGGTATCACCGTTGCCGAGGACACCGCTCTGCGCGTCGAGCTGCGCCAGAACGAGGTGCAGTATGGCGTGGTGAAGAATACTCTGGCCCGGTTCGCCCTGAACAATGTGGGCCTGGAAAGCCTGGATGAGGTGCTCAACGGCACCACTTCCCTGGCGACCAGCGCCGGCGACCCAATCGCTCCCATGCGTGTGGTCAACAAGTACGCCAAGCAGCTGGGCGATCGCTTCAACATCAAGGGCGGCTTCATGGATGGCAAGGTGCTGTCCCTGGAGGAGATCCTGGCTCTGGCCGAATTGCCCGCTAAGGATGTTCTGCAGGCTCAGGCTCTGGGCATGATGCTGGCTCCTATCACCAGTCTGGCTATCGTGCTGAAGGCCATCGCCGAGAAGGGCGGCGAAGCCGCCCCTGCTGCCGAGGAGGCCGCCGCCCCCGCTGAGGAAGCTCCTGCCGCCGAGTAAGTCGGCGTACCTTTCCCCGCTCCCCGGTGGGGAGAAAAAATTTAGATTTTGATTACACAATTAGGAGGTAAATTATCATGGCAAGTGAGAAGATTACTGCTCTGATCGAGGAAGTCAAGGCTCTGACCGTGCTGGAGCTGTCCGAGCTGGTCAAGGCTCTGGAGGAGGAGTTCGGCGTGTCCGCCGCCGCTATGGCCGCTCCCGCTGCTGGCGGCGCTGCTGCTCCCGCCGCTGAGGAGAAGACCGAGTTTGACGTGGTTCTGGCCAGCTTTGACGCTGCTGCCAAGATCAAGGTCATCAAGGCCGTCCGCGAGATCACCGGCCAGGGTCTGGCCGAGGCTAAGGCTACCGTCGAGGGCGCTCCCAAGGCTCTGAAGGAGGGCGTGTCCAAGGACGAGGCCGAGGAGCTGAAGAAGAAGCTGGAAGAGGCCGGCGCCAAGGTCGAGCTGAAGTAAGCTGTCCCCATGCATTTAAAAGGACTGCCGCTTTTTGCGGCAGTCCTTTTTTCGTTTACCACTTGACCCGCAGTGTATCCCGCAGGCTGACTCCCTGGGCATGAAGAGCGGCCAGGTAGAGGACCAGAGCGAAGGCTAGACTGCCCAGCCCAGCCCAAAGGAGAGGAAGCCCGCTGGCCTTTAGATACCGGAGCAGAAGATTGGTGTTCAATGCGGCCAGGAGAGAGGCCAGCCCAGGGGCAGTCATCCAGCGGAAGAGCTGGGGCCGCAGACCTGTGTGCCGTAGAACAAGAGACAGGCACAGGACAAGCTCCAGCGCGGTGGATACCAGAGCTCCGGCCACATAGCCTTTCATTCCAAGGCCAGGCAGGGGGATTAGAACCAGAGTGCAGGCCAGCTGTACCCCACCGCCTAGCAGGGAAACAGCGGCCACCTCCTTCTGGCGGCCAACTCCGTTGAGGACGGCGGCCAACACGGAGCAGTAGCAGCTCATGGCGGTGGTAACAGCCAGAGGGATCAGGTGCTCTCCTACGCCATCCTGCTTGAACATGAGCCGGCCCAGGTCAGGGCCCAGCACCACCATCAGAGCCATGGCAGGCAGAGTGAGGACAGAGACTGCAGCCATGGCTCGGGAGGACAGCCGCCGCACCTCACCCGGCCAGTTTAAGGCGCAGGCCCGAGCCAGACGGGGGACCAGGACCAGATTGAGGGCGCCCAGAAAGACAATGGGAAGGGAGAGCATGGGCATGGTCATGCCACAGACCACACCGAATTCGGAGATGGCCGCCGACCGCTCCATCCCTCCCTCTACCAGCTTCTGGGGAATTAAAGTGGCGTTGGCCGCTCCCATCAGGTTGCCCAGCAGGGCGTTGGCCCCTACAGGCAGGGCAATGGAGAGCACTCGCTTCCGGCGGATTCGGGCGGTTTCCCCCGGCCCGTTCAGCCCTAAACGGCCTAACCGACGGCGGTACAGGACGGACAGGGTGCAGGCGGAGAATACCTCGCAGATCACCATCCCCAGGACGATAAGCCCGACCACCCGCTCCGGATACTGAGGCAGAAAGAAGAGCAGCAGTCCAAGCACCGCTGCCGTCCGGATGAACTGCTCCACTAGTTCGACGATGGCCGGCGGCCGAACCAGCCCCGCCCCATAAAAGAAGTGCTTGTGTAGATTTTCCACACCGGTAAGGGCAACACAGGGGACCAGCAGAATAAGACCTAGCTGGGTCCTGGCGTCCCCCAACAGCTCCACAGAGATGGGGTCGGACAGCCAGATGACCAGCGCGCCTAGAGGGAGCAGAAGGAGAAAAAAGGCCCGCAGGCAGGTGCCCATTGTCTGGGACAGCCCCCTCCGGTTGCCCAGGGCCAGATACTGGGAGGTAAGGTTAGACATGGCGGAGGTCAGGCCAATGGCGGTCAGAGAGAGAAGGACCGAATACACTGGCATGATAAGCTGGTATAGCCCCATGACTTCCGCCCCTACGGCCCGAGACAGGGCCACACGGTAGCCGAAGCCCAGTATCTGGGATACCGCGCCTACAGCGGTGAGGAAGAGCGCCCCCTTGCCCGCCGACAACATTTTTTCGCCCAACGATGATCACCCCTCCCTGTCACTCTATTCGCGGGGAGGGCGCTTCATGACCAAAGGAAAAAAGGAGGCGCGCCGTCTGGCGCGCCTCCTCGGCCGCTTTTTGAACGGGAGAGAGGGGAAGGGGGTTACTCCTCCTCGTCAGCCTCCACCACATCGTCGCTCAGGTCCAAAGAGAACTTGGACTGACAGTTGGGGCACTGTATAAAGCCCTCCGCCAGAGCCTCATCGTCGATGATGAGAGGCTCCTCACAGGTGGGGCACTCCACCTCAAACCAGTCGTCGTCGTAGTCCTCCTCGTCGTTCTCATCCTCGTCAAAGACCACGGACTCCACATCAGCCAGGTCATCGGACAGCACATCGATTTCCTCTCCCAGAGCCAGAGCGTTCTCCTCCAGGTCCTCGATGGACAGGCCGACCTCCTCCAGAATGCCGATCATCACAGAGATGAGCTTTCCCTCCTTGGACTTCTCGGTATCCAAATTCAGGCCCTCGGCCAAACCTTTGAGATAGGCGACTTTTTCGGAAATAGTCATAATCGTTCTCCTTTTCAGGCGGCGGGGACAAACCCCGGCCTACGGTTGTTAGGTGGGACTCACGACGGCTGGGACACTTAACCCTTGCAACGCTCCAGATACTCGCCGGTGCGGGTGTCAATCTTGATTTTGTCGCCAGGATTGATGAACAAGGGGACCTTGATCTCGGCGCCGGTCTCCAAAGTGGCGGGCTTGGTCACATTGGTAGCGGTGTCACCCTTGAAGCCGGGATCGGTTTCGGTGACCACCAGCTCAACAAAGTTGGGGGGTTCCACACCAAAGACGCTGCCCTTATAGGACATGACCTTGCAGGGGGTATTCTCCATAACAAACCGGAAGGAGTCGCCCAGCAGATCCTTGCTGATGGGCAGCATATCAAAGGTCTCCATGTCCATGAAATAGTACAGGTCGCCGTCGTTGTAGCTATACTCCATGTCCTTGCGTTCCACGAAGGCCTGCTCAAATTTAGCGGTGGGATTGAAAGAAGTTTCGGTGACACCGCCGGTGATGATATTCTTCATCTTGGTGCGGACGAAGGCGGCGCCTTTGCCGGGCTTCACGTGTTGAAACTCGACTACCTGCATGACCTTTCCGTCCATTTCAAAAGTCACGCCATTGCGGAAGTCGCTGGCAGAAATCATTGCCATAGGAATCATCCTCCATTATCGTTGAAATAAGCTGATTTATTTTACCCTATTTTCCCTGCTTTGACAAGGGGTTTCCTGGGATTTGATGAAGCGGGCCGGTAAATTTCTCCCATTACAGCAGGATGACGCCGGCCTCCTCGGCGGCCTTAAGGTTGGGCTCATCCCAGAGAGAGCTCTGGACCTCTCCGATATGGGCCTTGCCTAACAGGGCCATAGACACCCGGGATTGCCCGATGCCGCCGCCCATAGTCAGAGGCAGCTCGCCGTTCAGCAGCATTTTGTGGAAGGGCAGGCCGCGCCGGTCGTCACAGCCGGCCAGAGCGAGCTGCCGGTCCAGCGCCTCAGGGTCTACCCGGATGCCCATGGAGGACAGCTCCAGAGACTGACCGTTGACGCTGTCCCACACCAGCAGGTCGCCGTTAAGGGACCAGTCGTCATAGTCGGGCGCCCGACCGTCGTGAGGCTGGCCGGAGCGGAGCTTGCCCCCGATGCCAATGAGAAAGGTGACGGGATGCTCCTGGGTGAAGGCGTGCTCCCTCTCCTTGGGGGTCAACTGGGGGTACAGGTCCTCCAGCTCCTGGGAGGTGATAAAGGTCACTTCACGGGTCAGCTTGGGCAGGACGGACAGCTGGGGAAACACGGTGTGGAGGAAGGACTGGGTCTCGGCCAGGGCGCCCACGATGGAGCGGACGGTCTGCTTCAAGAAATCCAGGTTCCGGTCCTCTCTGGAGATGATTTTCTCCCAGTCCCACTGGTCTACATAGGCGGAGTGGAGGGCGTCCAGTGCCTCGTCTCGACGAATGGCGTTCATGTCGGTGTACAGCCCCTCACCCACCTGGAACTGGTAGCGTTTCAGGGCCAGGCGCTTCCACTTGGCCAGGGAGTGGACCACCACCGCGGTTTCCTGACAGCCATTGATGTCAAAGGACACGGGCCGCTCTACGCCATTCAGGTCGTCATTCAGCCCGGAGGTGGAGGAGACGAACAGGGGGGCGGACACCCGGTGGAGGCGGAGAGCACCGGACAGCTTATCCTCAAAGAGCCGGTTGAGTAGACCGATGGCCTTCTGTGTTTCATAGATGGACAGCAGGGAAGTATAACCCTGGGGGATGTGGATCTGAGGCATGGTGGCAGGGTCCTCCTTTTTCAATCGAATCTCCCTTATTATAACGAATTATTTGCGGGAGCGCAACGGCGTTTTTTACAGTTTTATTACGATTTTGTTTCTGAACTTGCCTTTTCCACTCACTTTACAGTATAATGGCGGTGCTGCGGCCGCGGCGACGACAAAAATAGAAAATGAGGAAACCAAGATGAATTATCATTATGATTCGGAGCTTGTGGGTTAAACCGGGAGGTTTGCGCCCAAACGCTTCGCGCGCCTCCCAAAAGAACACATGATATCTTTTAGGAGGAAATATCCCCATGAATCGGGAAAATAAACGGAAAATATTTGAAAAAGGCTACTATAAGACACATCCCTGCCGAGATAGCTTTACCTGTAAGGTGTGCGGCTGGCTGGTGACGCCGGAGGCGGCGGGCAGCGATCACCGCAACCACTGCCCCAACTGCCTGTCCAGCCTGCATATGGATGAGGAGCCTGGGGACCGGGCCGCCGAGTGTGGTGGCGTGATGGACCCCATCGGGGTCTGGGTCCGGAAAAACGGAGAGTGGGCGGTCATCCACCGGTGCCGCCGGTGCGGTAAGCTAAGTTCCAACCGGTCAGCAGCGGACGACAACCCTGTGAAGCTTATGTCCATCGCGCTGAAGCCCCTTGCTATGCCTCCGTTCCCACTGGAGCGTATAGAAGCGATTACCACCCTCATGGGCGGAGAGGGCAGGCTTTTGTAACGGCCCATTTCAGAGCGTCCGCTTCGGCGGGCGCTTTATTTCATCTCTTGCCAAACCAGACCGCCATGGCTATAATGATAACCATAAAAAATGACAAGGAGGATCCCGCCATGAAACTGGCAGAGGCCCTGCAGGAACGGGCGGACCTGAACCGTCGCATCGAGCAGCTCCGAAATCGGCTGGAGAACAGCGCCCTCGTCCAGGAAGGAGAGCGCCCTGCGGAAGCTCCCGAGGTGCTTCTGGAGGAACTGGAGCACTGCGCCGCTAGGCTGGAGGAACTGATGGTCCGCATCAATCTTACCAACAGCAGAACAATGGTGGATGGTCTCACCCTTACGGAACTGATTGCGAAAAAGGACTGCCTGTCCCTGAAAATCAGCGTGTACCGGGATCTTCTTCAACAGGCGGGGCAGACCACCCGCCGGGCAACCCGCTCTGAGATTAAGATTCTCAGCACAGTAGACGTGGCCCAGTTGCAAAAGGACACTGATCGGATGGCCCAGCAGCTGCGCCTTTTGGATAACAAGCTGCAGCAGACCAACTGGTCCACAGAACTGTCATAAGCTGACAAAGGATAGTTTCCGGAGCGAGTGCGATCTCTTTGGCTGAGAATGAGCCAACCATTGGTATGCGTCCTTGGGCGGACGCGGGGGTTCGATTCCCCGGCTTATCGTAATGCCCCGACTGCGCATGACCGCATTGTGATTTGGCATCACGCACAACCCAGCACTGACCGGAGACGAGGGTGGGTACGGGGATTTTTGAACAACAGAGGAGCAAACAATGAAATTTATATCCTGGAATGTGAACGGGCTGCGGGCCTGTATGAAAAAAGGCTTTTTGGACTTTTATCAGGAGCGGCGGCCGGATTTCCTATGTCTGCAGGAGACCAAGATGGAACAGGGACAGGCGGATGTCCCCATTGGGGAGGGTCTCCTGGAATACTGGAACTCCGCGGAGAAGAAAGGGTACTCCGGAACCGCCGTGTTTACCCCCCATACCCCCATCTCTGTGGCCTACGGTATGGACAAGGACCTCCACGACCACGAGGGGCGGCTCATTACACTAGAGTATGAGGGGTTCTATCTGGTGTGCTGCTACACCCCAAACTCCCAGGATGGCCTGAAGCGGCTAGACTACCGGATGGAGTGGGAGGACGACCTGCGGGATTACCTTAGCTCTTTGGACAGGCAAAAGCCGGTCATCTACTGCGGGGACTTGAACGTGGCCCACCGGGAGATCGACCTGAAAAATCCAAAGACCAACCGGATGAACGCGGGGTTCTCCGATCAGGAGCGGGAGAAGATGACGATTCTGCTCTCCTCCGGCTTTACTGACACGTTCCGATTCCTCTATCCCGACGCCACCGGGGCCTACTCCTGGTGGTCCTATCGGTTCAATGCCCGGAAGAACAACGCGGGATGGCGTATCGACTACTTTATCGTATCCGACCGCCTACGGGATAAGATCCGCCGGGCGGAGATTCTCGCTGACGTAGAAGGCAGCGACCACTGTCCGGTGCTGCTGGAGCTGGACGTATGATATTAAGACGGAGAGGGAAACGCCATGCGATTTGAATACTGCCCACACTGTGGGACGAGAGCCGTCCAAAAGGAGATCGGGGACGAGGGGCTGATGCCATGGTGCGACCGCTGTAAGCGGCCTCTATTTGACATATTCTCCACCTGTATCATCGCTCTGGCGGTGGACGAAGAGGGGAATGTGGCCCTTCTGCGCCAGGGGTATATCTCCACCCGGCACTATGTGCTGGTGTCCGGATATATAAAGCCGGGAGAGAGCGCCGAGGAGTGCGCGGCCCGGGAGATTGGGGAAGAACTGGGCCTTGCGGTCCGGGGGCTCCACTTCACCGGGACCTACTGGCTGGGAAAAAAGGATATGTTGATGATCGGCTTTGTGGCAAACGTCCACCGGGAGGAGTTCCACCTCTCCCAGGAGGTGGACCAGGCGGTCTGGGTCACTCCAGAGGAGGCCCTGACTATGGTAAACGCCCATCCGGCCATTTCCCACCAGGTGGTGGAATATTACGTGGACCATCGGGAGAGCCTGACGCCCTCTGTTTTGGCCTAGTGCACATCAACAGAAAGGAAGAGAATTTCCATGAAGTTAGCAGAATTATTTGGGAAGGGGCGCACGGTTTTCTCCTGTGAGGTGTTTCCCCCTAAAAAGACTAGCCCAGTAGACAGCATCTACAAGACGTTGGACGGCCTGCGGGACATCCACCCAGACTTTATTAGCGTCACCTTCGGGGCGGGAGGGTCTCAGGTGAACCAGTCCACACGGGAGATCGCCGGACTGATCCAGAACCAGTACCACATCCCGGCCATGGCCCACTTGACCTGTGTGGCGGCCGGCAGGGAGGACGTGGACCGGCTGCTGGAGGAGCTGAAGGCCGAAGGGGTGGAGAACATCCTGGCGCTCCGGGGGGACGTGAATCCAGATATCCCGCCCAAGACAGACTTTGCCCACGCCAGCGATCTGGTGTCCTATATCCGCGCCCACAGCGACTTCGGAGTGTCTGCCGCCTGCTACCCCGAGGGACACCTGGAGAGCCCTGACCTGGTCAGCGATATTCGCCACCTGAAGGAAAAGGTGGATGCCGGGGCCCAGCATCTGGTCAGCCAGCTGTTCTTTGACAATGAGGATTTCTTTCGTTTCCTGGAGCGGGCCAGGATTGCCGGCATTGATGTGCCTATTGAGGCCGGCATCATGCCCGTGCTGTCCAGGTCCTCCATCCAGCGGATGGTGTCCATGTGCGGCGCCAGCCTGCCCAGCAAGCTGACCCGTATCCTAGCCCGGTATGGCGACCATCCGGCTGCCCTGCGGGAGGCTGGCATCGCCTATGCCATTGATCAGATCTCCGATCTCATTGCTGGAGGAGTGGAGGGTATCCACCTGTATACCATGAATGACCCCGCAGTAGCCCAGCAAATTGCCGGCAGCCTGACCTCCATCCGGTCGGTGTAGGATTTTAACAATTTTTAAGGAAAACTACCAGATATCCTAATTTTCCTGTGGTAGGATGAGGAAAACCACAGGAGAAGGCGGTCGTCATGAAGAAGAAAAAGCAGAGTTTGATCCTGGTCCTCGCCCTGCTGCTCCTTTTGGGAGGAGGGCTGTTCCTGTACCGAAGCGGCTTTTTCCAGGCAGCAACCTCAGCAGAAGGGCTGCAGGAGTATATCCGCCGGTTCGCTCCTTATTCACACCTGATTTTTTTCCTGCTCCAGTTCCTGTCAGTGGTACTGGCTCCGATTCCCAGCAATATCAGCGCCGCGGCCGGGGGTGTGCTCTTTGGTACCTGGCCTTCCTTCTGGCTCACTTTTGGGGCAGTGATGGCCGGCTCCCTCCTGGTCTTTTGGCTGGCCCGAGTGCTGGGCAGAGATTTTGCTGACCGGCTGGTCAGCCGAAGGCTGTCAGACCGCTACCAGGACGTGATTCGAGCGAAAACGGATATCTTTCTGCTGCTGGCTTTCCTGTTTCCCTTCTTTCCGGACGATGTGCTGTGCATCCTGGCAGGCCTGACAGAGATCCCGTTTCGCAGGTTCGCGCTCATTGCGCTGTGCGCCCGCCCTTGGGGCCTGCTGTTCGCCAGCGCATTAGGTGGCGCCTCCCTCCGGCTACCGCTGTGGGCTATGGCCCCTATCGGACTGGGCGGCCTGGCTCTCTTTCTGCTGGGAATGAAGTACGGGGACCGGGTGGAAGCAGAGATTTTGCGCCGGCTAAAGCGGGGAGGATAAGAGATAAAAAATTTTTGGGACTGGGTCTTTACAAACTCAGTCCCATATGTTATGCTTAAATAGCAAACGATAATTACTATTGTTAGGGGGGCGGATATGGAACGGTCCATTCGATACAGTAAAAAGAGAGAGGCCATCCTGGCCGCCATTCAGGGCACCAGCTGCCATCCCTCCGCCGAGTGGATCTACCAGCAGTTGAAACCCAGCCATCCCGACCTGAGCCTGGGCACCGTGTACCGCAATCTCATCTTCTTTCAGGAGAGAGGCGATATTCGGAGCGTAGGAGTCATTCAGGGACAGGAGCGTTTTGACGCCGTTGTCACCCCCCATAGCCACTTTGTTTGCGAATACTGCGGCGCGGTCATCGATTTGCCCCATCTTACTTTGGACAGTGAGATGGACCATGCCGTCAGTCAGCAATATGGGCTGATGGTCTACCGCCATGAGCTCACCCTGCATGGACTTTGTCCCGACTGTATAAAACAGAAAAAAAGTAAGGAGGAAACACGATCATGAAAAAGTTTGTTTGTACCATTTGCGGTTATGTCCACGAGGGCGACGCTGCCCCTGAATTCTGCCCCATCTGTAAGGCTCCTGCCGAGAAGTTCAAGGAGCAGGCTGGTGAGAAGACTTGGGCCGCCGAGCACGTTGTGGGCGTGGCTCAGGGCGTGGACGAGGAGATCATCAAGGGCCTGCGTATGAATTTTGAGGGCGAGTGCTCTGAGGTCGGTATGTATCTGGCCATGGCCCGTGTGGCTCATCGGGAGGGGTATCCTGAAATCGGCCTGTACTGGGAGAAGGCCGCCTATGAGGAGGCTGAACACGCCGCCAAGTTTGCCGAGCTGCTGGGCGAGGTGCTGACCGACTCCACCAAGAAGAACCTGGAGATGCGTGTGGACGCTGAGAACGGCGCCACCGCCGGCAAGTTCGAGCTGGCCAAGAAGGCCAAGGAGCTGGGGCTGGACGCCATCCACGACACCGTGCATGAGATGGCCCGCGACGAGGCCCGTCACGGCAAGGCTTTCGCCGGCCTGCTGAAGCGTTACTTCGGCTGAGAAAAAGCCAATAAATAAGCACTTTTTGAGAGGGAACCGGGAGACCGGTCCCCTCTCTTTTTATTTTCATCTTGTACAAAAATGGTACATGGAGCTTTTCAGGCCCCATGTTTTCTCTTCAAGTGGTACAAACATGTACCATTTTGCATCTCTATGATACCCCGAAACCCCTTGAATTGCAAGCATTTCCGAGCATCTTTTAGGCAAGAAAAATACATCTCCGAAACAGGAAAATAACATCTTTCAGGCATCTTTTTAGCTGCCATTTTTCGATGGGAAGCACGGTTGATTTTTGACCGTGCTTTTTCTTTTTACTTTAGAGGTGTGTACCATTATAACGACACTGACTGATTTTGAAAATGCTATACTAAAGTCACAAAAGAGATGAGGAACACAAAACCTCACGAAAAGAAAGGAAGAGTAAAAATGAAATCTGAGTACATTATGATTTTGGTTTGGGCCGATTTGAACAAGCGAAAGATTTATGTTCCCCGCAAACTCATGGAGCGAGTACACATTCTGAATAGCGCCGAGGCGCAGTTGTACTTTACTTATCGAAACCGCTACCCCGACTTTGAGGTTATGGTAGGTTGAGTGAGTACCAATAAAACGACTTACGACTGTCCCGCCCCTGCTATAATAAGACCATAAAGAACAGGGAAGCAAAGCCCTGAAAAACAAAAAATATTTATAAAAGGAGATTATTACCATGACTAACCTGACCATCAACAACAAGGCCCGCACCATCGAGATGACCAAGAAGTTTGAGAAAGCCGCCAGCCGCTTCGGTTCCGACGAGTACAAGGCGCTCCAGGAGGCCCGCAGGGACAACCCCACTTACAAGGTCATTGTCAAGACCAGCACCGCCAAGAGCAAAGAGAGCTTCAAGGGCCTGACCTACGATTACATGAAGAAGTACATTGCTGCCCACGACGACAAGGACAAGACCATCATGGCCGAGTTTGAAATGCTCCGGGGCACCTCTGCTGAGGCGAAGGAAATGAACGCCGCCGCCCGTCCCTACGGCGAGATGAAGAAGTGGTTCTTCGACAAGTACCCGGCCTTCAAGGAGTTTACCGAAAACTGCAACAAGGCGCTGAAAAAGGAGAAGGCCGCCTAACCCCGATTACCAAAAGAAAGGAGCTGCCCGCACATGAAGAACTATGTGAGAATCGACGAAGCAAATCGGCAAATTATTATGGATAGGACATTTTCACGGCTTTCCAAGATTGTCGGTTCCGAGGAATACAACCTCTTGCAGAGGGCCCGCCAGGACTACGAGGGCTTCCATGTAGTGACCCGCACCATCCGCCGCAACGACAAGAAGGAGTGTTACCGTGGCCTTACCTATGACTACATGGAGCGGTATATCCTGCTCCATGATAAAGCCACTGAGCGGAAGAAGGAGTTTGACGAGATGCGTTTGATTGCCGAGTGCCACAGCAAGCGCTACCCCGTTATCAAACAGTGGTTCTTGCAGCAGTACCCCGAGATTGCCAAGTTCGGTATGCCCGACCTCCCCGAAAGTCCCGCCGCCGAGCAAGCCCCCGCCAATGCAGCACCGCCCGCTGCGTCAATGGAAGAGGTGCAGGTAGACCCCGCCGCCTGAATTGAAGTGTATTTTTCAAAAATGAAACGAAAGAGGTAAAGATTATGAACATGAACAGCTACAAAATCGACTTCATCAACAACACCATGACCATCACCAAAACCTTTGAGAGAGCCGCAAACAATCCCTGCTCCGAGGAATACAAGCTGGTGCAGAAAATCCGCGCCGACTTCCCCACCATGCAGTTTGTCCGCAAGGTTTCCCCCGCCGCCAAGCGGCCTAGCCCCTTCAAGGGCCTGACCTACGCCGCTATGGAGCGGTACATTCTCCGCGAAGGAAGCTCCGAGTTGATGAGCGAGTTTGAAATGGTGCGAGCGAGCTCCACGTTTGAGAACAATCACTATCTCCTGGTTCGGAAATGGTTTGTGCAGCGGTTCCCGGAATACATGGGGCAGAACATTGAAGCTATGAAATTTTACACCGACAACTGCGAGGCCGCTTGATAACAATGGAATACAAAAATGAGAGAGGACGGTACTGCTGGTGTACCGTCCTCTTTGGCTATGTTGTAATCAATAAACAGAAACGTCTACTTTTTCGGGTTCACCTACAAAAGCCCCAGTTTTATCAATAACTGCCTCAAACACACTGTCAGCATTATTGGCGAACAAAATAGTGGCCTGTCCATTTTCAAAGTACGGGGCGTTTACTCCCATTTCACTGGAGTAGGGTATTCTACCCATGTTATACGATGACAAATCAATGACCATATTCCCTTCAATGTCATAAAAGCCGGGGCGGGCCGCCTTGTCAGTACAGGCATAGAACAATCCCTCCGAATAGACGGGGAAATTGTGGCCGGGCTTATTGGGCACGAACTTGCAGGTGAACTCGGTGATTTCGCCCTTTGTGTTCAGCGCATTGAGTCTGCCGCCGCCAAAGGCGTCCTCTGCTTCGCAGAAAAGTGAGTACCCATCTTGGAAAGTAGATATTTTAGAGGCATCAAACTCGGCTTGAGAATTATCGACAACATTCCAGATAAGACACTCCCAGACTGCAACCTCAAGTTGACCTGTGACAGAATCGGTTATCATGTCTGGCCAAGGGCCGACCCGGTACTCTTCGTCCTTCGTGTATACGGAGACACCCGGAGAGGCAAGGAACACGCCTTCGCCCAAGTACATGTAACAAGAACTATCTCGCAGAGTTTCGCTGCTGCCCTCGGCACGGAACCGTACTTCCTCTACAAAAGTTCCGGTGTCGGTCAATTCTTGTACCCACTCTCCGCTATCATCCACAACACCAAGCATAAATTTATATCCGTCGTAGGCGTCAACCTCTTTTTTTACCAGGTGATACCCGTCCCCGGAGCAAAGGATTTCGTCCCACTCCCCATTGTTGGGTACAGTTACTTCCTGACTACTGTTGGCATCGTCACTGGGGGTTTCGCTGCCGCTCGGCGTATTGGTTTCGCTGCTGCCTGATACGTTTGCGCCGCTGGTTCCGCTGACATCGCTGGTCGTGTCCCCGCCGCAAGCGGCCAAAGACAACGTTAATGCTCCTGCCAGTAGAAGAGACACTATTTTTTTCATTACTACCTATTCCTCCTAATCAATTAAAATATAAGAGAGGGGGACTACCAAATGAAGTATAGCATGGTTTTGCGAAAATGTCTATCATCATAGACAGTGCGACAAGAATTTTCTCATAAAATATAGTGAGAAAAGAGGTGTTGTCGTGCAGTTTGATAATTACGCGGTAGGGCAAACCATCCGAAGCCTGCGAAAAGCAAAAGGGATTTCTCAAGATGTGTTGAGCGGTTTTGCTGGAATTGCACGCACACACTTATCAATGATTGAAAATGGAACCAAACAAGCAAACTTTGAAACTATTTGGAAAATTGCAGGAGCTTTAGAAATGCAGCCAAGTGAATTGGTGGCTAAAATTGAAGAAACGATAAAAGGGCAAGAGTAATTACTAAACAAAAACTCTTGCCCTTTTCATTATTTGCTTGCTACCGTCGCCGGTCGTGTTCTCCGTAATTTATCAGCGGTCGGGAAAACTGCCAAGAAAAGCCGCCGTCAGAAATTACAACTGTATTTTCCCGGAACCATCCCCGCCGCCGCGAGGCACTTCCCTGTTCCGCTCCACCTGGGGGTACTCCCGGCCTGCCCTTTGACCTTCTTGCGAGGGAAATTCCTTCACCCGCTCGCAACAGGGGTTCCGCTCCAAATTGAAAATGCACTTTCAAAAACGAATTTGACCGCTCAAAGCAAAAGAAAAACCATGAACACTATGTAAATTTACGCGCAAAGTATTGATGTTGCGCGTAAAAAGGAATAGAATAGTAGTGCCATAGAAAGGAGTGGTCACAATGGCAGAAACAACAAACCTCAATATCCGCATTGACAAAGACCTGAAAGAGCGTGCCGAAGCTGTCTTTGCCGACATGGGTATGAGCATGACAACGGCCTTTAACATCTTTGTGCGCCAGACCTTGCGGCAGGGCAAAATCCCCTTCGAGATTTACGCAGACCCATTTTACAGCGACAGCAATATGCGGGCATTGGACAACAGTATCAAGCAGGCCGGGCAGGGCAAGGTGGTAGTCAAGTCTATGGACGAGTTGGAGCAGCTTGCCGATGGGGACTAACATCACATTCACGGAACAGGCGTTTGAAGAATATCTGTCATGGCAAGGACAGGACAGAAAAACGCTGAAACGGATAAATGCCTTGTTGAAGGACATTTGCAGAAGTCCATTTGAAGGGATTGGAAAGCCAGAGCCATTGAAGGAAAACCTATCAGGCTATTGGAGCCGACGCATTGACGATACGAACAGACTTGTTTACCGCATGGTCGATGGACAGGTCGAAGTCTATCAATGCAAAGGCCATTATGACGATTGAGTGAGTGAAGCGGTGCTGCCAGCCGCTTCACTTTTTTGTTGTCCAGGTTCCGCTCCAAATTGAAACTGCACTTTCAAACGGAATTTTTGTGTGCTGGAACAGGCGGATTTGGAAGTGGAACACGGCAAAAAAATCAGAGTTTTTACGCCTCCACAAACTTCAATATTTGTTGCAGAATAAGCGATTTTTAATGAAAATAGCGGCTGTTTGACGCAAAAATATTTTTATGGTA
Source organism: Flintibacter sp. HCN-6482 (assembly GCF_037892565.1). NCBI lineage: Bacteria > Bacillati > Bacillota > Clostridia > Eubacteriales > Flintibacter > Flintibacter sp. HCN-6482. The sequence goes on along the minus strand of NZ_JBBKBK010000001.1, from coordinate 705,770 downwards.
TAATATATATAGAAAGTGAGAGAGGGGGACTGAGAAAGAAAATCCTCAAATTCTCTCACTGATAAGGGCAAACTGCAAGGTCAAGTTGTGGTGCTGAAAAACTGCCATGTTATCTCTTTATCGTTGCGTTTCCTTTCGTGTCTATTCGTGTATGCCGTATTTTCAGCTATCCAATAGACTTGCCTTGCCGTTTGCAAATTAAATTTTTTGTTCAAAAGGAGGAATGCCCAAATGAGCATGAATAATTGTTTTGTGCTGGGTGCAAAAGCCAAAAATTAGAACGGAAAAATCATCAAGGTTCCTGTTTTCATCGACACAAAGGGCCGCATGTGTAAGCTATTCGGTGGCAAGAATGGAAATCTCTATAAAAAGTATGCGCTATCCTATGAAGATGCTAACCGAGCCATGCAAACCTATCTGCACAGCGAAAACCAAGGGCGCGGCGCTGAAAGTTTGCGTGTGAGCCTCTACCTGGACAATGCCAAGTGCGGCGATTTGCACCTCTTTGTCATCGACTTTGACAAAGTAGATGGTAAGGTCGATACGCAGAGCGCCTTTTTCCAGAGGGCAAAGAGCCTTGCCGACAGGGTAACGCGCTCCCAGGGAGGCGGCTATCATATGTTCTATGGCGTGGATAAGAAAGCCGCCGCACCGCTCTTCGACAGTATTAACCTTCTGACCGCCGAGGGCACAGAGAGCTTTGTGTGTAAGACGGGGTGTGTGACCACCGATGGCCGTAACAAGGTGGACATGTTCTGTGACGCGTTGCACTTCATTTACGAGTGGGAGACATGGGACAATAGCCTTGAATTGACAGACAAAACACAGCCACTCTACGAGCTTATCAAGGCGCACTTCCAGTTGAAGCGCCCAATGGATGGCAACAGCGGAAAGCGGCAGAGTACGGGCAGAAATGCTCCTTTGCTTGACAATGTTAGCGAAGAGAGCCTGCGCCAAGAGATGACCGATAAGCAGCAAAAGGTTTTCGATGACCTGAAAACGCAATCTTCTGATTGCTCCCGTGAACAGTGGTTCAGTATCGGAATTGATATTTTCCATGTATTCGGGGCAGAGCTAGGCGGTAAGGTGTTCCGCTGGTGGAGTGCTCCGGGCCACAGCTTCCAGCCACAAGGTTGTGCCCGAACATGGGAGAATATTTGCAGCCGAGGTCCGAAAACAGAGCTGAAAAATTCCATTTGGATGGAGCTGGTTGCTGAGAGTGCCTTTTGAGTGGAAATACCGAACTGTATTCCGCTCCGCCGTGTGAACAGGGGCATGAGGCCGGGGGCGCGGGCACCTCCGCGCCCCTGACCTTCCGGGGCAAACCGATAGCCTGGGTGGTGGTTCCGGCCATTAGGAAAACAATTCTCCCCAATGCCTTTGGAGAGAATGAAGTTTTGGAGGAACAAAGCGGGGCGAAACATCTGATTGCCTATGACGGTAAACAATAGGATAGGGGGGATTTCTTGAAAATGGTATTTCCCCAAGAGTACAAAAAGTACCCCTACAAGGTGCGCTTCAAGACGGATGATATTTTCCGCCTGGGTGGGAATTAGAGGGCGAAGCTCCAATACCATATTCTCTCCCAGCATTTTCCCCTTGTCCATGTGAGAGAGCAGGACAAAAGAGATTTGGAACTGTTCTGCCAGTCTCACCATGCCGAAACCGCACAGCGCTGGTTGAACCGTATGGGGTGGGAGAGCGGCCACGAAAAGATGATTTCCTTTGGTGTGGCGTTAGACGTGCGCGGCGCGGCCAAGGGCGTGTGGTGCTATTACGTTGCCAATCTTGACGAAAAGAGCGTTACCTACCACGGCGTACCTATGACCTGGGAAGGATGGATAAAACCCATTCTCTTCTTCATGGACAGCCGCCGCGCCGAGCTGAACGCCCTGCGGAAGCAGCCAGACGGCGGAGCCGATGAACTGTTTCAATCGAGCTACGACACAGCCGTTATGATGCTGTACTATCAAAATGGAATGTACATGACCCTCCCCGGCAAAGAGGGAAAACTTCTGAAAACATGGGTGTTCCGCTATCTTTCCAATGGCTACGAGCCGTTCCCGTTTCCGCTCGATGATGATATTCCCGATGGTGATTATTCTTTCACCATTGATTTTGAGAGAGACACCGAGATTGTCCGGGCCTATGACTTGAAAAAAGAAATGGGCCAATACAATGCGGAACACAACGCCGCCCACAATCAGGAATTAGGCCGCAGACAGACCGAAGAGCGGTTTGCACAGTTGAAGGGCGACACATGGACAGCACAAGAAATTCTTGACCAGGGCTTTAGCCGAAAAACACTGGACAAGTTTGTAAAGTACGGCCTTATTCTGCGCGTCAAGAAAGGCCGTTATGTGAGAAATTCCGTGTGACCGCTGGCGCAATTCACCTGACCCCGTGCGTCATTTTATATAAATAATAAGACCCACGGGGCCGGGTAAAAATCCGCTTCCTGCACTTGAAAGTGTAGGTTCAAAAATGAAAGGAGGCAAAAAATGCTCACAATCACAGTTTAGGGACTTCCCTATGAAAACAGCTTTGATAATCTCCCCGGCAAGTACAAGTACGCCCACATAGTTGAACCGATGGGCGGCGAAGCTCCCAGCGCATTTGAGAACTACAAGCACGCCAAGGAAGAATTTGCCGCAATGCTGGAAGCTGACCGGAAATGGCGTGAGGCCATCCAACAGGAGCTTGACCGGGCTTTGAGCGACTATTTTGAAAAACGGTAAGGCTTAACCAATAGGAGGGGCGGGAGTTACACTCCCGCCCCTCTGTCATTTTTGTTTATCAGTCGTTTTTTGTTCGTCTTGTTCGTTGTCCTGGGGCTTCTTCTCCCAGCCGAATATTTCTTCCATGATAAGGGCAAGGGGCAATTCCGTATCTCCGAACATGGCGGCACCTCCCGAATACTGCTTGAAGCTGGCGCGTCGTGGCGAACGTCACGACGCGCTTCCTGTTTTTTGCGCTGCGCTGGATTTTCGTACTATTGTTATCCGCATTAGTGGCCTTTTGCAATTCCCATAAATTACCTATTGTCCGGGGCCTCCCTGACGTATTCCAGTAAATCGCCGGGCTGACAGTTGAGCAGCCCACAAATGGTTTCAAGGGTGGCCCACGACACCATTTGACCGCTGCGGATTTTTTGCAGCATGGCCTCTCCCATGATTTTCTCTTTCCGTATTCTTGTGGTGTTGTACCCGGCTTCTTTCAGCGCGGCGATTACATCAATCTTGTATTTGATTGGCATTTTTGGCCCTCCCTCCGGGGCGCTCCAAAAATTGCGCCTCTCTTCCATTGTCCTTATTCTAACACAAAATTACACCTTTTTCAAGTGTTGAAATTACACATAATTTGAGTGTAAATCTTGTGTATTTTGCGAATTGAATTACACTTAAAAAAGGTGTAAACTATAATCAGTTAAGGGGAACACCCCAAATAAAAAGCAAAGGAGAATGAACATGAGCAAGAACGAACTGGTAGCCAAAATCGAGGCGCTGAATGAGTGGGAAGCTGTTATTGAGGAAGCCAAGGCGGAGGCAGAGGCCATTCGGGACAGTATCAAGGCTGAAATGATGGAGCGCGACACCGAGGAAATGGCCGCTGGAAAGTATATTGTCCGCTGGACTTCGGTTCTCTCCAATCGGTTTGATACCACGGCTTTCAAAAAGGCCCACGGCGAACTGTATAAGGAGTACACCAAACAGAGCGCCAGCCGCCGCTTTTCCATCAGCGCCTAAAGAAAAGCCCCTTGCGTGAACACCGACCAAAGTAGACACGCAAAGGACTTCCCCCCAATCCAAACGGAGAGGGCAAGAACATTATAGCTTGCCCTCTCCCCAAAATCAAGAATAGGAGAGAAAAAGACATGAAAGAACTGACAAGCTATAACCGCGTGGCCGGGTATCTGAACAAGGTTTTTGACCTGCTGAACGCTGAATTTTTTGAAAATGCACTTTCAAGACCGACCATTACCATTCAATCCACGCCCCGCGCCTACGGCCATTTCTCCCTGCGGGAAGATACATGGGTTTCCAAGCTGGGCGGCACCCACGAAATCAACATAGGAGCCGGGACACTGGCCCGGCCTATCGAGGACGTAGCCGCGACCCTGCTTCACGAAATGGTTCACTACTACAACTACGAGAACGGCATACAGGATTGCAGCCGGGGCAACACCTACCACAATCGCCGCTTCAAAGCCGCCGCCGAAGCCCACGGCTTAATCGTGGAGCATAGCGACAAATACGGGTGGAGCCACACAAGCCCCTCTGACGAACTGCTGGACTTCATATTGGAGAACGGTTTGACCGACATTCTCATAAGCCGCAACGAGTTTGCCGGGTTCCATATCACCGGGACAGGAACGCACAGCGGAGCGGAGGGCACCACGCCGCCGCGCACGTCCAGCACACGGAAATATATCTGCCCCTGTTGCGGCAATTCCGTCCGGGCCACAAAGGAAGTCCACATAGCTTGTTTAGATTGCAACGCGCCGATGGTGCTTGCGGGGTGACAGGGAAGGGTGGGGAGCAATCCCCACCCAATTCCCAAAAGTTCGTATAATTCTAAAAATACGAATACCAAAACCGAGCAATCACGGGACTTTCCCGCCGCCGCCCATAATATGCGAACTTTCCCGCTTGAAAAAACGAACTTCTGACGATGGAGGCTACCATGAACAAGAAAACAAAGGCGCTCACCACCGAGCAATATAAAGAGATAATCCAGACCATGCGCGAGGGGTTCAGCGGTTGCCGCCCCAATGAGCGCATAGCCACCGCCCTTGTGCTGGAAGGAAATTTGGGTTTGCGTATCAGCGATATATTGAAGCTGCGGTCTTGTGATATTGTCCGGGACGGGGACAGATACCGGCTGGAAATTACCGAGCAGAAAACAGGCAAGCGCCGCGTGTTCACGGTTCCGCTTGTTATCCAGCAATACATAGAGAATTATTGCTTGCGCAACGGTATAGACCGAAACGCGATGATTTTCCCTATCACCGAGCGAGCTATACAGAAACAGCTCCATATCGTGTGTGACTACCTGGGCTTTGAGGGTATCAGTACGCACAGCTTCCGCAAGTGGTACGCCACCGAGATATACAAGGCAAACGGCTATGATATTGCCCTGGTGCAGAGGTTGCTACAACACAGCTCCGCCGCCGTGACACAGCGATATATCGGCATTGAGCCACAGCGGATAGAGGCCGCTATTGAGAAGCATACGCAACTAATTTGACAGCCGGGCCGCTCAACGAGCGGACCGGCCCTATTGTTTTTTACTGCATTTTTTGTGCTTTTGTGGTACACTTGACATAGAAATATGTAAAGGGGGCCGCGAATGTGAAAGAGAAGAGCGAAGAGAGAAATGAATTGCAGATAAATCGCGGCAAGAAGCCCAATCAGAAGCTAAAGCCCTATCTTGTCTTGCAGTTTCTCTTGCGGGAAACGGATGAAAACAATGTTGTGACAGCCGATGACATTGTGGCGTATTTGAATGAGATAGGGATTGACGCAGAACGCCGCTCCGTTTACAAGGATATTGAGGAAATCAACAAGGCCACATGGATGATAGAAAACGGGAAAACGCTCCAGGAGGCAGAAGAGGCAATAGCCGATGAAGAAGAGCGACTTGTCATATTTGACCCACACCGCAAGAAAAAGGGGTTCTATGTACGGCAACGCCGCTATGATTTGAACGGCATACGCTTACTTGCGGAGTGCGTCTATTCTGCAAAGTTTATTCCCCAGGCACAGGCAGACCGCCTTGCCGCCATCGTCAGCGATTTTGTCAGCAGACACCAGGCGGAGAAGATACGCAACAACGCTCTTGTGATTGACCGGGTAAAAACAGTAAATAAGAGCGTTCTCAATAATATCAGTCTAATCAATGACGCTATGGCAACTATGCTGGATGGTAGCCCCCACAAGCCGCAGAAAATCAGCTTCCAGTATCTCGCCTATGAAATCGGAAATTTGGATAAGCCCACAGAGCGCCGCACCAAGTATATTGTCAGCCCATTTTATCTTGTCATTGATGCGGGCAACTACTATCTTTTGGCATTTGACAATATCAATCAGAAGAGGCGCACCTTCCGCGTTGACCGAATGAAAAATGTGTGCTTTGTGGACGAGCCGCGAGAAGGGGCAGAAGCCTTTGCAAACCTTGATGTAGAGACTTTTATGCAACGCACCTTTTCCATGTACAGCGGGGAAAGAACGCGTGTTAAAATGCGGTTTATTACAAAAAAACTGCTTAATACAGTCATTGACCGCTTTGGGCGGCGCGGCGTTATTTATGAAAAGGTGGACGATGACCATTTTTATGTGACCGCTGATGTGGAAGTGAGCAATCAATTCTTCGGGTGGATTTGTGGCTTTGGTCGAATGGCAAAAATTATCTCCCCGGAGCCGGTTGTAAAGAAATTTGAGGAATTTCTTGATAAAATCCGAGAAATATATTAAAAGGTGGATATAGTCATGAAATTATATCTTGTTAATGCAGAGAATATTTATTTCCCGCAAATCAAAGAATATTTTAGAGAAATAGTCAGTTCTTATGATAATGGGAATTATCGTTCTGCCATGGTAATGTTATATTCTACTATCGTGTGTGATTTATTGCTTAAACTAAAGGAATTAGCAGATGTCTATTCAGACCAGAAGGCAGAAAAAATACTGGAAGATATTAACAGGAAACGAAAAAATGCGAACAGTTCAGAATGGGAAAAATCTTTAATTGATAGAGTACACAAGGAAACAGAACTATTGAGCGATGAGTCCTACGCTCTAATATCACATATTTATAGTTGGAGAAACTTTTCTGCACACCCAGCTCTTAATGAAGATTATGAGCTAATTTCACCATCACAGGAAATGACTATTGCGCATATTAAAAAAGCCCTGGATGATATTTTAACAAAACCCTCTGTCTTTGCAGATAATATCGTTGACCGCATGAGTGATGATATAGACCAGAAACGAGAATTGTATAAACATGATTTCAAAGGTTTTGAGGCATATCTTCGTAGGGTCTATTTTAATAGAATGTCAGAAAAAATGACCCAGAATGTTTTTAAGGCATTCTGGAAATTTACCTTCCGAAAACCAGAAGGGGATATATTTAACAAAAACAGGTATATCAATCGGTTGGCATTAGAGGCTATGTTAAATAACTATTATGAACCGATTTGTAGCTATATACAGAATAATCAAAGTTATTTCACAATAGCCCAAGATGAAAGCTGCCTACGCCATGTGTGTATAATGCTTGCATTTTATCCCAAAGTATATAACGTACTTAACAAGGATACACAATACCAAATATCTCATATCGATACTGATGAAGATTTCTGTGCTATAATGTGGTTTCTAAATGGTTCATTAGAGGATTATTTGTTGAATTTCACATGTAATTCAGATACGATTTCAGGTACAGTACGTAGTATTTTAAGCCGTTTGTGTTCAGAGCAAGGGGTTCCACATGCTTTCAGAAAATTTTTAATACAACATTATTCTAAAAGTAGCAGCTATTTAGGGACAAAGCATCGATATAATTGTGCTATAAAACCGTATTTAAGTATCTTTGACGATAAAGATTTTATTGCAATTATTGAAGCAATCAATAAAAATGACCAAATATATTGTTATGCAAAACAACGAGAAATGAATGATGAGATACTTGAATACGGACGCGATAAACTTCCTAGTGACTTTGATTTCTCTGTTTATCCGAATTTCCGTTATACAGAGTTGCAAACTGACAGCAACGATGGAGATGATGAAACTGTACAGTCACAAAGGGATGATATAGATAACGATATAGATTGGCCTTTTTGAGTACTTGGGGGGACTGTAACGCCCCCCAAGTGCAATTATAATCTGTTTATATTGCTTTTCACCAAATCTACTCCCGATTTGGTGACCGCGAGGTAATATTTCTGCGTTACATGGATATAAGCATGGCCCATTTGCGCACAAAGAAGGTGCTGCGGCGTGTTCAGCTCCGCCATCATGGTTCCGTATGTGTGACGGAGGTAATGATATTTGAAGTTTATCCCCATGCGCTTTATCTCCCGCGTGGGATATTTCATGGAGTTCACTGTCTGAATTTGTCCGTTTGGGAGGCAGTTCACAAGCTCCGTGGAAGAAATTTTGCTTCCGTCCAGGTCATCAATGAAGCGCTGTTTCTGTTCCCGGACGGCGGCAAACTTGACGGCATCTTCCGCCCGCCGCCGCGCTAAGTCTTGAAAATACACTTTCAATTTGTCGTTCATGTAGATTGTCCGTCTGCCGCTCCGCGTCTTAACGGGGACGAGCTTGATAAGCCCGTCCTGGTATTGCATCTGCCTGTCAATGGTAATTGTCCCTGCCTCCAAGTCCACATTTGACCATTTCAGGCCGTAGCACTCATTGATACGCAAGCCGCAGTACCGCCCCAGCATGTAGGCCGTTTCCGCGTTCGTGCCCTTAAAGTATTTATCCAGGACGGCGAGCTCTTCCTTGCTAAAGGAAATAATGTCGTCATCATCATTTATCTTCCGCTTTGGCATGTGGATTTTGGTGTCTTTATTGACGCAGAGTTTATTGTAGGTGTCCACGTCCAGGTAGTTCCGGGAGTAGGCTTGTCCAAAAATCAGGTAGAACATTTTCAAAAAGCTCTCCACATATGTATAAGCAAGTCCCTCTGTGTGGTACAGTTCCGAAAGGTAGTCGTAAATTTCCGCAACGCTAATATCGTCCACATAACGGTTTCCGAACCGGGCGCACAGGTGATTATCCCAAAGGCTGTCCTGCTTGCGGATGGTCTGATAGGCCCGGTCTGACCGTCCGTTTTTACAGTATTCGGAGTAGACCTCTTTGACCGTTCTTCTGCGGAGTTTCTTTTTGCGGTTCCGCTCCAAGTGAGCCTGTTCGATTGCCGCCTCCCGCGCTTTTATGGCCTCTTTTTTCGTGTGCAGCTTGTTCCCGTGTTCGTCGGTTGACTTCCGCCGCGCTACCTGTTTCCCGTCAATCATCACGGCGAAACGGTAGGCCCACAGGCCGTTTTCCATCTTGAAAACCCCGGTATCCTTTGCTTTTGCCATTTTAGTACCTCCAAGAATTGTACTAAAATGGTACATGGCCGCTCTTTTCACTTAAAAAGATGTACCAGACTTGTACAAAAGATGTTAAAAAGGTGTTCCGAAGTGCTTTGAAATATGTTCCCATTTCGCTTGATTTTCCAGGGAAACAGCCAATTTTTAAGCCGGCAAGTTCGAGCTGGCCAAGAAGGCCAAGGAGCTGAACCTGGACGCCATCCACGACACCGTCCACGAGATGGCTCGCGACGAGGCCCGCCACGGCAAGGCTTTTGAGGGCCTGCTGAAGCGCTACTTCGGCTAATTAAGAAAAGAGTGACAGAGGGTGGAGTGTTGTGCTCCACTCTCTGTTTTATTTCGTACCGGTAAAGTGAGCTAATAACCCCTTACAGCCAGCTAAAACGTCCCGGAAGGTGCTCTCAAAGTCGCCTGTATACCAGGGGTCCGCGATGCCCTCTCCAGAACGACCCGCAAACTCCAGCAGCAGGTGGAGTTTTTCCTCTGGGTCGCCGCCTAAGATATAGGACATATTGCGGAGATTGGTGCGGTCCATGCCAATGAGAAGATCATATTGGCTATAATCTTCCTGTGTCAGCTGCCGGGCCGTCTTGCCGGCACAGCTGATGCCATGTTCCGCCAGCTTGCGCCGGGCAGGAGGATAGACTGGATTTCCCAGCTCTTCCCTGCTGGTGGCGGCAGAGGCAATATGAAACTTCCCACCAAGACCAGCATGTGTGACCAGATCCCTCATAATAAATTCCGCCATGGGGCTGCGGCAGATGTTGCCGTGGCATACGAACAGGATACGATACATGGTTTGTCCTTTCCTGGAGAGAGAACAAGAAAGTGCTTGATTTCTCCCCAATAGTTTGATATCCTATCACATAGACTTAAATGTGAATCCAAATGGAGACGTATCGAAGTGGTCATAACGGGGCTGACTCGAAATCAGTTTGCGGGCAACCGCACGTGGGTTCGAATCCCACCGTCTCCGCCAGCTCGTCGCAAGCGTCATATCGCTTGCGATGAGCTTTTTCCTTCCAGGACAAAGCTCATCGCGCGCTCATTCTGCTGCTTCTCGCTTCCAAAGCGCAACCGCTTGCGCTGGGTTGCGCTTTGGGGCTGCCGCACGGCAGTTTTGTTTTATCAGGGAAAAAATATCGATTTTAACCGCCCTTTCCAAGTCGGAGCAAACGTTATATCGTTTGCTCCGACGTCTTTTTATGCCTGTGGCAAAAGAGACGTCATTTGTCCGCTCTCCTATGCCAACGGTTTCAAAAGTCAGGGGGGCTCATAGTTCACCTTACCACCCAGCTATTATTCTGGCGGGAAATACCGTTTGACACTGGTATGAGCAGTTCCTATTTTACCAGGAAGGACTATGGTGTCAATAGGAACAGAAGATAGGGGCAGCGACGACAACAAGAGAGGGCCGTCCACATGAGTACGTGGACGGCCTTCGCATACCTCTTTCCAATGAGGAAAAAAGGAGGTATAATAGGCTCTGGAAGACAACAAAACCAGGAGGGAAATGACCATGATCACATTGGCACAGCGAATCGAGGAGTTGAGGACCCAGCGGGGAATGAGCCGGCCTGGCCTTTCCGCAGCTCTGGGCCTTCCTAAGAACGCCATTGAGAAGTTTGAAACGGGCCGCCAAACACCCAACCAGGAGCAGCAGGAGAAGCTGGCCGCCTACTTTGGCGTGTCCATATTTTACCTCCGGGGAGAGAGCGACGACCGTACCCGTCAAGAAAGCTGGCTAGAAGGCGCGTACCAGGAGGACCCGGTCCAATCTCCCCCTCCCAGGCGGGAGCCTCGGAGTTCCGCTCAGTCTGTGGGAGGAGAGGGAACTGTGTTCGATTCCTTCCTGCGAAGTGCTCCCTTTCAGGAGCTGGTGCGGACGATGGTACTAGAAGTGCTCCGCTCTCCCGAAGGGCAGGAGCTCTTGTCTCGGACTGTCCGTCGGGAGCTGGACAGACAGAACTGAAGGCGCTCTGATTTCGGCGGAGCAAGGGCGTTTCCTCCTGATACTGGAGGAAACGCCCTTTTCTCTTCCGTTGGCGAAGCTCACGCTGCCCCTCCCTTCTGCGCCCGCTGAAGGGACTGGAGCAGTTGGCTATCGTCTGGGGCAGACAGAAGCTCCACTGCCAGGGCTAGGTCCTGCTCCGCTTGAGCGGACTCCAGCAGGGTGTTTTGGAGCTGCTGGTAGAACTGGGTAAGCGCCTGCCCCGTCAGCTGGTTCGCTGCTGCCTGTTGGAGCAGAGAATCCTTACGACCACGGAGCTGGTCCCGGCGTGCCTCCAGCTGCCCCTTTTGCTGGGTCAAAAAGGCGCGTAGGGAGGAGGCCAGCCGCCCCAGTGCGGGGGAAAGGGGGGCGGCGGAACGGGACGGAAGTTCAGAGGGAGAGGGGGCTCCATCTGAGGGCGGAGCAGGAACAGGAGCTGGGGCGGAGCCCGCCTGTACCTCTGGCCTGGGTGTGGGGAAACAGTCAAAGGGCCGCAGAGGGGCGGGGGTGGACTTGGTCCTGGCGGCGGGTTCCATCTGCCAGCAGCTGCCGGCCATGGCAGGGCGCCTCATTACTTCCCTGACTTTATCCAGAGTGAGCGTGTCGGCCCGGTCTGGGCAGTCGGTCCGGCCGCCAGGGACCTGGGCCGCATAGTAGCGCTGATTCCGGTCCTTCAGCGTGTAAAGTGTATCCATCTAAAAAACCTCCATTCAAATCAAATCATCACCGGGTGTGGGATTCAGGCTACGGGGCACAGGGGTCTGCCCCAGGCCTTAAGATTGGCCTGATCCCGGGATACGCCGCTGATCTGGAATAGGATCTGGTCACCCGCTGCCGCCTGCCAGCCATCCGGGCGGGGGGAGATGGCATTGAAGCCGGGAAAGATCTGGAAGAAAATAGAGGCGTTCCGAGTGCCCACGACACGTGCCGGGAAGATCAGGCCGGGCTCCAGCTCCTCCAGGAAGGGATAGTTGAGGTAGTTCTCATCCTGGGGGGAGCGGAACCAGAGCCGCTGATGGGGAGAGGAGTTGGCGAAACAGACAGGGAGCAGGTCGCCCACGGAGACCTCCTGCCCCTCTGTGGGGCGGTAAAACTCCCGGAGGAGGATGGCGGGCTGATCCTCCACCATCAGAAAGAAGCCCTGCGGGGAGATGCCCATTACCCGGCCCTGGTAGACTTGGCGGCGGTCGGGATGAAGGAAGAGGCGGTCATAGATCAGCTCCTGGGCCCGCCGGCGGGAGGCCGTCAGGCTGCCGTCTTCCTCAAGCCCGCGGAGGACCACCCGGAAGCCCGGCTGCAGGTCCCGGATGGACACGGGCTTATTCAACCGGTCCACCTGATTGGCGGGGACGGAGCACATCAGGGGCTCCGAAAAGCCGGGCACATCCACCAGGGCCAACAGAGAAGGGAGATGCTCCTCGGAGCGTAGGTACTTGAACAGCTTGGCGGGCAGCATTGCCTCCTGACTGATCAGAGTCTGGAGCTGGAGCTTCTGCTCCTGGGTGTAGTTTCTCATCATAAAACTCCTTTCTGTATACAAAAAATGAGGATAGAGGGATAGAATCAAGCGGTGTGGAGCTGTTCAGGGACCAACTGAGGTAAAAGCTCATACTCCACAGAGCAGGAGAGGAGTGTCTGCCAGCGATGGAAGCCGTCCTGGGGGGAGAAATCGGAGCGGAGGAGGGGGGTGTCCCCAAGCAGCAGCTTCAGCTGGGACAGCATCTGAGGGGGCAGAACAGCCCCCACAAGGTCGGCCATAGGCAGCAGAGGGAGCAGGTCAGCTACATCCCGGATGGGGAGGGGGTACTGGAGGACCGTCACTGGCCCGCAGTCGGCCTGGAGAGCGTCCAGGGCCGGCTGGGAGAGCTGGTGGCGGGACAGCCAGAGAAAGACACGGCCAGACGCGGGGGGAAGGGAGAGCTGGGCGGCGGGAAGCTCCTCCACGTCGCAGCGGAGCAGCCTGCGCCAGCCCACAAACCGCTTTTCGTACTCGTCTTCCGGCAGCCCGCTGCAGTAGCCGGGGACCTTGCGCCCGGTGGCGATCCTCTGGGAGGCCCGGAACAGGACCGGAAAGCGGCCGGCGGCGGTGCGGAAAACCTGGGCGGCCTTGGGCAGAGGCAGATTGACTACCAGAGATTCCACCCGGCTGCCCCGCAGATGGAGCTGCTCCTCCAGCGATTCCGGCTCCATAGGCCGGATGAGAAGAGGCGCTCCGGACCGCTGGCAGAGGTCCTGGTACTCCTCCTGGTGGATGGGAGAATGAGAGATCCAAAAAATTTCTTTCATATCTATAACCTCCTTAATGTATCATATTGGGACGGAATGGGGGAAGTCAGGCGGCGGCTCCTCCAGAGGCCGGCATTGACTAGGGGAGGGGGTCCAGAAAGGAGAGGGAAAGAACGTCCCACTGGGCCAGGTCCATAGCCTGGAGGGCGGTCCGCAGGCAGCGGTAAAAGCCCTCCGTCAGCCTGGGGTCCAGGTCGTGGGTCTGGTTATAGTCCAGTAACTGCTGGAGCTGCTCCTGCCGGCGGTCCAGCTCCCGATGGGCCTGAACACTCTCGCGCCGAACCATGGCGGCGATGGAATGGGACAGAGGAGAATGGTCCATAGCGACCTCCTTTCTTTCGACGGATGCCGGGCCGCTGTGACTTACAAGGTACTGTCCGGCTCCGGGAGCGGGAGAGAAGGGAAACAGAAAAATTATTTTTCCCACCGCTTCCGGTGCCCAGGGTACTGTCCGGACGGAAATGAGGGAGAGAAGCGAGCTGGGAAAAAAGTTACCGCACTACCACGGCGTGCTGCCGGACCAGGTACAGAGGCTCCAGCACAGAGGCGTCCTGCCAGTAAAAGTAGTCCTGCCCCTGACACTTCACGTTATAGGGGTCGGCTACATTGTACTGGTCGGTCTGGCTGTCATAGCCGCACAGAAGGACTGCGTGGTTGTTTCGCAGCAAGGTCTCCTCATGGTCCCCCATGCGGTAAGTGCGGTAGTAGGGCTCCGCCCACCAGAGAGTGACATAAACCACGACCGGGTTGACTGACAGCAGCTCTCTCTGGAGCTCCTCCACAGACCGTCCAGAGAAATCCGCCACGTCTCCGTACTTGCGCCCGTACTCCGCCAGCTTGGCGGGGTAGATGGTGGTGCGTTTGCTCTGGTCGGGCTGATAAGGGGAGCCGGCAAAGCCCTGGGCGGGGTCGTACTCATGCTTGGGCATGGCGTCCAGGAAGGAGCGCAGGTCTACCTCCTGGGCATAGCCCTTGGCCTTTAGCCCCATGAGCAGGGAGGTGGGCTCGCAGCCTACCGGGGCGTACACCGGGGTCACCTGGCTGATGTAAGGGGTGTCGATCACCCGACGGTCGGGCAGGGCGGGGGCCGCGGGTTCCACCGGCTGGGCTTCCTCCGACTCGGAGGGTTGCTGCATCAGGGCCAGCAGAGGGTTGGGCCCCAAAAGGGTGCCCAGCAGATGGAGGAAGGAGGACGCGCCGTCCACCCCCGCATAGGAGAGGAGTGGGACGACCGAAGAAGCGGTACTCTGGCCCGCCGCCTCACCGGCGGCGAAGGCGGCGGGGAGTGAGGTCGTGATTAGACTGATGGCCAGGAGGAGGGCCGGGACACGGGAGTTTTTCATCATAAATCCTTCCTTTCTAACAGCGGCCTGGGGCCGCTGGGGATATCCGGCAGGCGCTGGACCGTACAGTTACCCTATCCGGAGAAGGATCAGTCAGAGAAGTGAAGCAGGAAACTTTTTTTCATAGAGAAATGCCCCGGCTGTTCAAAAAGAACAGCCGGGGCATTTTCCTTTGAAATATAGTTCATAGCATCTTGGCATTGGCCTTTTCCTGGAGCTGGCGCAGAAGGTCCTCTGTGACCTGGGGGGATGGGGACTCCGGCGGCTGGGGGAGTGGAGCGCCGCTGGCGGCCTTGACCTCGCGGCCCAAGTGCTCCAGCCGGCCTACAGACTCCAGGAAGAAGGAGGCCAGCTCCTGGGTGGTGAGACGGCCCAGGTTGGCATGGTAACCCAACCGGTTCAGGGCATGCATCTTGCCCCGGTTACTGGAGTCGCCCAAGGCGTGGTTGATCTGGTTGCGCATCAGGTTGACATACTGGTTGTCCAGGGCCAGGCGGACAAAGACCGCCACCGACGCACCGGGACGAAGCCGGAGCTTCCGGCGGTCCAGCAGGTCCAACACCACCTGGCGGTAAGGGGCGGCGGACAGCGGGGTGAGGAGAATCCGGCGCAGACGGTCGCCATTGTGTCCGGGATCGGCCAGCCGCTCCAGTACATCGGCCATCTGGCTATCCTTTTTCCAGTCCTTTTGAAGCACTGGCAGAGCCAGATCCAACTGGTCCTGCTGGGCCAGATAAGACAAGCTGCCCTCTCGGGTCCGCCGCTGTCCAGGGGACTGGAACAGGGCCCGGAGAAGGTGGACCAAAGCCTGACTATCCGCGGGCAGGCAGGGCAGGGCGGGGGGAACGGCCTGTCCCTCCACCGGGTCGGCGGCCGCCTCTACCATCAGGGCCACCCGCGTCTCCGGCTGGGACAGGGCCCGCTGGAGGGCCTGCCGTCGCTCTGCTCCGGCGAGCTTGGGGAAGGGGGCGTTTCCGTTGGAAAGGGCCCAGCGCTCCAGCTCGCCCACCAGATGGTAGGAGAAGCTCTGGAAGCAGTCGGAGTCGGTGACCTCTCTCTGGGATTTGGCGTAGAAGGGTTCACGGGACAGCAGCTCCCTGGCATCAGGGGATACCAGAAGATAGGGGGTCTCCCCCTGGATCATGGCGTGGGCCAGATGCTCATTATAGATGGTCATAGCCTGCTGGATCATCCGGTTTTGGGCGCACCAGCGGACCAGGCCGGTGATGGTAAGCTTCCGGTCGCCAAAGCCCAGCTCCTGCCGAAAGACAGGGAGGAGAGCGGATAACAGGGGGTGGCTGTCCTGGAGTGCTCCACACCGGTCCAGGTCGCGGTTCAGGTCGGCAAGCATCTGCTCCAGAAGGTCCAGGTCCGCCCGACACAGGCGGATGGCCTCGGTAAAGGCCTGGAGGTCACGGATCAGGTCCTGTACCTGAGGTGCGGGGTCCTGGGCCAGCACCCGTACCAGAGTGTCGGCGCTGCCAAAGGAGGTGAACTCATGGAGGCCGTTGATGATGTCAAAGAGCTGGGGCACATTGGCCAGCTCCACCACCGCGTTCTGGCCGTTGACGATGCTGCTGTATACCACCTGCTCCACCGAGCAGTTTTTATAGGACAGAGCACGGGTGAGGAGCAGCATAAGAAAGCTGACGTTCCGGGGGCCGCCTGTCACATCCAGATAGATTCGGTCCCTGGGCTGGATGCCGGTCAGCAGGGCCCGGAGGGCCTGCTCCATGTCCGGATTGGCCGGATCGTAGTCCAGAGGGGTCATTTGGGGCTGGGGCAGCCCCCGGTCTTGGCAGAAGCGGGCCACCCGCTTCTGGAGGTACTCCTCAGCGGTGAGGGATCCCTCGCGGCCGCAGTCCACTTTGTCCTCCCTTACCTGGCGGGTGCGCAGGTACAGGATCTCATCCACCGGGGCAAAGGTGGTCAGCAAATAGTAGAGCGGAGCCTCGTTCGTGTGAGCTCCAGACAGGGGCGGCCGGCCCTGCTGGCCGGGATAGCGGTATAAACGTTCGGTCAGGCCAGGACGCAGATCGCTGAAAAAGCTGATGATCCGTGTGGACATGGGGACACTCCCTTTTAGCTTCCGCCGGAAAATAATCATAATTATTATAGCATCCCAACATCTTTGGAACAAGGGAATCCCGCTTCTCTGGTAAAAAAATGTCCGGATAGGGGAGAAGAAGGGCCGGATAGGTCTGTCAAACGGAGAGGATGTGTGCTACAATATGTAAAAATGGCCCGTTATGGCTCCGTAATTGGAGCCAGGAGGAAAGATCAAACAGAAAGGACCGCGTTCCCATGAAGAAGTTTATTTGTGTCATCCCCAGGCAGAAGGCCGGGGACCTGAGCAACGTACGCTACCAGGCCCAGGGGAACCGGGCGCTGGACTATCCTGGGGCCACCCGGTTCCCGGTGATCCCGCTGATCTGGGGCTATGGCCAGGAGGGAGAGGAGATCCGTGTTATTGCCCTGTCGGCCGACTATGACAACTGCCGCTGCAATCTGGAGCTGCTCAAAGAGGAATTGGAGGCCCTCTGCAAAGACAGGGGACTCTCCTGTCCCAAGGGGGTGGAGGTGGTGGAGGTCCCCTTTGACGAGAGCCTGGACAGCCATATCGCCACCTTTCAAAAGCTGATCGACCGGACGGAGGACGGGGACGATCTATATGCCTGTCTTACCTTCGGAAGCAAGCCCACCCCGCTGGTGGAGGTGATGGCCATGCAGTATGCCTACCGGGTCCACAGGGATGTGACCATCACCTGTGCGGTATACGGCCAGATGGACCACAGCGTCCAGCCCCCGGCGGCAAAGCTCTATGACATCACCGCCCTTATCACGCTGGACGACATCGTGCGCCGCCTGGCGGAGCAGCGGGTATCCGACCCCAAGGCGGTACTGGACCGCATCCTGAACCTGTGAGGGGAGGGAAGCGGGATGGAAGAGAGGACAACAGGACCGGCGTTCACCCGACAGGAGCAGCGGGTCAACCAGCTGGCCGCCCAGTATGTAGAGCTGGTGAACAGAGGCCAGGACCGGAACAGCGAGCGGCTGACCGCTCTGTCCACCCAGATCTGGCTGGGCACGGTGGAGGCTATGGAACGGACCTTGGGGGGCCGAGCTCTGGACCAGGAGCGCCGAATCGCCAACAGCGGGCGGGATTATGAGGAACAGGACCTAAAGATGGAGCTGCTCACCGAGCTGATCATGAACGGCCTGTCCGGCCGGCCAGGCCAGGAGGGGGAGGGGGTTCCTCGTTTTGATCCGGAGCGGGCCCCCTGGCTGGTATATATCGCCAAGGGGATGAAATGGAAGCAGTCTGACTTCATCCGCAGGGAGCGGGACGGTGTGCCTGAATTGACCCATGGGGAGCGCCAACGCATCCGGGAGGCGGACCCGGACCGCAGGGACGAGGTGCGCCGGGCGGTCTACCGCGGCATCAGCGCCCTCTCGCTGGATGTACCGATGGGGGAGGAGGAGGCCACGCTGGGCGACATGGTCCAGGACCCGGAAGGGCTGAAGACCCTGGAGCGGGTGGAGGAGGACAGTGTGTTCGCCTCCATGGCCTGTGAACTGGCGGCCAAGGTGTTCCTGCTCCAGCAGGAGCGGGGCCGGTCGGTCAGGAAAGACGTGGTCATTGCCTATTACCAGCTGTTTTTTACCGATAATGTGACCCAGATGGCCAGAGAGGGCTGGCTCCGCCAGGTGCGCCACCCCAGGGAGCTGTTTCGCAGTATGGACTTGGATTTTCTGGACCACTGCATGACTTGTGTGTGCCGCACACTGACGGAGCTGGGCCGGACGGCCCTGAAGGCATACCGGCTTCTGGTCCCAAAGCGGGACAGCGGAGCGGAGCCCCCTCTGCCCCTGCCCACAGACGTATATCAGGCATATGTGGCTCTGGCCTGGGGGAAGGAGGTCACCACCCGCAGCATCGACCTCCACCGGCAGAATTACAGGAAAACAATGGCTATGGCCATCCGATAAAAGGCTTCTAGCGGAGAGGAGGTCACCCATGGGGGAGCGGTACGGCTTATTTTTTGAGGAATTTCCGGCAGATTACCCGGAAAAAAGCCGGGCGCTGCTTACCGGGTTTGCCCTGTCCGGCATCCAGGGCTATCTTTTTGGCAGGATAAACGGGGAGTGGACCCCGGCCAGGGTGCGGCGGGCCTCCCGCTATGTGTCCCTGGCGACGGAGGCGGTGGGGGCCTACCTGGTCCGGGCCATGGGGGGATACCGTCCCCACCCGCTGATGATGAGCAGCGGCAAGGGCTGGCTCCTCACGGCCCCCGGAACACCCCTGGAAAAGCTGGAGAGGGAGCTGGTCCGGCTGAAGCGGGGGCTGTTTCTGGCCTCCGGCGGCCGGCTGGAGCTGGAGGCGGGCACGGTCCCTGTTGTACTGGTCCGGCCTGGGGGCAGACGCCTGATGGGCGGGCCCTGGCCGGACGGGATGGCCCAGGTCCACCGGGCCATGGAGCGGGATAAGTTCCAGAGCCGGGCCCTGTTCGGGCTGGATCGGGCGAGGGACCGGATGCCCTGGCTGGAGCCTGCCGCCCTGCTAAAAGGGGAAGGAGAGCTCCTACCGCCTCCCTGGGCACAGCCTGGCCTGCTGAAGCTGGACTTGGACAACCTGGGCCTGTTCTTCTCCGCCTTCGGCACCGTGGACCAGAGGGAGGCGGCGGGACAGGCTCTGGACCGGGCCATCCTGGGGGCTGTCACCCACCTGGAGGAGCTATATCCCCTCTTTGCCGGAGGGGATGACCTGCTGCTCCTGTGCCCACCGGAGCGGGCGCTGTCCGCGGCCGCCGCCCTGCGGCGGGAGCTGGCGCGGCAAATTGAGGGGGAGGGGGCGCTGAGAGCGTACCGCCCTCGCTTCGGCCTGTCCTGCGGCTGTCTGCCCTCCTTCGACCCCAGGCTGCCCGCCCTGTACTATTTGGATCGGGCGGAGGGACAACTGGAGCTGGCCAAGGCCCAGGGAAAAGACCGGCTGGCGATGGGGGGCAGGACCTTGAGCTGGGTACAGGCGGAGGAGCTGGGCCGGCTGCTGGAGGAGAATGAATACCTGTTCCGGCAGCTTGGCCGGAGCGCCCATCACTATGGAGTTCCCCAACTGCTCCTCCAGGATATTTTGGACCACAGCGGCCGGGACAGCGACCGGGCACAGGCCCGTGAGCTGTTGGCTCTGTTTGGCAGAGAGGAGGTCCCATATGGCTGACAAGGCGCTCCGCCTGAAGATGGAGCGGGGTCAGTGCATGGATCTGTTTCCGGTACCGGCCTCCGCCGTGGCCCAAGCTCTGGCCCCCTTTGGGCTGGAGGAGAGAGACGCCCTCAGCGATCTGCTGCCTGAAGGGACATTTTATAGTCCTCTGGGGCCATCCGATGTCCAGAGCGGGGATCAGGGGGATGCTGCTAGCTATACGCTGGGTAAGAAGCTGAAGAAAAGCCAGTATGTAGCCCGGGCCCCGGGCCTGCTTCGGATGCTGTTTCAACCCTGGTTCTCTCAGGAGGCATTGGACCGGCTGGCCGCTGGCCGCTGGCGCTGTGAGAACGGGATATTGGCTCCGGCGGAGCTGGGGGAGGTGCGTCTTCCCATCCCACGGCCCCAGGCCCGACTGGACCGGGGCGGGCTGGTCCACCGGATGGTGTGGGAGGCGGACCAGGATCTGACGCTGGAGGTGTTCCTGCCCCGGGAGCTGGCGTTGGCGCCGGGGCGTGAGCTGGAGATGGCCGGCGCTGTGCTGACTGTGGAGGGGCAGATGGATGTCCCCCCGGCGGCCGGGGAACGCTGGCTGCTGCTGTCCGCCGGTATACCCGCCAGACCGGAGGAACTGCCCTCAGAGGATGGGGCTGGCAGCTGGCGGCTCTGTCTGGCGGAGGGGGGCCCCGCCTTAAAGCCAGGGAGCTGGCTGCGGTGGCCGGGCGTGCTGCCCACAGACTTTTGGGTGGGGCGGCCGCCCTACCTGTTCCGACTTTAGCCAGAGGAGAGGTGAACGGGGTTGATCCATAAAAAGAAAAACGGACAATACAGATACCGGGATGGAAGCCGATACGGAGATTGGATCTCGGCAGGCGGCGGTATGGTTTCTTTGATATGGGTCTTTCTTGCCATTGGGATATGGTTGTTTTTGTGTGATGTTCTTTACGACATCGTAATAGAGTCAGGGCCAATCGGGACCGGACTGCTTTTTCTGGCCGCGGAGAGAGTCGGTGCCTGTATCAGCAGCCGGAGCCTGGTGTTTCTCCAGGAACACAGGCAGGGAATATTGCTGCGGACGCTGACTGTCCGGCTGCTTCTGTGTCTGACGGCAGGCTTCCTGCTGTGGAGGCTGATCGAGTATGTAAAATTCTTTCTGCCTCTGATTCCTGCTGGACTATGGATCTTTCGGGAAAAAATAGGGGCCTTGCTCCGCTGGGCCGATGGAGGCGCTGCCTGGCTGGAGGAGAGGGGCAGAGCCTCTGTGGGGACCGGAAAGGCGGCCAATGGAATCCGGATTGGCGGAGAAGCTCCGGAAAGGACCATACAGGCCGAACGCGATCTGGGATACCCTCTGGGCAATCCTCCGGCCCGCCAGACAGGGGTGCAGGTGGCTGGCTGTCCAACTGGGCTGACACCTCCTGTGGACGGGCGGCAGGCGGCCACCCTGCGGGCGGAGCTGGCCGAGGGCCTGGACCTGACCGGCCCCACTCCGCTGTTCTTTCCGTCGGAGCAGATGGAGCGGAGGACCATCCCCAACGGGGAGCTGGAGCAGCTGGTCAAAGAGGAGCTGGCTCTGAACGACTACTTGTGGATTCAGCCAGGAAAGATTACGGAGCAATATGCCCAATACCTCCTCTATTCCGCTAACTGTGTCTTTGAGCTGCAGTGGAAAAAATTTGTTTCCAGCGGCAACTACTACGCTACCATCCATTTCCGGCACAGAAAGACCACCCTGGATACGGTGAATATGTTAGGGCGGACTGCCCGCTTCCGGCACAATAAAAAAATATCTCTGGCCAGGAAGGGGCAGTCCGGCGTGGAGCTGGCCTATGTGGAGCAG
Source organism: Flintibacter sp. HCN-6482 (assembly GCF_037892565.1). Taxonomy (NCBI): domain Bacteria; kingdom Bacillati; phylum Bacillota; class Clostridia; order Eubacteriales; genus Flintibacter; species Flintibacter sp. HCN-6482. Next base: position 684,005 of record NZ_JBBKBK010000001.1, on the reverse strand, counting down.
TTCATTAGCCGGGTGGACAGCTACTTCTGCCTGTTGGGCCAGGTGGAGTTGGAACGGGAGGAGGAACAGCGGCCCGAAGAGGAGCAGCAGAAACGGGTGGATTACTGTACCCTTCACTGTGACCTGATCGACGCCGAGGCGGCTTTGGAGCAGGAGAAGGCCATCCGGCTGTCCTACCGGGGTATCGAGAGCACGGACCAGTTCAACGCCGAGGGCGGCACCTACTGTTTCCTGCTGGCCGAGCCTTCTTCCCAGAGCGGTCAGGAGCTGGAGGGACAGGGCGTGGTGCTGTGCGGCCTGGGTGAGGAGCCGGGAGAGAACAGCCGGCGCACTGGGACCATCGTCCGGTATGAAAGCCAGCGCCCAGCGGTATGGGTCAAGCTGCCCCAGCGGCGGGAGTGTACCCTGGACGCCCTGCCGAAGGAGGGCACTTTGTTCAGCCGGCCCAATATCGGCTACGCGATCCAGAAGAGCGCCTTCCAGACTCTGGCGGAGGACAAGGCGGTGAACCGCTCTATTCTGGACATCCTGCTGGAAGGGCGGTATGCCCCCATGGGGCCGGTGGAGCAAGTGGCCAGAAAAGGAAACCCCGCCCAAAAACGGGCGGTAGACCTGGCAGTGGCCACTAAGGATTTCCTGCTGGTCCAGGGACCGCCCGGCACAGGAAAGACCACCATTATTATCGAGATGGTCCGCCTGTTTGTAGACCGGGGGATGCGGGTGCTGATCAGTTCCAAGAACAATCTAGCGGTGGACAATGTGTTGGAAAAGCTGGTGGAGAAGCAGGTAGACTGTGTCCGCCTGACCACTGACGAGGAGAAAATCCAAGTCCCCGTAGTTCGAGAGGTATGGACCAACCGGAAGCTGCTGACCATGCAGCGAAACGTGCTCCGAAACAGCGGTCGCCAGCGGGCCAGGCTGGAGGAGGAGCTGACAGAGCTTGCCCCCCAGATCTCCGCCCTCCAGGACTGTGCCCAGAGCGCCGGACGCTATCAGGAGCTGCTGGAGGAGCGCCGAAGGCTGATGGGACAGCGCCTGTGGATGAAGCTGCTGGCCCTGTTCCGCTCCAAACGGACGAAGGAGTGGGAGCAGGAACTGGAGCATACCGAGGAGCGGCTGGCCTTTGCCCGAGAGCTGCTGGCCCGGTACTGTGTGGAGCACGGCATGGGGAGCCGGGATGTGGATGTGGGCCAGTTGGCGACCGATATCCTCCGGGAGTTGGCTGATCTCCAGGCCAAGGAGCGGACCTGGAGAGCCCGTCTCCAACTGTTGAGCCAGTGGGAGCGGGAGCTGCAAAACCGCTGCGAGGAACTGGAGGACGCCCTGTTTGCCCAGGTGAAGGTCATCGGGGCCACCTGTATTTCCAGCGAAACGGACCGGAACTTTAAAAAGCTGGAGTACGACGTTGCCATCGTGGATGAGTCGGGCCAGATTACCCTCCACGACGTAATCGTCCCCATGGCCAAGGCCAGGAAGGTCATCCTCATCGGAGACCACCTTCAGTTGCCCCCTGTGTCAGACAGCGACCTGATTCGGCGCATGGAGGAGGACGAACGCTTCCAGCAGGAGGAGGGCCTGGACCGATACTATTCCGTCAGCCTCTTTGAAGAACTGTTCGAGCGGGCGCCGGAGGCAAATAAAGTCATGCTGGATACCCAGTTCCGGATGCACAGCTCCATCGCGCGGTACATCTCGGACCAGTTCTATCACGGGACCTACCAAACCGGGTGCCTGGATGAATACCGTGTCCTGCCCCTTCGGGGGGGCGAAGCCCCCATCCGCTTTCTGGATACCATCGGCCTGCCCGACAAGGAGGAGACCATGGCGGAGGGAGGCGAGGGAGTATATAACGACTGTGAAGCTAGGATCCTGGTGGATGAAACCGTCAAGATACTCAAACAGCTGCCCTATGTGGTCAAGGATTTTGACGGCAGCCGGGAGTTTGACGTGGAGCTGAACTACCGCTCGGTGGGTATCATCACCCCCTATAAGAAGCAGATTGGCCGCATCCGCAAATTCTTACTCCCTGCCCTCGCCCGGGAGCTGTGCGAAGGTGACAAGCTCCACGCCCAGGAGATCCTGGACCGGATCGACATAGCCACGGTGGACTCCTTTCAGGGGAGAGACAAGGAGATCATCTTCTACTGCTTTGTCCGCTCCTCTCCCCAGCACGGCATTGGCTTTGAGAGCGAGGTCCGCCGCTTGAACGTGACCATGACCCGTGCCAAGCGGCTGTTGGTCATGGTGGGGGACAGCGAGACCCTGACCCAGACCCGGGCCAAAAAGCCCCCCTTCCAGGGGAGCCGCTACCCCCGGGAGTATTTCTCCGCTCTGCTGGACTACTGCCGGCAGAACGGCGTCTATCAGCGGCTGGAGGTGTCCCATGGCAAGGAAGAATAACCGGCCCCGCCGGGTCAATGAGATATTGAGCGGCTTGGCCGCCGTACGGCCGGTGGCCTGCTTCGCCAAGGTGTACCACCCGGTCTATGGACTGCCTTTGGAGCTGGTAGAGGAGTTGGAGAGCGATTGGTCTGTGCTGGAGGAATTTATGGACCGGGCGGTGATGGAGTGCGCCCCCAGCCAGCGGTTGAAGGACCGGGACGATTTGCTCCGCCTGCTTGGGCTGGAGGGAGTGGAGATGGCCAAGAGTTTCTACTCCGCGCTGATAACCCAGGGGCACATCGTGGAAGGACCCCAGGGGTTGGAATACACCCAGCTGTGTGCCAAGTCCATCCAAAGAGGTAGGAAGATATACCCGGCCCGGTCGCTGCGGCGGCTCTATGTGGACGCCCTGGGGCTGATTCCCCTGACGCGGGAGTATCAGCCCGGTACCCGGCTGATCCCCTATAACAGCCAGGACCTCTACATTTCCCTCCACCATGAGGAGGGAGCCAAGGTACCCTTCCGGGACGGACTGCCACTGGACATGTTCGACGAGCGGGTGGTATTGGAGGAGGAGGCTCTGAAGCGGCGCATCCTGGACCCCTGGTCCGGCCAGGAGCGGATCGAGCGCAATCTGCCCCAGCGGGTGAGCCGGGTGGTCCTCAATAGCGGAGAACCTTTGGAGCAGTATTTTACTCCCTACTACTTCGTATGCTGGCAGGGGGGCGAGACGGAGGCGCTGGACTACTACACCGGGGAGCCCTCTGAGATTTTTTCTCCCCTGCTCCACCGGAGACCTGACCTGCGCAAACAGATCCTTGGCCTGCTGGAGAACAGCCGGGATTGGACGGCACAGCAGCTGGCGGAGGGCAGGGGAGACCGGCTCTATATCCCGCTGAGAGGTTTTCCCCGCTCTCTGGGCCAATGTGCCCAAACCGGCTATCTGGACGACCAGGGCAATCTCCATTTCCGGGTGACCGACCAGGATATAGAGGTCCTGCTGGCCCAGGCCGGCGAGGGCCGGGGAATAGATGCCCTCCATGAGCTGTACCGCAACCCCTGGCTGGCCAACACACAGCCGCAGACTATGGGGAGCGTCTGCCACCCCGTGTTGGACGAAGGGCAGCTGGACCGGCTCCAGCAGACACTTTTAGAACACCGTCCCGGACCGGAGGGGGAGGAAGAGGACCAGCGGTACCTGGATAGGCTGACGGTCCGCCGTCGGCCCGCCGACAGCCCCCAGGAGCTGGCCCGTACGGAGAGAGAGGAGGTATAAGCCATGGAGATACACGGACTGCAAAAAATGACGCTGCTGGACTATCCCGGCAAAGTGGCCTGCACCGTCTTTTTGAGCGGCTGCGATTTCCGCTGCCCCTTCTGTCATAACGGCGAGCTGGTTACCGGCACCTGTCCCCCAGAAACAGACGACCAGGGGCTTCTGGCCTTCCTGAACAGGCGAAAGGGCCTGTTGGACGGGGTGTGCGTCACAGGAGGGGAGCCCCTGCTGCGCCCCGACCTGCCCCGCCTGCTGGGCGAGATCAAAGAGCTGGGCTTTCAGGTCAAGGTGGATACCAACGGCACCCATCCGGACCGGCTGCGCCGGCTGGTGGAGGAGGGGCTGGTGGACTATGTGGCCATGGACGTGAAGAACAGCCCGGAGCGGTACGGGGAAACAGCGGGGGTGTACGGCCTGGAGCTGGCGTCTGTCCGGGACAGCGTGTCCTATCTGCTGTCTGGGGCGGTGGACTATGAATTTCGGACCACCGTGGTACGGGAGTTTCACAACCGGGACTCCTTCCGGGCCATCGGCCCCTGGCTGTCCGGCGCCAGGAGGTACTTCCTCCAGTCCTTCGCGGACCGGGACACCGTACTCCAGCCGGGCCTCCACCCCTGCTCCCGAGAGGAGCTGGAGGGCTTCGCCGCCCTGGTTCGCCCTTATGTGGACGAGGTGAGCCTGCGGGGGCTGGAGTGAGAGGGCTTTGGCGAGGGTGACCAAAAGTTGCCCTCGCCTTTTTGTATATAGCAACAAGATATTGTGTTTGTTGAAAATATTTGAAACTATATATTGACGGCCGCTCCAGCCGGTGGTATAGTAAAAAGGCGCTGAAACGCCGGGAGAGGCCGGCTTTGTCATAGAAAGAAATGTGGAGGGACTTCTGATGTACCAGGTGACAAAACGGGACGGCACCGCCGCCAGCTTTGAGCTCAACAAGATATCCGCCGCCATTACCAAAGCCTTTGAGGCCATGGAGAAGCAGTATCACCCCAGTGTGATCGATATGCTGGCCCTGCGGGTCACCGCCGATTTTGAGCCCAAGATCAAGGACGGCCGGATCGCCGTAGAGGATATCCAGGACAGTGTGGAGCGGGTGCTGTCTGAGGCGGGCTACGCCGATGTGGCCAAGGCCTATATTCTGTACCGCAAGCAGCGGGAGAAGGTGCGCAATGTCAACTCCGCCCTGCTGAACTACAAGGACCTGGTGGACGACTATCTGCAGATCAACGACTGGCGGGTGAAGGAGAATTCCACCGTCACCTACTCCGTGGGCGGTCTGATTCTGTCCAACTCCGGGGCTATTACGGCAAACTACTGGCTCAGTGAGATCTATGACCAGGAGATCGCTGACGCCCACCGGAACGCCGAGATCCACATCCACGACCTGTCCATGCTCACCGGCTACTGCGCCGGTTGGTCTCTGAAGCAGCTCATCCAGGAGGGGCTGGGCGGTATTCCGGGTAAGATCACCTCCTCCCCCGCTAGCCACCTGTCTACCCTGTGCAACCAGATGGTCAACTTCCTGGGCATCATGCAGAATGAGTGGGCTGGGGCCCAGGCATTTTCCTCCTTCGACACCTATCTGGCCCCCTTTGTCAAGGTGGACAACCTGACCCAGAAGGAGGTCAAGCAGTGCATCCAGTCCTTTGTCTACGGCGTGAACACCCCATCCCGCTGGGGGACTCAGGCCCCCTTCTCCAACATCACCCTGGACTGGACGGTGCCCAAGGACCTGGAGAACCTGCCCGCCATCGTGGGTGGGAAGGAGATGGACTTTACTTACGGCGACTGTAAAAAAGAGATGAATATGGTCAACAAGGCCTTCATCGAGATCATGATCGAAGGGGACGCCAATGGCCGGGGCTTCCAGTATCCCATCCCCACCTACTCCATCACCCGTGACTTTGACTGGAGCGAAACGGAGAACAACAAGCTTCTCTTTGAGATGACCGCCAAGTACGGCACCCCCTATTTCTCCAATTACATCAACTCCGATATGGAGCCCTCCGACGTGCGCTCCATGTGCTGCCGCCTGCGGCTGGACCTGCGGGAGCTGCGGAAAAAGTCCGGCGGCTTCTTCGGCTCCGGCGAGTCCACCGGCTCTGTGGGCGTGGTCACCATCAACCTGCCCCGCATCGCCTATCTGGCGGAGAGTGAAGAGGATTTCTACAAGCGACTGGACCACCTGATGGACGTGGCGGCCAGATCGCTGAAGACCAAGCGCACCGTTATCACTAAGCTGCTGGATGCGGGGCTGTATCCCTATACAAAGCGTTATCTTGGGAGCTTTGATAACCATTTCTCCACCATTGGCCTGATTGGCATGAACGAGGTGGGGCTCAACGCCAAGTGGCTCCAGGCTGACCTGACCCACCAGGAGACCCAGGCCTTTGCCAAGGACGTGCTCAACCATATGAGGGAGCGTTTAAGCGACTATCAGGAGAAGTACGGCGACCTCTATAACCTGGAGGCCACCCCCGCCGAGTCCACCACCTACCGCTTCGCCAAGCACGACAAGGCCCAGTTCCCCGACATCATCACCGCCAATGAGAACGGGACCCCCTACTACACCAACTCCTCCCATCTGCCCGTGGGCTACACCGAGGATATCTTCTCCGCCCTGGATGTCCAGGACGAGCTCCAGACCCTCTATACCTCAGGTACTGTGTTCCACGCCTTCCTGGGGGAGAAGCTGCCCGACTGGAAGGCGGCTGCCGCCCTGGTGCGGAAGATTGCGGAGAATTATAAGCTGCCCTATTACACCATGTCCCCCACCTACTCGGTCTGCGCCGACCACGGCTATCTGGCAGGGGAGCAGCACGTCTGTCCCCACTGTGGCAAGGAGGCCGAGGTGTACAGCCGTATTACTGGCTACTACCGCCCGGTGAAGAACTGGAACGACGGCAAGAGTCAGGAGTTCAAGGACCGAAAGGTGTACGACATTAGCCGCTCCTCTCTGCGCCGGGCGGGCATCGCCGGCAGCCAGGTGACGGTGGAGGACCATGCGGCCCGGCCTGTTCCCGCGGAGGAACTGATGCTCTTCGCCACACGGACCTGCCCCAACTGCCGCCAGGCGGAGGAACAGTTACAGAAGGCGGGCATCCCCTACCGGAAGGTGCTGGCAGAGGAAAATCCCGACCTGACCACTCGATACAGCGTCCGCCAGGCCCCAACCCTAGTCTTTGAGGGACAGGACGGCCCGGCCAAGGTGGTTGGCCTGGGGCCCATCCGCCAGTTTATCCAGGAGAATCGGCCCGCCAGTGTAGGATGACCCTTGCGCTGGAGGACAAACTCGTGTATCATAAAAACAGCCCCGGATTCCGGGGCTGTTTTTCCTTCCACGACCTGACAGGAAGAGGTGCTTTGATATGTATGATATTATCGTTGTGGGCGGCGGGCCCGCCGGTCTGACTGCCGCCCTGTATGCTGCCCGGGCGGGCAAGTCGGTCCTGGTCCTGGAGCAGGAGACTTTGGGCGGTCAGATCGCCTATGCCCCCCTGGTGGAGAACTATCCGGGACTGCCCGGCATGAGGGGCGGCGACTTTGCCGACCAACTGGCCCGGCAGGTCCGGGAGCAGGGGGCGCAGCTGCGGATGGAGGGCGTGTCCGCCATGCGCACCAGAGGAGAGGTTATTGAGCTGACAACGGACGGAGGAACGGAGGAGTGCCTGGCCCTGGTGCTGGCCACTGGGGTGAGCCACCGGAAGCTGGGACTGGCCGGGGAGGCCGACCTGGTGGGAGCTGGCCTGTCTTACTGCGCGGTGTGTGACGGGGCCTTTTACCAGGGGCGTCCGGTGGCGGTGGTGGGCGGCGGTGACGCGGCCCTCCAGGAGGCCCTCTTTCTGTCCCAGCGGTGCGCCCAAGTGACGGTCATCCACCGAAGGGACCTGTTCCGGGGGGAACAGCGGCTGGTGGACCAGCTCCGCGGCCGTGACAATGTGGACTTCCGCCTGTCCAGCCAGGTGACCAGCCTGTTACAAGCCAACGGGGAGCTGACCGGCCTGCGGCTGGCTGACCGGAAGAGGGGGACAGAGGAGGAGCTGAAGGTTGACGGCCTTTTTGTGGCCGTGGGTCAGGAGCCCCGGAACGAGATATTTGCCAACCTGGTCATGACGGACGACAGAGGCTATTTTGTGGTCCATGAGGACTGCGCTACAAGCCTGCCTGGGGTTTTCGCCGCCGGTGACTGTCGGGCGAAGGAGGTCCGCCAGCTGACTACTGCCGTGGGCGACGGGGCTGTGGCTGGTCTGGCTGCCTGCCGCTATGTGGACCAGCGCAAGAATTAAATGAGGATGGCCCCGGACCTGTCATGAGAAGCGTGTTTTTCCGTCTATACCAGTAGAAATGTACCGCCGGGAGTGGCGGGGACATGGATGATTGGGAGGGAAATGACATGAGAAAAAAGACGCTGATCAGATTGGCCTGCCTGCTTCTGCTGTTGTCCGCCATGGCTCTGCCCGTCTACGGGGACACGGGGCCCAAGCCGTCAGTGAATGTAACGATCGAGGGACTGGAGGGGCGGGCTTGTTGGGCCACCCTGCTGTCTGCCCGTTCCTCCACCGGCCCACACAGCTCTCTGTGGCGGGAAAGTGAGAGGGGGCAGTGGGTAAAAAACCAGCATATCTTGCCACGGTATACCCAGCTTGATCCGGAGTATCCCGCATGGGCTGCCTTCGCCGAGTATGAGGAGGAGAGGAGGGACTGGTTTTTCCTTCAGGAGGTGTGGGACGCCTCCGATGGAGCGTTTGCCTGGACCTACTACCCGCCGGATCAGTTCCAGATAGCGCTGTGGTTTCCGGGGGAGAATGCCGTCGTTCTTAGCCAGACCTGCGAGCAGTACGCCTTTGACAGCTACTACCATCTGGATCTGTCCGGGGCGGAGTTGGAGCCTGGCGGGGCGGTCCGGCTCCAAACGGCGGCTCGGAGCTATGACTACACCAAGGAGCTGGTTTCCTTGGCCGTCCGGGTGGTGCTGACGGTTGGGGCGGAGTTGGGGGTGGCCTGGCTGTTCCATCTGCGGAGCAGGGGGCAGATGGCGCTGATTCTGGTTGTCAACCTGCTTACCCAGGGCGCGCTGAACCTGGGACTAAACTGGTACGCCTATAAGAATGGCACCATGTTCCTGTTCTTGCCCTATCTGTTGATGGAGCTGGGGGTGGTGCTGGCAGAAGGAGGGGCCTATCTCGGCCTCATGCCCGGTGGGAAGGGGCGGGGGAAACAACTCGCCGCCTATGCGCTGGCTGCCAACGGCCTGTCGCTGGCCTCGGGTTGGGTGCTGGCCCTGTTCGTCCCCGGAATATTTTAATGAAAAGGAAGGCTGTCCGCTTACTGGCGGACAGCCTTCCTTTACAAACAGAGGAAACTGCGATATACTAAATCAGTTCCGGATACCCTATGCGCCGCAGGCGCGGCTTGGGGATTCAATTTTTTCAAAAGAGGTTTCCATGAAAAAGATTATTTTAGCTTTCCTGCTGCTGGCCTTGCTCCTGCCCGCAGTTGGATGTGCGGCCCAGGAAGAAAAGGAAAGAGTGACTGTGGTGGCCACCACATATCCCATCTATCTGTTTGCGCGGGCGGTGACCGATGGGACGGAGGGGGTAGTGGTAGAGCGGCTGGACACAGGAAGCGCCAGCTGCCTCCACGATTACACCCTGTCCATGGCGGACATGAAAAAGCTGGAGAGAGCCGACCTGATTGCCCTGAACGGGGCGGGGCTGGAGGACTTTTTGTCCGATGCCCTAGCCACCTCGGACGCGGAGGTGGTGGACTGCTCCGCTGGAGCAGAGCTGCTGGAAAATCTCTCCCACGACCACAAGGAGGGGGACGAGGACCATGATCACGGCCATTATGACCCCCACTACTGGATGGACCCTGCCAGCGTGCCCACCATGTTGGACAATCTAGTGGAGGGACTTGTTCAAATTATGCCGGAGTGGGAGCCTCTGCTCCGGACCAATACTGGGCTGGCCGCTGACTTGGTGGAGAGAGAGTTGCTGGATACATACCAGGGGCGGGACGGTGGTGGGTTGACCCACCGGGAACTGATTACCTTCCACGACGGGTTCCAATATTTTGCCAGGGCCTTTGATCTGGAGCTGCTGGCTGCCATCGAGGAGGAGGCGGGCAGCGAGGCCTCCGCCAAGGAGATTGTGGAGATCTCCCAGCTGGTGCGGGAGCATGATATTCCGGCAATCTTTACCGAGGTCAATGGCTCTGACGCCACCGCCAACGCTATCGGACGGGAGACGGGCTGTCAGGTCTGGATGCTGGATATGCTGATGAGCGGTGACGACGTGCCCCAGGACTGGGGACTGGAGAAGATCATGGAGCAATACATCTCCCGGCTGAAGGGAGATCTAGAGACGGTGAGGGAGGCTCTGGGATGAGAAAGTTCAAGCATGGAAAATTATCCGGTGGCTGCGCCGACTCCTGCTGCCTGAAACTGGAGGGCCTGTCCGTCAGCATGGAGGGGGACCAGATCCTGGAGGATGTGTCCTTCCACCTCCACTGTGGGGAGATCGTGGCTTTGATCGGACCAAATGGCGCTGGCAAATCCACCCTTTTTCGAAGCATTTTAGGGCAGACCCCCTATAAAGGGAGTATTACCTTCTCCCCGGCGGGCGGCCCCGCCATCCGGCTGGCCGACGGAGCGGCGGCTGGGGGCACCCGGCCACTGGTGGGCTATGTGCCCCAGTCTCCCAGCTTTGACCGGGGGGACCCGGTGTCAGTTTTAGACTTCTTTACCGCCGCAACCTCTAAGTGGCCGGTTTTTCTCCCTATCCCGCGGGAATACCGGGACCGGGCGGCGGCCATCTTGGCCCGTGTCCATGGGGAGGACTTACTGGACCGGCCCATGGGGGCTCTGTCCGGTGGCCAGCTCCAGCGGGTGCTGCTGGCCCTGGCCCTGGAGCCAGTGCCTCACATTCTGATTCTGGACGAGCCCCTGTCCGGCGTGGATATTGAGGGGGAGCACCAATTGCTGGAGATGCTGGATGAGCTAAGAACCCAATATGATTTGTCCATCTTCCTGTCCACCCATGACTTCGCCACCCTGGGCCAGTTCGCGGACAAGGTCATTTTGCTGAATAAGAGAATGCTGCGGGCGGGTCCGCCGGACGAGGTGCTGTCCTCTCCGGAATTCTATGACACCTTCCATCTGCGGATGGGGAGAGGGGGAGAGCGCTGATGGAGCTTTGGTATTCTCTCCTGTCGGTCCTGCCCTTTGACTGGGCCCAGCCTGGGCAGATGTACTTTATGAAGCACGCCCTGCTGGCCGTGCTGGTCATCACGCCCCTGTTCGGTATCCTGTCCACTATGGTGGTCCACAGCCGGATGTCCTTTTTCTCCGACGCCCTGGGCCATTCCGCCTTCACCGGCATGGCCATCGGAGCCATTTGTGGCTTCGACCGCCCCACGCTGGCGGCGGTGATCTTTGCGGTGGTTTTCGCCCTGCTGTTCAACCTGGTCCGCCGCCGGTCCGCTCTGGCCAGCGATACGGTCATCGGGGTGTTCTCTTCCACCGCCGTGGCGCTGGGTATCTTCCTGTCCACAATGAACGGCCGGTCCTTCACCAAGTTCAACAGCCTGCTTATCGGCGACATCCTGTCGGTGGAGCCGGCCATGATCGGGGTTCTGGCGGGTATTCTGCTGCTGGTGCTGGCACTGTGGCTGCTGTCCTTCAACAAGCTGATGCTGTCCGCTGTTCACCCGGCCCTGGCAGACAGCCGGGGGATTCAGGTGTTCTGGCAGGAGACGGTGTTTTCCGTAGCCATCGCCGTGGTGGTCACCCTGTCCATGACCTGGGTGGGCCTGCTGGTCATCAATTCTCTGCTGGTGCTGCCCGCGGCGGCGGCCCGGAACCTGGCCCGGAACATGAGGCAGTACCATCTGTTTTCTCTGCTGGGAGCGGTGCTGGCCGGCGTGGCCGGCCTGATGACTTCCTATCATCTGGGTCCCTCCGCTGGAGCGTCTATCACTCTCTATCTGGCGGTGTGGTTTGCGCTGTCGTTTTTGCTCCGGAAAAAGGGATAAAATAGGCGCGCCCCCAGCAGATAACTGGGGGCGCGCCTGCTTTTCTTGAAAAAAGGAAATACTTCTCAGGTGAAATGGCCGTTGATTTGGCCAGTATATCCATACCTTACGGTCTAGTTGAATCAAAAGGGCGGATCAGCTATCAATATCCACTAAAATGTTGTCTGTGCCGTGTTCCTCAAATTCGGCGATATAGGCGTCGATGCGGCTGGTCAGTTCGGCGTAGTTGCTCTCATCGATGGGGGCGTCATCCATGTCCCGGCGGGCCAGGTCCTCGGCCAGAATATCAAAAAAGACGTTGTTTTCATATTCAATGATGGCCTCGTGGATGCCTCCCTCCACAAAGGCCCTGGAGGGAACAACCTCCCCCTGGTACAGCTCGGCCAGATCAGGCATCCCCTCTAAAGCGGCCCGGCCGAACAGCAGGCTCTCCACCTGGTCATAGTCGGCGAAACGCTGGTCTCCACGGGTGGAGTTCAGGATCCAGTTGCCGATGTATACCAGGTCCAGCAGACGGCGAAATTGCTTCTTACTCAATTCCAAGTTCATCGTCAGGACCTCCTTCCTTGGAATGGGTATCTATATTATAATCAAGTCTGAGGGATTGTCAAATAGGGGAACGGAGAAAAAACGGGTATTTTCCATGGAAATTTCCCCTTGTCTTTCCAGAGAAGATAACATAAAATAAAAAATACCTAGCTTCGCCCCCTCTGCCCTTTACAACCAGGGCGGGGAAGGGTATAATACCCCCTGCCCGGTGGCGGTCCGCCTCCGCGGCGCGAGAATGAATACCCTGGAGGGACTCATGGAAAAGGATGTCATCATCTCCATCAAAGGGACGCAGAAATACGACGGAGGGGAGCCCGGCGCTGTCGAGTTGGTCACCGCCGGGCGGCTGGCCCAGGACGAGGCTGGCTACACCCTCTCCTATCAGGAGAGTGAGCTCACCGGCCTGGAGGGGACGATGACCACCATCCAGGTGGAGGGGGAGCAGGTCACCCTGATGCGGGTGGGCGAGTTCAATACCCAGATGGTGTTCCGGGAGGGGCGGCGCCACCTCTCCATGTACAATACACCTTATGGCGCAATGGCCATCGGGGTGAATACCCGGCACCTGCTGGCCGAGCTGGACGACCACGGCGGGAACATCGAGATCGACTACTGTATCGAGGTGGACCACGCGGTAGCCAGCAGGAATATTTTTTGTATCCAATTTAAGGAGGCGGAGGGTTCCGGGAGCCTGAAGCAGTAGAGAAATATACAGACGCGGGACGGGCGATGGAGAGAAAGTCCGCGTGAGAAATGAGGATGTGATCGCTATGACAAATATGATCCAAGGCGCCAAGGCACAGGTGGCCAAACTGACCCAGGCGGCCTATGAGAAGGCCGCCGCCGAGGGCTTACTCCCCGCTGGAGCCGAGGTGAGGGCCACAGTGGAGATCCCCAAGGACACCTCCCATGGGGACTACGCCTCCTCCTTCGCTATGGCCGGTGCCAAGGCCCTCCATATGGCCCCCCGGCAAATCGCCCAGATTATCGTGGACCACCTGGAACTGGAGGGGAGCTACTTCCAGAAGGTGGAGATCGCCGGCCCCGGCTTTTTGAACTTCACTCTGGGCCCCAAGTGGTACGGCGAGGTGCTGTCCGCCGTGGAGACTGAGGGGGACCGCTACGGCTCCGGCGAGGAGGGCCGGGGCAAGCGGGTCATGGTGGAGTTCGTCTCCGCCAACCCCACTGGCCCCATGCACATGGGCAACGCCCGGGGGGGCGTGCTGGGGGACACCCTGGCCAATGTGCTGGCCCGGGACGGCTGGGACACTTGGAAGGAGTTCTACGTCAACGACGCCGGAAACCAGATCCACAAGTTCGCCGTGTCCATCAACGCCCGGTATATGCAGCTTCTTCTGGGGGAGGACAATTTCCCTTTCCCCGAGGAGGGATACCACGGGGATGACATCCGGGAGCTGGCCAAGGCCATCTATGAGGCCCACGGGGAAAGCTGGGGGAATCTGCCCGAGGAGGAGCGGCTGGACAAGCTGGCCGAATACGGCCTGTCAGTCAACATCCCCAAGATGCGGGAGGACCTGAAGAAATACGGCATCGTCTATGACCAGTGGTTTTTCGAGTCTGAGCTGCACAACAGCGGCTATGTGGAAAAAACGGTACAGATGCTCACCGAAAAGGGCTGGACCTATGAGAAGGACGGGGCCCTATGGCTGAACACCACTCAGTTGCTCAAGGAGAAATTCATGCGGGAGGGCAAGAGCCGGGAGCAGGTGGACAAGCTGGATCTGAAGGATGATGTGCTCCGCCGGGCCAACGGCTTCTACACCTACTTTGCCGCTGACATCGCATACCACCGGAACAAGCTGGAGGTGCGAGGCTTTGATCTGGCCATCAACATCTGGGGCGCCGACCACCACGGCCATGTGGCCCGACTCCAGGCTGCCCTGGACGCGCTGGGGCTGGACGGCTCCCACCGGCTGGTCATTGTGCTGATGCAGCTGGTCAACCTGATGCAGGACGGCAAGCCTGTCCGAATGTCCAAGCGGTCGGGCAAGGCCATCGCCCTCCACGACCTGCTGGACGAGGTAAGCGTGGACGCTGCCCGGTACTTTTTCAATTCCCGGACGGCCACCAGCCCGGTGGACTTTGACCTGGACCTGGCGGTTCGCCAGGACAGCGACAACCCTGTGTACTATGTCCAGTACGCCCACGCCCGCATCTGCTCCCTGGTGAGCCGCCTGGCGGAGGAGGGAGCCAAGGTACCCGCCGCCGCGGAGGTGGACGCCAGCCTGATGGCGGCGGCAGAGGAGTTGGCCCTGGTAAAGTCCTTGGCCCAATACCCCGAGGAGCTCCATCTGGCGGCTCGTGATTATGACCCCAGCCGCATCAACCGGTATCTGTCCGCCCTGGCTGGGGACTTCCATCGGTTTTATAATGCCTGCCGCATCAAGGGAGAGGAGTCCGCTGTGCTGTCCGCTCGGCTGAAGCTGGCGGACACAGTGCGTGCCGTTCTGGCTAACGGCCTGAAGCTGCTGGGCGTGTCCGCCCCGGAAAAGATGTAAAGAACGGGAAAACACGCCCCGACGGGGCGTGTTTTTCCAAAGGAGGATGAGCCATGGCAAAGCGTGAATGGTTCCCACGCCAGAGGGACGCCCTTCAGCGCCACCGCAATCTGATCACTTACCTGCTGGTGGTGCTGGGCCTGCTGGGCGCTCTAGTGGGCTGGGGGCTGCTGCCTGATATGGTGACCATCAGGCCCCCAACGGCGGCGAACCACCACTATGTCCCCAAGGGGCAGGGCTTGCTGCTCGATCTGGCAATGACGGAGATCTTTGCCGCCCTGTTTTGGCGCTGGCCAAGAGAGTGGGTCTATCTGGCTGGCTCCCTCATTGGGCTGCTGTTCACCTTTGCCCTGCTGTACAACAACCTGGTGTGAGGTGGCTATGGAACTGGATGCGCTGACTCGCCTGCTGGCCCGCCGCCAGCCCGGCCTGATGGACGCCACGGGGAGATATGCGGTACTGGTCCCCATGGTGGAGGGAGAGGAGGGCCTGTCCCTGCTGTACGAGGTCCGGGCCCATACACTCCGCCGCCAGCCGGGGGAGGTGTGCTTTCCCGGCGGCCGGATCGAGGGGGCAGAGTCACCGGAGGAATGTGCCCTGCGAGAAACGGAGGAGGAGCTGTCCATCCCCCGATCCGCGGTCCGGGTGCTGGGACGGCTGGACTTTATCGCCCACCGGGCCAACTTCATCATGTACCCTGTCCTGGCCCTGGTGGACAGGAGGGCGGTAGAGAAAATGTGCCCAAACTCGGCGGAGGTGGAGGAGACCTTCCTGGTGCCCCTCCGCCACCTGCTGGCCACCCAGCCCCTGGAGTATGACTATCAGCTGATTCCCCAGACGGGGGAGAACTTCCCCTATGAGCTGGTGGGCATCCCGCGGGACTACCGCTGGCAGCCGGGAGGAGAGAACGTCCCCATCTACCCCTGGAAGGGGCGGGCCATCTGGGGACTCACCGCCCGGATCACCCGCCATCTGGTGGCGCTGGTCCGCTCCCTGGAGAGGAACTGAAAACGGCCTGGCCGCATAGGCGGCCGGGCCGTTTTGCCTATGTCTGGTCAGGGGTGGTAGCCGATCTCAATGGCGGGATTGGCGGCAGCGAGGAGGGCCAGGGCCTCCTTCCCCTTCTCCTTGGACAGCACCTGCCCTCGGCGCAGCTGGCCGTCGGTCCCACGGACCATGAGGAAAAACTGGTCAAAATTGGCCCGGCCACAGCACAAATTGGCGTTGACCTCCTCCTGACGTAGATAGGCGTTCACGATCTGGCTGTATGGGAGATAGGTAGTGCCGGAAAATTTGGGAAAGAACAGACAGCTTTCCCCCAGACGCACCCGCCCCGCCTCCCAAGCGGCGGAAAATTCCCGGTCCAGAAGCTGCCGCTCCAGGACGGCGGTGGACAATTCGGGCTTGAATTTCATGGGGAACGCCTCCTCTCAATGGTATTGGATGAGAAGAATATAGCACAGAACAAATATTAACGCAAGTGATTCTTATTAATTGGATGGTATATTCCACCTTTGGAGGAAAGAGGCCAAAAAAGGTGGAAACAGGAGAAAAAATCTCCGTTTTCTATTGACAACCTTCTGCTCTGCTGATAAACTATCATAGCCGCATTGAACAGGAAAAGCACCAGATTTCCGGTCAGGGGAGTGAACGACCCGGCCGCAAGGGGACCCAGGTGTGACAAGCGGGGAACGGCCCCCTCCTGCGAGAGCGAGCCCGTAATGAAGGAGTTGAAACAAATGCAGGCAATCATCGTGACCGGCGGCAAGCAGTACAAAGTGAACGAAGGGGACACCCTGTTTATCGAGAAGCTGGAGGCCGAGGCCGGACAGACCATCACCTTTGACCAGGTGCTGGCCATCCTGGATGGGGACAAGGCTACCTTCGGCGCTCCCGTGGTGGAGGGTGCCTCTGTGGCTGCCACTGTCGTGAAGAACGGCAAGGGCAAGAAGGTCCGTATCTTCAAGTACACCCCCAAGAAGGGTTATCGGAAGCGTCAGGGCCACCGCCAGCCCTATACCAAGGTGCAGATCGGCGCTATTAAGGCCTGATGACCACCGTAACCTTTCAGACTGAGGGCAGCCGGATCGTGGGCTTCGAGGTGAAGGGCCACAGCGGTTATGCCCCGGAGGGAGAAGACATCGTCTGCGCCGCCATCACCAGCGCCGTGCGCCTAACCGAGTGCGCCGTCAACGACGTACTGGGGCTGGAGGCCGCTGTAAAGGTGAAGCAAAAGGACGCATCCATCTCCCTCAAGCTCCCCAGCGCTCTGGGCCAGACCAACGAGAGCACCTGCCAGACCCTTCTGGCGGCGCTGATGGTCCACTGTGTCCAGTTGGCGGAGGAGTACCCAGAAAATATTTCCGTCATGGAGGTGTAAGTTATGCTGAATATCGGTTTGCAGTTTTTCGCCCACAAAAAGGGCGTTGGTTCCACCCGGAACGGCCGTGACTCCGAGGCCAAGCGCCTGGGCGTCAAGCGGGGCGACGGACAGTTTGTGCTGGCCGGCAATATCCTGGTCCGTCAGCGCGGCACCCACATCCATCCCGGCGTCAATGTGGGTAAGGGCAGCGACGACACCCTGTTTGCTCTGAAGGACGGCAGGGTCAAGTTTGAGCGCCTGGGCAAGGATCGCAAGCAGGTTTCCATTGTGGAGATCGCCCAGTAATTTCGTTGCTTAACAGAAGGCCGCAAACGGACTCCGTTTGCGGCCTTTTTCCAGTCCCGGAATGTGACGCCCCGCCTTGGACAAGGATATGGGACAGAAAACGGGGAATATTGTGAAGGAGGATAAAATATGGACTACCGCAAATTTGAACAGGGCTATGTGCTTCGCCTGGACCCCGGCGAGGAGATCGTGGGCAGCCTGACCCGGCTGGTGGAGCAGGAGAGTATCCAACTGGCCAGCGTATCCGCTCTTGGGGCGGCCAACGACGTGACCATTGGTATTTTCAACACAGTGGAGAAGAAATACTACTCCCAGCGATACCAGGGGAACTATGAAATTTCCGCTCTGGTGGGGAATGTCACCCGTAAGGAGGGCGAGCCCTATCTCCACCTCCACATTACCATCGGCAATCCGGTCACCGACCAGGTCCATGCCGGCCACCTGTCCTCCGCCACCATCAGCGCCACGCTGGAGCTGTTCCTCCAGGTGTGGGACGGCCAGGTGGGGCGGAAGTTCAGCGATACAGTGGGGCTGAACCTGCTGGAATTTTGATTTGAGAGTGAGGAGGTGCCCCAGATGGCAGCGCCTTTTGTAGATACCGCAAAGATCACCGTCCGCTCTGGCAACGGGGGAAACGGTGTGGTCTCCTTCCACCGGGAGAAATATGTGGCGGCCGGCGGCCCCGACGGGGGCGACGGCGGCCGGGGCGGAAATATTGTGGTAGAGGTCAACGACCATATGTCCACCCTGATGGATTTCCGCTATAAGAGGAAGTATGTGGCGGGAAATGGGGGCGACGGCAGCGGCAAGCGATGTACCGGCAGGGACGGGGAGGACCTGGTCCTCAAGGTCCCCAGGGGCACTATCATCCGGGACGCCGAGACCAGGGAGATCATCAGGGACATGTCCGACGACAGGCCCTTCATCCTGTGTAAAGGGGGGCGGGGCGGCTGGGGCAACAAGCACTTTGCCACCCCAACCCGGCAGGTGCCCCGGTTCGCAAAGGCGGGCTTGCCCGGAGAGAGCCGGGATGTGGTGCTGGAGCTAAAGCTGCTGGCCGACGTGGGGCTGGTGGGTTTCCCCAACGTGGGCAAGTCCACCCTGCTGTCGGTGGTCAGCCGGGCCCAGCCCAAAATCGCAAACTACCATTTTACCACCCTGTTTCCCAACCTGGGGGTGGTCTATGTGGAGGATGGGGTGTCCTTCGTCATGGCCGACATCCCCGGCATCATCGAAGGGGCGGCGGAGGGCGCCGGCCTGGGCCACGATTTCCTGCGGCATATCGACCGCTGCCGGCTGCTGGTCCATGTGGTGGACGTGTCGGGCAGCGAGGGCCGGGACCCAGTGGCCGACTTTGAGGCCATCAATGAGGAGCTGGCCCAATACTCCCCCGAACTGGCTGGGCGGAAGATGCTGGTGGTGGCCAACAAGGTGGATATCATGGAGGACCCCGCCCTGCTGGACAAGTTGCGGGCCCATGTGGAGGGAAAGGGACTGGAGCTCTTTGAGATGTCCGCCGCCGCCCACCAGGGCACCCAGGAGCTGATAAAGCGATGCGCCCAGGAGCTGGCCCAGTTGCCTCCCGTGGTGGTGTACGAGCCCACCTATGTGGAGCGGCCCCCGGAGGTGGATACCGAGGGAGAGGTCAATATCCAGGAGTTTGACGGCACCTGGGTGGTGGACGCCCCCTGGCTCCAGCGGCTTATCGCCAACGTCAATTTCTCCGACTATGAGAGCCGCAACTGGTTCGACCAGAAGCTGCGCCAGTCCGGTCTGTTCGACAAGCTGGAGGAGATGGGCATCAAGGACGGGGATATCGTGTCCATGTACGACCTGGAGTTCGAATACCAAAGGTAATTTTATCTATAAAAACACCGTTCCATAATTGCGGAACGGTGTTTTTCGTATATGGAGGAAATTTTTTCGTACTGTATTTACATAAAGCTTTTGATTTTAGAATCTTATATAAAATTTTGTTGCCCGTTACTATATTTCCTAAAAAATAGTAGAAGATCCGTTATTCCTGAAATTCCGACTAGTTGTTTTTTGAAGGGCTTTTGGTATATTACGGTATAACTTTATGCACACAGTAAAGTAGTGTAAACCAAGACGTAGTAAGTCTATTGGTAAAATCCAGCTTTGCCGTCAACTAACAGAATAAAAAAATATACAGGCAACAATATAGACGATTACGAGGCCGCCAGCAAGAAAACCGATATTTGTATTCGTACGGTTAAGCAAATGTTTAGCAATACATTTGGCTACCCAAAGAGGGCAAAAATAGAGTGAACAGTCCATACAGGAATAGTTGGGTAATGAATTTAGGAGGGCTATCAAAAGACTAGGACGGACCTGCATCTATTTCTATAAGTTTGTTGATAGAGGAAGTATCTGTACTTAAAAATGGGGGGTAGGTCTATTTATATAAGACATACACTATTTTACTGCTATTACTGCCGAATATGTGTCAGAAGGAAATTTGGTCCCTTGCGTATGTTAGATATGGTATGAAACGATTTATATTGCTGTCTTCCCATTATCCAAAGGTCATGACAAAGTTACGCGCCTTCTTTCTTCTACCTTTTTCCTTCTACCTTACATCCAGGAATAAAAACGGCTACACCATAGGAGAGGGAACAGTGAAATGGTAAAATGTATACCAGTGAAGCCGAGTTAGCGTAGATTGACAACAGAAAATGCCCCCAAGATCCCTCCACGGTATCCGCGGGGGGATTTTTATGCCCATAAGCAATTAGATATGGTCATACTGCCCAATGATGATAGAGGGCTTTCCTATATGAGAGGGCGGCGAGATATATTTTTGCATAAAACGCTAGAGAAATCGTTTCAAATATAAACAATTTTTACAAGTCAAATGGATTGATATGAAAAGAAACAAAAGTTAGGATTTGATTAAGTAAATGATATATAGGGATGTCTTTTCTCAAACTCATTTTCAAAGATTAAGGATGTTCCAAAATAAAGCAGTTTGAATGAGGGAATGTCATGATTAAGCTACTGGTTATTGCAGATGATTTTACTGGGGCTTTGGACACAGGAATACAATTTAAGGCTAAAGGGACCTTGGTTCGAGTATATACCCCCCAAAACCAGAATATTTTTGCTGGGCTGGAACAGGGAGTCCAAGTGCTTATTATTGTTGCTGAGACTCGGCATATGCCTCCAGCAGAGGCTGGAGAGATCGTGGCAAAGATCGTGAGTCAGGCCCAGCAGGCCTCTGTCTCCTGTATCTATAAAAAGATAGATTCCGCATTGAGGGGCAATATAGGCAGTGAACTTTCTGCTATGCGGGCTGCGGCCCATGGTAAACAGCTCCATTTTATTCCGGCCTTTCCTAAAATGAATCGAGTAACAGTAAATGGCATCCACTATATTGGGCAGGTCCCAGTGGCAGACAGCGTGTTCGGTTCTGACCCTTTTGAGCCAGTCAGGCACTCAAATATCCAGAACATAATTGGGGAGCAAAGTAATATACCAACATATTTAGTCGCTGCGGGAGAAGACATACCCGATAAAGAAGGTATTTTGATTTATGATGCAGTCACCGACGAGGACCTTCTTCAAATCGCTCAAAGATTGAATGACTGCCATCAGCTGAAACTGCTGGCGGGTTGTGCCGGATTAGCCGCGGTATTGCCAAAATTGCTAAATCTGACACAGTATGACTGTAGAAGACCCGCTATGAATCCACGCCTCATCACCGTGTGTGGTAGCATCAATCCCATCACTATAGAGCAGTTGGACACTGCGGAAAAGAATGGCATGCATCGTATCCGATTGACACCACAACAGAAATTGGATCCCACCTGGTTGGAGAGTGAGGATGGAGAGTGTGTTCTTGCTCAATGGCTGAACAAGCTCCAACATAGTACAGCCGCTATAATCGATTGTGGAGGACCGGAGGAAGCTGAGGAGACCCGCAGCTATGCGCTGACTAGGGATATGAATATAGAAGCGACAAGAAGCGCTATTGCCCAGTCTATGGGAAGACTATTAGAGCGGATGCTCGAAGGCGGTTTGGAAGCGACACTGATGCTGACTGGTGGTGACACACTGTTGGCATTTATGAGGGAAATTAATCAAGACAGTTTGATTCCAGTGTGTGAACTGGTGCCTGGGGTGGTTCTTTCCCGAACAGAGTACAATGGGAAACGAATCGATCTAATTTCAAAATCCGGAGGATTTGGTTCAGCGGAATTGCTGACTGATCTAGCCAAAATAATTGCCCACAGTGGCGAGGAGGAATTAGTATGCTGAAAGAATACAATTTGAAAATGCCCCACGCAGTATATGGTGGAGAGAATGCCATCGGGAACATCACTGCTATTATTCAAAACTGTAGAGCAAAACGGGTAGCTATGTTTACAGATAAAGGCATCGAAGGCTGCGGCTTGTTCGCCTTACCTGAGGAAGCTGTGAAGGCATCTGGTGCCGACTACTATGTGCTGGATGATCTTCCCGCAGAACCTTCCTATAAAGCAGTTCAAAAGTTAGTTGACCAATTCAAGGCATCCGGTGCAGACCTAATTGTCGCTTGCGGTGGCGGATCGGTAATGGACGCAGCAAAACTCGCTAGCGTATTAGTAACAGACCAGTATGGTGTAAAGGAGCTGCTGGACAAGCCTGGTCAGGCACAGAAGTGTGTCCCTATCATTCTTATCCCTACGACTGCTGGAACGGGGGCAGAGGTTACCCCAAATGCTATCGTGGCCGTACCAGAAAAGAACTTGAAGGTGGGTATAGTTAACGAAAATATGATTGCAGACTATGTGATCTTGGATGCCAGAATGATCAAAAATTTGCCCAGGAAAATTGCGGCGGCTACTGGGGTAGATGCCTTAGCCCATTGTATCGAGTGCTTTACTAGCAACAAAGCGAACCCTTTCAGTGATTTGTATGCCCTAGAAGGTCTGGATTTAATCTTGAATAATATCATGGATGCTTGTAACGATTCGGAGGCCATGGAGGCCAAAAACCGGATGCAGATCGCCGCTTATTATGGGGGATTAGCCATCACGGCCTCTGGTACTACAGCGGTTCATGCACTGAGCTATCCATTGGGCGGCAAGTACCATATTGCCCATGGCGTTTCTAACGCAATCCTGCTGGCCCCTGTCATGCGATTCAATGAGCCTGAGTGCCGAGAAAGATTTGCTGTCGCTTATGACCGCTGTGTCCATGGAGAGAAGACCTGTGTGACTGTGGAAGAAAAGAGCGCGTACATGCTGGCCTGGATGGAGAAGATCGTCAAGGATTTGGACATTCCAACCAGTCTAAAAGAGTTTGGCGTTCCGGCGGAAGACCTAGACGGCTTAGTAGAGGCTGGGATGCAGGTCCAGAGACTACTGGTCAACAATATGCGACAGGTTACTCCTGAGGATGCCAGGGCATTGTATCTTGAAATACTTTAATTTAGAGGAAGAAGGAAGCAAAAATGATGCAGATTGAGTTAAAAGGCATTATCCCGCCAATCCTCACTCCTATGAATTCGGATGAGTCCGTTAACTTGGATGTGCTGCGGGAGCAAATTGAACGAATGATTGAGGGCGGCGTTCACGGCCTGTTTCCCTTTGGAACAAATGGTGAGGGCTATATACTAAGTGAAAAGGAAAAGATTGAGGTGCTGGAGGTTACTATTGACCAAGTAAATGGCAGGGTACCCGTCTATGCCGGCACAGGCTGTATTTCCACTGCTGACACGATTCGAATGAGCAAAAAGGCTCAGGAATTGGGCGCGGATGTACTGTCCATTATTACCCCGAGCTTTGCCCTGGCCTCTCAGAAGGAGTTGTATAACCACTATGCTGAGGTGGCCAAGCATGTGGATATTCCCATCGTTCTGTACAATATCCCGGCACGTACTGGCAACAAGTTGCTGCCGGAAACCGTTGCCAAGCTGGCGAAGGATGTGGATGTGATTATGGGGGCCAAGGATTCCAGCGGCGACTGGGACAACTTGCAGGCATATATCAACCTGACCAGGGATTTGGACAAGGGCTTTAAAGTCCTGTCTGGAAACGACTCTTTAATCCTTCCTTGCTTGAAAGCGGGAGGGGCCGGTGGTATTGCGGGCTGTGCTAATGTGTATCCCCATGTATTGGCCTCCATTTATGATTTGTTTAAAGCCGGTAAACTGGAGGAAGCTGAAGTGGCCCAGGAATCCATCGCTTCATTCCGGGCGATATTTAAATATGGAAATCCCAACACCGTAGTCAAAAAGGCTGTTTCCATGCTGGGCTATCCGGTGGGCGACTGTCGACGCCCCTTCAACTACCTATGTGACGAGGGGGTAGAGGAGTTGAGAAAGGTGCTGAAAGAAAACGCGGATAAGGGCATGTGCTGAGGAGGAAGAAAATGGACAGACCGATTTTGGGTATTTCAATGGGGGATCCCTTCGGCAATGGCCCGGAGATTACGGTCCGGGCCTTGGCGAACAAGGGCATTTATGACCGCTGCAGGCCCCTGGTTGTAGGGGATATGAGCAGCATGGACTATGCCCTTCGGGTGGCCAAGAAAGTAAGAGGCGCCACGCTGACCCTTAACCCAGTCAAGTGTGTGGAAGAAGCCAAGTTTACATATGGAACTATCGACGTGCTAGACCTGGGATTAGTAGCTGTAGATCAAATTCCAGATACTGCTGACCAGGATGTGCCGCAACCTTTCGGCATAGGCGCTTGCCGGTTAGGTGGTGAGGCATCCTTTCGGTATGTGGAGAAAGTGATTCAAATGGCCATGGCGGGCGAGATAGATGCTACTGTTACTAATGCTTTAGCCAAAGAAGCGATCAATATGGCCGGTCATCACTACTCCGGTCATACTGAGATTTATGCTGACTATACCAAAACTGACAAGTATACTATGATGCTGGCCCATAACGACCTGCGGGTGGTTCATGTATCGACCCATGTTTCCCTGAGAGAGGCCTGCGATCTTGTGAAAAAGGAGCGGGTACTGGAATGTATCCGCATTGCTAATGAGGGATGTAAAGCTTTAGGAATTGAGAAGCCTAAGATCGGCGTGGCAGGCTTAAATCCTCACTGCGGGGAGAACGGGATGTTCGGTCGAGAAGAGATTGAGGAGATACAGCCCGCTGTTGACGCGGCCATGGCTGAAGGAATCTGGATTCCTGAGAAAAAACCTACACCGCCTGATACCGTGTTTTCCAAGGCGCTGGGCGGCTGGTATGACATTGTTGTAGTCATGTATCATGACCAAGGCCATATCCCCCTGAAAGTGAAGGGATTTGTCTATAACAAAGCTGAGAGGCACTGGGATGCTGTAGCGGGAATCAATGTTACTCTGGGACTTCCTATTATCCGGGCCAGTGTGGACCATGGTACTGGCTTTGGCCATGCAGGTAACGGACACGCAAATGAGTTGAGCTTGGTCAACGCCATGGATTATGCAATCACTCTGGCGAACCATAAGAAAAGGTAAGGAGGGGACCCTATGAAATTCGTTATGACCCAGGCTGTTTGTCCAGAGGGGATGGAGCTGCTGAAGGATACAGCTGACATCTATGTGGCAGATGACCAGGACCCTAATAACTATTTGGACCAAATGCGGGATGCGGATGCACTTATTGTCAGAATCGCCAAATGTGATGGACATGCTATTGAGCATAGCCCCAACCTGAAGGTTATCGGCAGGACCGGAGTGGGCTATGACACAGTAGATATAGCAGCTGCGACCGCAAAGGGCATCCCGGTTGTAATTACTCCGGGGGCAAACAACCGAAGTGTAGCCGAACATACTGTAGCCATGATATTTGCCCTGTCTAAAAATTTAATAGAGGGGCAAAACGAAATGTGCACGGGTAACTGGGAGATTCGTGGGGCCAAGAAGGCTTTTGAGTTGGAAGGAAAAACAGTTGGCGTAATTGGGTTAGGCGCCATTGGCCGGGAAACTGCCAAGATATGCCGGGGCTGCGGCATGAAACTGGCCGGTTATGACCCTTTCCTGGAACAAGAAAAGATTGAGGCTTTGGGAGCTGACTACTATGAAAATTACGAAGATCTGCTGAAGATCAGCGACGTAGTTACTATCCATGTCCCTCTTACAGAGGAGACCCGAGGCATGATTTCTAAGAGACAACTGTCTATGATGAAGCCGACAGCTCTACTTATTAATTGTAGCCGGGGAGGGATCGTCAATGAGTCTGACTTAGTGGAAGCTTTAAAAGAAGGTGTTATCGCTGGGGCAGGTACCGATGTGTTCTGTAGTGAACCACCCAGGGCAGATGATCCACTGCTTACCTGTCCAAACTTGGTCCTCAGCCCCCACTCAGCCGCCCAGACCCGGGAGGCAGTCATTAAGATGGCGCAGATGTGCGTTAAGGGGTGTCTGGCAGTATGCCGAGGGGAGAAATGGCCGTATGTAGCAGACAAAGCAGCATATGACCATCCCAGATGGGCAGGCAAAGATTGGGCCCAGGTATGAGTCCCATAGAAACAGCTATAAAGAATTTGAGCCGAAAACGGCTGATCATGATGGCGGCAAATCTGCTGTACTTTCTGGCTCTTCTCATTGCGGGAGTTGCGCTTTTCTTGGTAGGGATCGGGCCGATGGGCTATATGGTGGCAGGTATTCTGCTGGCTGTCTACCTGCTGCTGGTCAGGCCGCTGAACCGCCGATATATTGGGTGTGTCCGTGGGGCCATCTTGACCTATGCTGTCTGCGCCTGCTTGGACCAATTTGAGTACAGCCCTAAAGACGGCGTGGACCAGGCCGCGGTTCTGTCGGGCGGTTTGGGCTGCTCTGGTAGCGGACGAGCTTTTTTGAGCCGAGAGCTAGTCCGGGGCCAAATGGGAGACATCCAGGTGGAGTTGGCAGATGTGACGTTTCCTGTTGTGGAAAATGGCTTGAACGCTATGCTCAGTGGGTGCTATATCAGGATAACCTATCCGGGGATTCAATTTGTCCCCCTTTGGATAGAGGGAGAGGAAATGCCGGAACTGCCCAAACAGGAAAAGAAGCTGATTAAACAGATTGGATCTATGGCGGCCAATGGCCTATTTCTTTGCATAAAAGGGGACAGACTGGAACTGATTCTGCGGGGGCGATTCCTCGGATATCGGATCAATCCTTTGATGCCTATCACGGAGCGCAGCATAACGTATAACCCTCTTCCAGAGCTGGGGTGGGCGCTTCAGTTGGTTCGCTTGCACAAGAGGGAAGAGATGTGACTTGCCGTTGGAAAGGAAAATACGATGGAAATTAAAGAACAATCTGGTCTTCGTGCGGTGCTAGCAGATGTAGAATTGCCGCGAATGGCCATGATTAGACAAAAATTCCCCAGAGATGGAATAGAGGATGTTGCTGCCTATCTGATGGAAAAGCTGGATCGAGAGGACTTGCGGTCCCGTATTAAGCCTGGAATGCGGGTGGTTCTCACCGGCAGCAGTAGAAAGATTGCCAATATGCCGCTGATCCTGAGGGAATTGGCTGACTATGTGAGGGCGCAAGGCGCTCATCCCTATATCATACCAGCGATGGGTAGTCACGGAGGTGCTACGGCGGAAGGACAACGGGAGATTCTAGAGAGTTATGGAATTACAGAGGAGGCCTGTCGATGCCCCATCTTCTCCAGTATGGAAACTGTGCAGGTGGGTTCTCTCTCCAACGGCGATGAAGTGCGAGTGGATCGCTTTGCGTATGAGGCGGACGCAGTCATCGTTGTGGGGCGGATCAAAGCCCATACAGCATTCCGGGGAGCTTATGAGTCAGGCCTGGTCAAGATGATGGCCATTGGTATGGGAAAACGTGAGGGAGCAGACTCCCTGCACCGGGCGGGATTTCAATGGATGGGGGAACGGCTTCCACAATATGCCAAGGTGATTTTTGATCACACCAATATAATTTTTGGCGTAGGTACTATCGAAAATGAATTTGATCAGACCTGCCGGATCGAGGTCCTTCCCGCGGAGGAAATCTTTGACAAAGAGCCCGAACTGCTGCTTTTTGCTAAAAGCCGCCTTCCCCGGCTTCTAATGCCGGAAACGGACGTGCTGCTGGTGAGAGAGATTGGGAAAAATTTTTCAGGCAGCGGCATGGATCCTAATGTGACAGGGACTTTTGGGACGCCTTATGCTACTGGCGGTATTAAAAAAGAGAGGGTAGTAGTATTGGACATCTCCCCCGAAAGTCACGGCAGCTATATTGGACTTGGAAATGCGGACACGACGACAAAGCGCGTGTTTGAAAAGCTAGATACCAATGCCACCTATTTCAACATGATCACCTCGACTGTGCTAGGTGTGGGAAAGATTCCGATGGTGTTGGAGGACGACAAAATGGCACTTCAAGTCGCGGTACGTACGCTGACAAAAGCGGACAAGAATCATGTTCGGATGGTTTATATCAAAAACACGCTGTCCCTGGAAACGATCATGATTTCTGAAACGCTTCTGGAGCAGATGAGAGGCAGAGAAGATATTGAGATATTAGAAGAAGCGAGACCCCTGCGTTTTGACCAGAAGGGCAACTTGCTGGATTTGATATAAACAGGATAGATTGATCAGAAAGGAAGAGAAAAGGGTATATGAAAAACAGCAAGTATAGGCTGGATATTATCCCCGGTACGGTAATTTTTATTTTCTCGATATGGTATTTGCTCAATATCCCTGGGATCCCCACTTTCACCGGCCTGGGAGCCACTCCCTTGACTAACCACTTTGTGCCTTATCTATGGGGTGGGGCCATGCTGGTGTTGAGTCTGTGGCTGATTGTAAGAGGGATGAAGAAGCGCAAAGCCTATAAGGCCGAAGGCGGTGTGACGCAAAAAAATTCTATGATAGCAGCATTGGTCGAGAAGCGAGAGGTTGTGGTCAGTTTCGTGGCTCTGGGCCTGTATGTGGGATTAATGGGGCCCATTGGGTTTGTACCTACTACAATCCTGTATGTATTTGTACAGATCCTGGTGCTTACTCCGGGCGAACATCGGAAAAAGAATGTGCTGCCCGCAGCGATTACAGCTATTATTACAGGCTGTCTCCTGTTCTATATCTTCAGATACATGCTGAATGTCCTACTTCCCATTGGACTCCTGAGTATATTCGGACTGTAAAGGAGGGCTAAAAGAATGATTGTTCAAGGCTTAATGGAAGTCCTTCAGCCCATGACTATTGCTCTAATAGCCATAGGTACAGTGGTGGGTATCATCTTTGGTTCCATCCCAGGCTTGACCGCCACCATGGCTATTGTTATGTTCCTGCCGGTCACTTACTCAATGACAGCCTCGGAAGGTATTTCGATGCTGATGGCACTTTACATTGGCGGTATTTCCGGCGGCTTGATTTCCGCTATTCTGTTGAATATTCCCGGTACACCTTCCTCTGTAGCCACCTGTTTTGATGGAAAACCAATGGCAGACAAGGGCGAGGCAGGCAAAGCGCTAGGCACCGGTGTGGTGTTCTCATTTATTGGAACCGTCATTGGCATTGGCCTGCTTGTGGTACTGGCTCCTGTGCTGTGTGACTTTGCGCTTAAGTTCCAGGCATATGAGTATTGTGCCCTGGCTGTTTTCTCCCTGTCCATGGTTGTCGCCCTTACAGGACATGATATGCCGAAGGGCCTGATTTCCGCTGTGCTGGGGGCTTTGCTGGCTACAGTTGGCCTTTCGCCCATTGACTCCAAGCCTAGGTTTACCTTCGGTATGTATCAGTTGAACAACGGTTTTGCCCTTGTAGTTCTGTTAATCGGTCTGTTTGCCATTTCCGAGGTCATGGCCTATGCCGAAACAGTGCGCCAAAAACAGGATTACACCATTCGACAGGACGTAAAGATCAGGGGCGTTGGCTTCTCTATGAAGGAGTTTGTGAGTAATATTCCAAACGCCATTGTATCCGCGCTGATTGGTGTCGGCATTGGAATTCTGCCAGGCATCGGTGGCGGTGTGTCTTGTATGATCTCCTATACTGTATCCAAGAACACCTCTAAACGCCGCGAACTGTACGGGACAGGTATCATGGATGGCGTGGTAGCCTCTGAGACCGCCAATAATGGAACGATAGGCGGCGCTATGATCCCTCTCCTTTCCCTGGGTATTCCCGGCGATGCTGTTACCGCAATGTTACTAGGTGGACTCCAGGTGCATAATGTGGCGCCAGGGCCCCTGATCTATGAGAAGAACGGCGTGGTGGTCTATGCGATCTTCTTTGCTATGGTATTAGCCGCGATTTTTATGCTGGTGTTCATGATGCTGGGTATGCGATTTTTCATATCTGTATTAAAAGTACCCAAGAATTATTTGCTTCCGGTGGTTGTAGTGCTATGCGCCATTGGCGCTATCGGAAACGCCAATATGCTCTTTGATACCTATGCCATGGTTTTATTTGGCCTGATGTCCTATTTGCTCGTAAAGGCCAAGATCCCAACGGTCCCTATGATCCTTGGATTTATTTTAGGCCCGACCTTTGAGCAGAACCTGCGCCGCGTATCTCAGCTGGCCTCTAGCGATCCCTTCTGGAATCATCCGATTTTCTGTGTATTGATCATTGCGACGGTCTTGGTGGTCATCTTCTCTGCCCGTGCGAACCTGAAAGACGCGAAACGTGCAGAAGAAGCTGAGGCTATCAAGATGGCTGCCAGCGGTGATGAATAAATAAAAGCCAAAAAGAAAGGAAGAACAAGATGAAAAGAATGATCTCTCTGATGCTGAGTGCAGCTATGGTGCTGGTTATGGCTACCGGCTGCGCCAATCCTGGAACACCCTCTTCGGGGGATGACAAGAGCACTACCAGCGCCTCTACTTCAAATGCTCCCAGCGATTCCAATGCTGCGGAGGGTTGGCCCGACAAGACGATCAACATCTATATGACCCACGGAGCCGGTGGTGATACTGACTATATGGGGCGTCAGTTGGCCACTGCGCTGGAAAGTGAGTTGGGCGTGTCTGTGGTCGTCACCAACGTGACCGGCGCCAACGGCGCTACCTGTATGCAGCAATATAAGGATGGAGAGACCGACGGCTACACCTTTATTGCCACTAATACTGCGGCGCTAAACGGCAACGAAGCGACCGGCATGGTGGACTTCGGCTATGATGCTTTTGAGCCAGTAGCGGTGTATGGAATGCAGTCCGGTGAGAATATCGTTGTTCCCGCGGATTCCCCCTATAATACCTTGGAGGAACTGATCGAAGCCACCAAGGCCAATCCTGGGCAGATCAAGTTGGGCATCTCTACCGGCGGTGGCGTATACATTCTGTCCTGTGTTCTGGCCAACCTGGGTGGCGCTCAATTCAATATTATTGACGCAGGCGATGGCGCCACTCGTCTGACTGCTCTGTTGGGCGGCGAGATCGACGCTACCTCCCTGCCCTATTCCACTGCGGCTGACTATATTGAGAACGGTCAGCTGAAGAGCCTATGCACCGTACTTTCCAAGGCCCCTGACCTGATCCCAGATCAGCCTGCGGCCAGCGAGTTGATCCCTGAGCTGAAGCTAGATACGGAGTATGTTCTTCTGGCGCCTAAGGGGACTCCTGCTGAAATTGTTGAGGCTATGAATGCCGCCATCCTAGACGTTACCGCTACGGACGATTGGAAACAAATGGTGAATGATTACTGCTTCCAGAATCCCTTTGTACTTAACGTGGAGGAAACCCTTGCGAATTTGAAGGAGCAGCGTGACCTGTTCCAAAGCTTTGTGCCCTTCCTGTGATTCGAGGCCGTCGAATAAACAACAGGGGCCCCCGCCAAAGCGGGGGCCCCTCCTGTATAAAAGTGATTGAACACCTGGTCGGTTAGATATCATCCCAGTGCTGTCAGCTATGGTAAAAATGCCATTGGGGATATGAATGAGCGAGACACAGCCGCATGGTTTTACCGCTGGCAGGCCCGCTGTAATAGTAGTATGCTTACATGTCTTGCGTTCTATGGGAAAGAGGAAAAGAAATGATGAGAGAAAACAAACTGCGCAGGATCTTACAGGAAGGAAAGACATCGGTGAGTACTCGTATGTGGTCCACTTGGCCGATCTTCACCGAAACTTTAGGTGCCTGCGGAAACTTTGACTACATGGAATTTGTAGCGGAATACGCTCCATTCACACAGATGGATCTGGAGAACATGGCCCGGGCAGCTGAACTGTATGAAATGGGCACTATGATAAAGGTGGATTTTCAAAATCGATTTTATGTGTCACAAAAGGCGGTAGCCTCTGGATTCCAAGGGGTCAATTTTGCTGATTGCCGGACTCCGGAGGATGTGTATGCTTCTGTCAGAGCCATCCGTCCGTTGGTAGAAGGCACAGATGGCGTATATGGATGTCCAAACCGGCGATTCATCAGCAGCCCGAATGGAGTATCCCAGTTGGAGCATATTCAACGGCTTAACGATATTGTACTATGCTTCATGATCGAAAAGCGGGAGTCTGTGGAACGGATTGAGGAGATCTGCGATATCCCAGGCGTAGATATGGTGCAATTTGGCCCGGCGGACTACTGCATGAGCCGTGGCTGGAATCGAGCGGATCATACACAGGAGTTTAAGCAGGCTGAACGACAGGTCATCTCAGCGGCCTTGCGGCATGGTGTTCAGCCGAGATGTGAGATCAATTCGCCCGCAGAGGCCCAGTATTACATCGACTTGGGCGTCCGGCATTTCAGCCTTGGAGATCAGATGGCAAAGCTGCGGGAGTTCTGGAATGGCCAGGGGAAAGAGATGAGGGACATTTCCAGAAGTCTGGATTGATAAAATGGGGGAAACCGGCTTGGCCGATTTCCCCTTCCAGCAGGTTTGGCATTCTATATGCTGGGACTGAGTTAAGCGGTGATGCCAAGCCACCAAACGATAAACTCATCGCCACCCATTCCGAACAGCTCGCTTTTAGTTCGCCTCCCAGAGGCCACTTCGATGAGAGCATCGAAAATTTCCTGCCCCATCTGCTCCAAAGTTTTTTCCCCATCGATAACAGCGCCGGCATTGAGGTCAATATCATCCTTTTGGCGGAGATAGAGGGGGGTATTGGAAGAAATCTTTAGAGTGGGGAAGTGCTGGCTGCCATAGCAGGAGCCCCGGCCAGTGGTAAAAGCGCAAAGATTGCAGCCGCCGGAAAACATGGCTGCAGCGGATACCGGATCATAAGAAGGAGAGTTCATGATGTTAAGGCCGGGAGTGGTAACAGGTTCCGCATAGCCAACTACATCGTTGAGTGGGGTGCTCCCGCCTTTTTTCGCGCTTCCAAGAGCTTTTTCCAGGACATTGGTGATGCCGCCAGCATTATTGCCGGGGGTAACTTTGCCATAGATTTGAGAGTCCTTTCCACGGCAGTAGTCCAGCCACCACCGCATGATGTCGATGAGCTTTTGCGCTACCTGGGGAGATCTGGCGCGTCGGACCAGTGCTCCTTCCACACCGAGTAGCTCGGTGGGTTCTGTGAGGACTGCGGTACCGCCGTTCTGGATCAGAAGATCGATTGCCTTGCCCAGCGCTGGATTGGCTGAGGAACCAGAGAAAGAGTCGGAGCCGCCACATTCCAGTCCGACCTTCAGATGAGAAACAGGTACCTCCTGGCGAACAGAATGATTGGCGAGGGAAAGCATGGCCTCTACCATAGAGATGCCCTTTTCCACTGATTTTCGGGAGCCGCCCTCCTCTTGGATTACCAAGCGACCCAGTGTGGGACTGGGGACTAGACCTGCTTCCTGAAAAAAGTTGTCGATATTGTTAGACTCACAGCCCAGGGCACATACAAGGGCACCTGCTATATTGGGGTTCTTGATAAGGCCGCCCAGTACCCGGCGCAAATAGATCATGGGGTCACCGGACTTCTCCAGACCGCAACCGGAAGATGTGATGAGGGGAACCACGGCGTCTACATTGGGATAAGCGGACAATATCTCTGGGGTAAAGTGGTTGGCAATTTTTCTGGCCACGGTTGCGGCACAATTGCTACATACGGTGACAGCAATACAGTTCCGTGTGCCGACTAGCCCGTTAGGCCGCACATAGCCCAGAAAAGTACGCTGTTCCTGGGCCGGTAGAATGGGGACTGGGGTGTAATCAGCACAGTAATGGTAGACTTCTTTGATGGTATCAAAACGGATGTTGTGGTTATGGACATGATCTCCAGGAGAGATATTCTGGGAAGCATAGCCGATGACTGTATTGTATTTTAAGATTGGCTCACCTTGGGCGATGGGGCGTATGGCCACCTTATGCCCGATAGGGATGTCCTGCCGGATGGTCAGACCATCTGGGGTAAGTACAGTGCCAGCCTCCGCTGCGGCACGGAGCACTGCTATATTGTCGGCTGGATCCAGATGAATCAGGATGAAGTTGTCGGCCATGTCACTCACCCCCGTTTCTACATATATTGCCTCAGCGTGGCAATGTGGGCATCGATGCGCTTTCGCTCCTCAACAGTGATAGGTTCAGTGGGGCGGCATACCCGTTCGCTGGCAAAGCCGAGGGTGCTGATGGCGTACTTGGTGGAAGCGGTCTGACTCTTCGCCATAGGGTAAAGCTTACAGATCTCATCTACAATGGCGCCCCATTTCATGGCTTCCGAAATATTACCGGCCTTTCCATATTCATACAGTTTGATGTGAGCCTTTGGAAACAGGGGGGCCAGAGAAGGGATATACCCGTCGGCTCCCATAAGCATACTGGGGACTGCCAGATTTGTAGAGCCCTGGTGTACTAGAAAATCTGTACCTTTAAAGTGATTAAGCAGCTTGATAAAAAGAGGATAATTACCAGATGTGTCTTTTACACCGATGACCTTGTCTATTTTAGATAACTGGATGATGGTATCTGCTGTAAGCAACTGACCGGTAAAAGGCGGGATGTTGTATATCATCAGATTTGCGCTGGTGTTGCGGCTGATTTGCTCAAAATGCTGGACGGTTTCATCTTGTGTTGCGTGACGGGCATAGAACACAGGAGTAATCACAGCAGTCTGGCCACCCATATCTTCAAAACGCTTTACATTTTCTATGGCGCGCTGGGTACTGGAGTCCATACAACCGGCAATAACAGGTACTCGGCCAGCACAATGGTCCAAGGTGATTTGAATGGCTCGATCCCGCTGTTCCTGTGTCAAAGCCATACATTCGCCGTTTGATCCACACACAAAAATACCATGGATACCGTTGTTGATACAGTGGTCAATTAGGGCCCGCAGAGCCTTTTCATCTACCTTTTCCTGATCGTCAATAGGAGTAATGATCGGCGGAATGACGCCGATAATCTCTTTCTTGCTCATAAGGAATACCTCCTGATATTTGATGTATCCAGTATAAGGATAGACAAGAGAAAAGTATTGATATAAAGCACTCTTTCATTTATACTTTTCGCTCTATCTATTATCAGAACGGTAGGATTAGTACCAGTGAAAATGGAAAAGTTGAAAAGGATACGGGTACAGGCGAAAAAGATAAATACAATAAAAGCGTGCATTGACTATAATGATTTCCTGTAATGTCACCGCCACAAGAAAAAAGCCTATGAAAAAAATCAGGAGGTAATACAGATGGATTTTAAGCATAGAGATGAGATTTTCAGAACTAGTCTGCCAGGACGGGTAGTACAAAATGCCGTAGGCAAAGACAGCGCCATAGCCAGCGCGAAAATGACTGTAAGTTACTGCCGTTACTGCGCAGACAGCGGCCCTATGGCCCCTCATAACCACGCGGAGGAGTCTGTAGTAGTGCTGGACTGCGCGAGGGCATATGTGAAATGGGGGAGTGGGCCAGACAGCTTAGAACATCAACAGTGGCTCTGCCCGGGAGATATAATGCATTTTCCAGAGCTGGAGTGGCATGTGTTTGGATATGATGAAGGAGGATTCCTGGATGCTCTGTGTATCTATGGCCAGGTAACCAATATCCGGCCTGAGGAGATCTCTGGGATCCAAGAGTGAATAAGAAGAAATATTACAGCGGTCAGGAATGGCTTGAATATTTCTGTTGCAGACTTGCGGATCCTTGGGGAGACAAGCAAATGTTTTAAGAGTGTATGATCAGTAGAAAGACCTATGGGAGTAATTTTATGCGCAACGATGTGTCAGTTCACCGAGTGGTAAAAAACAAAAAGATGGCAGGGCAGTATATCGAGCCCCATAGGCACAACTTTTTTCATTATATATATTGTCTGAGCGGACACACTTGTGTGCGGGTTGGGCAGGAACGATTTGAAACCGGACCACGAAGCCTGGTTCTGGTTCCACCAGAGATATGCCACTCTATCACGAGCCTGGACACTTCCTGCTGCCTGGATTTGAAATTTACCTGCTCTAGGGAGTTGGAAGAGCGGGTGAAAAAGTTACCACTATTCTTCGCGTCCACAGTGGAGCCTGTAGGGAGCATGGTGCGAGATATTTTTGAGGAAGCGATCAACCAGAATCAGGATTATGACGAAGTAATTAGTCTGCGCTTATATGAACTGCTTATTTCCTTGATGAGATGGGAACACAAGGAGATGGAGAACTGGCAGCTGTATGATCTAGCTGCCCAGCGAGAAGATCCGGAAATGCGGAAGATCCTCCAGATGATTGAAGAGAATATTGACAGTCCGCTATGGGTGAAGGATTTGGCAGCCAGATGTGGATATAGTGCAAACTATTTCCGGCTAATTTTCCGGGAACGAGTGGGAGTGCCGCCAAACCGATATATCAACCACCGCAAGATTGAGAGGGCCAAGGAACTGATGCTTTACTCAGAATTAAATGTGAGCCAGATCGCTGAAAAACTGAGTTATCAGAGTATCCATTACTTTAGTCGCCTGTTTAAACAAATGACTGGGATTCCTCCTTCAGAGTATATTGATCGGGTGAAGTCGGACCGCCCTGTAAATGTGATCTATAACCAAAATACGCCGGAGGGAGAATTTGAGATCCCCTTACGTAATGGTATTGGATCGGAACCATCAGAAAGGATCGTCGATGGAACAGAAAATTAGACTGCTGGGCATAGCCCCTTATTCGGAGATGCGCCCCTTAATGTTGGAGGTTTCCAAGGAGTATCAGGACATCGACTTGACAGTTTATGTAGGAGATCTGCAGAAGGGGGTAGAGATGGCCCGCCGGAATTTCTATAACGATTATGATGTCATTATCTCCCGGGGCGGGACCGCTACCATGCTTCGAGAACGGCTGGACCTTCCGGTTATTGAGATTCCGATCCTGCCCTTCGACCTGCTCCGGGCAATGCAGTTGGCGGAGCAGGTATCAGACCACTATGCGATTGTAGGTTTTCCCAATGTGACCACAAGCGCAAGGCTGCTGTGTGAGGTGATGCAATACCAAATCGACATCTATACTATTCGCAACGCTGCGGAGGTTGAGCCTGTCTTACAGTCTATCCGAGAAAAGGGGACCCAGGCCATCCTATGTGATATGGTAGCGCACACCACGGCAATGCAGCTGGGACTGGATGTAGTGCTTATTACCTCTGGAGCAGAGGGAGTGCGTATGGCGTTTACCCAGACGATTCAACTGTACGGGAATTACCGAAATCTCAGGGCAGAGAACCGTTTTTTGCGGAGCTTGATTTGGAATCAGATCAATCAAACCGTAGTGTTTAATGACCAGGGGGAACTGTTTTTCTCCACCATCGAGGACAGCGGCACTGC
Organism: Flintibacter sp. HCN-6482; assembly: GCF_037892565.1. NCBI lineage: Bacteria > Bacillati > Bacillota > Clostridia > Eubacteriales > Flintibacter > Flintibacter sp. HCN-6482. Next base: position 646,985 of record NZ_JBBKBK010000001.1, on the reverse strand, counting down.
TATTATAGACTACCTGCGTCAAGAAAGCCTTCGAGGCGAAACAAACAGTCAGAAGCACATCCTGAAGCAGATAGACAATATTCAATATTCTATCCGCTCACACCGAGAAACTGTGGGCAATGAGCATTATACCGCCTACTATTTCTCCGAAAGTCAGGTGCCGCTGTCGGATATCCGCCGTGGCATCCGCTATTCGGGCCAATCTGAGGTGGAAGAGCAGTATTCGGGCAGCCTGTACTCAGTGGTAGGACTGCTGAGAGATCTGTATCATACGATCCAAAACATCAACCGTACCAGCCAGCCTGTTATGGTATTTGGCGAGGAGGGGACATGCAAAGAGCAGGCCGTCAATTATCTGTACCTGCAGAGCGACTGGTGGGATTCGCCGCTGGTGGTGGTAGACTGCTTCCTGCTAAATACAAAGGGGTGGAGCTATTTGATGAACCACCATAATTCGCCATTGACCAGGAGCGAATGTACCATTTTTATCAAAAATATAGACGTGCTCACCTCGGACCAGCGGGGGCAGCTATTGGCTAACATTATTGCCATGAACGTGCATAAGATGAACCGGCTCATATTCTCCTGTGTGTGCAAAAAGGACGAGGCAATGCCTGACGCCGGGGTAGAGTTTGTTGAGGTGCTGAGTTGTCTTACCCTCTATCTGCCCCCACTGCGTCAGCGAGTCGAGAAGTTTCCGGCCATTGTCAATATGTATCTCAGCCATCTGAATACCACTATGACCAAGCAGGTATCGGGTATAGAGGCAGAGGCGATGCGAAAGCTGCAAAAATTCGACTGGCCGCGAAATTATTCTCAGTTCCAGCGTATTGTAAAAGAACTGGCCATGATGACTGAACAGCCTTATATCACCGCCGAAGCTGTTGAGGAGGTGCTGAAACGGGAAGGCTCTGTAGTGCCGGTAGGGGACAGGGGGGAGGATACTGAGGCGCCCTTGGATTTAAACCGGACATTGCAGGAGATCAATCGGGACATTGTGTTGCGGACTTTAGAGCGGGAGAACGGAAACCAGAGCCGAACAGCGGAAAGGCTGGGAATCAGCCGAACCACGCTGTGGAGAATGCTTAAGAACTAAGGAGAACTGGTGATCAAGCTGTTAGGGATATCGTGTCCATGTACGATCTGGAGTTTGAATACAAAAGGTAATTTTATCTATAAAAGCACCGTTCCGTAATTGCGGAACGGTGCTTTTTGTGTGGGAAAGGGAAAACGGATCAAAACGGCCTCATGATGATAAGCTCCTTTTAGGGGAAATGTCACGATTTGCGGGTAGAGCGCGGCGACCTCGGCGCGCCGCTCTCTCTGGACCGTGCTTTGGGCGTGCCCGGCGGTCATGCCCTACCTGCCGTGGGCCTCCTGCTGACAGCACCTATTATGAAAAGGGGCAAAAAGAAGATAGAAGAAAAGATCACAGCAAAAAAACTCTTGATAAGTAGCTAACTACAAGTATATAATGTAGTTAGCTACAAAGGAGGTGAATATGTGGCTGATAAAAGCAGGGCAGAGTACTTCAGAGAGCGGCGGAAGAACATGAAGCAGCTTGTATTCATGGTCGACCGGGAAAAGGCGGAACAGCTGGACCAGAAGCTGGCAAAAAAGGGGATCGGAAGAACAGAATGGTTCCGTGAAAAGCTGGATGAGGAACTTTACCAAGAAAAATAGAAACAGCCCGCCACCCTCAAAAAGTCACGGACTGTTCCTAAAACACCATTCCCGAAGGTCTGGTAAATCTATGATACCACACCTCCAGGGAAAATACAAGGAGGACACGATGGCAGGCAGATAGGAGAACAAAAAAATAATACTTGACTTTTGTGTCACCATATATTAAAATTATTTTGGTGATACAAAAAGGAGGCGAAAAATTTGTCACCAAGGGGAAGGCCGACATCGGAGCCAAAGAATCACGAAACAAGAATCCGCATGTCAGACGAGGATATCCGGTTGCTGGAGATCTGTTGCCAGAAAACCGGCATGACAAAGGCGGATGTGATTCGTCAAGGGATTCGTGAGGTCTATGAGAAAATAAAATAGGGTGTTGGCCCACCTGACAAGCACACCAACACCCCACAAACACCATCCCCGAAGGTCTGGCAAATCTATGATACCACACCTCCGGGGGAAACACAAGGAGGTTTTCAGATGGAACTGCATAAGGTCCTCTTTGAGATGGAGGACCCGATGAACCGCCTGCGGGACGGCATTTGCGCCCTCTGGGTCATGTCGTTGGCGGTGGACCGGGAGGACAGCGATCTGTCCAGCGGATTTCATGCCCTCTGGGACTACCTGGACCAGATGTACGACAGGCTCCACACCCAATTTTATGCCTGCATAGAGCTGTGTCAGGCGGAGCACAAGGGGAGCGCCCCCGCCCAGGACTAAGGGGAACGGGCAAAGGGCATCAGGCGGCTGTCCATCGGGCGGCCGCCTCCCTTGTGCCGGGGAGAGGGTCAGCCCACCTCCGCCCTCCCCAGGCCGCCGGTGTACCGGCGGATCAGAAGGACGACCGCCAGGGCCACTACCCCCTCGGTCACCGGCATAGCCAGCCATACCGCCTCCGGCCCCAGAAGGGCGGGGAGGGCGAGGATCAGCCCGCCGCTGATGACCAGCCCCCGGGCCACCGACACAAAGAAGGCGGCGGCGGGGCGCAGGAGGGACTGGAAGTAGTAGGTGGAAAAGATGTTCAGCGGGAGGAGCAGGAAGGACAGGCCGTAGGTCCGGAGGATGGCCGGGGCAATGGCGTAGATATCCGGCCCGGCGTCCATGAAGATACGGACAAACCCATTGGGGGCCGCCCAGATCAGGGCGGTCCAGGCCAGACTGAAAAAGGCGGCGGCCCACAGGGCATATCGGAGCGTCTGGCGGAGGCGGTCCCATTGGTGGGCGCCGAAGTTGATGGACAGAATCGGCTGGGCGGACTGGCCCACGCTGTAAGCGCAGCACTGAACAATGGTGCTTACGTTGACGATGATGCCGTATACCGCCAGGGCGTCTGTCCCCAGGCAGGACATGATCTGCCGGTTGAACAGGGTGGTGAGGATGCCCATAGCGATGTCGATGAAAAAGGTGGAGAAGCCGGTGACCAGGATGGCGCGGAGCTTTTGGGGCAGGCGGCTGGGCCACAGGAAGCGCAGCGTGTTTTTGGGGGACAGGAAGTGGGTCAGGGCCACCAAAAGGGAGATCACCGAGCCGATAGCGGTGGCCAGCCCGGCCCCAAAGATACCCATATCCAGCGCAAAAACAAAAAAGTAGTCCCCAAAGATGTTGAAGATACCCCCGGACAGGACGGCCGCCGCCGCCCGGCCGGGGTCTCCGTCATTTCGGAGAAAGGCGGCCAGCATCTGGTTAAACAGAAAGACAGGCACTACCCACTTGACCGGAAGAAGATAGGCCTGGGCCAGGGGGAGCAGCGCCTGGTCAGCCCCGAACAGGGTGAGAAGGGGGGCGTCCAGTAGGAAGATGACCAGCCAGCTGATAATAGCCAGCCCGGACACGCCCAGCAGGGCGGCGGAAAAATATTCCTGCTCCCGCCTGCTCTGGCCCTGGCCGCGGGCTGTGCTGAACAGCACGGAGCCGCCGATGCCAGCCAGCAGGCCCAGGCTGTATATGATATTCCACACCGGGGCCACCACCGCCATTGCCGCCGCCCCCTGAGGGCCGTGGTACTGGCCTACCATGGCGGTGTCCACCAGCCCATAGATGGAGGAGATGATGGCGCTGCCAAAGGCGGCGCCCAGATACCGGAAATAGAGCTTTTTTACATTTCCTGTCAGCAGGTCCACAGAAGATCACTCCCAGTTGTGAGATCGGTCCGAAGGACAACAAAAAAGCCGGATAAGCCAACGGGCATTTCAGCCCGTCACCTTATCCAGCGTACCATTTCTTCTGTCGAATGGCGTACCCTCCGAGTGACCGAAAGGATTATACCGAGAGAAAAGCGGTTTGTCAAGGGGGGTTCAAGGGGCCAGTCTGGACGGGAGAAAACAGTGGTAATTCCGCCCCTGGTGTGATATGCTCTTTCTTGAGAGAGTGATCTCTATGCTGTTGGCCCGCCGGCTGAAGATCATGATGGGGCCGGGAGCTCGATCCTGCTGCCTCCCCATGGGCGGTGGCGGAGGGCCTGGGGCGAGGACTGCGCGCTGTTTTACCCTGATTTTCATGAAATCGAGGAAATGACCATGAGTTTTGACCGAGAGCGGTTCCTGCCGGTGAGCATCCAGGATATGGAGCGCCGGGGCTGGGACTTTTATGACTTTCTGCTGATCACCGGGGATGCCTATGTGGACCACCCCTCCTTCGGTCCGGCTATCATCGGCCGGGTGCTGGAGGCCGAGGGCTATCGGGTGGCCATGCTGGCCCAGCCCGACTGGAGGGACCCGGAAGCCTTTGCCGCCCTGGGGCGGCCCCGGCTGGGGGTGCTCCTCTCCGCGGGCAATATCGACTCCATGGTGGCCCACTACACTGCCGCCAAAAAGCGCCGCCATGACGACGCCTACTCCCCCGGACGGCGGGCGGGCCTGCGCCCCGACCACGCCACCATTGTCTACTCCAACCGGGTGCGGGAGGTTTTTGGGGACATCCCCCTGGTCATCGGCGGACTGGAGGCCAGCCTGCGCCGCTTCGCCCACTACGACTACTGGGAGGACAAGGTCCGCCGCTCCATTCTCTTCGACGCCCAAGCGGACCTGCTGACCTACGGCATGGGGGAGAGGGCCACCATCGAGATCGCCGCCCGGCTGGCCAGCGGCACTCCGGTGGGGGAGATCACCGATGTGCGGGGTACCTGTGCGGCGGTGAAGTACCCGGATGTGTGCACATACCCCAGGGTGGAGGTGCCCTCCTTCGAGGAGGTGTCCGCCTCTAAGGAGGCCTACGCCCGGGCCAATATGGTGGAGTATCAGGAGCATGACGCTGTGGTGGGCAGGGCCATCCTGCAAAAACACGGCCGACAGTTCCTGCTGGTCAATCCTCCGGCCTTCCCCCTGACCACAGAGGAAATGGACCGGGTGGCCGAGCTGCCCTATGTCCGGGAGCCCCACCCCATGTACGACGAGATGGGAGGCGTGCCCGCCATCGAGGAGGTGCGCTTCTCCGTCACCCACAACCGGGGATGCTTTGGGGCGTGCAACTTCTGCTCCCTGGCCTTTCACCAGGGACGGACCATCTCCTGCCGAAGCCACCAGTCGGTCATCCGTGAGGTGAAGGCCCTGACGGAGCACCCCGGCTTCAAGGGCTATATCCACGACGTGGGCGGCCCCTCGGCCACCTTCCGCCGGCCCTCCTGCCAGAAGCAGCTCAAGCACGGGATGTGCAAAAACCGGGCCTGCCTGGCCCCGGAGCCCTGTCCTAACCTGGATGCGGACCACACCGACTATATGCTGCTGCTGCGCAAGCTGCGGGAGATCCCCAAGGTGAAAAAGGTGTTCATCCGATCCGGCATCCGGTTTGACTATCTGATGAAGGACCCCAGCGGGGAGTTTTTTACCGACCTGGTCCAGCACCACATCTCTGGCCAGCTCAAGGTGGCGCCGGAGCACTGTGTGGCCCATACTCTGGACTACATGGGAAAGCCCCACATTGAGGTATATGAAAAATTCCGAGAAAAGTATTTTAAGCTCAACCGGCGGTATGGCAAGGACCAGTATCTGGTGCCCTACCTCATCTCCTCCCATCCGGGCTGCACTCTGGAGGACGCGGTAAAGCTGGCCGAGTGGCTGAACAGGCAGGGCCATATGCCTGAACAGGTGCAGGACTTCTATCCCACACCGGGCACCCTGGCCACCTGCATGTGGTACACCGGACTGGACCCCCGGACTATGGAGCCGGTGTTCGTCCCCAAGACGCCCCACGACAAGGCCCTCCAGCGGGCGCTGATGCAGTGGCGCAAGCCCCAAAACCGTAAGCTGGTGCTGGAGGCCCTCCACCGGACGGGCCGGGAGGACCTGATCGGCTACGGCAAGCACTGTCTGGTCCGGCCGGACAGAGGAGCGCGGTCCTCGGACGGACCGGGGGAGCGGGCTCCGGCCGCCAAGGGAAAGGGCGGCGGCCAATCAGCCGGCAAGAAAGGCGTCGGCCCCACCCGGCGGGAGAGCGTGCACAGCCGGCAGAGGGTGGAGAAGAAGGAGGCCCGTCCGGCCCGCAAGGCGGGCTGGGCAAAGGCCAAGCCCAAAAAGGGAGGCCGCAAGAAATGAGACCCTGCACCGGGCTGAAAAAAGGCGTGAATAGAATGAGAAGGGGTCCGGCAAACTGGTTTTGCCGGACCCCTTTTTGGAGATTGCCTATTTTTTAATAATTCATCGTGCTCCGGTTACCGGGATTAGGCTCCCAGCTGGGGGTGCCGGCGGTCCCGCCGGTGATGTCTCGGGCGGCATCGCCGATGCCCCGGCCCACGTCGCCGATGGCGTCACCGGCTCCGCGGATCAGGTCCCGTGCTCCCTGGGTCAGGTCTCGGCCCATGTTGTCGTTCCGGCTGCCGTATACTCGCCCATTGGCGTCAGCAGAATAGCGGCCGTCCTCCAGATAGTCATAGGCGTTGCTGCGGTCATAGGTGGTACGCCGGTTTCTGGTCTGGGCGGAACCGGACACAGAGCCGTTGGCAGGGCCATTGGTACCGCTGTTGGTATTCCCGTCCGTGTTGCCGCAGGAGGCCAGGGTGGCCACCATGGTCACAGCCAGGCCAAGAGCCATTAGATATCGTTTCATTCTCAACTTCCTCCCGTCCTGTTTGTCCAACGGAAGTTCCATCCGGGTGGTAGTATGTGTCTTTTGTCTGCCGAAAAATCCGGTAATGACTGTTCTCATTGACAATTTTTTCTATGTTTTGCGCTGGAAAAAGCCCTTGATCTGGAAAAAACTTTTCTCCAGCTCTTGCAATCCGCCTTGGTTTGTGGTATAGTCATGATGTTATTAAGGTAGTATTGGTGAGAGTGGGGTCAAGGCTCCGCTCTTTTTGATTGACCAAATGGGCCGAACCTCCGGGAGTGAGGGGCAAAATAGGAGGAACTTTATGGCAAAAGTTACCGATACCGTGGCCGCGTTGGCCCTCCCCGTGGTGGAGGGGGCTGGATGCACCCTCTGGGATGTGGAATATGTGAAGGAGGCGGGGGAGTGGTTCCTCCGCGTCTACATCGATAAGGAGGGCGGCGTGTCCATCGATGACTGCGAGGCGGTTTCCCGGCCCCTGTCCGACCTGCTGGACGAGGCCGATCCCATTGAGGGCAGCTACACTTTTGAGGTGTCCTCTGCCGGGGCGGACCGAGTGTTGAAAAAGCCGAATCATTTCGCCCAATTCTTGGGGGCCGAGGTGGAGGTAAAGCTCTACCGCCCCAGAGATGGCCGTAAAGACCATGTGGGTCTGCTCCGTGCCTTTGAGGACGGAAATGTGACCCTGGAGGTGGGCGGCAGCCCGGTGGACTTTGAAAAGAAGGAGATCGCCCTGGTCCGGCTGTATCCCCGGTTTTGACGGACACGACCGCCATTGGGGCGGCCCGCTGCGCAAAAGCTATACAATGAACGGCGGCGCTTCCGCTGTTTTAGGAGGAAACTATCGTGGCTAAGAGAGCAACCAAAAAAGTCAACAGCAATGAGCTGGACGGCAAGGAGTTCTTTGCCGCCATCGCCCAGATCGAGCAGGAGAAGGGCATCAAGCCCGGCTATATGATGGAGAAGATTACCCAGGCCCTTCTGTCCGCCTATAAGAAGGACCACGAGGGGATGGGGGAAAATCTGGTCATCGAGGCCAATGAGGAGACCGCCACTGTCCGCCTGTTTTTGAAGAAGGAAGTGGTGGAGGTGGTGGACGACCCCGCCACGGAGATCAGCCTGGACGAGGCACGAAACGCCCTGCCCCAGGCCCAACTGGGCGATGTGGTCCGCATGGAGATCAAGCCCCGGAACTTCGGCCGGGTAGCCGCACAGACCGCCCGCCAAGTCATTATCCAGGGCATCCGTGAGGCGGAGCAGGGGATGATCTATGACGAGTTCTGCTCCAAGGAGCAGGAGCTGGTTACCGGTGTGGTTACCCGTATCGATCCCCGGAACGGTGCCGTGTCCCTGCGCATCCACTCCGGCTCTGAGTTCACCGACGCCTATCTGGGCGCCAATGAGCAGGTGAAGGGCGAGCGGTATGTGGAGGGCCAGCGGCTGAAGGTCTATGTCGTGGAGGTCCGTCCCAACAGCAAGGGTCCCCAGGTCCTCATCTCACGGACCCACCCTGGACTGGTCAAGCGGCTGTTCGAGCTGGAGGTGCCTGAGATCTATGACGGCACCGTGGAGGTCAAGTCTGTGGCACGGGAGGCCGGCTCCCGCACCAAGCTGGCCGTCTGGTCTGCCGACCCCAACGTGGACCCCATCGGCGCCTGCGTCGGCCCCCGGGGCCAGCGGGTCAACACCATTGTGGATGAGCTGAAGGGCGAGAAGATGGACATTATCAAGTGGTCTGAGGACCCGGCGGAGTATATCGCCGCCGCCCTGTCCCCCGCCGACGTTCTCTCGGTGGAGGAGCTGCCCGACGGCAAGAGCTGCCGGGTGGTGGTGCCCGACGACCAGCTCTCCCTGGCCATCGGCAAGGAGGGGCAGAACGCCCGCCTGGCCGCCAAGCTGACTGGATATAAGATCGACATCAAGCCCGCCTCCGCCCCCCTGGAGCCCATTGAGGCTCTTGAGGAGGACCTGCCTGCGGGGGAGATCACTGAGAACCATAACGCTGAGGCTCCGGAAGAAGCCTAATTTGAATCGAGTGGAGAGTGAAGATATCTCCTATCTAAGCTCGCTGCTCTCAACTCTGACCAAAAGGGTGGTGCGGACCGTGCCCAAGAAGATTCCTATGCGCCAATGTCTTGGCTGCCGGGAAATGAAACCAAAAATGGAGCTGATCCGGGTGGTCCGTTCCCCTGAGGGAAAGGTGTCCCTGGACTTTAAGGGCAAGCTGCCCGGTAGGGGAGCCTATCTGTGCCCCAATCCAGACTGTCTGAAAAAGGCCAGAAAGGCCAGAGCACTGGAGCGGGCTTTCTCCGCCCAGATACCCGATGAGGTCTGGTCTGGGCTGGAGGAGCAGATGAAGGAGGTGCCGGCGGATGGCTAATGATCCCATCCTCCACCTGCTGGGCTTGGCCAAAAAGGCCGGCAGGCTGGAGGTCGGTGAGGAGCCGGTGGGGGCCCTGTGCCGGGCCCGGCAGGCCAAGCTGGTGCTGCTGGCCGCTGACGCCGCCCCTAACACCTGCCGAAGGGCCGCCCATTTCGGCCAGGCGGGCAACGTGCTCTGGCTGGCCCTCCCCTTTTCCAAAGCGGAACTGGGGCTGGCGCTGGGCCGCTCGTCCTGTGCCATGGTCGCCCTGGCAGATTCGGGCTTTGCCGCCTCCATCCTGGAGAAGCTGGCCGCCCGCGATCCGGAAAAATACGGCCCCGCCGCCCAGCAGATCCGGGAGAAGGCCGACCGGGCCCTCCAGCGTCAGCGGGAGAAGCGGCAGCACGAGAAAAACCTGCGGGAGGGCAAACGAAAGCCCTGGGCCCCGCCTCCCAAGAGGGAGGAGGCCCCCCCTGCCCCCGCCAGGAAAAAAGCTGGACCCAAGGCTCCCCAAGAGGGGAGCGGGCCCCGTTTGGCCAAGACCGGCGGCCGCCGGACTGACCGTACCCGCAAGACAGGCCCCGGCGGCCGGCGCCTGTCTGGTAAGCTCCGGCATGATAGCTAAGAAACGAGGTGGCTTCTATCTATGATGATAAAATATCCGCTCCATAAAGTAGCAAAGGATTTTAAAAAGGGAGGCAAGGACCTGCCCTCCAAGGCGGTCATGGACATCTTGACCCAGTATGGACACCCGCCTAAGAACCATATGCAGCCCTTGACCGACGAGGAGCTGTCCATCGTCTTTGAGTATCTGACTCAAAATAACCAGATTGACTCCATTGAATCGGTCTATGCTGATATCTACCATGACCCCGATGCCAAAAAGCCCGCTCCCTCCGCCCCTAAGGCAGAGGTCAGGGAGCAGCCCAAAGCCGAGCAGAAGGGCCAGCAGGCCGCCCAGCCTCAGCAGGGCCGTCAGCCCCAGCCCCAGTCCCAGACTCAGCAGCATCAGGCCAAGCAGCAGCAGTCGGCGCCCCGCCCCACCACCAGGGAGAAGAAGGTGGTGGATACCAGGGGCAGTGGCACCGTCAACCTGGATAAGTACGACGAGCGCCTGGAGTCCTTTACGGATCAGAAGCAGCAGGACCGGGGTGGAAAGCAGAAGTTCCAGGGCCGCAACGCCCAGCGCCAGCGGGGCGGTAAGCAGGCGGGCTCCTTCGGCAACAAGCGCAAGCAGGAGGAGCAGGACCGGATGCGCCGCCTCCAGCTTGAGATCGCCAAGAAGGCTCCGGTCAAGGTCCTGATCCCCGACGAGATCGCCGTGGGCGAGCTGGCTTCCCGGATGAAGAAAACGGGCGCCGAGGTGGTCAAGTGCCTGATGAAAAACGGTGTGATGGCCTCTCTCAGCGAGATCATCGACTTCGACACCGCCGCCATCATCGCCGAGGAGATGGGCTGCAAGGTGGAGAAGGAGGTCATCGTCACCATCGAGGAGAAGCTCATCGACACCGCCGAGGACAAGGCCGAGGATCTGGAGCCCCGTGCCCCCGTGGTGGTGGTCATGGGCCACGTGGACCACGGCAAGACCTCCCTGCTGGACTACATCCGCAACGCCAACGTGGTGTCCGGCGAGGCGGGCGGCATCACCCAGCACATCGGCGCCTACCAGGTGGAGGTAAAGGGCAGCCCGGTCACCTTCCTGGATACCCCCGGCCACGAGGCATTTACGGCCATGCGGGCCCGTGGCGCCATGATTACTGACGTGGCCATCCTGGTGGTAGCCGCTGATGACGGCATTATGCCCCAGACCGTGGAGTCCATCAACCACGCCAAGGCCGCCGAGATCCCTATTATTGTGGCCATTAACAAGATGGATAAGCCAACCGCCAACCCCGACCGCATCATGCAGCAGCTCACCGAGTATGAGTTGGTGCCCGAAGAGTGGGGCGGCGAAACGATTGTCTGTCCCATCTCCGCCAAGACAGGCATGGGCATTGACAACCTGCTGGACATGGTGGTCCTCACCGCCGAGATGCGGGAGCTGAAGGCCAACCCCAACCGTTCCGCTCACGGCGCGGTCATTGAGGCCCGGCTGGACAAGGGCCGCGGCCCCATCGCCACCCTGCTAGTCCAGAACGGGACCCTGAAGCAGGGCGACGTGATCATCGCCGGAACCGCCGTAGGCCGTGTCCGCGCCATGACCGACGCTAAGGGTCGGAAGCTGACCGAGGCCGGTCCCTCCGTCCCTGTGGAGATCATCGGCATGGGCGAGGTGCCCGGCGCTGGCGACGACTTCCACGCCGTGGCCGACGAGCGCATGGCCCGTGAACTGGTGGAGCAGCGCAAGCACGAACAGAAGAACGCGGCCTCCTCCCCTGTAGGCAAGGTATCTCTGGAAGATCTGTTCAGCCAGATTCAGGCCGGAGAGATGAAGAATCTAAACGTCATTGTCAAGGCCGACGTCCAGGGCTCTGCCGAGGCGGTGAAGGCCAGCTTGGAGAAGCTGTCCAACGAGGAGGTCCGGGTCCGGGTCATCCACTGCGCCGTAGGCGCTATCAGCGAGAGCGACGTGATGCTGGCCACCACCTCCGGGGCCATCATCGTAGGCTTTAATGTCCGCCCGGACGCCAACGCCAAGGAGAACGCCGCCCGCAATCATGTGGATATGCGGATGTACCGGGTCATCTACGACGCCATCAACGAGATCGAGGCGGCCATGAAGGGGATGCTGGCGCCCAAGTTCAAGGAAGTGGAGCTGGGCCGGGCCGAAGTCCGCAACGTGTTCCGTATCACCGGCGTGGGCATGGTGGCCGGCTGCTATGTGTTGGACGGAAAGATGCAGCGCAACGCTCAGATGCGCCTGCTCCGGGACAACATCGTGATCTACGATGGCGCTATTGCCTCCCTCCAGCGATTCAAGGACAGCGTCAAGGAGGTGGCCGCCGGCTACGAATGCGGCATTACCTTCGAGAAGTTCCAGGACATCAAGGAAGGCGACGTCATTGAGGCCTTCCTGATGGAGGAAGTGGAGCGCTGATGGCGCATGAGTACCCCGCGTAGCGGGGCGCGCCCTTTGGCGCGTAAAATCGAAGCCAAAGGCTGAGATTTGCGGAGGGCGGATTTATTCCGCCCGAGCATTTCAAATCAAAGGGGTCCCCGCGGGATGGGACATCCCGTGGGGAAATGCGGCATCACCTTTGAGAGGTTCCAGGATATCAAAGAGGGCGACATTATCGAGGCCTTCGTTATGGAACAGATCGAGGTTTAAGGGAAAAGGCCGCCGAAGGCGGCCCCGGCCTGAAAATTTCTCTTTTAATATTCAAAAAATCATTGTATAATAAATACGGCACAGGGCGGGCACAAAGTGCCCGCCCTGTGCCGCTTATTCCAGCGTCTGCATATGCGGATCGTGAAGGGAGAGGCAGGTCAGCTGGGCCCCCAGCTTAAAGCCCTCCTCAAAGGCGTACTGCCCATAGGCGTGGACCGGATCTTTGCGTAGGTATTCCGGGAAACGCTCCGGGTCGTACGGGACACACCAGTAATGGTACAAGAGTTCAAAGAGCATAGTCATCCTATTCACCTCACGTAAATTTAGCTATAAGCTTAATCATCTTTAGTATATCAGCTTTTAGCTAAAAGTCAAGGGGGAATTTTGTGTTCAATAAAAATCAATTCGGGGAACGTCTGCGGATACTTCGAAAGCGGGCCAATGAAAACCAAGGAGATTTGGCTGCTATATTAGATGTGACTATTACACAGATTAGTGATATGGAAACCGGGAAGAGAAGTACGACCCTTGAAAAATTTGCTCTGATCTGCGAGCACTACCAGGTGTCCGCCGACTATCTGCTGGGCTTTCAGGACGAGGAGCGGTGAACCTCTGCCCGAAGACATCCCCAAAAGGAGGAAACATTTATGGCAAGCAATCGAATCGGCCGGATCAATGAGGAGATCCAGCGGGAGCTGGCTTCTCTGATCCCCAATGTAAAAGATCCACGGGTTACCGGCATGATCTCGGTGACGGCGGTGGAGACCACACCGGATCTGCGGTACGCCAAGGTCTATATCTCCGTACTGGACAAGGGGGACTGCGCCCAGGTGCTCAAGGGGCTGAGGTCCGCCTCCGGCTATCTGCGCCGGGAGCTGGGCCGGGCGCTCCAGCTGCGCTACACCCCAGAGCTGTCCTTTGTCCAGGACGACTCCATTGTCAAGGGAGCCCACATCCTGGAGCTGCTCCGGGACCCTGAGGTGGTCAAGCCGGTCAACCCGGACAACCCCTATCAGGAGGATGAGGACCGATGACAGCCAAACAGGCGGCCGAATTTTTAATGGCCCGCGATAACTTTTTGATCCTGACCCACCTGCGTCCCGACGGGGATACCATCGGCTGTGCCGCCGGCCTGTGCCGGGCTCTGCGCCGGGTTGGGAAGGAGGCCTATGTGCTGGAAAATCCAGAGGCTACCTCCCTTTTTACCCCCTATCTGGAGGGACTGCTGGCCCGGTCGGGCTATGAGCCCAAAACGGTGATTTCGGTGGATATCGCCGCCCGCTCCCTGTTTCCAGACAATGCTGTGAAATATGTAGACCGGGTGGACTTGGCCATCGACCACCACCCGTCCCAAGAGTTTTTCGCCCATGAGACCTGTCTGGATGAAAAAAAAGCCGCCTGCGGCGAGTTGATGTATGAGATCGTACAACATTTCTGCCAGATTTCTCCAGAGATAGGGGAGGCCCTGTATGTGGCCGTTTCCACAGACTGCGGCTGCTTTGTTTACAGCAATACCACCGCCGCCACCCACCGTGTCGCCGCCGACCTGATGGACAGCGGCTTTGACCCCTATCCTGTCAATCGGCGGCATTTCCGGACAAAGTCCTTCAAGCGGCTGAAACTGGAGGGACTGCTGGCCGCCGGGATGGAACTGCGGGATAGAGGAGAAACGGCGCTGGTCTTTCTGACTCTGGATATGCTCTCCCAGGTAGGGGCCCAGGAGCGGGATATCGAAGATATCTCCGCCTTTGTGGGCCAAGTGGAGGGCGTCAAGACCGGGGTGACCCTGCGGGAGCTGGAGCCGGGGGTATGCAAGCTGTCTCTTCGTACCGACCCAGGTGACCTGAACGCCAGCGCCGTCTGCGCCCGGATGGGCGGCGGCGGCCACGCCGCCGCCGCCGGAGCCACCATTCAGGGTACTATGGCCCAGGCCCGTCAGGCAGTCATCGACGCGATTGAGCAGGTGCGGAATGGCTAATGGGATCGTTATCATCGATAAGCCACAGGGCTGGACGAGTATGGACGTGTGTGCCAAGCTCCGAGGTATCCTTCATGAGAAGCGGGTGGGCCATGCCGGCACACTGGACCCCATGGCGACCGGAGTGCTCCCGGTGTTCGTCGGCCGGGCCACACGGGCGGTGGAGTTTGCTGATAAGTCCGATAAGGAATATATTGCTGGGTTAAAACTTGGAGTTATCACCAATACCCAGGATACCAGCGGCCAGGTGGAGGAGCGGCACCCGGTTTCCGTTACGCCGGACCGGCTGGAGGAGGTGCTGGGGCAGTTTCGGGGAGATATCCTCCAGGTGCCTCCCATGTATTCCGCCATTAAGATTAATGGAAAAAAGCTCTACGAGTTGGCCCGGAAAGGGAGGGAAGTAGAGCGGCCGCCCCGGCCGGTGACCATCCGCTCCCTTATGGTGGAAGGGCAGAGCGCCCCCGACGAGTTTACCATCCGGGTGCGGTGCTCCAAGGGCACCTATGTCCGGACCCTGTGCCACGATATCGGGATGGCCCTGGGCTGCGGCGGATGTATGTCCTCCCTGCGGCGGACAATGGCTGCCGGCTTCGGCCTGGAGGATGCCCTGACCTTAGACCAGGCAGGGGAGGCGGCCGACCCAGCGGCCCTGCTGCGCCCTGTGGACGCCTTTTTTGCTGACCGGGAGAAGCTGGTCCTAGACCCAGCGGCAGAGCGGAAAGTCCGCAACGGCATGACAGTGGTTATGCCCAGGTTAGCGACCGGAGAATATCGGGTGTATGGCCAGAATGGTGAATTTCTGGCCCTGTGTCGGGCTGGGAGCGGCAAGCTGACGACAATCAAAAGTTTTTTCCAGGTTTGACTGGCCCCCTATGGAAACAGCGCCCGGACGCACGCCGTCGGGCGGCAGAGGAGAAAAGAGATATGGCAGATAAACCAAAACGTGTGATTGCCCTGGGTTTTTTCGACGGGGTTCATCTGGGCCACGGAGAGCTGCTCCGGGCGGTGAGGACTGCCGCCGACAAGCTGGAGGCCGCTCCCTGCGCATTTACGTTCGACCGAAGCCCTACCGCCGTCATCACTGGACAGATGGTCCCGCTGTTGAGCAGTGTGGAAGATCGGATCTGGCTCATGCGCCGGTACTACGGCATCCAGGAGGTGATAGTGGCCTCCTTTGACGCCATGCAGCGGATGGACTGGCAGGATTTTATCACCGACTATCTGGTCCGGGAGCTGAATGTGGTCCATGTGGTGGCTGGGCATGACTTCCACTTCGGCTATATGGGGAAAGGAAATCCCCAGCGGCTGCGGGAGAAATGCGCCCAGCTCGGCCTGGGGTGTGACATCATCGGCAGGGTGGAGCAGGACGGCATCACCATCTCCTCCACCTATATCCGTACCCTGGTGGCCCAGGGGGAGATGGAGCGGGCTGGGGAGTTTCTGGGCCACCCCCATACGCTCACCGACCGGGTGGCCCATGGGAAGAAGATCGGCGGCTCCGCCCTGGGGTTTCCCACGGTCAATCTGCGGGTGCCGGCAGGGGTTATCGTCCCGGCCTTTGGGGTGTACGCCACTCGCGTCTGGTTCGACGGCCAGTGCCGGAACGGCGTGACAAATGTAGGCGTCCGGCCCACGGTAGAGGACAACGACGGCCGAGTGACGGTGGAGAGCTATATCCTGGACTTTGATGGGGACCTGTACGGCCATGAGATCCGGGTGGAGTTCTTCAAGCGCCTGCGGGGAGAGCGCCGGTTTCCCTCCCTGGAGGCCCTGGCGGACGAGATTGGACGCAACGCCGATCAGACCCGAGCCTATTTCCGCTCCCTGAACTGACCCTCCCCCGGAAAGAAAGGAGGCCTGTCCATTGGAACATCACCACTGGCGCTATGAAAAGATGTACCCCTGTCTATGGATCTACACCGCTATCCTGTTTTTTACTGGTCTGGTGTGGGCCGGTCCCAGGGATGTGCTGTCCGGTCTGGCCCGTATCGTCCTCACGGAGGACGCCCTGATCACCGACTATATCCTAGTGTCCGGGCCGGGGCCGGCCCTGGTCAACTCCGCCTTGGTGACCGCCATTTCCATTCTGGTCCTCCGGGCCTCACGGGAGCCCCTGAACGGAATGAGCCTGGTGGTCATCGGCCTGATGTCCGGCTTTTCCTTGTTCGGCAAAAACCCGGTGAACATCTGGCCTATCCTGCTGGGCAGCTGGCTGTATGCCAAGAGCCGGAAGGAGCCCTTCGGCAAATACGCCGCCACTGGCTTGATGGCTACCGCTCTAGCCCCAGTGGTCAGCTACATCGCCCTGGACAACGGCTGGGGGACCCCCGCCTCCGGGGTGCTGGTAGGAGTGCTCATTGGCTTCATTATGCCGCCGCTTTCGGCCTATACCTACAAGGTGCAAAATGGTATGAACCTGTACAACATCGGCTTTGCCTGTGGGCTGGTGGCCTTTATCCTGGTTCCCCTCATGAGCTCCATGGGGGCCGATCCCACCACCTACTATCGGTGGGCGACTGGCTATGACCATATTTTCGCCCCCATGCTGGCCGCCCTGTGCCTGCTGCTGATTCTGGCCGGGCTGTTTTTCTGCAAAAGGCCGGTGTGGGCGGCGTGGGCGGGATACCGTCGTCTGCTCCAGACAAGCGGCCGTGCCCCCAGCGATTATCTTCGTATGTTCGGCGCCGCCCCGGTGCTTATCAACACGGGAGTCAACGGCCTGATCGGGATGACCTTTATTCTGGCCGGAGGGGGCGAACTCAACGGTCCGACCATCGGCGGCATCCTGACCATCATGGGTTTCTCCGCCTTTGGTAAACATGCCTTCAATATCATCCCAGTGATGGGAGGGGTCTTTTTGGGCAGCCTTGTGATGCACTGGTCTCTCAATGACCCGGCGGTCCAACTGGCCTGCCTGTTCTGCACCACCTTGGCCCCGGTGTCCGGGTACTTCGGCTGGCCCTATGGGGTGCTGGCCGGCTTTATCCACTCCTCGGTGGTGCTGTATACCGGCTCCCCAGTGGCGGGGATGAACTTGTACAACAACGGCTTCTCCGGCGGATTGGTGGCCATTGTGCTCTATGCCACTATCGTCGCCATCGCCCGGCACCGCAAGCCTGTCATCCAGGATCAGGATTACTTTGACCCCCTGGAGCACGATGAGCCCCTGGTGCCTCCGGACCCACAGCAGCTGACCGAAGAGGACGATACATAGCAAAAAGAGGATGCGGGACGGTTCCCGCATCCTCTTTCTTATCCTCCAAACAGCAGGCCCACAGCCCAGGAGGCGGCCAGAAAGCCGGTGAGATCGGCGCAAAGGGCCGCCGGGACAGCGTACCGGGTACGGGTGATGCCAACGGCCCCGAAATAGACGGCGATGGTGTAGAAGGTGGTTTCTGTAGAGCCCAGCATTACCGCCGCCGTCCGGCCCAGCTGGGAGTCGGGACCGTAGGTGGAAATGAGCTCCGCGCCTACACCCAGGGCGGCGGAGCCGCTGATGGGCCGGACCAGCATCAGGGGCAGCAGCTCCGGGTCCAGTCCCACCCGCTCCAGCAGAGGGGCCAGAGCCAGGGCGGCCAGCTCCAGGGCGCCGGAGGCTCGGAGCATATAGACCGCCGTCATCAGCCCCACCAGAGAGGGGACGATGCGGACCAGAGTAGACAGGCCCTCCCCCGCCCCCTGGACCAGGGAGGAGTACACATCCACCCGATGAAAGGCCCCATAGAGGGCCACCCCACAGATGGTAAAGGGGACGATCATGTTGAAAAAGAGCTGCACAGTCCGGAAGACCTCCCTGACGGAAACAGATTTGAATAGAGTTCAAGGGGAAAAAACAGGCGGCGGCCAGAATAAGCCAAACTCACTCTGGCCAGAGCTTTGCCAAGATTTTGCACATCAGAATCCCCACACTCACAGACAGGGCGGAAGCCAGCCACACCGCTGGAAGAATGTCAAAGGGAGAGGCGCACCCCTCCGCCGCCCGCACGGTGGCCACTGTGGTGGGGATGAGCTGGATGGAGGCGGTATTGCACACCACCAGCATACACAAACTGTCCGAGGCCACGCCGGGGCTCTTTTTGGCCATGCCCCGTGCGGCCTCCAGTCCCAGGGGAGTGGCGGCATTTCCCAGTCCCAGAAGGTTGGCCGAAACATTGGCGGAGATGCTGTCCATCACCGCCCGATCCCGGGCCATCTGGGGAAAGAGCCGTCGGAGCACCGGACCCAGCAGGCGGGACAGCCGATCGGCCAGACCGGACCGGCGCATGACCTCCATCACTCCGGTCCACAGGCACATCATCCCGGCGATGGAGAGGCACAGCTCCACCGCTGCCGAGGTGCCCTCCACCGCGGCGGCGGCCACCTCCGGCCCTCGGCCGGTGGCCAGACCGCACAGCACAGAGATGACCACCATCCCTGTCCAGATTACCGTCATCGTCATACTGCCCACCCCCTCTTGTCCCCATTTATACGGGCGGGCCCCGGCCGGTATGCCTGCCTTTTGAGAATTGGATAAATATGGGACAAAAATTAGGAAAATATCAGGTAAATTTTTCCTTTTCGCCCTTTTTCGACAGGAAAACATTGACAAAGTAAACTTTAACCAATACAATGATTTCAAACAATCCGCCGGCCCCCTCCCCGTGGGCCGGAGAAATATATAGAAAGGAAGAGAGCGATGAAATCCACCGGTATCGTGAGGAAAGTGGACGAACTGGGCCGGGTCGTACTGCCCATCGAGCTGCGCCGTACTTTGGGGATCGAGGAGAAAGATCCGCTGGAGATCTATATGGACGGGCCCAGCATCGTTTTGAGAAAGTATCAGGTTTCCTGCGTCTTTTGTGATAGTGAGAAGGACATTTTTTCGTTCCGGGGGAAAAATGTCTGCCGCAAATGTGCCGCGGGCCTTCAGCTGTTGAGCCAGTCCGACCTGGAGTGAAGACAAAAACAGGCAGTCATCCAAACGGATGACTGCCTGTTTGTTTTTCATCGGTCCACGGCCCGGTCATAGAGCTGCTTCCGGGGCAGGCCCAGCTCTTTGGCCGCCTGGCGGACAGCGTCCCGGAGGGATAGTCCCTCTCCCCGCAGGCGGTCCACCAGCAGCAGCCCGTCCTCCAGGGTGACCTCGCCCTCCTCCGTCGGCTCTGAGCCCCGGACCACCAGCACGAACTCCCCCTTGGGGGTGTTGTCCCGATAGTAGTCGGCCGCTTCCCCCAGGGTGGCGCGGCGGATCTCCTCATGGAGCTTGGTGAGCTCCCGGCATAGGGAGATGGGGCGGTCCGCTCCAAAGGTGTCCGCCAGGTCCCGGAGGGTGGCAGCCAGCTTGTGGGGGGCCTCATAGAACACCATGGTCCGTTCCTCCCCCCGAAGGGAGTCCAGGTGGGAGCGGCGGTTTTTCTTGTTCATGGGCAGAAAGCCCTCAAAGGTGAAGCGGCCTGTGGGCTGGCCGGAGGCCGCCAGAGCGGCTACCAGGGCACAGGGACCAGGGATGGGACACACCGGGATCCCCAGGGCGGCGCACTGGGCCACCAGCTCCTCGCCGGGGTCGGAGATGGCGGGCATCCCTGCGTCGGTGACCAGGGCGCAATTCTCTCCAGCCAGCAGCCGGTCCAGCACCGCCCGGCCGCCGCTGTCGGTATTGTGGCGGTGATAGGACACCATGGGCTTTTTCAGCCCCAGGTGATTGAGCAGTTTGATGGATACCCGTGTGTCTTCGGCGGCGATGAAGTCCGCTTGAGCCAGAGTGTCCGCCATCCGCTGGGAGATATCCCCTAGATTGCCAATGGGGGTGGGGACCAGATATAAGGTTCCGGCCATATGCCCTTCGCCTCCTCTGTCAGCGTCAAAAGATTCCTCCGTATTATACCATAGTTCTCTCTTTTGTGGTATTCTTTTCTTATCTGTTTGAGAGAGGCGGGAGAAAGCCCATGAAGACGGAACAGCTTGGCCCTTACAACCTTTCCTGGCCGGAAGGGGTATTTCCACTGGGGGGCGACGCCCTTGCCCTGGGGGAGTTCGCTACTGTGCGGCCCCGGTGGCGGGTGTGTGACCTGGGAACGGGGAGCGGCGTCCTGCTTTTGCTGCTGGCCCGGAGGGCGGAGGGCCTGTCCCTTACCGGGGTGGAGCTGGACCCCCTGTCCGCCCGAACCGCCCGGAACAATCTGGAGCGCAACGGTCTGGCGGGGGAGATCCTGCCCGCTGACCTGCGGTCCGTCCCTCTGCCTGCCGGGGTCTTTGACCTGGTGGTGTCCAACCCACCCTATTTTTCCCTGGGCAGTGGAGGGAGCGGCGGTCCCGCTCGGAGCGAGGAACACTGTGCCCTGGAGGAAGTGTGCGCCGCCGCCGCCCGACTGGTGCGGAATGGGGGGCGGTTTGCCCTGTGCCACCGGCCTGAACGGCTGACGGATGTGGTGTGCGCCCTCCGGGCCAGCGGGCTGGAGCCTAAGCGGCTCAAGCTGGTGTCCCACGGGCCGGGCCATCCGCCCGCCCTCCTGTTGGTGGAGGGGGTGCGGCAGGGGAAGCCGGGGCTGACCATCGAAGGATAAAACAGCGCCGGGACCATCCACAGACGGTCCCGGCGTTATTTTATGGTGCGGGGGAGGGGGTCACCGGCGCTCCCGGACATCCGAGCGGCCCACCAGATAGTCCAGACTGACATCGAAGAAGTCAGCGATGGCGATCAGGCCGTGGAAGTCAGGAAAGCGCTGATTCAGTTCATAGCATTGATAGGCCCGATACCCAATATGCAGAGCAGCGGCCACCTCTTTCTGGGTCATTTTCTTTTCTTTTCTGAGCAGTCGGATTCGTTCAAAAAATTCCATAACTGTTCTCTAATCCTCTTGACATACGCTTATTGCGCATATATAATGAATATGCGCTGAAAGCGAATATATTATATGTGGGGTGAATTAGAAATGCAACAACTTTTAGCCCAGCTCTTTTGGCTCAACGGGGAAGTGCCCGAGGCGGTGGAGCGCTTTCTGGACACGGTGCCCTCCTATCAGGCCGCCAAACGGGAGTATGAGCAGGCGGCCCGGCAGATCGAGGCGGCGGTGGGGCTCCCGGCGTACGAGGACTATTTCGCCAAGCTGGCCGACTTTGGCAGCTACCTCCAGGGGGGCTACTACGCCTTCGGACTGGGCCTCCGGCAGGAGCTGATCCGCCAGATGCTGGGGTGAGGGGGGCCCTACCGCTGGTAGCCGATGTACTTCTCCATGATGTCCAGGGGGACCCGGCTCCCCGTTTCCTCCCCGATTTTGACAAAGCCGTGCTTGCGGTAAAAATGCTGGGCCCGGTCGTTGTAGGGGGCACAGCGCAGCCGGAGCCTGTCCCGTCCCAGGGGGCGGAAGTAGGAAACGGCCTGCCCCACCAACTGGACGCCTAAGTTTTGCTCCCTCCGCTGAGGGTTCATGTAGCAGAAGGGGATGTACCCGGCGTTGTCGGTACTGTACCGCTCCTGGTCCAACTGGAGCAGGCCGACCGGCTCCTCCCCGGCCATGGCCACCGTCACCCCCCAGGGGGACTGGTCCAGGTGCTTTTGGGCGTCCCGGAGGAAGCCCGCGCCATCAAAGGGGATCTCCAGACCGTGGGTGGACTCCCAGGCATCCCGCCGAGCGCCCAGATACAGCTCCCGCTCGGTATCCCACCGGATGGGGCGGAACCACAGGTTCACGTCCTCCGCCTTCTGCTTGTCCTTCCGCCACCAGGCTTGCTTACCCAGGGTGGCCAGCTCCGGCGGCAGATGGGAGGCGTCGCTGTCAAAGACTACCTGGAACCGCTCTCCATCAAAGGTAAGGCAGTTGACGGCGGTGTTCTCGCTGTGGCTGAGGGTGTGCCAGTCCTCTGGGGAGATGCCTTTCACATTGGCGAGAAATTGGCGGATAGCCGTGCCATGGCTGAATACGGCGACGGTCTGGCCGGGGTGCTGCCGTGCCAGGGAGGTCAAGGCCCGCTCCAGCCGATCCCCCGCCTCGGCCAGACTCTCGCCGCCAGGGGCCCGCCAGGCAGGGTCGCTACGGTTGAAGGCCGCCATCCCCGCCGGATCAAAGTGCCGCACCTGCCCCCAAGTCTGGTCCTCCCAGTCCCCCAGATTGATTTCCCGGAGCTGGGGGTCAGTGTGGAGGGGCAGACCCTTGGGCACATAGATGGCCCGGGCGGTGGTACATGTGCGGTACAGGTCGCTGGACCAGACCGCGTCGATGTGGATATTCCGAAAGCGATCCTCCAGAGCCTTGATCTGGGCAAAGCCATTTTCTGTAATCAAGGCGTCATACCAGCCGTGGATGCGCCGGTGGAGGTTGCCCTCGGCCTCGGCGTGGCGGATGAGATAGATGGTGGTCATAGGCTACATTCCTTTATGTACGGCGGGGGGGTGCATTCACCCCCCGCCTCTCATTTCAAAATGGATGAGCAGGGACAGCAGGGCCCGGAGCAGGATGACCGCCCCCAGCACCAGAAGCTCGTTCAGGTCCCGGACCAGCACGGTTTTGAGGATCTCGGCGGCCATCTTGAACTCCAAGCTGGTAGCCAACCCATTGGCCAGGTCGGCCTTGATGTTGACCGCCCGGTGGGTGATCAGTCCCCGGCAGTACTGGAAAAAGCCCCCCAGGGCGGACACGGCCACCACGAAAATGCCCATCAACTCACACAGGGAGATGACTGTGGGCAGGGTGCGCTCAATGACCAGATGGAGCACAGGCTCATCCTCCCATCTTCACAGAGATGGGATAGTATATGCAGGTTTCCAGGAGATCAACCCGGCCGACTTACCAGGGGAGGACCTTTCCCGTCAGCTCCCGGACCGCCGCAAGGCCCTGCCCGGCGGCGAGGACGGCCAGCCCGTCCCGGACCTTTAAGGGGGTATAGGGATCGGCAAACAGGGCGGTGCCCACCGCCACAGCACTGGCCCCCGCCAGCATCAGCTGGGCCGCGTCCTCCCCCTTGGACACGCCGCCCATGCCCAAGATGGGCACCTTGACAGCCTGGGCCACCTCCCACACCATCCGCACCGCCACGGGCAGCACAGCGGGGCCGGACAGGCCGCCGGTATTCATCTTTAAAATGGGGCGGCGGGTGTTCACGTCGATCCGCATCCCCCGGATGGTGTTGATGAGGGAAATGGCGTCCGCCCCGGCGCCCTCCACTGCCCTGGCGATCTCGGTGATGTCGGTGACATTGGGGGACAGCTTGACCATCACAGGGACCTGCCCCGCGTGGGCCTTGGCCACATGGGTGACCTCAGCGGCCAGCTCCGGCCGGGTGCCGTAGGCCAGCCCTCCAGCCTTCACGTTGGGGCAGGAGATGTTCACCTCTATCATGTCCACTCCGGCCCCAGCCAGCTTTTCGCACATAATGCCGTATTCCTCCGGGGTGTTGCCCGAGATGTTGGCGATCACCTTTGTGTCGTACTGCCGCAGGAAGGGCAGCTCCTCAGTGATAAAGGCGTCAACGCCGGGATTTTGCAGGCCCACGGAGTTGAGGATACCCATAGGGGTTTCCGCGATGCGAGGAGCGGGATTGCCCTCCCGTGGGAGCAGAGTCAGGCCCTTGGCACAGATGCCTCCCAGCTCCGACAGGTCAAAAAACTGGCTGTACTCCCGGCCGAATCCAAAGGTACCAGAGGCCACCACCACCGGATTTTTCATGGTCATCCCCGCCAGCGTGACGGACAAATTCACATCAGGCATCCCAGTCTACCTCCCTGGAATCAAATACCGGGCCGTCCTTGCATACATGCTTCCGGCTGCCGTCGGCCATGTCGCAGGCGCACACCAGACAGGCCCCCACGCCGCAGCCCATCCGCTCCTCCATAGACACCTGGCAGGGGATGCCAAACTCCTCCGCTACCTTCGCCACGTTCCGCAGCATGGGCTTGGGGCCGCAGGCCAGCACTCCGTCATAGCCCCTGTCCTCAGACAGCTCCCGGCGGACCAGGGCATCCACAAAGCCGTGATGTCCCAGAGAGCCGTCATCAGTGGCGCACAGAACCTTGGCGCAGTCCTCCCGGAAGAAATCCTCTAAAATGATCTTGTCCCGGGAGCGGCCTCCCAGGATGGCGGTGGCCCTTCCCCCGGTGTACTGGGCGCAGCCCAGCATAGGCGGGATGCCGATGCCGCCACCCACCAGGAGGTAGCGGCCCTCCGGCTTCAGATCAAAGCCGTTGCCCGCCAGACCCAGCACATCCAGACTGTCCCCCAGCTCCCGGCCGGCCAGCCACCGGGTCCCCTCTCCCCGGACCTCAAAGACGATGGACAACAGGTCGTCGGGCTCGTCCTCCATACAGGAGCACACCGAGATGGGCCGCCGCAGCAGCAGCCCCTCCCCACACCGGATATGGACGAACTGACCGGGGGCCCGGAAGGAGGCGCGGATCATGTCTCCCACCTCCAGTGTCATATAGACGGCATCACCCACCTGCTCCTTGGACACAATCTTACATTCTCGTTCTACTTTCATAGACATCTCTGCTTTCTATACTGTGTTGAACCGGGAAAAGGGATAGTCACTTCTCCCAGGGGACCTTTTTGGACCTCTTGCTGGTAGACTGCTTCTCCTCCTGGGGGAAAGTCCGGCCCAATCCAGCCTGGCGCACAGCGCAGCTGGGACAGCCGATCAGGGGGCTGTGGCGGGTCCCGCAGTCGGGACAGGTGACCTGCTCCGCTTCCGGCTGGTCGGTCAGCGCGGCCCAGGCGCCAGGGGCGGCGGTGTACAGCTCCACCTTGCCGCACTGGGGGCAGGCGTACAGGTCCACCTCATAGCTGGGCAGACCCAAAGAGGAGAGCCCGCCGTACCCGTCGGAGCCGATGGAGAAATTCCGCAGTTTCCGGTGGAGGATGGCGCCGCAGGCAGGGCAGGGCTTGCCAGTGTTGATGTCGGCGCGGATGTCCTCCCCGTTTTCCAAATAGGGGGAATCCAAAATTTGGCGGAACAGCTCCGCCCGTTCCGGCCCCACGGTATTGTCCAGCCGATTGGCACAGTCCGAGCACACAGACTGCTTGGTGTTATGAAAGTCTATCTTTACCTTGTCGAACATACCCAGCTTCTGGCCGCATAGGACACAATTTGCCATGATACCGCCTCCTTGTTCCCGCACCGGGGCGGGGTCCTCCGTCTCTCCCGTTAAACGATGGTCACAAACTGCTTGATATCATCCCGCATGGCGATGGCGGCGTTTCTGGCGGCCTCCTGAAAATCATGGCCGTCCCCACCAGTCTTTTGCCAGGCACACATAATGCCACGGGAGGAGTTGACAATGGCCCCGTGGCCATATTTGTCAAAGGCGTACCGCACGTCGTCAGCGGTGCCCCCCTGAGCGCCGTAACCGGGGACCAGGAAGAAGGTATGCTCCAGCCGCTTCCGCAGGGCCCGGATGTCAGAGGGGTAGGTGGCTCCGGTGACGGCCCCAGCCATCGTATAGCCGTATTTGCCCTCGGTGCCGGCGGCGATGCGCTCGTTGAGGTCGCCCATTACCTGGTAGACCAGCCGGTCCCCGGCCACGATGTCCTGAAGCTCGCCGGAGCCGGGGTTGGAGGTCTTGACCAGGACAAAAACACACTTGTCCTCCTCCTTGGCGGCCTTCAGGAAGGGATTGATGGAGTCAGAGCCCATATATCCGTTCAGGGTGACGCAGTCGGCGTCAAAGGACTTGAACTGCTGGCCCTCGATGCTGGCCCCGGACAGCCAGCCCTCGGCGTAGGCGGCGGCGGTGGAGCCGATGTCCCCCCGCTTGATGTCAGCGATGACGAACAGTCCCTTGCTCTTGGCGTAGCGGATGGTCCGCTCCAGCATCTCCATGCCCTGCCAGCCCAGATTCTCGTAGTAGGCAGACTGGGGCTTCACCGCCGGAACGACGTCGCACAGGGCGTCGATCAGGCCCGCGTTGAACTGGTAGATGGCCTCGGCGGCCCCCTTCAGCCCCACGCCGTGCTCCTCAAAAGCGGCCCGGCGGATGTGTTCGGGAACATACTCAATCCGGGCGTCCAGCCCGGCTACGGTGGGGTTTTTCATGGCGCGTATCTTATCCTGTAATACGTCAAAAGACATAGCGTCCTTCCTCCTCTGTTTATGTGATGTCTCAGGCCTGGCGGTAGATGACCCGGCCCTTGACAATGGTATATTTCACCCGGCCCTTGACCTTCCAGCCGCCGAAGGGGGTATTCCGGGCCTTGGAAGCGAACCGCTCCGGGTCAACGGTCCACTCCTCATTGGGGTCGAAGATGGTTAGGTCCCCGTCCACCCCAAGGGACATCCGACCTTTTGGCAGGTGGAGGATGTCAGAGGGGTTGGTGCTCATCCGGCGGATGATCTCAGGCAGCTCCATTTTGCCCGTGTGGTACAACTGGGTCAGCGTGATGGCCAGACTGGTCTCCAGCCCGATCATGCCGCTGGGCGCCCGGACAAGGGGGCGGGCCTTCTCCTCGGCGGAGTGGGGGGCGTGGTCAGTGGCGATGGCGTCTATGGTGCCGTCCTTCAGGCCGGCGATGATGCCCTTGACATCCTGGGCGGTGCGCAGGGGCGGGTTGACCCTTGCCAGGGAACCCTGGACCAGCACCTCGTCCTCGGTGAGGGTGAAGTATTGGGGGCAGGTCTCACAGGTGATGTGGATGCCCTTCTTTTTCATCTTTCGGATGATCTCCACGCTGCGGGCGGTGGACACATGGCAGATATGGACGTGGGCCCCGGTCTCCTCGGCCAGCATGGCGTCCCGCATGACCACCAGTTCCTCGGCGATGGCGGGCCGTCCCTCCAGCCAAAGCTGTCGGGATACGCTGCCCTCATTCACCGCCCGCCCCTCCACCATGGAGGTGTCCTCGCAGTGGCACAGGACCGGAATGTCCAACTGACCGGCTTGGATCAATACATCCCGCATGAGATTTGCGTTGTCCACATTGTTCCCGTCATCCGACAGAGCTATGGCTCCCGCCTTTTTCAGCGCGTCGGCATCGGTGGGCTCCTCCCCGCGGAGCCCTTTGGACAGGGCGGCGATGGGGAAGATCTGGACCCCGGAGCCCTGGTTGGCCCGGTCCAGCACATACTGGACCTGCTCGGGGCAGTCCACTGTGGGGCTGGTGTTGGCCATGCAGGCCATGGCGGTGATGCCGCCACGGGCGGCCGCGTTGGAGCCGGTGATGATATCCTCCTTATAGGTGAGGCCGGGGTCCCGGAGGTGGACATGCATATCCACCAGGCCAGGGGAGACGGCCAGACCGGAGGCGTCGATGACCTGGTCAGCCTCTGCCTCCAGGCCGCGCTCAATCAGGACGATCTTTCCGTCCTCAATCAGGATATCCTGAAGTATGACGGCGGAGGTCACAGGGTGGACCACCCGCCCGTTTTTGATTAAAAGTTTCATGAGGTCCCTCCGGAAATGAAAAGCTATTTTTCAGCCGTGTTGTTTCGGCGCGCCGAAACGCATATCTATCTAACTGTAAATTATAGCGGAAGGCGCAAAATTTCGCAACGGATTTTACAATTAAATTTGGAGCGGGGAGGCCGTCAGGCACGCAGAGCTTTGTAGAAGCGCCCCGCCTTGGCAAAAAGCCAAGGCGGGGCGTTTTTGAGAGCGGGCAAGGGCCGGCAGCCTGCTGTCTGATCACTTTTTAGCCTTCACAAAAGGGAACATAAGAGCGTATAACAGCGCCTCATCAAGTTAAAATAGGAATATTACTTTGATGGGAGGGCTTAGTATGAATGCTCACACAATCACAGCCGAACAGATTGCCAGGTATGGCGAGCATCTGAGGGAGGAGGAGCGCGCCCCCGGTACCGTCGAAAACTATCTGCGAAATGTAGACCGCTTTGTATTCTGGCTGGCCGGACGTGCCGTGACCAGAGAGAAGGCAGTCGAATGGAAGGAGCATCTGGTGTCCTGCCGCTACGCTCCGGCCACTATAAATGGAATGTTGTCCGCGCTCAACAGCTTCTTTTCCTACTTTGGTTGGCAGGAGTGCCGGGTGAAGGCGCTGCGTGTCCAGCGGCGGGCATTCCGTGACCCTTCACGGGAGCTGACGCGGGAGGAGTATGAACACCTGATCGAAACGGCCCGCCTGCTGGGACGGGAGCGCCTTGCCCTGGTGCTGGAAACCATAGGGGCCACCGGGGTCCGGGTGTCTGAGGTCCGCTATCTCACCGTGGAGGCCGCCCGGAGTGGCCGGGCCGAGATATCCCTAAAGGGGAAGATCCGCACCATTCTGCTTCCGGGCAAGCTGTGCCGCAAGCTTCTAAAATATGCCCGAAAAGAAAAAATCGCCTCCGGCGAGGTGTTTCGCACCGGCGGCGGCAAAAGCCTGTCCAGAAAACAGATATGGTCAGAGATGAAGAACCTGTGCCATCATGCCGGGGTGGAGCCGTCCAAGGTCTTTCCCCACAACCTGCGGCACCTATTTGCCACCGTCTTTTACCGGGCCTGTGGGGATATCGTCAAGCTGGCTGATGTGCTGGGCCACTCCAGCATCGAAACGACGCGCATCTATCTGCTGACCTCCGGGGCGGAACACATCCGAACCCTGGACCGGCTCCGTCTGGTCTGCTAGACAAAATGATTATTTGGTCACACATCCGCTAACAGAGCCGACCATCCATGGCATTATTGTAACGCACTCCAAAAGAGAATGCAAGTTTAACAGTATAAAAACCGGACCGTATGAGAATTTTTTCTCCGACGGCTTAACTTTCATACACATTTTTCCAATTTTTTCCTTGATTTTCCTTTTCCTCTTTAAGTACGGGAGAAAAATGTCTGACCTAAATCGCTTTCCGGTGGCTTTCCTATTGACAAAATAATCATTTTGTTACACAATAGGCATATGTCAACAGCAAGAGTCACCGCAAAATAATCATTTAGTCCAATTTGGACAGAAGAGGAGGAGAAAAAACATGAAGAAAAAGCTGTTGTCCACATTGATGGCGATGATTATGGTGCTGTCAATGTTCCCAGCGGCGGCACTGGAGGAAAGCGTTGACCCGCAGTCTAGCGGGACCACGGCCACAGAGGCGTCCGGCCAGGAGCCGGATACCACGGAAGATGGATGGACTGAGGTCAGCGACGCGGAGGCACTGGGCGCCGCTCTGACCAACGGCGGCAATATCAAACTGACCGGAAGCATTGAAGTGAGTGAGAAACAGAGCTGGACTGTCGCCAGCGGTACGACCGTCGTGCTGGACCTGAACGGCCATAGTATCACCAGCACCTATAATGCCCCTAGTTATTTCCTTATCACGGTCAACGGCGGATCTCTGACGCTGGAAGACAGCTCTGAGGCGGGCACCGGCAAAATTGAGATCAAGGACGCTTCCAGCAGCTACCCCCTACAGCTGAAGGGGAATGGAAGCAGCTTTACCATGAATGGCGGTACGATCACTGCGATAGAGGATGCTCTGGACATTTATACTTCTGCCCAAAATACGACTGTTACCATCAACGGCGGTACGATGAAAAGTCAGAGCTATTCTACCCTTGCCATCCGCGGCAAGGGTACCGTAGTCAAGATCACTGGAGGCCTAATCGAAAACGATGGTTCTAATACTGCCTTTGTCAGCAGCAGCGGCTCCACTGACTCGGAGAGCATCGTGTTTAATATGACCGGCGGCAAGATGACTTCGACTGGGACTGGTATCCTCACCGACTATGCGCTGACTGTGAACATTGGCGGCGAGGCCGAGATCGAGACCAAAGGCACTGGTATCGCTGTAAAAGGTACCACCATACTGAATGTGGAAGGAGGCAGCATCAAATCTGGAGCCTATGGCATAAGCGCCGACTATAATAATACTGTCAACATCACTGGCGGCACCATCGAAACTACCAGCTATAGTTCGGCGGCTGTTAAGGTGGGAGCACAGAGTCAAGCTGCTATTTCCGGTGGTACCATCGTAGGTAAGAAGAACCTGGACGGCTCCGCAGACAATATTACCGTCACCGGCGGCACTTTCCAGAATGCCGACGGCGGTAAGGTAGATGTGAGCGACTATCTTCCTGAGGGCACCACTCAGGACGAAAGCGGCAACGTGGTTGTTGATGAGAGCACGGCCGTAGCTTCCATCGGCAACGTAGGTTACACCACTTTAGCGGCCGCCGTGGAGGCCGCCAAGAACGGTGATATCATCACTCTGCTGAAACCAGTGGAGATTACTGAGTCTCTTAAAATCAATAAGGCGGTCGTCATCGACGGGAAGGACAACACCCTGACGGCGAAGGACTGCGCGGCGCTGCAGATCACGGCGGATCTGGATTCCCTCACCATCCAAAATCTGATTGTGGCTGGCGAAACTGCCAACGAAAACTATGTGGCCAGTGAGATCATGGCTGCGCCCTATATGGGGTTGGGCACCTATAACATGGCCTACGGCGTTGGCGACTTGAAGCTGAACAACGTGACCATCCAGGGATTTGACTATGGCCTGTATTTCAGCAGCAGTACAACCAATGACAAGCCTCTCTCCATCACCGCAAATGATTTGACCATCCAGGACTGCTATATCAAAGGCGTCTACCTTGAAAAGCTGACCAATTCTTCGTTTACTGATTGTAAGTTCTTGAACAATGGCGATGACGCGGAGCAGGTAAGTGAAACCTTCTCCACCTGGATGTGCGGCGTGGACCTGAACCTGAAGTACGGCACATATGAGGACATCACCTTTACAGGCTGTACCTTTACCGGAAACGGTGCCAATCGCGGCACCGCGCTCCACATCAAAGCCCGTGACGACGGTAGTTATGCCACGAATGACGCCTCTCTGGACGGCGTGACAATAGAGGGCTGTGTCTTTAGCGAAAATAACGCTGTTGACAGCGGGGCTGCAGAAGAAACTCCATACGGGCCCGTTGTTTTGGGCGAGCCTGGTAAGGATAACAAGACCCCGGTCAATGTGTCCATACAGCCTGATGTAACTTACACGGATAATCTGAAAACGGATGCGGTGTTTACGGTTACCTTTGACAGCAACGGCGGCAACGCTGTGCCTACCCAGATGGTGGAGGCGAATCAAACCATCACCCTGCCCACCCCAACACGCAGTGGGAGCTATACATTCCAGGGCTGGTATGAGGATGGCACAAAGATCGAGCAGAAGGAATATCAGGTGACCAAAGATGTGACCTTGGTAGCCCAGTGGACCTATACTGGCGGTGGCAGCGGCGGCGGAGGCGGCTCCAGCAGCTACTCCATCAGCGTGGACAAGAACATTGACAACGGCAGTGTGACCGTGTCCCCCAAGAGCGCCTCCAGCGGCCGGACGGTGACCATCACCGTCAAGGCCGACGAGGGCTATGAGCTGGACGAGCTGACCGTCACCGACAAGAACGGGGACGAGATCGAACTGACCGACAAGGGCGACGGCAAGTATACCTTCAAGATGCCCCGGTCCAAGGTGACCATTGAGGCCTCCTTCGTGGAGATCGACCACCAGGATACCTGCCCCGCCGCCGGCTTCCGGGATGTGGACGAGGACGCCTGGTACCATGAGGCGGTGGACTACGCCCTGGACAACGGCCTGATGTCCGGTGTGTCCGACCGGGAGTTCGCCCCCGGCAGCACCCTGACCCGTGCTATGGTGGCCCAGATGCTGTACAGCCTGGAGGGCAAGCCCGCGGCCGGCAGGGCTGACTTCGCTGACGTGGCGGAGGGCGCCTGGTACGCCGACGCCATTTCCTGGGCGGCCGGTGAGGGCATCGTGTCCGGCTACGGCGACACCTTCGGCCCCAACGATCCCATTACACGGGAGCAGCTGGCGGCCATCCTGTACCGCTACGCCCAGAACGAGGGGTACAAGACCAGCCAGAGCGGCAAGGGGACAGAGGGCTATCTGGACGCCTCCTCCATCTCCAGCTATGCCGTGAAGGCCATGGACTGGGCGGTGAACGCCGGTCTGCTGTCCGGCAAGGGGAACAACACCCTGGCGCCTACCGCCGGGGCCACCCGTGCCGAGGTAGCACAGATCTTCATGAACTTCTGTGAGGATATCGCAAAGTAAGGCCGATTTTATTCCAATCGTGTACTGGCAAAGGGGCCGCTCCATCATGGAGCGGCCCCTTCTTTTGCTTGGCAACCATAAATGATATGACGACCGTGCGGATTTGTGGAGATGTGGCAAAAAGAGAAATTTTTGTTTTGCCGCAAGTTTTACCAGAACACGGGGTGTAGCAGGAAGCTGCTAAAAATTTGACAACAGATTTTTTGAAATTTTGGGAAAGAATAATGGTGCGTGGAACAAAGCGTTCCACGCCTTTTGAAAACAGGGAAGGAGCGAGGAGAATGAACAACAGCGGTTGTGGAGGATGCGGAAAATTTGTTCTGGGCGTGGCCACTGGAATGGCGGCGGGCGCGGCCCTGGGCATGACTATGGCGCCATCCCACCGACAGATCAAGCGGGCCGCCCATATGGCCGCCAAGCGGGTCAATGAGGCGGTGGAAAACCTGGCCGAGGCCATGGACCTGTAAAGGCAAAACAGAGCCGGACAGTCCTGGACTGCCCGGCTCTGTTTTTGCAGGTTCCCGATTTCTGCATCCAGTCTTCAGGGGGATGTAGGGAGGTCCTCCCTGGGGTGAGCGCTCATCTCCCAGAAATGCAGCTCATGGAGGGAGCAGGCGCGGAAAATCTCCCTGCACTTTTTTGCCCGCTCCGGTGCCAGATCTTGGCAGGCCTGGTCGGTAAACTCGGACCAGGCCCGGCAGATGGCGTCGTAGCGGTTGCCGGCGTAGTCCCGGACAAAGGGCCAGTAGGGAGTATTTTCCACTCCGGGGGAGCGGCGGATCAGCTCGCCAAAGATCCAGCCATAGCTCAACATACAGGGCAGACAGGCCATCATGCACTCGGCGGCCCCCTCCCCGTCCCGGGCGGCGGCCAGCATACTGTCCACATAGGCCCGATTCTCCGGCCGGAGGGGGAGGGGCTGGATCTCCTCGTCCGTGATGCCGTAGCGTTTCAGGTAGTAACGTCGGGTGGCATCCTCGCTCTCATTGACAAAGGAGAGCAGGGAGTAATAGTTACGGATCTCCGCCATGTCCCGGGAGTGGATCATCCCCCAGGCAAATACCTTGGAATACTCCCGCAGGTACAGACTGTCGTCCACGATGTAGCCCTTGAAGCACTCCTCGGGGAGAGAGCCATCGGCCACACCCTTCAAAAATTTTGTATTCAGGCAGGACTCCCAGATGGGCAGGCTGTCCTGGATGCACTCCTCTAAAAAGTTCATGACTGTTTCCCTCCTATGGCGTTTTGGATGGTCTTCAGCGGCAGGGCGAGCATAATCAGCGTGGTAGCGGTGCCCTCGGGGATCTTGCAGGACAGGTGGTAGGTGATGCTGTACCCCCAGGCCCCCCAGCCGTCCCAGGCGTTTTGAGAGAAAAAGACTACGCCGGAGAGCATCTGGCCAATGAACCGCAGCAGGATGGCCAGCAGTACCCCGCACAGCACCTTCCATTTCTTGTCGTTGCCGAAGATCCCGGCATAGCCCAGGGCGGAGAAGGCAACCAGGTGCTCCACGAAAATCTGGGCCCAGTGGACGGGGGCCCAGGCGGGGATGAGGAAGATGGCCAGAATACCAGTGACCCAGCCGGTGACGCAGGCCAGCCGCCAGTCATAGGTGAGGGCCAGCAGCATCAGGGGAATCCAGGAGCCCGGACTGATGGCCGCCCCGGTGGGAAGGTAGAGCAGAAAGGAGCCCAAAACCAGGGTGGCGGCACACGTCAATCCGCCGTAGCACACAGACCTGGTGTTTAGGCGCAGTCCCCGGCACAGCCAGGCGGTGACGGCCAGATAGGCGACGGTAAAGACAGCGGTGATCATGGTGGAGGGGGTCATTTAACAAACTCCCCCTCTAGGTTAAAGAGATGATCCAGCGGCCCTTTTCCCTGCCCCAGGTCTAGCATGGAGGCCAGGGCGCCGGAGAGATAGGTCTTGGCCCGCTCCACGGAGGTGTCTAGGTCGTAGCCCTTGGCCAGGTTGGAGGCGATGGCGGAGGACAGGGTGCAGCCGGTGCCGTGGGTATTGGGATTGTCGATTCGGCGGCCATAAAACCACTTGGCCTCGCCGGAGCGCCACAGCAGGTCATTGGCGTCGTTCAGGTCGTGGCCTCCCTTGCACAGCACGGCGCAGCCGTACCGCTCACTGATGGAGCGGGCGGCCCGCTCCATGTCCTCGGGACCATGGATGGTCATGCCGGAGAGGACCTCCGCCTCCGGGATGTTGGGGGTGAGAACGGTGGCTAGGGGGAGCAGCTCCGCCTTCAGGGCATCCACCGCCTCCTCGGAGATGAGACGGTCGCCGGAGGTGGCCACCATCACCGGGTCCACCACCAGCTTCTCCACCCGGTATTCCTTCAGCTTCCGGGCGATGACCTGGATTAGAGGCACGCTGGATACCATTCCGGTCTTTACCGCGTCCGGCATGATGTCCGTAAAGACGCAGTCCAGCTGTTCCGCCAGAAATTCAGGCGTGACCTCCATGATGCTCTTGACGCCGGTCGTATTCTGGGCCACCAGAGCTGTGACCGCGCTCATGGCGTATACGCCATTGGCGGTCATGGTCTTGATATCGGCCTGGATACCGGCGCCTCCGCTGGGGTCGGTCCCAGCGATCGTCAATGCTGTTTTCATTGTGAAAACTCCTTTCTTTTTTTGCATTGAGGTTTTATTACGCGACAGCAGGTGGTGCCCCCGAGCTGCCGCGGAAAAATCAGCTCCGCTGATATTTCCCAATTTTCTGGTCGATGGTCAAAATCTCGCCGTCGGGGCGATAGACCACCTTCACATAGGCCGAGACCTTGGGCGCTCCTGCCCGAACGGCCACATGCTGGCATTCCTTCACGATATCCATCAGTTGGTCGTAGCTCTCCCCTTCGATGGTGGTTTCGAAGGGGCCCACCTGATAGTTCAGGCCGGTGCTTTTGATATAGTCGATGACCCGGTCCACGACCCGGCACACCTCGGCATCGTTGTCCACTTGGGGCAGTACCTGAATGGCGATGCTTGCGCTCATATTAAATTTCCTCCTTCCAGTTGTCGATGGCTTCATCCGCCAGCTTCTTCAATTCCTCCCAGGGC
This sequence comes from Flintibacter sp. HCN-6482, assembly GCF_037892565.1. NCBI lineage: Bacteria > Bacillati > Bacillota > Clostridia > Eubacteriales > Flintibacter > Flintibacter sp. HCN-6482. The sequence goes on along the minus strand of NZ_JBBKBK010000001.1, from coordinate 611,616 downwards.
TGGGTACCGCCGTCGTAGACGGCTACCACATAGTACCCCGCCATTTTGGCAGTTTTTGCAGCGCCTAGGGCGTCCTCGTAAACGGCGATCTCTCCGGGGGAGGCCCCCAGCCGCCGGGCGGCTTCGTGGTACACGTCGGGCCGGTCCTTGCCCCAGCCCACCTCCTCACAGGAGAGAAGAAAGTCAAAATAGTCCAGCACCCCCAGCCGATCCAGACAGGCTTTCATCAGCGGGAGGGCGGTGGCTGAGGCCACGCACATCCGCACCCCATCCCGGCGAAGCCGGTCTAGGTAGAGGGCAACCCCCTCTTTCAAGGGGATGTCTCCCCGGTAGTGCGCCTCAATCATGGCGTTCATCTCCCCAGCGAGAGTTTGGGGAGTGCCGGACAGTCCAAAGGTGCGGATGAACAGCTCCGCCGACTGGGTCATGGTCATAGGCTTGATCCGCTCCAGCAGCTCGGGGGAGGGGGCAAGTCCCTGCCGGGCCAGATACTCCCGGGCCAGACCACGCCAGTAGTCCATGGAGTCCACCAGGGTCCCGTCCATGTCGAAAATGGCAAAGGCTTTATCCATGGGCGGCCACCATGTCCTTTGCCAGCGCCAGCAATTGGGACGTGGCCGCGCCTGGGTCCTCCGCGCCGAAAATAGCGGAGATGACAGCCACACCGTCCACATTGCTGCCCTTCAGCTGGGCGATATTGCCTGCGTTGATACCGCCGATGGCCACCACAGGGATGGACACGGCCCGGACGATGTCCCGCAGGGCCTCCACCGTCAGGTTCCGGGCATCCTTCTTGGTGCTGGTGCCGAATACAGCGCCTACGCCGATGTAGTCAGCCCCGGCTTCCTGAGCGGCCTTAGCTTCGGCCACTGTGCCGGCGGAGATGCCTAAAATGCGGTCCGGCCCGATGAGGGCGCGGATGTCCCTCCCCCTGAGGTCGGACTGTCCCACATGGACGCCGTCGGCGCCGCAGGACAGGGCGATCTCCACGCTGTCGTTGACCACAAAGGGGACGTTCCGCCGCTGGCAAAGCTGGCGCAGTTCCTCCGCCTCCTGGGCAAAGCGGCCGGGCTCCAGGTCCTTCTCCCGAATCTGGAGGAAGGTGGCCCCGCTGTCCAGCACACGGCGGCAGACGTCGGCCAGGCTCTCCCCCTCCTTCAGCCATGTGCGGTCACTGATGGCATAGAGCAGCATGGACCGGCGGATTTCATCCCTAGTAAATTTCATATCTTACACCCTCTGTCAGTTGTTTTTCAGTCAGGTTGAACACCGCGTCGATGAGATCAGTGCGGAAGGTGGCGTTTCCCGTGCCGTTTTTCAGCCGGCGGGCCTCGGCCGCCTCACCGCACACGCCCATGGCGGCCATGGCGGTACAGACAGCGGCAAAGGGGTCCGACGGCATGGCGCCGCAGAAGGCGCCGATCAGGGAGGTGAGCATACAACCGCTGCCGGTGATGCGGGCCATGGTGGGGCAGCCATTTCGGAGGACCATAGTCTGTTCCCCGTCAGAGATGACATCCAGAGGGCCGGACAGGGCGATGATGCCGCCAATGCGCCGGGCCAGCCCCGCGACCGTCTGGACAGCGGCAGGTAGGCTGTCCTGAGACACGGTGTCGGCCGCCGCCGCATCCACCCCGCTGCCGGACGCCTCCTGGCCGGCCAGACTGCGGATCTCCGAGGCGTTGCCCCGGATGGCGGTAAACCGTACCTTCTCCAAAAGCCGCTTGGCGGATTCCCGCCGAAGGCGGGTGCCACCGGCGGCCACTGGATCTAGTACCACCGGCGTACCAAGCTGGTTAGCACGTTTCCCGGCCAGCACCATGGCGTCTATGTCCTCGATGGCCCCCATGTTGCACACTAAGGCCCGCACTCCAGACACGGCGTCCTCCACCTCTCGGATGTCATGAGCCATAGAGGGGGAGCCGCCGGCGGCTAGGATAATGTTGGCGCAGTCGTTTACTGTGACGAAATTGGTGATGCACTGGACCAGGGGAGCCCGCTCACGGACCAGATGCAGGGCGTTGGAAAAATCAACCATGGGGCGCCTCCCGGCCCAGCTCGGCCAGCATCCGGTTCAGCAGGCCGGACCGCTTGAAGATGAGCAGAGCGGCCACCCCCATGCCGCCTCCCACCAGGGCGGCGGGGGTATAGAGGGGGATGTAGTACAGAGGGGACTGGGCGTCCAGGCCGTAAAACAGCTTCATCAGCGGATAGGCGGTCATGGCCCCCAGCAGGCCGGTGCCAGCTACCTCACCCACCAGGACCAGCCAGATGTTATGGGTCTTTTGATAGATGAGTCCGCCCAGGATGGGTCCAAAAACGGCGCCGACCACTGCCTGAATGGTCCGGCCGGACATCATCCGCATGATCCCGCATAGAAAGGCGGCGGCGCAGGCGTACCACGGCCCCAGCAGGACGGCGGCGATCACATCCACGAAGTGCTGGAAGGGCGCCATGGATGGAAAGTAGACATAGGTGTTCAATACGAAGGCCAGGCAGGCCAGCATGGCGGTAAGCACCATCTTCTTGGTTCGGAGCTGGGTTTTTGCTTCGATCTGCTGCATCGATATTTCCTCCTAAAACGTAAAATGCCGTGGGCCTGTCTTTTACCTCTTAGAAAGACGTTCCCACGGCATCAGCCGAAAAAACTATCTCCCTACGTTGGCATTACCCAAATCAGGTCACAGGTCGAAGCGCACAGCTTCCTCTCAGCCCGTTTGCGAGCTCCCTTGTTGTTTGGCCCCATCCCACGGCTGAAGCCGGCCCTCATTATAATACTTTCAAAATGGGATTGCAAGTTTTTTTGTCCTGGAGTATCCTAAAAATAAAAAAGGTGGAAAGGCGAGCGTGGAAGAAATAGGATTTTTAGACGCTCTGGCCCAGGCCAGGGAGGAGGACGACCAGATATGTCGTCTGACTCAGCTCCGCCAGGAACTGAAGGGACTGGACCTGTCGGAGCTGGAGCTGCGGGACTGCCATTTCCATGGCTGCCGCTTTACAGACTGCGATTTTTCCGGCGCTGTCCTTGAGCGATGCCTGTTCCATAGCTGCCAGTTGGTTCAGTGCCGCTTTGGAAACAGCTGCTGGCGGGATACCGCCCTCCTAGAATGTAAGGCCGAGGGCAGCGACTTCCGCGGGGCCAGGATAAGGGAGTGCGGTTGGAAGGATACGCTGCTCCGTTACTCCAACTTCAATGAGAGCCAGTGGAGGAGCGCAAAGCTGGAGTGCTGTGACCTGCGGGAGACCACCCTGTCCAGCGCTGTGGTGAAGGAGCTGACGCTGGAAAAGGTGGACCTGACAGGAGCGGAGCTGTTCAGAACCTCACTGAAGGGAACCGACTTGTCCCGGTGCACCATAGACAGCATCTCCCTGTCGGCCAGCTGCGCCGAGCTGAAGGGAGCCAGGATTGCTCCCCATCAGGCGGCGGTGGTGGCCCGTATCTTGGGGATAGATGTGGCGGAATAGGAGGAAAATAGAATGACAGATCAAGAACTGGTGGACAAGGCCTTTGAGATGCACCAATATTCCTATGTGCCGTATTCCCATTTTCCGGTGGGAGCCGCTCTGCTGTGCGGGGATGGCAGGGTGTTTACCGGCTGCAATGTGGAAAACGCCGCCTTCGGCTCCACCATCTGCGCCGAGCGCACCGCTCTGCTAAAAGCGGTCAGTGAGGGGTGCCGGGAGGACTTCCTCGCCATCGCCATCGCCGGCAGGGGGGAGGACTACTGTTGGCCTTGCGGCTCCTGCCGGCAGATGCTCTACGAGTTTGCCCCGGATCTGCGTGTGTTGTGTGCCCGTGGGGACGGCGCCTTCGTTGAGACCAAACTGTCCCAACTGCTGCCCCACGGCTTTGGACCCAAGTCCTTGAAGTAGACTGTTGATTGGAAATATTTTCCGTGTGCATAGACTGCCCTTATCTGGTCAAACTACCTGTGGAACTTGATCCGAGGAGGTGACCTGATATGGTCATGGATAAGATCGCCCTGACCCTGCTGATCATTGGCGGGCTGAACTGGGGCAGCGTGGGACTGTTCCAGTTCGACCTGGTGGCCTTCGCCTGCGGCGGGGCCGGCAGCTTGGTCAGCCGGGTAGTATATGCCCTAGTGGGCCTGTCCGCTGTATGGTGTGTTTCCCTGCTGTTCCGGGATCGAGACCCCGTCGAGGAGCGGAGCTGACCCCTGCGCAGTCAGAGATAACCGATAAAGCCGGCCCGGACCGCACTGCGGTCCGGGCCGGCTTTTCTGAGGACTTTGGCGCGTTTTACGCGCTAGAGCCCTCTTTTTTTACATTGAGACGGAATTTTACAAAGACTTAACAGAGGTAGTGTTTCGCATTTTACATTCCTTTTTTATACTGGGCACCGTAGCACAGATCAAAAGAACCAAGACAGAATAAAAAGGAGTAATCACGAAGATGAAAAAACTGACTTGCCTGGGTCTGGCGCTGGTCATGGCCCTGTCCCTGACCGCCTGCGGCGGCAACAATAACTCCAGCTCCAATTCAAACGGCACCGGCAACTCCAACACCGGCTCCGCCGCCGGGGCGCAGAGCACAGACAACAATACACAGACTGACCTGAGCGGCTCCGTTACCACCAACGGCTCCACCTCGATGGAAAAGGTGGTCCTGACGCTGAATGAGCAGTTTATGATCGACCACCCCGATGTAAAGGCGTCCTACGACCCCACCGGCTCCAGCACTGGCATCGAGGCCGCCAAGAACGGCTCTGCCGACATCGGCCTGGCCTCCCGCGCCCTGAAGGACGAGGAGGTGGCCGACGGTCTGAAGAGCACCACCCTGGCCCTGGACGGCATCGCCATCATCGTCAACGCCGACTCCGCCATCTCTGACCTGACCGTGGAGCAGATTGCCCAGATTTTCAAGGGCGAGGTCACCAACTGGTCGGAAATGGGCGGCGCGGACGGCGCCATCGCCTGCATCGGCCGGGAGGGCGGCTCCGGCACACGGGACGGCTTTGAGTCTATCACCGGGACGGAGGACCTCTGTGTGCTCTCCCAGGAGCTGACCTCCACCGGCGCTGTCATCGAGGCAGTGAAGAATAACCCCCAGGCCATTGGCTACGCCTCCCTCTCCGCTGTGGAGGGCCAGGAGGGCATCAAGGCCATCACCGTCAACGGTGTCGCCTGCTCGGAGGAGACCGTGCTGGACGGCAGCTACGAGATCCAGCGCCCCTTCATCCTGGTGACCAAGGAGGGCGAGACCTTGAGTGAGGCCGCCCAAGCCTGGTTTGACTGGGCTACCTCCGCCGCCGCTTCCGACCTGATCCGTGCCGCCGGCGCGGTGCCTATGGTCTGATTCTGAGAGATCCTTCCGCGACAGCCTCCGCTCTGCTGATAGAGTGGAGGCTGTTGGGCTGAACGAAAGGAGTTTTGGCATTGGAAAGCGAGAAGGTCATGGACTGGGCCGCCTCTAGGGCGGAACACAAGCCGGCCTCCGGTCTCCGCCGGGGCCGGGACACTATGGAATTCATCGTCAAGATGGTATTCCTATTGTGCGGCTTTGTAGCGGTGGGCTGTGTGCTTTTTATCTGTATTTATCTAATTATTGCCGGGCTGCCCGCCATTTTGGAGATTGGCGTCACCGACTTCCTGTTCGGAACGGAGTGGGCGGGCAAACAGGGGAAGTTCGGGATCCTGCCCTTCATCCTCACCTCGGTGGCCGGCACGGCCGGCGCCGTCCTGGTGGGGGTGCCCATTGGGCTGATGACCGCCATGTTTCTGGCCAAGGTAGCGCCGCCTAAGGCGGCTAAAGTCATCCGTACCGCCGTGGAGCTGCTGGCGGGCATTCCCTCCATTGTCTACGGACTGGTGGGTATGATCGTCCTGGTCCCCGCCATCCAGCGAACCTTCGAGCTGGCCTCCGGCGCCAGCCTGCTGGCCGCTATCGTGGTGCTGGCCATCATGATTCTGCCCTCCATTGTCAACGTGGCGGAGACCTCCCTCCGGGCGGTGCCCAAGGAGTATGAGGAGGCCAGTCTGGCCCTGGGGGCCACCCACATTGAGACCATCTTCCGTGTGACTCTGCCCGCCGCCCGGTCCGGCGTGGCAACCGCTGTGGTGCTGGGGGTGGGGCGGGCCATCGGTGAGGCCATGGCCATCATCATGGTGTCCGGCAATGTACCCAATATGCCGGACAGCCTGTTTACCCCCGTGCGGTTCCTGACCACAGCTATCGCCTCTGAAATGTCCTATGCCGGAGTGGGTACCCTGTGGCGGCAGGCCCTGTACTCCGTGGGTCTGGTGCTGTTCCTCTTCATTATGCTCATCAACGTGATCCTTAACCTGTTTATCAAGAACAAAAAGGAGGGCTGAAGCCATGGAAAAGCTGTCTAAGAGGCGCTGGCTCTACGACCGGGGGCTTCGTGCCCTGCTCTACCTGTGTGGTCTGCTGGTGTGCGCCCTGCTGGTCTTTCTCATCGGCTATATCTTCGTCCGGGGACTTCCCTTAGTCACCTGGGAGCTGCTGTCCACCCAGACCAGTATGCTCAAGGGAACCACCGGCATCCTGCCCCACATCGCCAGCACCATCTACATCATTGTGCTGTCCATGGCTATCGTCCTGCCACTGGGGGTGGGCGCTGCCATCTATCTGACGGAGTATGCCTCCAACCGGCGTTTGGCCGCTATCATCGAATTTGCCGCCGAAACCCTCACCGGGATCCCTTCCATCATCTTCGGCCTGGTGGGCATGATGGTTTTTATCCAGCTTATGGGACTGAAGGCGGGCATCCTGGCCGGCGGCCTGACGCTGGTGGTCATGATTTTGCCCACCATCATCCGCACCACCCAGGAGAGCCTGAAGACTGTTCCCCAGAGCTACCGGGAGGGGGCCCTGGGCCTGGGGGCCGGCAAGTGGCATATGATTCGCACCGTCGTGCTGCCCAACGCCGTGGACGGGATCGTCACCGGCTGTATCCTGGCTGTGGGCCGTATCGTGGGCGAGTCGGCCGCCCTGCTGTTCACCGCTGGCTTCGGCACAGTGCTGTACAGCTTTGGCGAGGCGCTGAATAACTCCTCCGCCACCCTTACCGTGGCCCTATACCTTTACGCCAACGAGCGGGGCCGGACGGATATCGCCTTTGCCATCGCGGCCATCCTGATGATTCTCACCCTGGTTATCAACCTGTCCGCCAGCCTGGTTGGGAAGAAGCTAAAGAAGTAAAGGAGCACAGAGCCATGGACCATACTATCCTGTCCGCCCGGGACCTAAATCTGTATTATGGCGAGAACCATGCCTTGAAAAATATTATGATCGACCTGCCGGAGCGGCAGATCACCGCCCTGATCGGCCCCTCCGGCTGCGGAAAGTCCACCTTTCTGCGGACCATTAACCGGATGAACGACCTGATTCCGGGGGTGAAAATCACTGGATCCCTGACCTATCGGGGGGAGGAGGTATACGCCCCAGGCAGGGATGTAACTGATCTGCGCCGCCGCATCGGCATGGTGTTCCAGAAGGCCAACCCCTTCCCCATGTCTATCTATGACAACGTGGCCTACGGCCCCCGGACCCATGGGATCCGCAACCGTGTGAAGCTGGACGAGATCGTGGAGCAGTCCCTTCGGGGGGCCGCCATCTGGGAAGAGGTGAAGGACCGGCTGAAGAAGTCCGCCCTGGGCCTGTCCGGCGGCCAGCAGCAGCGGCTGTGCATTGCCAGAGCCCTGGCCGTCAAGCCGGACGTACTGCTGATGGACGAGGCCACTTCCGCCCTGGACCCCATCTCTACCTCCAAGATAGAGGACCTTGCCTCAGAGCTGAAAAAAGACTATACTATCATTATGGTGACCCACAACATGCAGCAGGCCGCCCGTATTTCAGATAATACCGCCTTTTTCCTCATGGGGGAGCTGGTGGAATTTGGAGAGACGGAGCAAATATTCTCCATGCCTCAGGACAAGAGAACCGAGGACTACATCACCGGGAGGTTTGGCTGATATGAGGAACCGTTTTAATGAACAGCTGGAGCAGCTGAATGTAGAACTGATTAAAATGGGAGCCCTGTGCGAGGAGGCCATCTCCGCCGCCACCAAGGCGTATGTGGAGGGAGACCGAGAGCTGGGAGAGCGGGCCAGGAGCCTGGAGCAAGACATCGACCACAAGGAGCGGGATATCGAGAGCCAGTGTATGAAGCTCCTCCTGCGTCAGCAGCCGGTGGCCAAGGACCTGCGGGCCGTATCCGCCGCCCTGCGGATGATTTCCGATATGGAGCGCATCGGGGATCAGGCCGCCGATATTGCTGAGATCGCCCGGTATATGGAGAAAAGCGCCATTCTGCGGCAGGTGCCCATGGAGGAGATGGCCCTGGCTGCCATTAAAATGGTGACGGACAGTGTGGACTCCTTTGTCCGGGGTGATCTGGCCCTGGCCCACTCAGTCATCGCCCAGGACGACCAGGTGGACAGCCTGTTCCTGTCCGTCCGGGAAAAGCTGACCGCGCTGATCGCCGGAGGGGAGAATGGCGGCCTCTGCCTGGACCTGCTGATGATCGCCAAGTATTTCGAGCGCATCGGCGACCACGCCTGTAATATCGCCCAGTGGGTGGAGTACGCCATCACCGGGGACTATGAGGATGACTGAAAGAGAAGATTGCCGGACGGCGGCATGGGGAAGAAGGCACAGTCCCTCTCCCGCCGGGGAAACAAGACTGGAATGAGGTGGACCCCTTGATCTATATTCTGGAGGACGATGCCAGTATCCGCAAGCTGGTGGTATACACCCTGAACAGCCAGGGGATGGAGGCGGAGGGCTTTGAACGCCCCTCCAGCTTTTGGCGCGCTCTGGAGGAGCGGCAGCCCGACTTGGTGCTGCTGGATATCATGCTGCCGGAGGAGGACGGGCTGCAGGTGCTGAAGCGCCTGCGGGCCGATTCCAACACCAGAAGGCTGCCGGTCCTGATGCTGACGGCCAAGAGCACCGAGTATGACAAGGTGCTGGGGCTGGACCAGGGGGCGGACGACTACATTGCCAAGCCCTTCGGCATGATGGAGCTGATGGCCCGCATCCGTACGGCCCTGCGCCACTCCGGGCAGGGGGAGAACGGAGGCAGGACCTATCAAGTGGGCGCTCTCTATGTGGACCCAGGCCGCCATGTGGTCCGGGATGGGGAGCGGGATGTAACCCTGACCCTAAAGGAGTTTCAACTGCTCTGCCTGCTGCTGGAGCGGCGAGGCACCGTATTCACCCGGGACCAGTTGCTTAATACCATCTGGGGATATGAATTTGACGGGGCCAGCCGCACGGTGGATGTCCATATCCGCACCCTGCGGCAAAAGCTGGGAGAGGCGGGCGCCTGCATCGAAACAGTCCGGGGTATCGGCTACAAGGTATCGGAATAGGACAAGGCCGTCAGAATTGAGAGGTGTAGCGGTTTGACATCAAAGATCTTTCGCAATTCCATGGCGGTAGGGCTGTCCGTATTTCTGCTGTCAGTGGCCCTGTTCATGGGAGTGCTGTACCAATACTTCGGCGACCAAATCACCGGTGAGCTGGAGAACGAGGCGTGGCTGGTGGCCCGGGGTGTGGAGTCCATGGGAATGGACTATTTTGACGGCCTCCAGTCCTCCAGCCGCATCACCTGGGTAGGGGAGGATGGAACGGTCCTCTATGACAGTGTGGCGGACGCCTCCACCATGGAGAATCACGCCGACCGGGAGGAGATCCGTGAGGCGATGAATGGTTCCCGGGGGACGGCCCAGCGCCAGTCGGCCACCCTGTCGGAAAAGACATTTTATGTAGCCCGGCGGCTGGAGGACGGCTCCGTCATCCGTCTGGCCAGCGCCCAGTATACAGTGGTGGTCCTGCTGGTATCCATGGTCCAGCCCCTGCTGATCATCCTGGTCCTGTCCCTGATCCTGGCCGCGGTGCTGGCCAACCGGCTGTCCAAGGGGATCATCCGGCCTATTTTGGACTTGGATCTGGAGCACCCGGAGGAGTGCGATACCTATGACGAGCTCTCCCCGCTGTTGACAAGGATCCGGCGGCAGAATGACACCATCCGGGGCCAGATGGACCAGCTCCGCCAGCGTCAACAGGAATTTGCCGCCCTCACCGAGAACATGACCGAGGGCTTTGTGCTGTTGGATCAAAAGGGCCACGTTCTCTCCTATAACTCCGGCGCCCTGCGGCTTTTGGGAGCCATCCCGCCGGGGGGCGAGGCCAATGTCTTGACGCTGGACCGGACGGATGCCTTCCGCAGAGTGGTGGAGCAGGTGCTGGACGGGGTGCGCGGACAGACCCGCCTGGACCGCCAGGGCCGGTGTGTCCATCTCCTGGCTGACCCGGTGTTCCGGGAGGGAGCTGTGAGCGGAGCGGTCCTGGTACTGCTGGACGTAACAGAGCGGGAGCAGGGGGAGCGGATGCGCCGAGAGTTCACCGCAAACGTGTCCCATGAGCTGAAGACTCCCCTGACAGCCATCTCCGGCATGGCCGAGATCATCAAGGATGGTCTGGTGGACCCGAAGGATGTGGCGGGTTTCGCCGGCGATATCTATAAGGAGAGCCAGCGACTCATTAGCCTGGTGGAGGACATCATCCACCTGTCCCGCCTGGATGAGGGAGGCGTGGGGCTGGAGACGGCGCCGGTGGACCTGCTGGAGCTGTGCCGCCGGGTCATGGAGCGGCTGGAGCCCGCCGCCAAGCGGGCTGGCGTGAGCGTCAGCGTAGAGGGGATGCCAGCTACGATCCACGGGATCCCGGCAGTGTTGGAGGAGATGGTGTATAACCTGTGCGACAACGCGATCAAATACAACCGTCCGGGAGGGAGCGTGGCACTGAACCTCTCCCTAGGGGAGAAAGAGATAGAGCTGTCCGTGGCCGACACTGGCATCGGTATCCCGGCCGAGGACCAGGAGCGGGTCTTTGAGCGATTCTACCGGGTGGACAAGAGCCATTCCAAGGAGATTGGAGGGACCGGTCTGGGCCTGTCCATCGTCAAGCATGGCGCCGCCCTGCACAACGCCGCAATCAGGCTGGAGAGCGCCCCTGGGCATGGAACCACTGTGCGCCTAATCTTTCCCATCTGATTTTTTCATCCCGCGGGAGGCCGCCGGTTTCTGCCGGCGGCCTCCCGGCCTGTTATCCGCACATGATAAAAAACGGAAAAGGAGGGAACTTTTTGGGATAGGGGCCGTCTAATAGAGGGAAAGCTAAATAGGCTGAAACTTTACGACAAAACGGAGGATTATGTTATGAAGAAGATTTTAACGCTTGCCCTTGTCCTGGCCCTGGCTGTCACCGGGCTGTCTGGCTGCTCCGGAAACGGCGGGACCACGTCTGACAAGAGCCCGGAGGAACTGGCCCAGCTCTACCATACTGCCATCACAGACAACGGCGGCGAGATGGTGGAGTATAACCCTGTGATCACAGAGAAAAAAGAGGACGACGGCTCCGCTATGCTCCTTGAGATGCTGGGGCTGGATACTGGCGATATGACCGCTTTTGGGATCAGTGCCTCCATGATGAATGTCAAGGCTTACGCCATCGCCGCCGTCATGCCCGCCGAGGGGAAGGCCGATGCTGTGAAAGAGGGGCTGCAGGGCTACATCGACCAACAGAAGAGCAGCTTTGAGATGTATCTGGCTGACCAGTACGAGGTAGCTAAGAACGCCAGACTGGAAACTCTGGAGGACGGCACCATCCTGATGGTTATGTGTGAGGACCAGGATACGGTCTTTGACGCCATCTCCGCCGCCATCCAGGCCGGCTAAAGCCCACAAAACATCCCCGGTCCCCGGACCGGGGATGTTTTTGTATCAAAGTGAATAAATAAACGGAATATCCAAATATATATTCATTTTTGGTAAATATATATGGAAAATAATTGTTAGTATATGCATATTAATGCAAATAACCTCTTGCAATTACGTTAAGGGAGTGGTAGACTGTTGCCATGGAAAGCAGAGCGGACGGCGCAGGCCACCAGACAGAGGAAAAAGCGCGCCCCGCACTGAGATTTGGAGGGAAAAATCATGGCTCAAGTAAAAAAAGTAGTGCTGGCTTACTCCGGCGGTCTGGATACATCCATCATCATCCCCTGGTTGAAGGAGAACTATAATGACCCTGAGATCATCGCTGTTTCCGGCGATGTGGGGCAGGGCACTGAACTGGACGGGCTGGAGGAGAAGGCTATCAAGACTGGCGCCTCTAAGCTGTATATCGAGGACCTGACCGACGAGATGGTTGACGACGTTATCATCCCGTCCATGATGATGGGGGCCAAGTACGAGGATTATCTGTTGGGCACCGCCTTTGCCCGGCCCATCATTGCCAAGCGGCTGGTGGAGATCGCCAAGAAGGAAGGCGCCGACGCCATCTGCCACGGCTGCACCGGCAAGGGCAACGACCAGGTCCGGTTCGAGCTGGCCATCAAGAGATTTGCCCCTGAGATGAAGATTATCGCCCCCTGGCGGGAGTGGGACATCAAGGGCCGCGACGAGGAGATCGACTACGCCGAAGCCCACAACGTCCCCCTGAAGATCAGCCGGGAGACCAACTATTCCAAGGACAAAAACCTGTGGCACTTGTCCCACGAAGGGCTGGACCTGGAGGACCCCGCTAATGAGCCCCTGTATGACAAGCCCGGCTTCCTGGAGATGGGCGTGTCCCCCGCCATGGCACCAGACGCCCCCACCTATGTCACCTTGGACTTTGAGAAGGGATGGCCTGTGGCCATTGACGGGGAGAAGATGAAGGCGTCCGACATCATCCGCAAGCTCAACGAGCTGGGCGGGGCCAACGGCATCGGCCTGCTGGACATCGTGGAGAACCGGCTGGTGGGCATGAAGGACCGGGGCGTGTACGAAACTCCCGGCGGCACCATCCTCTACCGGGCCCACGAGGTGCTGGAGCAGATCACCATCGACAAGGATACCAAGCACATGAAGCAGAAGCTGGCGGTGGACTTTGCCGATCTGGTGTACAATGGCAAGTGGTTTACCCCCCTGCGGGAGGCCCTGACCGCCTTCGCCGTGGATACCCAGAAGTACGTCACCGGCACTGTGAAGCTGAAGCTCTACAAGGGCAATATCATCACCTCTTCCATCACCTCGCCCTGCACCCTGTACTCAGAGAATCTGGTGACCTTTGAGGAGAGCGACTATGACCAGAAGGACTCCCAGGGCTTTATCAACCTGTGGGGCCTTCCCGACAAGGTACAGGCGCTAAGAGAGCAGGGCAAGCTGTAATATTTAAGAGTGGAGAGTGGAGATAAGCCCAATATCTTCGCTCTCCATTCTATTCTTAATATTTGTGAGGTAACTGACATGAAGTTATGGGCAGGAAGATTTCAAAAGGAAACTGACACACTGGTGAACGATTTTAACTCCTCTATCGGTTTTGACGCCCGGCTGTATCGGCAGGATATCCAGGGCTCCATCGCCCACGCCCAGATGCTGGGCAGGCAGGGGATCATCGAGGCACATGAGGCGGAAAAGATCGTAGAGGGCCTGAAGGCTATCCTGGCTGACATTGAGGACGACAAGGTGGAGTTCTCCCTGGACAACGAGGACATCCACATGAATATCGAGGCCATGCTGACCCAGCGCATCGGCGACGCGGGCAAGCGCCTCCACACCGGCCGTTCCCGGAACGACCAGGTGGCGGTGGACACCCGGCTGTATGTCAAGGAGGAAATCCCTGTTATCATCGGCCAGGTGTTGGCGCTGGAGGAGGTCCTGGTCAAAAAGGCCGAGGCCAACCTAGACACCGTCATGCCGGGTTATACCCACCTTCAGCGGGCCCAGCCCACCACCTTTGCTCACTACATGATGGCCTACGCTAACATGTTCAAGCGGGACGTCACCCGGCTGGAGGACTGCCTGGAGCGGCTGGACGAGTGCCCCCTGGGGGCGGGCGCCCTGGCCACTTCTACCTATCCGGTGGACCGCTTCGCCACTGCCCAGGCTCTGGGCTTTAAAAAACCAACCGACAATTCCATGGACTCAGTGTCCGACCGGGACTACGCCATCGAGCTGCTGTCCGCCCTGTCCATCCTGATGATGCACCTGTCTCGGTTCTCTGAGGAGATCGTGCTGTGGTGCTCCTGGGAGTTCAAGTTCGCGGACCTGGACGACGCCTACTCCACTGGTTCCTCCATCATGCCTCAGAAGAAGAACCCAGACGTGGCCGAGCTGGTGCGGGGCAAGACTGGGCGGGTGTACGGTGCCCTGGTCACGTTGCTTACTGTGATGAAGTCCCTTCCCCTGGCCTACAACAAGGATATGCAGGAGGACAAGGAGGCCGTCTTTGACGCCATTGACACGGTGGAGCTGTGCCTGCCCGTGTTTGCCGCCATGGTGGATACCCTGACTGTGCGGCCTAAGAACATGGCCAAGGCAGCGGCCGGCGGCTTCATCAACGCCACCGACTGTGCCGACTACCTGACGAAAAAGGGGCTGCCCTTCCGGGAGGCCTATATGATCGTGGGCCGGCTGGTCAACCTGTGCATCAAGACTGGGGACACCTTGGATACGCTGACCTTAAAGGACTTCCGGGCCATCTCCTCCCTGTTTGATGAGGACGTGTACCAGGCCCTGGCCCTCAAGACCTGTGTGAATGAAAGAAAGGTCTATGGCGGCCCGGCGAAGGAGAGCGTGGAGAAGCAGATCGCCCTGATTGAAGAATTTGTGGCAGAGCGCAAATAAGCCATTGCAAAAATTCCCAGGTTAGACCATAATAGAACTATCATTTCAAAGAAATCCAGGTGGTCCATATGAGTAAGCCAAAGGTATATATCGACGGTAAGGAGGGCACCACCGGCCTGCAGATCTATGAGCGGCTGGGCGGCCGGGAGGACATCGAGCTGCTCCTTATCGACGAGGATAAGCGAAAGGACACAGAGGAGAGAAAGAAATTCCTCAACGCCGCCGACCTGGTGTTCCTGTGTCTGCCTGACGCCGCCGCTGTGGAGGCGGTGTCCCTCATAGAAAACCCTAAGACCCGAATTATTGACGCTTCCACCGCCCACCGGACGGCGGAGGGCTGGGTATATGGCTTTGCCGAACTGCTGCCCGGCCAGCGCCAGCGCATCAAGTTCTCCTCCCGAGTGGCCAACCCAGGGTGTCACGCCACTGGCTTTTTGTCCACGGTGGCCCCCCTGATAGAGCTGGGGGTGCTGCCCAGGGACTACCCCTTATCCTGTTACTCCCTCACCGGCTACTCTGGCGGAGGAAAGAAGATGATTGCTGAGTATGAGGCACCGGACCGGGACCCTCTGCTGGACTCTCCGGCTCCTTACGCCATTGGCCTGTGTCACAAGCACCTGCCTGAGATGCGTCAGGTGGCGGGCCTGGACTTTCCACCCAATTTTCTGCCGGTGCTGGGGGATATCTACAAGGGGATGGCGACCACTGTTATGCTCCAGAACCATCTGCTGAAGGGCACGCCCAATGCCCAGGACGTCCACGATCTGCTGGCCGGCTACTACCAGGACCAGAAGCTGGTCCAGGTCACCCCCTTCGGAGGGGCCGGTCCCCGGCTGTATACCAGCCAGCTTGCGGGAAAGGACAGCCTGGAGATCACGGTTTCCGGAACGCAGGAGCAGACGCTGCTTACTGCCCAGTTTGATAATCTGGGAAAAGGAGCGTCGGGGGCCGCGGTCCAGAATATGAACATTATGATGGGGTTTGAAGAAACTGCCGGACTTAGCCTGTAATAGCGTGTCCTGCGGTGGGGCGCGCACTGTGCGCCCCGATGAAATAAAAGGAGGGTATCCCTCATGTTGAATGAAATTTCCGGCGGCGTGTGTGCCGCCCGGGGCTTCCAGGCCGCCGGTGTCCACTGTGGCGTCAAGGCCAGCAGCAGCCCGGATAAGAACGACCTGGCCCTGATTCTGTCGGAGCGGGAGTGCGCTGCCGCCGCCGTCTATACCCTGAACCGGGTGAAATCCGCCCCGGTGTATGTCACCATGGACCACCTGGAGGACGGAACCGCCTGGGGTGTGGTGGCCAACA
This sequence comes from Flintibacter sp. HCN-6482, assembly GCF_037892565.1. Lineage (NCBI taxonomy): Bacteria > Bacillati > Bacillota > Clostridia > Eubacteriales > Flintibacter > Flintibacter sp. HCN-6482. The sequence continues at coordinate 595,648 of NZ_JBBKBK010000001.1, read as the reverse complement.
GCGGCAACGCCAATGCCTGCTGCCCTTTGAGCCACGAGAACGCCCAGGCCATGTGCGCTGCCGCCGCCCAGGCCACCGGCCGCCAGCCAGAGGACTTTGTGGTCGCCTCCACCGGAGTCATCGGAAAAACGATCAACATCGGTGTGATTCAGGCAGGTATGCCAAAGGCAGCCGCCGCTTTGGGTAGGGACGGCTCCGACAGCGCGGCCAATGCCATTATGACGACGGATACAGCGAAAAAAGAGATTGCGATTTCTTTTGAGCTGGGCGGGAAAGAGGTGCGGATGGGGGCTATCGCCAAGGGCTCCGGCATGATTCATCCGAACATGGGCACCATGCTGGCCTTTATCACCACTGACTGCGCCATTACCCACGAACTTCTATCCGATGCTTTGCACCAGGTGGCAGCGAGAACCTTTAACCGGGTGACCGTGGACGGGGATACCTCCACCAACGACACCTGTGCGGTGCTGGCCAACGGTCTGGCGGGCAACACCCTTATCGAGTGGAAGGACGGAGACTACGAAATCTTTGTGGCTGCCCTGGACCATGTGTGCCGCTATCTGGCCCGGTCTATCGCGGCCGACGGCGAGGGGTGCACCAAGCTGATCACCTGCCTCATGTCCGGCGCCCGCAGCGAGGAGAGCGCCGAGCGTCTGGCCAAGTCGGTGGTGGGCTCCTCCTTGGTGAAGGCGGCCATGTTTGGCGCCGACGCCAACTGGGGCCGGGTGCTGTGCGCCATGGGGTACTCTAAAGCCCCCTTCCGCCCGGAGCATGTGGACGTGACGTTCCGCTCTGCCGCAGGGGAACTCCTGGTCTGTAAACAGGGTGAGGCCGTAGATTTTGACGAGGCCAAGGCCAAGGAGGTCCTGTCTCAGAAGGAGGTCATCATTGCCGTGGACCTCCACGAGGGGGAGGACAGCGCGGAGTGCTGGGGCTGCGACCTGACGTATGACTATGTGAAAATTAACGGCGACTACCGCACCTGATCCTGGAAAATGGGAGGCGCTGCGCTGAGATGGCTGCATTGGTGAAGGACTTGGGGACGGAGCTGCTCCTGAAGCTTCCCATCTATCTTCTTCCGGCAGTAGTCCTAGGGGTGCTGTCACGCCGGGGAATAAAAAGCCGGGTGGGGAGATGGTGCGCTGGCCTTCTCGTTCTGGGGTTGAGCGCCGGGCTGCTGTACGGCGTGCTCCGCGCCTTGGGGGTGATCCTGTACCCCAACGACAAAGTGGGAATGTCCTACTACTGGTACGGCTCCAGCTTCCGGGACGAGGGGATCAGAACGGCCGCTTTCTGCGGGCTGTTGCTTTTGGCGGCGGCCATCCCTCGGATGGGGAAGCTGCTTGATAAAAAATGAGGAGGGATCTGTCCCATGTCCTTTAATGAGATCGACCGGGCCCAGGTGCTGGCTGAGGCCCTGCCTTATATTCAAAAATTCACTGGTAAGACCATCGTGGTGAAATACGGCGGCAACGCCATGGTTTCTGATGAGCTGCGCCACGCCGTCATCTCCGACATCATTCTGCTGTCCCTGGTGGGGATCCGGGTAGTGGTGGTTCACGGCGGCGGCCCGGAGATCAGCGAGATGCTGAAAAAGCTGGGCAAGGAGTCAAAATTCGTGGACGGACTGCGCTATACAGACGAGGAGACGATGGATATTGTCCAGCAGGTCCTGTGCGGCCGGGTGAATAAGGACCTGGTAGCCACTCTGAACCGCTTGGGAGGCCGGGCTTTGGGGCTGTGCGGCCTGGACGGTGCCCTTCTCCAAGCGAAAAAGCTGGATGACAAATACGGCCAGGTGGGGGATATCACCAAGGTGGACGCCGCCCCGGTCATTGACGCCCTGAATGACGGCTATATCCCTGTGGTAGCCACAGTGGCCCAGGGGGTAGATGCGGAGGTGTCCTACAATATTAACGCCGACACTGCCGCCGCCAAGCTGGCTGTGGCCCTTGAGGCGGAGAAGCTGATCCTGCTTACCGATGTGCGCGGCCTGCTCCGGGATCCCAAGAATGAGGCCACCCTGATCCCCGAGCTGCAACTCTCCTCTGTCCCTGCCCTGGTGCGGGAGGGAGTCATTTCTGGAGGGATGATCCCCAAGGTGGAATGCTGCGTGGAGTCTGTCCGTTCCGGCGTCAAGTCGGCGGTTATTTTGGATGGCCGGGTGGCCCACTCCCTGCTGATGGAGCTGCTCACCGACGCGGGCATCGGCACCATGCTGACCAACTAAAGGCGCCCCTAAATGGCGTCGGCATCTGGCGGAGAGGGATCGCATGAATTTACCCTCGATTTCTTTCGAGACCGTCGGGAGGAATTTCGTGGGAGATGTCACATTTCCGGTGCCATCCTGGAGGATAACGAGAGAAAATTATGATTCCGCGCCGATGAGTGTCGGAATTCCTTGCGGAAAAGATGTTTCGCGGGGATATGATTGAAGGGGGAACACCATGACCTTTGAAGAGATCAAGGCTCTGGACGAGCAGTATGTGATGCACTCCTATGGCCGCTTCCAGGTGGCCATTGACCACGGAAAAGGGGCTACTGTCTGGGCTGTGGACGGAAAGGAGTATATTGACTTTTCCGCCGGCATCGGTGTGTGCTCGCTGGGATACGGCGATCCGGGCTGGGTGGAGGCCGTTTCCACCCAGGCGGCCAAGCTGGGACATATCTCCAACCTGTTTTACACCGAGCCTTATGCCAAGGTGGCCCAGAAGCTGTGTGTCCGCACCGGAATGTCCAATGTGATGTTTGGCAACTCCGGGGCGGAAGCCAACGAGGCCATGATCAAGCTGGCCCGGAAATACTCCTTTGATCGGTATGGCAAGGGCCGCGGAACGGTCATTACCCTCCGTAACTCCTTCCACGGACGCACGATCACGACTCTGGCGGCCACGGGGCAGGATAAGTTCCACAACTACTTTTTCCCCTTCACCGAGGGGTTCCGCTATGCCGATGCCAACGACCTGGATAGCGTGGAAGCGGTGGCCGGCCATGACGTGTGCGCCGTCATGATGGAACTGGTCCAAGGAGAGGGAGGGGTACTGCCCCTGGACCTGGAGTTCGTCCAAAAAGTGGCGGAGCTGTGCGCCAAGCGGGATTGGCTGCTCCTTGTCGATGAGGTTCAGAGCGGCATGGGCCGTACCGGCTCTCTGTTTGCCTTCCAGCAGTATCACATCCAGCCTGATGTGGTGTCCTTCGCCAAGGGCATCGCTGGCGGACTGCCCTTCGGCGGCATCATGGCCAATGAGAAGTACAGAGAGGTGTTCTCTCCCGGCACTCACGGCACCACCTTCGGGGGCAACCCTGTGGCCGCCGCCGCCGCCTGCCATGTACTGGACCGGATGGACGACGCCTTTTTGGCCCAAGTGAAGGAGAAAGGGGCGTATCTCCGCCAGGCCATCGAAGCCATGGAGCTGTCCTGCCTGGGCAAGACTCGGGGGCTGGGGATGATGATCGGCATCGATGTGGTGGGGGAGCAAACCAACAGCCAGCTGGCCGCCAAGCTTATCGAGAGCGGCCTGCTCATTCTCACTGCGGGACCCGGCTTGAGGCTGCTGCCCCCCCTGACCATCACCCAGGAGGAGATGGACAAGGGGCTGTCCATTATGAAAGCGGCGCTGTTATGATAGAGTGGAGAGAGAAAAGTGAGGGGTGGAGAGATACTCCATCTTCACGCCTCCCTCCTGCAAAGATTGGTGATTTGATATGAAAAAAGATTTGTTAAAGCTGCTGGATTTGTCCCAGGAAGACATCACCCTGATCCTGAATACGGCGGACCAGTTGAAGTACGAGCAGAAGCACAACATCCACAGGGATTATCTCAAGGGCAAGACCTTGGCCATGATCTTTGAGAAAAACTCCACCCGCACGCGGGTGTCCTTTGAAACAGGGATGTTCCAACTGGGCGGCCACGCCCTGTTCCTGTCTGGCAAGGAGAGTCAGATCGGCCGAGGGGAGCCTATTGAGGATACGGCCAGAGTGCTGGACCGCTACTGTGACGGAATTATGATCCGCACCTTTGGCCAGGACGAGGTGGAGGAGCTGGCCCGGAACACCAAGATCCCGGTCATCAATGGCCTGACCGACTTCTGCCATCCCTGCCAGGTGCTGGCCGACCTGCTGACTATTCGAGAGCATAAGGCGGTGCTGGAAGGACTGAAGCTGTGCTACATTGGGGACGGCAACAATATGGCCAACTCCCTGATCGTAGGCGGGCTGAAGACGGGGATGGAGGTGTCAATCGCCTGCCCCGAGGGCTACGATCCCGATTCCCAGGTGCTGGACTTTGCCAGGAGCGACCCCGGTTTCCACTTCTCTCTGTTCCGCACCCCCCAGGAGGCGGCGGCAGGGGCCGATGTGTTGATCACCGACGTGTGGGCCTCCATGGGCCAGGAGGGGGAGAAGACCGTTCGGGAAAAGGCTTTTGCGGGCTATCAGATCAACGACGGGCTGATGGCGCTGGCCAACCCCGGCTGCATGGTGCAGCACTGTCTGCCCGCCCACCGGGGAGAGGAGATCACAGCCGAGGTCTTTGAGGCCCACGCAAACGAGATATTCGACGAGGCGGAGAACCGCCTCCACGCCCAGAAGGCAGTTATGTACCTGTTGATGAAGGACCAGTAACAGTAGAGAAGGCCGGCGCACAGACTGTGCGCCGGCCTTTGCTGTCGCCTGGAGCTTAACTCCGCTGCCAGAGGAGGACCGCTCCATCGGTGGCAGCGGAAAATTCCGCCTCGCCCATATCCTCTAAAGCGGCATAGTCTCCCGCCAGATAATACACCTCCTGAATTTCATCCTGGGAGGGGATCTGGACAGCGGCCCCCTTTACGGTGTCCAGCAGCAGCCCATTCCCAATGGACAAGTGGCCGGAGGATTCAGGCCTGCCTGCGTGGCTGAACAGGGGAGTAAGGTTGGATTTGATATTTTGGGTATAGCACAGATAGACCGCCGTCCGTCCATCGATCTCCCGGTCCAGTACCCGGAACGAGGCGTAATTTCCCCCATAGTAGTAGATGTCGATGACGCCGTCTGAAGCCAGGGAGACGTCCACCATGCCCTCCTGGTACGGCACGGGCCGCTCTACATCGGCGGCGGCGGTGAACACCAGGAACATGGCCAGCATGGCAGCCGCTGTGGCCAGCACAGACAGGCGTTTCCGGCGGGAGAAGCGGCGTTTGACGCCCGCTATGACTTGGGCCTTTTCCCGGTCCACATCCGCTGTCTCCCTGTCCAGATTTTCCTCCCTTCCCATCTCGCGTAGGACCTCGGCACAGTGGGGACAACTTTGAATATGCTCGTCTACCGCCTGGCGGCTCTCCTGGCTGCATACCTCATCACGGTACAGGGGCAGCAGATCCTGAATGATTTTGCAGTTCATTGATCTTCCTCCTTTAATTTTGATCTGGCCCGGTGGTATGTTACTCGGGCCCAGCTCTCTGTCCTGGAAAAGAGTTGAGCGATCTCTCCAAAGGACAGCTCTCCAAATACCCGGAGAGAAAAGACCTCCCGATAGGGCTCAGGCAGGGCATGGAGCCGGCGGTGAAGTTCCATGGCGGATTCCCGGTCCAGCAGCCGTTCCTCCAACTGGTCGGGGCTGGGCTGGCGCTCCAGATCGGGCATCTCCCCGCTCCGCTTCTGCCGCCGCAATCCGGCTAGATATTTCCGTTTGCCGATTTGGCACAGCCAGACATAGAGCTTGCAATCTCCCCGGAAGCTGTCGATGTGCTGGATGGCCTGAAAAAAAGTCTCCTGGGTCAACTCCTCTGCCAGATCCCGGTCGCCGCACAGGACCAACAGATACCGGTACACCTGTGGGAACAGCTCCTCGTAGACCGCTTCAAAAGATTCCATCTTCTCCCTCCTTTCTGCTTATAGGATGCAGATTGGGGCAAATTGTTACAAAAGAGCCATGGAAAAATTTTTCCATGGCTCTTTCTGCCTATAAGGCGCGGATCGTGGATAGAAGAGCGTCGATATCCTCGTCCCGGGTGGACCAGGAGACGCAAAACCGGACAGCGGTATGGGTCGGGTCCGGCTTGGACTGTAAACTAAAGGAGTATCGCTGGGACAGGGCCGCTGCGGCGTGGTCGGGGAGGACAGGAAACTGCAGATTGGTGGGAGAGTTCGCCAGCAGGGGCCAGCCCTTGTCCAAAAAGCCCTGGCGCAGACGCATGGATTGGGCCACCGCCCTTCTGCCGATATCCAGGTAAAGTCCGTCCTCCAGCAGCGCCTCGAACTGGACGCCCAGCAGCCTGCCTTTGGCCAGCAGCCCGCCGTGCCGCTTGATGAGGTAGCGGAAGTCCTGTTTCAGGGAATCCTGGGTGATGACCACCGCCTCACCAAAGAGCGTGCCCGCCTTAGTGCCCCCCAGATAGAATACGTCACACAGCCGGGCCAGATCGGGCAGGGTTACATCGGAAGCGGCCAAGCCATAGACCAGCCTGGCCCCGTCCACAAACAGGGTCAGATGGTACTGGTCAGCCACCCTGCGGATGTCCTCCAGTTCAGCAACAGAATAGACGGTACCCAGCTCGGTGGGGTGGGACAGATAGATGAGGCCCGGCTGGACCGTGTGTTCGGCGGTGGGGTCGTCATAGTGGCCCTGACAGAACTGGGCGATCTGGTGGGCGGTCAGCTTGCCGTCCTGGCTGGGGATAGTGAGCACCTTGTGACCTGTGGCCTCTACCGCTCCGGACTCATGGACGTTGATGTGGCCAGTCTGGGCACAGATGACGCCCTGATGGGGCCGAAGGGCGGCGGAGATCACGGTGGTATTGGCCTGAGTACCCCCCACCAGGAAGTGGATATGGGCATCGGGAGCCTGGCACAGATCCCGGAGCAGGGCCCGGGCGCGGTCGCAGTGGGGGTCCGTGCCATAGCCGGGATGCTCCTCCAGATTGGTGTCCACCAAGGCCTGGAGCACCTTGGGGTGAGCCCCGGCGGCGTAGTCACATTCAAAGCGTACCATGGGATTACCTCCTAAAAAGGGGAGGCGGGATGATAGTCCCGCCAGAATATAAGCTCCCCCGCGGAAACCCCGCGGGGGAGCGGCAGATGGAAAACTTCAGCGCAGGATTGCTCCGCAGTCTTGCTCGAGAGTCGCTAAAATAGCCTTCACATCCTCGTCGGCCTCCTCGCTGGTGAGAGAGCGGTCATCCGCCCGGAGGACCAGATTGAAGGCCACAGACTTCTTGCCCTCGGCCACGCCCTTCCCACGGTAGATATCAAAGAGGGAGACCTCCTTCAGCAGACCCTTGGCTCCTCTCCTGATTGCCTGCTCCAGGGCCCCTACGGTAACGGCCTCATCACAGACGACGGCGATATCGCGGGTGACGGCGGGGAACTTGGGCAGAGGGACATACTCCGGATCGGGGCCCTTGGCCAGCATCAGCTCGTCGAAGGACAGTTCCGCACAGTAGAGCTCGGCGTCCACCCCGTAATTCTGGGCCACCAGAGGGTGAATCTGACCGAAGATACCGATACAGTCACTGCCGGACCACACGGTGGCCACCCGGCCGGGGTGCCAGGAGGCGTCGGAGGGAGCGCCGGTGGGCCCCTCGAAGTGGATGTCTACTGCCCGGATCTCCTTCAGAATAGCCTCGACGGCCCCCTTCAGGGTGAAGAAATCCATATCCTCGCCATAGGCGCCCATGGACAGCACCTTGGCCTCATTGGCTAGGCCGTCGTCCTGATTCATCTGGTTCAACGCGCCGGTAAGGGCTTCCGTAAGCCCATTCACTCCCATATTTTCCAGCTTCTCCTTGGAGGCGGCGAGAGCGGGAGAGTCAGGAGAAACAGGGGTGGAGCCAGATTTGGGCAGATAGATCCGGCCCACTTCATACAGCTTGGCAGACTTGTTGCGGAAATTGTAGTTCCGGGTCAGGATCTCCAGCATAGAGGGCAGGGTAGTGGTACGCATAATGGAGGTGTCCTCTCCCAGGGGGTTGAGGATCTTGAAGCTCTTGCGGGCGTGATAGTCGGCGGGCCAGAGTATCTTGTCATAGTAGGTGGGGGAGATAAAGGAGTAAGTGATGATCTCGTCATACCCACAGGCCCGGCATACGGAGCCCAGGGTCTGCTCCAGCTTTTGCTCCGGCGAGTAGCCGCCCCGGGTGGTCTCCCCCCGAACAAGGGTGGAGGGGATCTTGTTGTAGCCGTGGAAGCGGGCTACCTCCTCGGCCAGGTCGGCCATACCCACCACGTCGCCGCGCCAGGACGGGACCGTAACCTGGTCCCCCTCCACCTGGAAGTCCAGCTTTTTCAGAATGGCGGTCATCTCGGCGGCACTGATCTCGGTACCCAGCAGGGCGTTGATCTTGTCCGGCTCCAACGTCAGGATCCGGGGCTGGGGCACGAAGTTGAGGATGTCGATGACGCCGTCCACCACCTCGCCGGCGCCCAGCAGTTCCACCAGCTCACAGGCCCGGTTTACGGCGGGGAGGGTGTTCAGGGGGTCCAGTCCCTTTTCAAACTTGGCGCTGGCCTCGGTGCGCATCCCTAGAGCCAGGGCCCCCTTACGGATGCAGGTGCCGTCAAAGTTGGCCGACTCGAAGACCACGTCCACCGTGTCAGCCACGATCTCGGAGTTCTCACCGCCCATGATGCCCGCCAGGCCAACTGCCCGATGCTCATCGGCGATGACCAGATGGTTGGCGGTCAGCTTGCGTACGTTGCCGTCCAGGGTGGTCAGCTCCTCGCCCTCCTCCGCCCGGCGAACAATGATCTTGCCCCCCTTTACGTAGCGGTAGTCGAAGGCGTGCATAGGCTGGCCGTACTCCAGCATGACATAGTTGGTGATATCCACGATGTTGTTGATGGGGCGCACGCCCATAGCCCGCAGCCGCTCCCGCATCCACTTGGGGGAGGGGGCGATCTTTACGTTTCGCACCATCCGGGCGGTGTACCGAGGGCACAGGTCGGCCGCCGGAGTTTCCACGTCCAGCAGCTCCACCAGGGAACCCTCGGCCCCGCCCTTGACCAAGGGCTGATGGAGGCGCAGGGGCTGGTCAAAGGTGGCGGACACTTCTCTCGCCAAGCCGATGACCGACAGGCAGTCGGGGCGGTTGGGGGTGATCTCAAACTCCACCACATGGTCATCCAGGCCAACGACCGGCTTCAGGTCATCTCCGGGCTTGCAGTCCTCGCGGAGAATAAAGATACCGTCTGGGATGCAGTGGGGGAACTCTGCCTGCTGGGCGTGGAGGTCGGCCAGAGTGCAGATGGAGTCCATCTTAGTGTTATAGGCCACTAAATCTCCTTCATGGAGGTTGGCGCATGCTGTGTCGGGGCAGGCGGTGGAGCCTCCCAGGTCCAGACAGGTGTGGAAGGAGCCGTTGGGCTGGGCGGAGGCCTCCAACACCTTAGCGCACACCACGGGGCCGAATACCTTGTCCCCGGCCTTGATATCGGCGGGGATGGAGGGCTTGTCCTTATCCAGAGGGTGGTAGTCGTTTAGGAGAGCGGCGGCGGTTATGACAGCGTAGGGGAAGTCCCGCTCGTCCAGTCCCAGCTCAGACAGACCGCACATCATGCCGTTGGACACCACGCCGCGCAGCTTGCCCTTCTCGATCTTCTTGCCGCCGGGCAGAGTGGACTTGTGCAGGGCCACAGGGACCAGGTCGCCGGGATGGATGTTCCAGGCGCCGGTGACGATCTGGACGGGCTCGGCCTGCCCCACATCGATCTGGCATACCCACATATGGTCGGAATCGGGGTGGCGCTCCATGGACCGGATCTGGCCCACCACCACGTTGGAAATTTCAGAGCCCAGGTCGTGGGTCAGCTCCACCTTGGAGCCAGACAAGGTCATGGCCTCGGCAAAGTCTTTGTCATTGGCCTCAACGGTGACGAACTCGCTGAGCCATTTGCGAGATAGATTCATATTATAAAACTCCCTTTGTTTGAATTAGGAATGAGGAGTTAGGAATTAGGAATTTTGGGGTCCGGCGGCCGCCGGATGGCTGGGAATCAGGCCGCCGAAAGGGACGCCCCAATTCCTGACTCCTAATTTCTAATTCCTAATTGATTCTTGGAACAGTTAAAATTGCTCTAAGAATCTCACGTCGTTCTCGAAGATGAGCCGCAGGTCGGCGATCTTGAAGCGGCGCATGGCGGTGCGCTCCAGACCCATGCCGAAGGCCCAGCCTGAATACACATTGGGGTCAATGCCCGCCATCTCCAGCACTCGGGGGTGGACCATGCCGGCGCCCAGCAGCTCGATCCAGCCTTCTCCCTTGCAGGTGGGACAGCCTACGCCGCCACACTTGTGGCACTGCACGTCCATTTCACAGGAGGGCTCGGTAAAGGGGAAGTGGTGAGGGCGGAAGCGGGTCTTGGTGCCCTTGCCGTACAGCTGCTCCACCACCGTATTTAGGGTGCCCTTTAGGTCGGCCATGGTGACGCCCTTGTCGATGACCATGCCCTCTACCTGGTGAAACATGGGGGAGTGGGTGGCGTCCACCTCATCTTTACGGTACACACGACCGGGGGCAATGATGCGGATAGGAAGGGGCATGGTGTCCATAGCCCGTACCTGCATGGGACTGGTCTGACTGCGGAGCATCACCCGGCTGTCCTCGTCAAAGTAGAAGGTATCCGACCAGTCCCGGCTGGGATGGCCCTCGTCGGCGTTCAGGCGGTCAAAGTTGTATTCGGCCAGCTCCACCTCCGGCCCATCCAGCACGGTAAAGCCCATGCCCACAAAGATGTCCTTGATCTCGTCCAGGGCGATATACATGGGATGCTTGTGGCCCAGCTTGACCGCCTTGCCGGGGATAGTCACATCAAGCGCCTCGTCCCGGAGCTTCTGCTCCAGGGCCTGCTTTTCCAGCTTCCTGGCGGCTGCCTCAATGGCCCCTTCCAGAGCGGCCCGGACCTCGTTGGCCAGCTGGCCCATGGCGGGTCTCTCCTCGGCGGAGAGGGAGCCCATACTCTTCAGCACATTGGTGAGCTCTCCCTTCTTGCCCAGGTACTGAACCCGGAGGGCATCCAGGGCGGCGGGATCGGCGGCCCCCTCGATGGCCGCAAGGGCCTGAGACCGGATGTTCGCTAACTGTTCTTTCATGGATAAAACTCCTTTGTTCGGGGACGATCAGGGAAGATATTGGCTGACCGGAGCCCGCATGGTGATATTATGCCGGGGCATCTGGTACAGCCCCTTACGGATATCGGCAGCGCCGTGCCGGGTGGTGACGGATACGGAGAAATGTTCGGTGAGATAGGCGTCGGACCAGGAATCGGTCTGCCCGTGGGGATAGGCGAAGTAGTCTACCTCTACGCCTACGTTCTCCTCAATGAGGTCGATGCTGGCCTGCAGATCCGGGAAAATGCGCTGGGCGTATTCCTCTGGTGTTTCCTCCTTGATATGCAGGATGCCCCGGGGATCTGCCTCCTTGTGGGAGTCGTAGGTGTGGGAGCCGAACTCCACCAGCCCGGACTGGGCCATCTCTCGGCACATCTCCCAGGTGAGAAAGTCGGGCTTGGCGTCCACGGTCCGGCGGACGATCATAGCGATGGCGGCCTTGGCCTGAAATTCTTGAAGCAGGGGATAGGCAATTTGGTAGTTGCTGGCATAACCGTCGTCAAAGGTGAGCATGACCGCCTTCTCCGGCAGGGGCTCTCCCGCTGCCAGCTCCCGGGGTAGGACCGTGGTATAGCCGTTGTCCGCCAGCCACTGCAGGTCCTCCCGAAAGCGGCTCTCCGTAAGCGTCCAGTCGTTAAGCTCCTCGTCGGTATCAGGCACAAAGTGGTGATACATCAGGATATACAGAGTGTGGTTATCCACGGGCGGCGCCGGCTCCTCCACCACAGGCGGCGGCGTTTCAGCGGGTTCCTCTTGAACAGGAGGTTCGTCTGGCATCGAAGGCTCCACAGGGACAGCAGGGCCTTCAGGCTCATCGGGAGAGGAACTGGGGAACTGATTGACAGAAAGGTCCGGCAGAGTATCGCCGGTGTCGGAGGGCGTGGACTGGTCAGTATCCTCCGTCTCTGGAATAGGGACAGAGGAGCTGACATCAGAACCGGGCAGGGGACTGGGGCCAGCCTTTTGGCAGCCGGCTAGCAGAAGCACACAGGTCAAAGCAGCCAGGATCGGGATAAATCGACGCTTCATGGCACATCACCTCATGTTTCAAAAAACAAAAAGACCTTCCATCCCCAAAATTCAGGGACGAAAGGCCAGCCTTCCGCGGTACCACCCGCATTCGTACACACTTGTACGCGCTCAAAGCCCCGATAACGGTGGGCAGACCGTCCCCCTCTCAGGGGCCGCTCCCAGGCGAACCAAGGGGCCGTTTCCAGGCAGGCTCTCAGCCGGTGACCTACCCTCTCTGACGAACACAGTTCCCCTATTTTCCTGTTCTCCGCAATTTACACTAAAGGTACTTATATCACAAAAGCGCCGGGAATGCAAGTCATCCCGACGAAAAATATGAAAAAGCTGACCCGCAGAGAAAGAGGAGGCCTGAAAAGGGCCGGATGCAGGGCCCCTCGGGAGAACCAAAGAGGAGGGCCGGGCGGGGCGGGCCGCAAGGAGGAGCGGGACAAGATTGAGCCCAATCAAGCAGAGTATAAGCCCCTTCCAGTCCAGGCGCTCCGCGCCGTAGCGACACAGGAGGAGGGAGAGCGGTATCTCTCATGGCGGGACCTCCTTTTTAAAAGAGGTTTCATTCTGTATATACTTCCCTGTAAAGAGGGGGCTGATCCCTTGAGGGGCCAGGATAATAAAGCATAAAATCTAAAAAATAAAATTCCTATTAAAAAAGTAGGAAATTAAGGATAGACAAATTCTCCCTCCCGTGATAGAATAAAGACGCCTCAAAGGACAGGCCCTGTTTGGCGGCCCAGTCCAGGGGGCATGATACTGTTTAGACAGACCGGCTCCAGAGCCGGAAACCATAGGAGGGGTTCCCATGCTGGAATTACAGCATATCAGCTATGACGTGGAACAGGACGGCGACAACAAGGGCATCCTGCGCGATATCGATTTGACCATCAGCGAGCGGTTCGTGGCCATCACCGGACCCAACGGAGGGGGGAAATCCACTCTGGCCAAGGTCATCGCCGGCATCCTGACGCCCACCCAGGGGCGCATCCTGCTGGACGGAGAGGATATCACCGGCCTGTCCATCACCGAGCGGGCCCGGAAGGGCATCAGCTTTGCCTTCCAGCAGCCGGTTCGCTTCAAGGGGCTGACGGTGAAGGATCTGATCACCCTGGCCAGCGGAAAGAGCATCGGCGTGCCGGAGGCCTGCAACTATCTTTCAGAGGTGGGCCTGTGCGCCAAGGACTATATCGACCGGGAAGTGGACGCCTCTCTGTCCGGTGGAGAGCTGAAGCGCATTGAGATTGCCATGATTATGGCCCGTTCCACCAAGCTGTCTGTCTTTGACGAGCCGGAGGCGGGCATTGACCTGTGGTCCTTCAGCAACCTCATCCAGGTGTTTGAGCACTTGCATGAGAAGATCAACGGTTCCATCCTCATCATCTCCCATCAGGAGAGGATTTTGAACATCGCTGACCGCATTATCGTCCTGGCGGACGGCCAGGTCCAGCGGGACGGGCCCAGGAAGGATATCCTGCCCTCGCTGCTGGGAGCGGCGCCTGAGGTTTGCAGCGCCCTGACGGACAAGGTGCGGTAAAGGAGGGATTTTTATGGACGCAATCCAAAAGAACCTGCTGGAGCAGGTAGCGGAGCTCCACGGCGTGCCTGAGGGGGCCTATAACATTCGGGCCAACGGGAAGGCGGCTGCCCGGAATACCACTGCCAGCATCGATATTGTTTCCAAGACGGACAAGGACGGCATCGACATCATTATCAAGCCCGGTACCAAAAACCAGTCGGTCCACATCCCGGTGGTCCTCAGTGAGAGCGGCTTGACCGAAACGGTGTACAACGACTTCTTCATCGGGGACGACTGCGACGTGACCATCGTGGCCGGCTGCGGCATCCACAACTGCGGGGTGCAGAACTCGGAGCACTCTGGTATTCATGCCTTCTATGTGGGGAAAAACGCCCGGGTGCGCTATGTGGAGCGCCACTACGGCGAGGGGGACGGACTGGGAGAGAATATCATGAATCCCACTACCATCGTGGAGATGCGGGAGGGCAGCTACATGGAGATGGAGACCACCCAGATCAAGGGAGTGGACTCCACCATCCGCACGACTAAGGCCAAGCTGGGGCCCAATTCCACCCTTATTATCAAGGAGAAGGTGATGACCCACGGCCGCCAACTGGCCAAGTCCGATTTCACAGTGGATCTGGACGGGGAGGGCTGCCACACCAATGTCATCTCCCGGTCTGTGGCCCGGGGCGAGTCCAAGCAGGTGTTCCTGGCCCGCATCAACGGGAACGCCGCCTGCTACGGCCACTCTGAGTGCGATGCCATTATCATGGATCAGGGCGTGGTGTCCGCCATCCCGGAGGTCACCGCCAACTGTCTGGACGCCCAGCTCATCCACGAGGCGGCTATCGGCAAGATCGCCGGAGAGCAGCTCACAAAGCTCATGACCCTTGGCCTGACGGAGAAAGAGGCCGAGGAACAGATCGTCAACGGATTTTTGAAATAAAGATTGAATTCGGGGAGGGCCGGAGGCCCTCCCCCTCTTTTTTTGTCCGGGGAAGTGTGGTAGAATGGGAAAAAATCTGTGACAGGGGAGAGAACTGTGAGGACCGTTTACTTTGACATGGGGGAGCTGAATCGATTTGGCGCGCTGGGGCTCTTAAGCAGCGAGGCGAAGGTCCTTCCCGCCGGGACTGTGATCCACACCGAGCAGGCCAAGGTCCGGAAGGAGCTGCCTCAGTATCAGGAGATGGCGAAGCGGGCCGGGGTGTTCTTTTTCTTTGAGGACGAGGACGTTCCCAACGCCCCGTTTTTTACAGTGCCCTATATGGAACTTGTCGCCCGGGACCGGGATGGCGGCTGGTATGGCCGGGCGGAATCCATCGGAGACGGGGTTTACTGCGTCACCCCGGACGGGGCGGTGTTCCTGGTGTCGGAAGGTATGGAGCGATTTTCCGGACGGCTGCTGGCGGGGGAGGAGGTCCGGGAGCTGTGGGAGCCGGCCCTGGAGCTGACGGTATACCCATCGAAGACGGCGGCGGCCCAGGTGGTGGAATTAGTCCCAGTGGAGGAGCTGCTGCCAAAGGGATGGAAGGAGCGGGAAAAATGAGTATGCTTGCCACCACAGAGCAGATGAGGGAATTGGACCGGAGGACCATTGAGGAGCGGGGGATTCCCTCTCTGGAGCTGATGGAGAACGCCGCCCGGGAGGCGGCCCAGGCGGTGGTCGATCTGGTGGGGCCTGTGAAGGGGCCAAGACGGCCGGATGGCGTGATTGGGTCGGCTGTTTCGGTAGCATTTGTTATGATGGAGGACAGCCGGGAGCCGACGCCGGAGGAGCAGCGGGAGATGGAGGCTGTCCGGGCCATCGTGGAGAGCAAAAATACCGACCCCACCCAGAGGATCGCTGTTTTCTGCGGTCCTGGCAACAACGGTGGGGACGGCATCGCCGCCGCCCGCATCCTGCTGGAGGAGGGCTATCGTGTCCGCGCCTTTTTGGTGGGCGGCCGGGAGAAGATGACGCCGGACGCAAAGGCGATGGAGGCCTGTCTGATTGAGGCCGGCGGCGTGTTGGAGCCTCTGGACCTGGAGGACAGGAGGCTGGCGGCCTGGCTGGGGACCTGCGACTGCTATGTGGACGCCCTGTTCGGGGTGGGGCTGAAGCGGCCGCTGGAGGGGGATTTTTTGGCGGCGGTCCAGTGGATGAACGGCCGGCGGGCTCCCGTAGTGTCATGCGATCTGCCCTCCGGGGTGGATGGGGACACTGGGGAGATACTGGGCCAGGCTGTCCAGGCCGAAACCACAGTTACCTTCACCTGCGCCAAGCCGGGGCTCTATTTGGGCGCTGGTGCGGGCTGTGCCGGAGAGGTGCGGGTGGCCCATATCGGCATCCCCCAGGATCTGGTTCACCAGATGATATGGCGGGGCCCGGAGCCAATAGAGCTCCATCCGGACTATATGCACTGGAATCTCCCCCGCCGGCCGGCAGACGGCCACAAGGGGGACTTTGGAAAGGTGTTTATTTTGGGGGGCAGCGAGGGCTATACCGGAGCTCCTGTGCTGGCCGCCTGTGGGGCGCTGCGCACCGGAGCCGGACTGGTCTATGTGGGAGTGCCCCGAGAGATCTATCCCATTGTGGCTGTCAAGTGCCAGGAGGCCATGGCCTTTCCTCTGCCGGAGGAGTATGATAAACTATTGGAGAAGGCCCGGTCCTGTGATGTGGCTGTGATCGGTCCGGGCCTGGGCCGGCATCCGCGGATGGAGCGGCTGGTGCGCTCCCTGCTATGTGACCTGGAGATACCGGTGGTGCTGGACGCCGATGGCATAAATGCCCTGTCCGGGCATATAGATAGTTTGGACAGACGGCGGGCGGCCACGGTCCTGACCCCTCACGCCGGGGAATTTGTCCGGTTGACGGGGTGTGCCCTCCCCATCCAGGACAGGGTGACGGCAGCCCGGACTTTTGCCAAGGATCACCGCTGCACGTTGGTCCTCAAGGGGCGGGGCACTGTCACTGCCGCTCCAGACGGCCGCACCTGGCTCAACGGCACCGGGAATCCCGGCATGGCAAAGGGAGGTTCCGGCGATGTGCTGGCCGGGATGATCGCCGCCCTGCTGGGACAAAAGCACCTTCAGGGACCCCATGCCACGGTGTCGGAAACAACTGCTCTGGCTGTGTGGCTTCATGGGAAGGCCGGGGACAAGTGTGCTCAACGGTTTGGGGAGTACGCTATGCTGCCCTCTGACCTGATCGGGATGCTCCCCGAGGTGCTGAAGGAGAATGAGGAGCGAAAATAAAAGCCTATTCATGACGCTTTGGAGGGAAAACTGTGCGCAAACTTCTGTTTTGCGTACCAATGATGATCCTGCTGCTATCCGCCTGTACCGGCGGAGCGGAAGGGAACGAGGCGGAGGAGCTGGCCTTACAGATCCGGGGGGAGTATCTGGCCATGAGCTCCTGCGCGGGGCAGGCGGCCATTACCGCCGACTACGGGCAGCGGGTGTACCAGTATGAGCTGGCGGTGGCGGTGGACGGCGAGGAGACCACTCTGACACTGTCCGCTCCGGACACGGTGGCCGGCATCACGGCCCGCGTTACAGGGCAGGATGGACAGCTGGAATATGACGGTCTTTCAGTGGAAACGGGCCCGCTGGACCCGGAGGGGTTGAGCCCTGTGTCCGCCGTCCCCGCCCTGTTGGAAGGGGCCCGGTCAGGCTACATCGTGTCCTGCGCGCTGGAGGAGGACGGCGCCCTGCTCCGTATGGACTGTGGGGACCCGGAGGGAACTCCGGGCACCGGAAGCGAGGTATCCCTGTGGTTCGACACCTCTACCCATGCCCTGTCCAGAGGCGAGATATCGGTGGACGGATTCCGGGCCATTTTATGTGAGTTTACAGATTTTGCTATGTCCTAGGGGAACAGGCCCTTGGGAGAGGAAAATGGGGCGGCAGGCCCTATTTGGATACAAAAGAAGGTATGACCGATGACAGACAGACGGAAGGCCCGCACCTGGGCGGAGATAGATTTGGGGGCCATGGCACACAATTACCGGGCCCTAAAGGCCTTGACCCCGGCGGGCTGCGGATTTTTGGGGCTGGTCAAGGCGGACGCCTATGGCCATGGGGCGGTTCCAGTGGCCCAAAAGCTCCAGGAGCTGGGAGCGGATATGCTGGCGGTGGCCTGTGCAGCCGAGGGGGAGGAGCTGCGGCGGGGCGGTATTGTCCTGCCCATCCTCTGCCTGGGCCAGACGGACCCGGCGCTGGCCCAGGACCTGCTGGACTGGAACATCACCCAGACTGTGGAGGATCTGGAGTCCGCCCAGGCCCTGTCCCGAGTGGCGCTGGCCGCCGGAAAGAGGCTGCGCGTCCACCTGAAGGTGGACACTGGTATGGGACGGCTGGGGTTTCTCTGGGGGGATGGAGAGAACGGTTCCGCCCTGGAGAAGATGACCGCCCTGTGCGCCCTGCCTGGGCTGGAGGTGGAGGGGATGTTCACCCACTTCGCCGCTGCGGATGAGGACGAGACCTACACCGCAGCCCAACTCAGGCGGTTTCTGGAGGCGAAGAAGGCTCTGGAGGACCGGGGGCTTCATTTCGCAATTTACCATTGCGGCGCCAGCGCCGCTGTGTTACACTATGGGCAGAGCCACATGGATATGATCCGTCCCGGCATCGCCCTATACGGCTTCCCGCCTGCGCCGGGGATAGAGGCCCCCGGCCTGATCCCGGTCATGACTCTGAAAAGCCGGGTGGCCGCCGTCCGGCCAATGCCTGCCGGAAGCCCCATCAGCTATGGCTGTACCGCCGTGCTGGAGCGGGATTCCAGGGTAGCTGTCCTGCCGGTCGGTTATGGGGACGGCCTGCCAAGATCCCTGTCCAACAAGCTGCAGGTCCAGATCGGGGACAGGCTGTGCCCCGTCCTTGGACGCATCTGTATGGATATGTGCATGGTGGACGTGACGGACCTGCCCGACGTGGCGCCGGGGGATGTGGCCCGGATCTATGGCCCTGGGCTGACCCAGCGCGCTGCGGATCAGGCTGAGACCATCGTCTATGAATTATTGTGCCAGCTCTCCCGGCGGGTCCCCCGTATCTATTTGGATGGTGGAAGGGAGATCCGTTGAGTTTGGCCCCCAAAATCCACCGGACAGGCTGGCCCGCTGCCTGTCCGGCCCCGTGACCGCCCGGCTCAGACCCACATAGGATGAGTTGGAGCGGCGGAGAGGGGAGGACCTCTCCAGGGTACAAAGGCGCGGCGGGCTTGGTCAAAGCAAAAAATGCTATTTTTTGGCGGAGAGTATAAACCCCGCCGCTCCGTGGGAGAATCATAGTACAGCGTTACATAGGACCCGGTGGGCGCCTGTAACGCGTACTATCTTTCCAGCGGAGTGTGAATGTACGTGGATAACAGCGTGAAGCGAGGCGACATCTTTTACGCCGATCTCAGCCCGGTGGTGGGCAGTGAGCAGGGGGGCGTGCGGCCTGTTCTGATCGTCCAAAACGATACGGGCAACCGTCATAGCCCGACTGTCATCGCCGCGGCCATCACCTCCCAGACAGGGAAGGCCAGACTGCCCACCCATATCTCGGTGGCACCTCTGAGCTGCGGGCTGCCCAAGGAGTCGGTTATCCTTCTGGAGCAGGTGCGGACCCTGGATAAGCGTCGCCTGCGGGAAAAGATGGGCCGGCTGGACGAGGGAGTCATGAAGCAGGTGGATACCGCTATCGCGGTCAGCTTCGGGCTGCACCCAGAGACCATGGTGTAAAAGTAAGCGGCTCCGCCTATGGGCGGAGCCTACATAAGACAGCGACAGAGATAGGAGTACTTATCATGAAAAAAAGCAGGAGATGGACCCTGGCGGCGGGAACCGCCATCTTGGCCGCCCTCTGCCTGGGGGCTGGAGTGGTGCTGGCCGCCAACGGGGACCAAAATGACCCTCTGGTTACCATGAGCTATCTGGATGAAACGGTTATTCCTGAGGTGGTGGCCAAGGTGGAGGAGAACACTAAGGTCCGGCAGCAGGAGCTATCCACCCAGCTGGCTGCCCAGATAGCCAAATATCAGCAGGAGATAGAGGCGGCAGGCGGTTCTGCCGGTTCTGGCAGCGCCTCCTATACCCTGGTCACGATGACCAGTGGTCAGACCATGGCTCTGGAGGTAGGCTGCGAGGTCCTTCTCCGGGTGGGATCGGCCACGGTCCAGTCCAATACCAGCCCCGCCCTCATTGATATCTCCACCGGCGGGACCGTGAACAGCGGCGCCTCCCTCACGAAAAACCACCTCTATATGTCCACCATCCCAGACCGTACCCTGAAGGCAGCTGCCAGTGATGTGAAGCTGTTGGTCCGAGGCGGCTGGTCCGTTTCCTGAAATTGTTGAATAAGTGAGAAAGCCGCGGCCCACGGGCCGCGGCTTTCTCACTTATTGAGGTGACTGAGACTTTTTGGGCCAGATGCCCTTGACTGCTAGGACAAAGACAGAGGCGTGGAAGATGTTGATTGCGACCCATCCCACTCCGGTGGCCAGAGCCACCGCATCCAGCCCCATGGCCCCTACCAGCAGATAGGTCCCGGCTACCCGCATGGCGATCTGAATGGTGGTGCCCCAGAAGGTAATGTTCATCCGTCCCACGCCCCGGTACCAGCCGACCCAGGCGTGACCGGTGAAGGACAGGAAATAGAACCAGCTGATGTACTTCAAATAAGAGATACATAGCTCCATCCCTTCCGCCTTGCCGCCCAGGAATAGGGCAGACAGGGGATAGGCGCCCAGATTTATTGTCAGGGAGAAGAAAAGACCCATGGTCAAAAGGGTAAAAATCCCCCATCTAAATCCCTGATAGGTGCGGAGTTCCTGGCAGGCACCCCGGTTCTGGGCCACAAAGATTGCGATGGACTCACATCCACTTATGCCGAAGGCCTGAATGAAGTTCTCCACACGGGTGGCGGCGGTGAAGGCGGAGATGGGAGCGGTACTTACCAGGCTGATGCCGTTGACTGCGCTCTGGATGATGAGCTTGCCCAGGTAGAGACTGGACTGTTGGAGGGCCGCCACAGCGGCATAGCTGCTGGTCAGCCGGACCAACTGGCGGTCCATTCTCATATCTCCCCGATGAATCGTAAGAAAGGCACGCCGTTTGCGAATGTAGAGGAAGCATAGCAGGGTGGACAGCAGCTGGGCGGAAGCGGTGGCCAGAGCGGTCCCCTGAATGCCCATGTCAAGCACCGCCACCAGCAGCCAGGCGCAGACTAGGTTGTATCCAAGGGAGGCGAGAAGAAAGTACAGGGCGGCCTGGGTGTCTCCCACAGCCCGGAGGGTGGCGGCCAGATAGTTATAGGTGAAGGTGAATACCATGCCAATTAGAATAATGCGCAGATAGGAGGACACATCTCCCATCAGCTCCGCTGGAGTCTGGATGACGCCCAGTAACTGGGGCAGGAAAATCTGGCCCAACAGGACGGCGCCCAGGGTACATCCGCCGATGAGGACGGCGGACACATAGAGCTGCTGCCGCAGACGGGGGAAGTTTTCCTCGCCGTAAAACTGAGCGATCAGGACGGAAGCGCCCATACAGGCCCCGGTGATGACGTAGATAAACAGGTTCATTACGCTCTCGGCTACCCCTAGGGCGGCAAAGGCACTGTCCCCGATGTAGTAGGTCACCACCAGAGAATTGATGATGTTGTACAGCTGCTGGAGCACGTTGGCAGCCAATAGAGGCAGACAGAGCCGGACCAGCTGGGGCATAATAGGGCCAGAGGTAAGATGTATTTCTCGTGACACCCGAAAGCGCCTCCTGTTGTCAATCGTTCTTCGCATACTACTATACGGCAAAATACAAAATTTGTAAAATAAAAAATTTTACCCCAAAAGATAGGGAAGGAATGACAACGGAAAAGGAGGGAAATACTGTCAACAGACAGAAAGAGGCAGGATATGACAGAGGGCCTGTCCTATAATCAAACCATCTGGGACATAGGGGCGGCCGTCTGCCTTCCCCTGGAAAGGAGCCACAAGAAATGCCTGTGAACTGCACTGAAGAGGAGCGCCGGCTGACCGCGGCGGTGACGGGAGAGCTGGATCACCATGGGGCCAAAGCGGTGATGGAGGAGCTGGACCGGAGGATCGACGCCGCGCTGCCCAGGGAACTGACTCTGGACCTGGGAGGGTTGACCTTTACCGACAGCTCCGGCATCGCCGTGCTGCTGCGGGCACACCGCCGGATGGGCCAGGTGAGAGGAGCCATGCGGGTGATCAACACGCCGGGGCAGGCGGAAAAGGTGTTCCGGGCCGCCGGCCTCCAGCGTATCATCCGATTTGAATAGAGGGGGCGGCCCGCCCTGCACGAAGGAGGACCTACATAATATGAAAATTGAAAATCATGTGAATCTGGAATTTCCCAGCCGCTCCGCCAACGAGGGCTTCGCGCGGGCGGCGGCGGCCTGCTTCGCCGCCCAGCTTGACCCCACGCTGGAGGAGGTCAACGACGTGAAGACCGCGGTCAGCGAGGCGGTGACCAACGCCATCGTCCACGCCTATCCAGACACCATTGGCAAAATCGCCATGAAGCTGCGTCTGCGGGAGGATCACAGCTTGGAAATCGTCATCCGGGACTGGGGAGTGGGGATCGCTGATGTGGACCAGGCCAGGACACCACTGTTTACCACAGGGAACGAGGAGCGGTCCGGAATGGGCTTCACCATTATGGAGAGCTTTATGGACACGCTGAAGGTCCGCTCTGCCCCCGGTAAGGGGACCACTGTGACCATGCGGCGGAAGATCGCCCGCCGGGCTGGGCGGTGAGCGGCACTCTCTCCGACCTGGATCTGCTGGAAGCGGCCCGAAATGGGGACAGCCGGGCCTGTGAACAGGTGCTGGAGGAGAACAACGGTCTGATCTGGAGCGTAGTTCGGCGGTATTACGGCCGAGGTGTGGAGCCGGACGACCTGTATCAGTTGGGGTGCCTAGGCTTTCTGAAGGCGGTCCGCGGCTTTGACCAGTCCTATGGCACTCAGTTTTCTACCTACGCGGTCCCCAAGATTGCCGGAGAGATCCGGAGATTCCTCCGGGATGACGGGCCGGTGAAGGTGAGTCGGGGGCTGAAGGAGCGGGGGATGTCAGTCCGGAATGCCAGGAGTAAGCTTTCCACCCAACTGGGCCGGGAGCCAACCCTGTCTGAATTGGCCCAGGACACCGGGTTGTCTCCGGAGGAGATTGCCTCGGCGGAGACCGCGGCGGAACCTGTTATCTCCCTTCAGGCGGAAACCGGAGATGGGGGATTGACCCTGGAGGGCCTGCTTACTGCCGGAGGCGAAGAGGAAGGGCTGGTGGAGCGGCTCACACTCCGCACCGCCCTTTCCACCCTGCCGGAGCGGGAACAGCAGGTGCTGCTGCTGCGGTACTACCGAGGAATGACCCAGGTTCAGACGGCGCGGGTGTTGGGCGTGTCTCAGGTCCAGGTATCCCGGTTGGAGCGTCGGGCGCTGGACCGCCTACGTCAGGAATTGGTCCCATAAAAAGGAAAAATGACCCAGGCCCAAAGGCCTGGGTCATTTTTTGAAAAAGAGAGGACAGTCCCAGGGAGAGGAGGGACTGTCCAAAAGGGTTTGGCCGGATAGGGGATGAAAAGGAGAGAAGAAGATCATCCCAAGGCCAAATAAGGGAAGAATTGTCCGGCAAAGTGGGAGAGGGGAGCGCCGGACATCAAGCTAGATAACGAAGCAGCTGGCCGGGCTGATCGATGTGATAGAACATCAGACCGGCCATATCTTCTCTGCTGTCCACATTTCGCATGCCAATCACGGCGTGGTCACGGCTTTTCTTGGCGGGCTTGCCGACCAGCTCACCGAAGCGAAGGCTGCCGAAGCCATCTTCGTGGGATTGAACGGCGGTCTTGATCCCTTTGACCAGGGGGAGGTACATCACCTCACCCTTGACCAAGGCGATGATGCGGAAATTGGTGATGGCATAGAGCGTGTTCTTTTCCAGGCACTTTTTATCCATGAAGGGCCGAGCGGAGAGGGCCACAGGTAGAAACAGGGCTACGATGGCCATAATAAGGACATCGGTGAAGGAGCGGGTGCCAGTAATAGAGCTGAAGACCATCAGAACAATGACTGCTGCCAGAACCAGGGCGGAAACGATCCAGGTGAGCAGAATCGAATTTTTGCTGTCGTGATCGAACAGGGAGAAGGGCTTGGGGCGGCCAGACCAGCGGACTTCTTCTCCTTCCCAGAGGATGTTTTTCAAACGGGTGTCCATGATGTACATTGCCTCCTTGTGTTGTTTGTATCCTGATTATAGCAGAGAAGAAATTAAATGGGTGTTAACGAAAAGGAGGTCCAGATTAAAAAGTTGACAAGGAGGCATTTACGCCTCTCCGGCAATAAAAAAACCCCGGTCCCATACTGTGAAACCGGGGGCCCAATGTTAGGTGGACAGCCAGCTTTGGCGGAAGCGGCTGTCCGTGTGTGCTGGCTGACAGACCGCTTTCGGGAGAGAGAAAGGGGCGTCAGCCGGAGAGAGAAAGGGTCCGGGAAAAGTGAGGAAACCCGGATGATGCGGGCAGAGAAGTATTCACTGTCTGCCTTCGCGTGGGAATAGCTCCTACCTGTATTATAGCATCGGGGGAGTGAAATGGGTGTAAATGAAAGAAAGGAAGATGTAAAGAAACCGTTAATCACCGTCGGGGGACAAAAACAGCTCCGGAGGGAGGGATCCGCTCCGGGGCTGCTCTAAGGTCTGCCTGCTCTGCTGGTGGGGTCAATCCTCCAGCATACGGTAGCCAATGCCAAGCTCGGTGTGGATATATTTGGGCTTGGAGGGATCCTCCTTTAGCTTTCGGCGGATATTGGCCATGTTGACCCGCAGAATCTGATTGTTATTGTTGCCGCCGTAGGGCCCCCAGACGTGCTCCAAAATAAAATCGTAGGTGAGCACCTTCCCGGCGTGGATGCACAGCAGCTCCAAAATCTTGAATTCATTTTGGGTGAAGTGGATCTGCTCTCCTGCTAACAGCACCTGGTGCTTCGTGATATCCACCACAAGGTCCTGGACCTGATACACGTCCCTCTGGGCGCCCTGGGACATCTTCAAACGATCCGCCCGGCGGAGCGTGGTGCGGATACGGGCCAGCAGCTCGGACACGCCGAAGGGCTTTACCACATAATCATCCGCCCCCATGTCCAGAGCGCGAACCTTCTCCGACTCGCGGTCACGGGCGGAGATGATGATGACAGGGACCTCTCGGGGCAGGTCGCTGAGCTGTTCCAGCACCTCCAGCCCGTCCATATCGGGCAGTCCCAGGTCCAGCAGGACCAGGTCGGGGCTGTGGGAGAAGAACAGGGAAAGCCCCTCCTTGCCGCTGGAGGCGGGGATGGCCTTATAGTCATTGGCGGCCAGCGCGCGGCAGATAAAGTTGCTGATGGCGTGCTCGTCCTCGATGACCAGGATCAGTCGTTTTTCATTCATGGTCAGACTCCTTCATGGGGAGGCCGAAGCGGATTACCGCTCCGCCCTCCGGGGCATTGCCCGCGGCAAAAAAGCCGTTGTGGGCCTTGATGATGCTTTGACAGACAGACAGACCAATGCCCATCCCGCGGGTGGAATCCCCGTTCAGATCTCGGGACAGAGGCCGGCCAGACTGGACGGCCTGACACACCTCCGGGGGCAGTCCTTTGCCGTGGTCCCGGACCTCCACCACTGCCCACTCGTCCTGACGGAACAGATTGAGCAGGATACCGGACTGGCTGCCGGAGTGGCGGACCGCGTTCTCCAGCAGGTTGACCATCACCTGCTTGATGAGCATGGGCTCCATAGGTAGGTATAAGATATCCTCGGACAGCTCCAGATCCACATGACAGTTGGGGAACCGGCGCCGGGTGGTCAGAATGGCGTCCCCCGCCACCTCCTCCAGCATCTCCTCCCGCTTTTTCAGGGGTATGGTGCCGTCTTGAATTCGGGTGACGGACAGCAGATTTTCCACCATGACGATCAGAGCATCAGCGTCTGCCTTGATATCGTTGGCAAGGGAGGCGTTTTTTTCTGACCGGAGGATGTCCTCGCTGGACAGAAGGACAGAGGCGGCGCCGGAGATGGCGGTCAGAGGGGTGCGCAAATCATGGGACACGGCCCGGAGGATGTTGCCCCGGATCGTCTCCCTGGCGGACTGTAACTGGATGGCCGCTTTTTCTGCGTTGAGCTTTTCATTCATCTCATAGAGGGTCTTGGTGTTCTTTTCCCGGCGGACAGCCTCAATGGCCTGCTGCTTGACCCGGGAAGTAAGGGCGCACACGATACAGGAGATAGCCACCATGGACAGCATGGCAACCGGGTAACCCGTATGGCTCAAGGAAAAGGCGGAATAGGGGACCATAAAAAAGTAGTTGATGCAGAAGGTCCCTATGATGGAGGCGGTGATTCCATAGGCATAGCCGGTGGTAAAAAAGGAGATGCACACCACTGCCAACACGAATACCAGGGCGGAATTGTTTTCCCCGCCGGTGTGGGAGATCAGAATGCCGCTGGTCCAGTAGGCGGCGTACAGCAGAAGAGCAGTGGTTAGGATATCCCGGGGGACCGAAGGTATTCGGTGGACCAACTGGTCCATATAGCCAAAGAGGGCTTTGCATCGCTGCGTCAGGGCGGACATATCTATTCTCTCTCCTTCCGGGACCCTGCCGCCACAGAGGAGCGGAGGCATTGGGCAAAAATATTATATCAAACCTGGCCCGAACCGTAAAGTACAGACACTGTAAAAAAGCCGAAGAAAAATCCGGATGAAAAAAGACGGCGATTTCTTGTATCTGGGGAGGAAAAATGATATAATAATACGATTTCCGGCCTGTGCCGGGCAAACTGGAGAAAAGAGGTCGAAACGATGACATACAAAGAGGAATTTATCACATTTATGGTGCGCTCCGGCGTGCTTACCTTTGGGGATTTTACCACGAAGTCCGGACGGAAGACCCCTTATTTCGTCAACACCGGGAACTACAAGACCGGGGCCCAGGCGGCCAAGCTGGGAGACTACTACGCCGCCTGCATTCAGGAGCATATGCCGGAGGGAATCACCTGCCTGTTCGGCCCCGCCTACAAGGGGATCCCTCTGGCGGTGTCCGCCGCGGCCTCTCTGTACCGGAACTATGACCGGGACCTGCCTTACTGCTTCAACCGCAAGGAGGCCAAGGACCACGGCGAGGGTGGTTCCATGGTGGGCTACGAGCCACAGGACGGAGATGATGTGGCCATTATTGAGGACGTGGTCACCGCTGGCACCGCCGTCCGGGAGTCTATCGAGCTGTTTAAGCATGTGGCCAAGGTCAACATGAAGGCCCTGTTCGTGTCGGTGGACCGGATGGAGCGGGGCACCCGGGACTGCTCCACCCTGGATGAGCTGCGCCAGGACTATGGTATCCAGGTTTACCCCATCGTTACCGTCCGGGAGGTCATCGCCTTCCTCCATAATAACCCTGTGGATGGCAAAGTCTATATTGACGACGAGATGAAGGCTAAAATGGAAGCCTACCTGGCGGAGTACGGGGCCAAAGCATAAACCTATAACCCCCCGTCCCCTTGGAGAGCATGGGGGGCATCGGGGGGTAACTGGTCCCCCCTGAAAATGCGGTGTGCGAAGCGCATATGTTTTTCCCGCAGGAGAAAACCCGCATTTTGAATGGAGGCGTACCTGGCAGAGTACGGAGCCAAGGGCTGAGAGAGCCTTTGATTGGAGGTGCTGGAATGAACTGTCCATACTGTGGCGGATCAATGCTGGAAGGGACGTTCCACGACCGGGGAGACAGCTATATTCTACCGGCCGGGGAGGTGCCTCCCAAGCTCTGGACCAAGGCTGTCCTGAAGAAAAAGCACGCCATTTTGCTGCCTCCGGAGTCCTTTGGCGCTGTGTGGGCACAGCGGCCAAGTGCGTTCTGGTGCGGGATATGTAAAAAAATGCTGGTAGACTATGGGGAGCTGATGTCCCAGGTTGAGGGGCAAGGTACTGAGGGAAAGGAATAGGTCCCATGGCAGAACAAGGAAAGCACCGCCATGCCGGCCACCGGCAGCGGATGAAAACAGAATTTCTGACCCGTGGGTTGGAGGGCTGGCCGGACCACAGGGTGCTGGAGCTGCTGTTGTTTTACGCCATTCCCCAGGGGGATGTGAACGCCATCGCCCACGACCTGATCGACCGCTTTGGCTCTCTGGCCGGGGTGTTGGACGCCTCGGTGGACGAGCTGACAAAGGTGCTGGGGGTGGGGGAGCACACCGCGCTTCTGCTGCGGCTTATCCCCGCTCTGGGCAGGCGCTACCAGATGGACAGGAGCGACCTGGGAAAGATTATCAACAGCATCCACCAGGCTGAGGAGCTCCTGGGTCCCTATTTTTTTGGGGCGAGAAACGAGATGGTCTATGGCCTCTTCCTGGACAGCAAGCGAAAGGCCCTGGGTGTCCGACTGGTGTCAGAGGGCAGCATCTCTGCCTGTGACATCAATATCCGGCGTATTTTGGAGGAGGCGGTGGGTCTGCGTGCCTCCAGGCTGTATCTGGCCCATAACCACATCAGCAATCTGGCCCTTCCCTCCGACGCCGACTGGCAGGCCACTGATGTCATCCGCAGCGCCCTGCTGCCCGCTGGGGTGACGCTGGAGGACCATCTGATCTTCGTGGACGGGGACGTGGTGTCCCTGATGGAGACAGAGCGTCGGCAGGGCCGTCCCATGTATCAGCTGTTATAAGTACCCGCTCCTCCCCCTGCAAAAACGGTGGGAGGAGCGAAAAACTCTTGTGTTGGAACAAATGTTCTGATATAATGAGGAGTAATCTGTATAGACTACTGGCGAGGTGAAGGGAATGCCCAAATTTGAAGTGGTTTCAGAATATACCCCCAGCGGCGACCAGCCGGAGGCCATTCAGGCTCTGGCCCAGGGGATCGAGATGGGGCTGGACGAGCAGACCCTGCTGGGAGTGACCGGCTCGGGCAAGACCTTCACCATGGCCAAGATCATCGAGAAGGTCCAGCGTCCCACCTTGGTACTGGCCCATAACAAGACTCTGGCCGCCCAACTGTGCGCCGAGTTTAAGGAATTTTTCCCCAACAACGCGGTGGAATACTTCGTGTCCTACTACGACTACTACCAGCCGGAGGCCTATATCCCCCATACGGATACCTTTATCGAAAAGGACTCCGCCATTAATGAAGAGATCGACCGTCTCCGCCTGTCCGCCACCGCCTCCCTGCTGGAGCGGCGGGACGTGATCGTGGTATCCTCGGTGTCCTGCATCTACGGCCTGGGCGAGCCGGAGGATTTTGAGAAGATGATGGTTTCCCTCCGGGTGGGCGCCCAGATGGAGCGGGACGAGATGCTGAAAAAGCTGGTGGCCATCCGCTACGAGCGCAACGACATCGCCTTTGAACGCAATATGTTCCGTGTCCGGGGAGACACGGTGGAGATCTGGCCAGCCTACTGGAAGGACACGGCCATCCGGGTGGAGTTTTTCGGGGACGAGATCGACCGCATCAGCGAGATCAATGTGGTCACCGGCACCCCCATCCGTCGGCTGACCAATATCCCTATCTGGCCTGCCACCCACTATGTCACTCCCAAGGAGAAGATGGACGCCGCTATCCAGGAGATCTACAAGGAGTTGGAGGAGCGGGTGGCTTTCTTCGAATCGGAGAACAAGCTCATTGAGGCCCAGCGCGTCAAGCAGCGCACCATGTACGACGTGGAGATGATGCAGGAGCTGGGCTACTGCTCAGGCATTGAGAATTACTCACGGGTGATTGAAGGCCGCCCCGTCGGCTCGCCTCCCCATACCCTGCTGGACTATTTCCCAAAAGACTTCGTTCTGTTTATCGACGAGAGCCATGTCACCCTGCCCCAGGTGCGGGCCATGTACAATGGGGACCGGGCCCGCAAGACCACCCTGGTGGACTACGGCTTCCGCCTGCCCTGCGCCTTTGACAACCGGCCGCTGAAATTTCCGGAGTTTGAGCAGCGGGTCAACCAGGTGGTCTATGTGTCCGCTACCCCTGGGGAGTACGAGCGCACCCGCTCCGGACAGATTGTGGAGCAGGTCATCCGGCCCACCGGTCTGCTGGATCCCCGCATTGAGGTCCGTCCCGTAGAGGGGCAGATCGACGACTTGATCGGCGAGATAAACCAGCGTACCGCCAGGAACGAGCGGGTGCTGGTCACCACCCTGACCAAAAGGATGGCAGAGGATCTGACCGCCTATCTCCAGGGGGCGGGGATCAAGGTGCGCTATATGCACCACGACATCGATGCCATGGAGCGCATGGAAATTATCCGGGATCTGCGCCTGGGTGCCTTCCATGTGCTGGTGGGGATCAACCTGCTGCGGGAGGGGCTGGATCTGCCTGAGGTGTCCTTAGTGGCCATTCTGGACGCGGACAAGGAGGGATTTCTCCGAAGCGAGACTTCCCTCATCCAGACCATCGGCCGGGCGGCCCGAAACGCCGAGGGCATGGTCATCATGTACGCCGACACCATCACACCCTCCATGCGCCGGGCCATGGACGAGACGGAGCGGAGGCGGGAGAAGCAGGACGCCTTCAACAAGGCCCACGGCATCGTACCCAAGACAGTCATCAAATCGGTGCGGGCTCTGCTGGATATCTCTGCCGAAGGGGAGGATACCCCGGAGAAGAAGGGCGAGGTCCAGGGCCTCACTAAACAGCAGAAGGCAGAGCGGATCGCCCGTCTGGAAAAAGAGATGCGCGAGGCTGCCAAGATGCTGGAGTTCGAGCTGGCGGCCGCCCTGCGGGACCAAATCATTGAACTGCGGGGGAAATAACCGTGAGCGCAAAATTTTCTATGGGTAGAAACTGTGTGGAGATATTCGATTTTTGGTGTAATGACCGGGAAAGTAACGATCCCTACGGCACCGAGTTCAAGGTTCGTGTGTGCTCCAATGGCGAGGACAATTACGGAGAGAGCGAGGAAGAATATGTCGGCACCGGCTCTTGGATGTGCGGGATCGAAGAGGTCAGGAACTTTGTGGGTCAACTGGATGAGATGAATCATCTCCAGGGGAAACACGCTGAGATCAAAGATGTTTCCTACGGAGGCAGGCTGTGCTTCGATCTGGACCGCATGGGCCATGTTCAGGTCAGCGGTACGCTGTTTGGTGTGTATGGGATCCAAAGCCTCAAATTTGAATTCACAGGGGATCAGACCGCCCTGGGACCCTTTTTGGACGGCCTGCGTGAATGTTTGAGGGGATGAGCCAATGGTCATGCCCAGGCGCAAACAAAACCGCCTGACCGATTGCGACTATGGCCGACCGGGGTATTATTTCATCACGATTTGCACCCGCGGAAAGAGGCATACACTTGGGACTGCCGTAGGGGCCGATGCTGGTGCGTTATTTAAAACGCTCTGTCACCGTAGCGTGGGATGAACCAGTGTGGCAGGATGATTATTACGACCACATCATCCGCAACGACCGGGACTATCGACGCATCTGGCAATACATCGACACCAATCCCGCCAAATGGCGGGAGGACCGCTACTACTGTGATATGGAGAGAGAAAATGACCGTGCTCAACCGGCTGAAATGCCTTAATTCCCTGCATTTGAAACTATTGGCGATGGCGCTGATGCTGTGTGACCATATGTGGGCCACAGTGATTCCCGGGGCCGCGTGGATGACCAGTATAGGCCGGCTGGCTTTTCCCATCTTTGCCTTCCAAATCGCGGAGGGCTTTGCCCGCACCCATCATTTCAAAGGATATCTTGGGCGGATCTTTCTGTTTGCCTTGATCTCCGAGATCCCCTTTAATCTGATGTACGGGGGGAATGTGATCTATCCCTTCCATCAGAACGTGCTGTTCACCTTCTGTCTGGCCCTGCTGATGCTGCGTCTGACCCGGGCTGGGGCGGAAAAAGGCGGTCTCTGGCGCTATCTGACCCTTGGAGTGGCCTGCTGGCTGGGCTATGTTCTGGGCCAGCTGTCTATGGTGGACTACGGCGGTCTGGGGGTGCTGACGGTGCTGCTGTTCTGGGTGTGCCGGGAGCTGCCCTTTGGCTGGCTGGCGGAGCTGGCTGGGCTGTGGATCATCAACGGCGTGCTGATGGGCGGGATGCAGTTTCCAATCTCTCTGGGAGGACTGGAGTTCTCCTTCCCGCAGCAGGGGCTGGCCGTGCTGGCCTTGCTCCCTATTTGGATGTATAACGGGCGGCGAGGGCCCGGCGGGCGGGGATTCCAATATTTCTGCTATGCCTTTTATCCCGTCCATATTTTGATCCTGGCTGTGCTGTGGATCTACATACTGTAAGAGAAATGAGGCGATCCCGTGGCAAAGCAGAAGGATGAAAAAACCAATGTGATGCGGATCTTGGACCAAAAAGAGATCCCCTATACCCCCCACACCTATCCCCACGAAGAGGGGGAGGCGGTGGACGGGGTGACGGTGGCCGGGATCATAGGCCGGGATCCGGAGTGTGTGTTCAAAACGCTGGTGGCCCGGGGGGCGTCCGGTGCCTTGTATGTCTTTGACATCCCGGTGGCCGACAGCCTGGACCTGAAAAAAGCGGCCAAGGCGGTAGGGGAAAAGTCCGTCGCCATGCTCCACCAGAAGGAGCTGCTCCCCCTGACTGGCTATGTCCACGGGGGCTGCTCGCCCATCGGCATGAAGAAGCAGTACCCCACGGTGTTCCATGAGACAGCGGAGATTCTGGATACCATTATCGTGTCCGCCGGTAAAATCGGCTGTCAGGTGGAGCTTTCCCCCACAGATCTGATTGGGCTGGTTGGGGCGGAGACCGCCGATCTGACTGTTTGAAAAGGAGAAGACTATGTCTACCAGCCCTGAATTTGTTGCCTATCTCTGCGAACAGCTGGAGGGAACGGGGGAAGTCCGCTCCCGCAAGATGTTCGGAGAGTATATGGTGTATCTCAACGACAGGCCTGTGCTGCTGGTGTGCGACGACACCCCCTTTGTCAAGATGCTCCCCTGTGTGGCCAAGCTGCTGGGAGACCGCCCCTCCGCCGCCCCCTATGAGGGGGCCAAGCCCCACTATGTCCTGGACCCGGACGACGGGGAAACCCTGCGCCGGGCGGCGGAGCTGGTGGCCCAAAACAGTCAACCGCCCAGGAAACGGAGGAAGCAGACATGAGAGAGCAAGCAGACAGGGAAAAATTCCAATACCTCCCCACCGCTGAAAACGGGTTTCTCCTGCTGGGAAAATCGGAGGAGGGGGGCTGGACGGCGCTGGAGGAGTCCGGGCCGAGCCCGGCTCCTGAGCCGGAGCCAGAGGAGCCGGCGGGAATTTATCCCTGCCCCTGCTGCGGATTTCTCACCTTCCCCGTGCCCAAAGAGAAGGCCCTGGCCTATATCTGTCCGGTGTGCTTCTGGGAGAACGACCTGTTCGATCCCGGCGAGGACGACCCCAGCGATGAGAACCACGGCATGACCCTGCGCCAGGGCCGGGAAAACTACCGGAAATGGGGGGCGGTGCGGGAGGACCTGGTCCGCTTCGCCCGGGAGCCCCGACCGGAGGAGATGAGACTGGATCCTTCGACTCCCTGGGACGCGGCATTTCCCCGGAACATTCAGCCCAACATGGATGAAATCGCCCGCTGGGTAGGCAGTCCACTGTTTTTCCGGCTCCAGAGCTGGATGGAGAACACTTACGGGGTGAAGCCCGCCATCGAGTTCAGCGGGTGTTCCATGGATCGTGGCTGGAACGTGAAGTATAAAAAGGGATCCAGGGCCCTGTGCGCCTGCTACATCCGGGCGGGCTGGTTTACCGCCCTGGTGACGGTGGGGGCAAAGCAGATGGAGGAACTGAACGCCCTGCTGCCCACCTTTTCCCCGGCCTTTCAAACCGTGTTTGAGAATACCCCGCTGTTCAACGGCGGCAAGTGGCTGGTGCTGGATGTGAAGCGGGAGGAGCAACTGGAGGATGTCCGACGGCTGGTCCTGCTGAAGGCCGGACCGCCCAAAGGGAAACAATAAGGAGAACCAGATCATGCATACTCATATTACCGTCAAAGGCGCACGGGTGAACAACCTGAAGAATATCGACGTGTCCATCCCAAGGGACAAGCTGGTGGTGCTCACCGGCCTGTCCGGGTCGGGCAAATCCTCCCTGGCCTTTGACACAATCTACGCCGAAGGGCAGCGCCGCTATGTAGAGTCCCTATCCTCCTATGCCCGGATGTTCCTGGGCCAGATGGAGAAGCCGGATGTGGACTACATCGACGGCCTGTCCCCGGCTATTTCCATCGACCAAAAGACCACCAGCAAGAATCCCCGCTCCACCGTGGGGACGGTGACCGAGATCTACGACTACCTCCGGCTGCTGTGGGCCCGGGTGGGCACGCCTCACTGCCCCATCTGCGGCAAGGAGATCCGTCAGCAGACCATAGACCAGATTATCGACCAGGTGCTGGCCCTGCCGGAGGCCACCCGTATCCAGGTCATGGCTCCTGTGATCCGGGGAAAGAAGGGGGAGCACGCCAAAGTTTTTGAGGACGCCCGAAAGTCGGGCTATGTCCGCTGCCGGGCGGATGGCATCACCTATGACCTGTCCGAGGAGATCAAGCTGGAGAAAAACAAGAAGCACGATATTGAGATCGTGGTGGACCGGCTGGTCATTCGGGAGGATATCACACGCCGGCTTACCGACAGCGTGGAGATCGCCTCCAACCTGGCGGGGGGCCTGGTGGTCATCAACGTGGTGGGGGAAGACCGGGATATCCTGTTCTCCCAGAACTACGCCTGTGAGGACTGCGGCATATCCATTGAGGAGCTCACCCCCCGGATGTTCTCCTTCAACAATCCCTTTGGGGCCTGTCCCACCTGTATGGGCCTGGGCTCCCAAATGAAG
Organism: Flintibacter sp. HCN-6482; assembly: GCF_037892565.1. Classification (NCBI taxonomy): domain Bacteria; kingdom Bacillati; phylum Bacillota; class Clostridia; order Eubacteriales; genus Flintibacter; species Flintibacter sp. HCN-6482. The sequence goes on along the minus strand of NZ_JBBKBK010000001.1, from coordinate 561,226 downwards.
ATCGACCCGGACCTCATCATGCCAAACAAGAATCTATCCATCGTCGAGGGGGGGATCACCGCCTCTGGCTGGAACAACATCAAGTCGGACGGAATCTCCCGGATGTACTTTGACGCATTGGCCAAGAAATATAAGTTCAAGCTGAACACCCCCATCAAGGACCTGCCGAAGGAGGTGCTGGACGTTATCCTCTACGGCACGGGCGGGGAAAAGCTGACCCTCCACTATGACCAGCCCAGGGGCCAGGGCACCCTGTACCAGCCTTTTGAGGGCATCGTCACCAATCTGGAGCGCCGCTATCGGGAGACCCAGTCCGACGGTATGAAGCGGGAGCTGGAGGAGTGTATGTCCCAGTGCCCCTGCCCTACCTGCCAGGGGCGCAGGCTGAAAAAGGAGTCCCTGGCCGTCACTGTGGGAGGGCTGGATATCGACAGCTACTGCCACAAGAGCGTCAGCGACGCCCTGAACTTCATGGAGCGGCTGGAGCTGAATCCCACCCAGACCATGATCGCCGCCCAGATCGTCAAGGAAATCAAAAACCGGCTAGGCTTTCTACGCTCCGTGGGCTTGCAGTACCTGACCCTCAGCCGGGAGGCGGGGACCCTGTCCGGCGGCGAGAGCCAGCGGATCCGGCTGGCCACCCAGATCGGTTCCTCTCTCATGGGGGTGCTGTATATCCTGGACGAGCCCTCTATCGGTCTGCACCAGCGGGACAACGACAAGCTGCTTGCCACCCTGAAGGAGCTGCGGGACCTGGGCAACACCCTGCTGGTGGTGGAGCACGACGAGGACACCATGCGGGAGGCAGACTATATCATCGACGTGGGTCCCGGCGCAGGAGTTCATGGCGGCCAGATCGTGGCCGCCGGCACCCCGGAGGAGGTCATGAACACCCCAGGCTCTATCACCGGGGACTACCTGTCCGGCCGCAAAAAAATCCCCGTTCCCACCCAGCGCCGGAGAGGGAACGGGAAGTATTTGAAGATATTTGGGGCCAGGGAGAACAACCTGCGGGGCGTGGATGTGGAGTTTCCCCTGGGTACCTTTACCTGTGTTACCGGGGTATCCGGATCGGGCAAATCCTCCCTGGTCAACGAGATCCTGTTTAAGAAGCTGGGAGCTGATTTGAACCGGACCAAGACCCGGGCAGGGAAGCACGACCGCATCGAGGGGGAGGAGTTTTTGGACAAGGTCATCAACATCGACCAGTCCCCCATTGGCCGCACGCCCCGCTCCAACCCAGCCACCTATACCGGCCTGTTCAACGATATCCGGGACCTGTTTGCCTCCACCCCCGACGCCAAAAGCCGGGGCTATGGCCCTGGACGATTCTCCTTCAACACCAGGGGCGGCCGGTGCGAGGCCTGTACCGGCGACGGGCTCATCAAGATCGAGATGCACTTTTTGCCCGATATCTATGTCCCCTGCGAGGTGTGCAAGGGCAGGCGGTACAACCGGGAGACGCTGGAGGTGCGCTACAAGGGCAAGAACATCTACGAGGTGCTGGAGATGACGGTGGATGAGGCCCTGCCCTTCTTTGAAAATCTGCCCCGCATCTATAACCGCCTGAAAACCCTGGAGGAAGTGGGGCTGGGCTATGTGAAGCTGGGCCAGCCCTCCACCGAGCTGTCCGGCGGCGAGGCCCAGCGGGTCAAGCTGGCCACTGAGTTGTCCAAGCGATCCACGGGCAAGACCATCTATATCCTGGACGAGCCCACAACGGGCCTCCACTCTGCCGACGTCCACAAGCTGATCGAGGTCCTCCAGCGGCTGGTGGAGGGGGGGAACACGGTGGTGGTCATCGAGCACAACCTGGATGTCATTAAGACCGCCGACCATATCATCGACCTGGGCCCCGAAGGGGGCGACGGCGGGGGGACCATTGTGTGTACCGGCACGCCGGAGGAGGTGGCGGCCTGTCCGGCCAGCTATACCGGGCAGTATCTGAAAAAGCTGTTGAACTAACGCCGCCGCCAGAGCCCCCAAAAATTTGGAGCCGAAGGCGGAGAATTTCCGGAGGCGGGATTCATTTCCGCTGAGGATTTTAATGATAAGGGCCCCCATCCCGGCCCGCCGGGATGGGAAGAGCGACGGCGGCGGGACCATTGTGTGTACCGGCACGCCGGAGGAGGTGGCGGCCTGTCCGGCCAGCTATACCGGGCAGTATCTGAAAAAGCTGCTGAGATAACGCCGCCGCCAGAGCCCCCAAAATTCGGAGCCGAAGGCGGAGAATTTCCGGAGGCGGAATTCATTTCCGCCGAGGATTTTAATGATAAGGGCCCCCATCCCGGCCCGCCGGGATGGGAAGAGCGACGGCGGGGGGACCATCGTCCGCGCTGGCACGCCGGAGAAGGCGGCGGCCTGCTAGTGGGCCCCTCCGGCCGTCGGGGGGATGGTCTCAAGGTCCCCGGCCAGGGCCATCCCCGTTTTGAGACCGAGGCGAAAGCCCTGCACGGCAAAAAAAGCGGTCACCGCTTCCAGAGATTCCCGTTGGAGGGGGCCCAGTTCGTTTTCCAACAGATCAAACCACATGGTTTCCCCATCATCCTTGGGTTGGCTTTCAATGTAGGACCTGATATAATGGGCGTACATCCATTTCATGAGATCTGACATATAAACACCTGCTAACAACTTTTAAAGTTGCCTTTATTATACACAACATTTAATGTTATGTCAAGGGGTTACGAGAGAAATGAAGATTATTTTGCCCGGTATTGCGGAGCGGTTGCAGCCATTACGTCAGGAACAAAATAAAACCCAGCAAGAGATGGCCAACATGCTGGAGTGTACAGTACAACACTATCAACGAATCGAGTATGGCAAAGTGAACCTCCCATCCACGACTTTAATCTTTCTGGCCGACTATTTTGGCGTCACCACCGACTACCTATTAGGACGTACAGAGGAAAGGAAATAAGACAAATGACTTTTGAACGGATTACCTCCCCGGACCATCCGGCCTTTGACCGCGCCTTTGCCCTGTATACAATCAGTTTTCCTCTCCACGAACAGCGTACACGAGAGAAGCAGGAGCGAGTGTTGTCCCATCCGGAATATCACTTCGATGTTATCTGGGAGGGAGAAACCTTTGTGGGGATTCTTCTGCACTGGGAGGAGGAGGGCTTTTCCTATGTGGAGCACTTTGCTACCGATCCGGCTCTCCGGGGCCAGGGGCTGGGAGCCAGGGCTCTGGAGCTGTTGAACAGCAGGGGCAAAAGCGTGGTGCTGGAGATCGATCCGCCAGTGGACGAGCTCTCCATCCGCCGAAAGGGCTTTTATCAGCGGGCTGGCTTCTGGGAGAATCCCTTTCTCCATGTCCATCCGCCCTACCGCCCCCAATTCAAAGGTCATCCCCTGACGGTGATGACCTATCCCACCCCCTGGGACAGGGGGACATATGAGACGTTTTGGGTCTGCCTGCGGGACACCGTGATGGCGGACTGTAAAACGGACGAACAATGAGGTGTTCCATGGATATTTTCCAGTTCTTGACCGACACCACTGGGGGCAAATGCCTGTTTACCATGCTGGTGTCTATGGTCCCCATCATCGAGCTGCGGGGCGGCCTGCCCTTCGGGGTGGCTCTCGGCCTGCCCTATTACCTGGCGTTCCCGGCGGCGGTCCTGGGCAACCTTATCCCCGCCCCCTTTATCATCGTCTACATCCGCCGGATCTTTGAGCTAATGCGCAGGTATATGCCAAGGCTTAACGGCCTGGTGGACAAGCTGGAAAAGAAGGCCCACCTGAAGGGGCAGAAGGTCCAGAAATACCAGTATCTGGGACTGTGGATCTTTGTGGCCATCCCCCTGCCCGGTACCGGGGCCTGGACCGGCTCTCTGGCGGCCGCCTTTTTGGGGATGCGGTTGAGGAAAGCCCTGCCCGCTGTGGTCATGGGCGTGCTGACCGCCGGGTGTATCATGCTGGCTCTGACCCATGTAGGGATCAACCTATTCTCCGGCACCATGTAGCGGACGGCAGAGAAGGGTCGGAGGGAAACACCAGCGGCCCGCCTTCCGCATAGGATGGCCCGGAGGTGTTGCTCTGTGGAGATGATATGGGATACCCTGCTGGCGGCTGTATGTGTGTTGGGACTGGCCTTTGTGGCCTGGTGGCTCTTTGGCCGCCTGTTTCGTCCTATGCCGGGTCAGGGAGTGCGGGTGCTCATCCCCGGCCGGGGGGAGGGGGAGGACCTGGAGCAGACCCTGCGGGCTTTTATGTGGCTCCGGGGGCTGGGACTGCTGGACTGCCCCATTATCATCGCTGACCTTGGCCTGACCCCCAAGGGCTGGGAGCTGGCCCTGCGGCTGACGGCCCGCTGGCCTGGGGTAGTGCTGTGGCCAGCCTCTGACCTGCCGGACTACATAGCGAGGAGCTGAACCAGGGGGCGGCCGGAGGCCGCCCCTATCCAATATCAGGAGATGCAAAGGAGGGAAACGACGCCATGGAACAGCGGGAATTAGAGCTGGTCGAGGGCACCGTTTCCGTGGTCATCTACCAGAACGAGGACAACGGCTACACCATCCTGAAGCTGGATGTACGGGATGAGGAGGTCACCGTAGTTGGCACCATGCCCGGTGTGGCCCCCGGAGAATACCTATCTGTCCGGGGCCGCTGGACCCGCCACCCTACCTATGGGGTGCAGCTCAAGGCCCAGGTAGTGGAGCGCCGACTGCCACAGGGATTGAAGGAGATCTTCCATTACCTGTCCTCCGGGGCTGTGAAGGGTATCGGAAAGGCCACCGCCCGGCTGGTCATCGAGGAGTTCGGGGAGGAGGCCCTGACAGTCATCGAGGACGACCCGGACCAGCTTACGAAAATAAGAGGCATCTCACCCAAGCGGGCCCGCCAGATCGGAGAGGCCTTCCGCCAGCAGATGGGCACCCGCCGGCTGGTGGAGTTTTTGACCGAGCATCAGCTCCCTCTGGAGCTGGCAGCCCTCCTTCACAGGGCCTACGGCGACGTGGCGCTGGAGGTGGTGCGGGCCAACCCCTATCTGCTGGTCAATGAGGAATTCCGGGTGGAATTCTCCCAGGCGGACGGCCTGGCTCTGGCCCTGGGGGTGGGCCATGAGGACCCCTTGCGTCTGGAGGCCGGGCTCCTCTTTGAGATGGCCCACAATAACCTGAACAACGGGCACACCTTCCTGCCCCGGCGCAAGCTGGTGGAGGCCACGGGCGTACTGCTGGAGGTGCCCTGCCAGATGCTGGAGGACTGCCTGACCACCCTGCTGGACCGGGGAGAGGCGGAGCTGGAGCGTATCGCCGGACAGGAAGCGGTCTATCTTCCAGCCCTCCACGACGCGGAAGCCTTTATCGCCCAGCGTTTGGGGGAGATGAGCGCCAGCCGGCTCCTTCCGCCCGATGGGCTGGACAGGCTCATCGACCGCATCCAGCGGGAGCAGCGCATCACATACGCCCCCCAGCAGCGCCAAGCTGTGGAGCTGGCCGCGGAGCGGCAGGTCATGCTTTTGACCGGCGGGCCGGGTACGGGAAAGACCACCTGCCTGCGGGGCGTACTGGACCTGTTTGACAGAATGGGCTTAGAGACCGCCCTGGCGGCCCCTACGGGGCGGGCGGCCAAGCGGCTGGGTGAGCTGTGCGGAACAGAGGCGTCTACCATCCACAGGTTGCTGGAGACGGGCTTTGACCCCCACTCCGGCCGGCTGGTCTTTGCCAAAAACTCCTACGCTCCCCTCCAGGCAGACGCTGTCATCGTGGATGAGACCTCGATGGTAGACGTGCCGCTGATGGCCGCCCTGCTGGATGCCCTTGAGGGGGACTGCCGCCTGGTGCTGGTGGGCGATCCAGACCAGCTGCCTTCGGTGGGGCCTGGCAACCTGTTTGCCGATCTCATCCGAAGCAAGGTGGTGCCCACTGTCCGGCTGACGGAGATCTTCCGCCAGGCCGCTCAGAGCGCCATTGTCCGCAGCGCGCATCTGGTCAACAGAGGAGAACTGCCTGACTTGCGGGCCAACGACAGCGACTTCTTTTTCCTGTCCCGTCGGGACCCCCAGAGCGTGTTGGACACTATCGTAGATCTCTGCCGCCGCCGTCTGCCCGAGCGGATGGGGATTCCCGCCGACCAGATCCAGGTCCTGTCGCCCACCCGGCGGCGGGGCACAGGGACCCGGGCGCTGAACCAGGTGCTGCAGCAGGCCCTGAACCCGCCCCGGGAGGACAAGGGGGAGCGCAGGTTCGGTGACTGGGTATTCCGCGCCGGGGACAAGGTGATGCAGGTGCGGAACAACTACGATATCCTCTGGCGGGAGGAGGGGGGCACCTCATCAGGCATGGGGATGTTCAACGGGGACATCGGGGTGATCCGCTCTATTCAGGGGGAGATCATCACCGTGGACTTTGACGGCAAGGTGGTAGAGTACACTCCAGATATGCTGGGAGAGCTGGAGCCCGCCTTTGCTGTGACAGTACACAAGGCCCAGGGCAGCGAGTACAGGGCGGTCATCCTGGCTGCGCTGGAGGGGGCACCTATGCTCATGACCCGGGGCGTGCTGTATACCGCGATTACCCGCGCCAGGGAGCTGTTTATCATTGTAGGGGACCAGGGGACAGTGGCCCAGATGGTGGCCAATGACCGCCAGACCCGGCGATACTCTGGCCTAAGGGCCCGGTTGGCGGAAGGGAGCTGGACAAGGAATGAATAAAGCGGCGGCGCTCTTTCAAGGCTGGCCGGAGACCATGGTGTGGTCCTGCCTCCAGGGCTGTATGGGACAGGTGCTGGTGGAAGGCGGGGAAGAGCCCGCCTCCGCGGCGGCCCTGATCGGGGATTTCGCCTTTTTCGCCGGCCGCCCGGACAGGGCGCTTGCCCAGAAAGCGGAAGCGTCTATCCTGGTCCCCGGAGACCAGGGATGGGCCTGTCTGCTGGAGGAGGTCTGGGGGGCGAAGATTATACCCTGGACCCGGTACGCCACGGAGAAGGATCCAAGCTCCTTTTGCCGAGCCAAGCTGGAGGGCTATGCCGGTCCGCCAACGGGATTTGAACTGCGGCCGATGGACGGCGCTCTCTATACACAGGCCATGAAAGAGGATTGGAGCAGGGATCTGTGCGCTCTATTTGAGGACGGACTGGATTACGAGGCACGGGGGATAGGGGTGGCCGTCCTGTGCGGAGGGGAACTGGTAGCGGGAGCCTCCTCCTACGCCGTATACCGGGACGGGATTGAAATTGAGATCGATACCCGGCCGGACCAGCGGGGAAAAGGACTGGCCACCGCCTGTGGGGCGCGGCTCATTTTGGACTGTTTGGACCGGGGGCTATATCCCAGCTGGGACGCCCATGACAAGCGATCCGCCCATCTGGCCCAAAAACTGGGCTATCGTCTGGCCGGGGCCTACCGGGCCTATTTAAACATGGAAAGGCCGGCTCCGGGCCTTCCTGTTCCGTGAGAGCCCGAAGCTGGCCAATCAGCAGCGATATTTACCCCAGGATGCCCAGATGCTCAAGGAGTATTTTGATTCCCATGAGCATAAGGATCAGCCCCCCCGCCAGCTCCGCCTTACCGCGGAAGCGGGCGCCAAAGAGAGCGCCTACCTGGACCCCCGCAGCGGACAGAAGAAAGGTGGTCAGACCGATGAAGGTGATGGCGGGCAGGATATCCACCTGAAGAAAGGCGAAAGTGACCCCCACCGCCAGCGCGTCGATGCTGGTCGCCAGCGCCAGAGGGAGCATGGAGCGGAAGGAGAAGGAGCAGTCTACGTCCTCGCTCTCTTCACGGGACTCCCGCACCATGTTGATACCGATGATGGACAAAAGGAGAAAGGCGATCCAGTGGTCCACTGTGGAGATGAAGGCCTGGAACTGGATGCCGAGCAGCCAGCCAAGCAGCGGCATCATGGCCTGAAAGCCTCCGAAATAGAGACCGCAGGTGAGATTATGGACCGGGCGAAGATGACCAGCTGACAGACCTTTGCACACCGAAACGGCAAAAGCGTCCATAGACAGGCCCACGGCGAGAATGAACAGCTCGAATAAACTCATATTGACCTCCTACCCTGATAGACCGGCACAGGCCGAGCATAGAAAAAAGACCTGCCTGTTGCGGAACAGGCAAGTCTCATCGTTTCAGGTCCGGCCAGAAGGGCAATATCCCCATCAGTATGTTGACCGGGCCACGCTCATGCGCCGACTACTCCCTTACTTGGAATCTAACCATAGCATGACCGGCCGTCCCTTGTCAACCTATTTTTTGGACTTCCTTTCCATGACTGAAAAAAATGAAGAAAAAGTGTTGACAGATGGAAGCGGCTGTGGTAATATAACCCTTGCGCTGAACAGTACAGCGCCAACTGAATCGGATGCGCGAGTGGTGGAATTGGTAGACTCGCTGGCTTCAGGTGCCAGTGCTCGCAAGGGCGTGCGGGTTCGACTCCCGCCTCGCGCACCACGTCGGAGCAAACGTCATATCGTTTGCTCCGACTTTTTTTATAAAAAGTCAGAGCGCACCCATTTTATTGCTCCTCCTTTCCAAATCACAACCGCTGCGCTGGGCTGCGATTTGGTGTCGCCGCTTTGCGGCGTTTTTTTGATTTTGCAGAAATATCGGCTTTAACTGTCCTTTTCGTTTTGGCCTCGTCAGTTTCTGCTCGGTTCCACCCTTGGGAATAAAATTACGCAGGCTGATAGAGCTGCCCTGTCTCCCTCAGGAGGGCCGCCCTGTATGCAACTGCGCTCTGAAATAGGACAAACCGGCGACGCCCTATGGTGTCATGGTCTACCGCGGTCACATAGACTGTGATGGGGCAACCCCCAGAAGGGAGTAATACAACAATGGGTATTACCAATTCCAATAAGGTGATCAATATGGAGCGCATCGACTGTGATGGGTCTCTGAAGGTTACTCTGGCGCTTACCGCCGCGCCCGATATTGTCACTAATCCCACCGACATCGCTCTGGTGCTGGACCGATCCGGTAGCATGACCGGCGAGCCGCTGGCCAGCATGAAAACTGGTGCTAAGACGTTTATCGATATCATCTCCGAGTCCACCGGGGGCCAGGCGTCGGGAGAGATTGGCTCCGGTAGCCGCATCGGCATCGTCAGTTTTTCCAGCACAGCCGTGCAGGACACCCAGCTGATCACCTCTGTGGCAACACTGAAGAACGCCGTAGACGCTCTGTCGGCCGGCGGCAGCACCAACCACGCCGACGCCTTTACGAAGGCAATCTCGCTATTTGATCCCAGTTCCAGCAACGCCAAGGTCATTGTCATGTTCACCGATGGAAACACCACGGCTGGAGCTCCTCCTGCTCCTGTGGCCGCCGCGGCCCGTGCGCAGGGCATCATCATCTACTGCATTGGTCTGGTCGGGTCGGACGGAGTAGATGTGGGAGTGCTGAACGACTGGGCCAGCGACCCGGCTGCGACCCATGTAGCCGTCACACCTGACACAGCGGACCTGGAGGAGCTCTTTGCGGAGCTAGCCGCCAATATTTCGAAGACAGGAGCCACCAATATTGTGATCAATGAGAAGGTGACGGATGACTTTGTGGTCACCAGTGTTCTGAATCCGACGGTGGGCAGCGCCACCATGCTCAATTCCACCTCTCTGCGCTGGACCATCCCCGAATTGGGTGTTTCCGCTCCTGAGAGCGCCACACTGGAATTCTATGTCCGCCATGTGGGGCAGAATCCCGGCACCAAGTTGGTCAATGAATCTATCACCTACTCCGATACCGAGGGGAATGTAGTGGATTTCCCAGAGCCCGCTGTGGCCGTGGAATGTGATGTAGTGGTCAATCCGGAGGAATGTCCTCTCCCGGTAGATCTGACGATCCAGAGCTGTTCGGATGCCGTAGTAGTAGATACGGGGGATGTCTATCTGGAGTCTATGGGAACGATTCTGCAGATGGATGTGACGGTGAAAAACGTTTGCCCCCAAAAGCGGGTCGCTTTGGCCGTTATCCTTACCGAGGTAGATGAGAACGGTACGGAGTATCAGCGGGGGACGAAGGCTGTGACCATCCCGGCCCACAGTTACCCCTCCTGCCGGGATGTACTGGTTAAGTGCATCAAGTTTGTGGTTCCCAAGGACCTGGATGTGTCCGGCGGATCGACCCAGACGATGTGCAGCCCGCGTCAGTTTAAAGCCCGCTTTATTGCCCACAATATCGACAGCGACTACCGCTGCTGTGAGTCCGTTTTGACTCTATAAAACGGATGCCAACCCAGCAGACCACCGCCAGACAGCGGTGGTACATAGGGAGCTATCTAAATAAATGCAGTCGATCCGCTTGAGAAACAAGCGGATTTTCGGTTTTTAGGCCGTCATTTGCCCTTCCGTCTAAAAAGAAGAGGTACGCATACGGCGTACCTCTTCTTTCACTTATAGGACAGCCCCGTGGAGTCAAGGCTTACATGAGCCACAGGGACTGTAGCCGCGCTGGATCAGCTCCTCCCGGCCGCCGGAATATTCCTGATAGTTGCCGGGACTTATCTGATTCACACTGCCGCAGGACGGGAGATGGAACTTCATGGAATTGGTATTGAGGACATAACGTCCTGTCTCTCCCTGGGAGGAGGCAGGAGGATCCTCCTCCGAGCGCCAGCTCTCGCCGGTGGCGTAGTCGATGGTCACTCCAGGCTGGACATTGTAGCAGAAGACACAGAAGGAGAGGCCGGCCCCCTCGTCCTCTACGGAGCAAGCCTCCATCAGGACACCGTCAGCCACCAGATTGTCCCCCTGGAAGATGGGAGTGACTCGGTAGAGCACATGGCCGCCCGTGTCATCCACATAGTCGTTCACCATATCCTCAAAGGGGAGCATCCCCTCCACATTCATATAGCGGGTGCCGGTAATCAGATTTTCCTCATTGGCGTTTTCCCCGGCCAGCTGAAAGCCGATGAGATGGCACCGGTTGTATAGATACTTCCCATCTACCAGGTCGTCATAACGGACCGTGTGCCAGCCGGAGGGCTTTACCATCCCAATCTCTCCCCGCTCCTCTGTTGGCATGATGTCAAGGCAGACATTGGCCCAGGCGGCGCCGCAGCGGCCCAGGGAGTCCAACGGGCTGTATCTCTCAAAGGGCTCGGTGGTCAGATCATCGGGGGAGAAGTAGGGAAGGCCGCCGTTTACCTCCGCATAGGCCTGTCCGGAGTAGGACGGGATATCGGAGGGAGAGAAGCCGTCGCCCGTTAGGACCGGGGCAGGCGCTCCGCAGGAGGCCAAGGAGAGCAGCAGGAGCAGGCCGGTGAGCCATCGGGAAAGCGTTTTACCAGTTATCATGGTGATATCCTCTCTATCTATAACAGAAAGGGCACAGACATCCGTCTGTGCCCTTCTCTTCGGTGGAACCGCTTACTGGACGAACTTGGCGGCAAAGCCCAGAGCGGCCTCGTAGCCCTCGGCCGCGCTCTCCTCCCAGGCGGTCTGGTCTTCAGTGCGCAGGCTGTTGTCAGCGGTCTGCTGCCAGACAGGGTCCTTCTGGGCCACAAAATAGAGGATCTGATAGCCTTCCGCCTCCGTATCCTGGATTACGGTGGTGTCACCAGGCTGGCGAGCGGGGTCCAGGGCCCAGTTGGTGTAGACCGCGTCAGAAGTGAGGGCGGTCAGATTGGTCATCAGGCCGCCTCCTGTGGCGGACACAGGGTCCTTGCTGTTGGAAGCAGCCAGGTCAGCGAAGCTGTCCTCAGTGGCGTCGCCGCTCTGCCACTGGGCCAACAGGTCCTCGGCAGAGGACTTGGCCTCGTCGTCGGAGTCGGCAGTCACCAGAATGTTGCGGATGTCAGCGGCAGCTCCATCGTTGCGCTGGCGGTCCTCAAAGCGGACCACATAATAGTAATAGCTGGATCCGCCGTCATATTCGGCCAGAGTCACGTCGCCGGCCTTGCGGGCACTATCAAAGGCCCAATCGGTATAAGAGGAGTTGACGCTGGAGCCGGTTTGGACGCGGGAAACAGCGTCGGAATAGAGGTCCTCGCTGTACTGAGCAGCCAGATCAGCGGGCTCCTCGCCGGCCTCCATCTTAGCCAGGATCTCCTCGGCCTTGGCCTTGACCTCGGCCTTAGCCTCCTCCAGAGCGGCGGCCTGCTCCTCCTCGGTCATCTCAATGGTGTCGCCGTTCTCGTCTGTGGTGGGGACGCTGGCCCGGAGCGCCAGTTGGCTGGTGGTAAAGGTGTCCAGAGCGTCCTTGTTCTCCTGGTAGTAGGACTCATAATCGGCCTGGGAATAGGTGTAGGCGGCTTTGTTGGTGCTGGCATAGTCGGATACCAGGGCCTCCCGCTCCAGAAGCTCCAGCAGGTGGTCATAGGTCATATAGGGCCCGTAGTTGCTGCGGATCATCTCGTTGCGGGTGTTGTACTGCCCCACCCAGGCGTTGTTCAGGGTGGTGACCGTCTCGTCCAGGGCAGCCTGACCGTCCTCACTTATGGCATAGCCCTCGGCCACGGCCTTGTCGTAGAGGGCGGTGATGGTGGTCAGATAGTCCACCGCCCCGTCCAGCAGATGGTCATACCAGGTGTCGCCGGTTTCCTGGTCATAGACCTGGTCCTTGGGGTCCTTGGTATAATCAAAACCGGTCTGCAGGCCATACATGGCGTATTGCATGGTGTTCTGATACATGACATTATAGTAGTACTGCAGGTCGGCCGCGGAATACTTGGTGTCTTGGATGGTGACAGCGGTCATGGACCGCTGGATCAGTCCGCTGTTCAAGACCAAGGTCACAGCGATAGCCGCCACACAGATGACGCCGACCACAGCGTACAGGATGGAGCTGCGGCGGTCAGCCTTCTGTTTGCGCTGGCACTCCTGGACCCGCTCGTCCGGCCCCTGGCTGGTCTGACCCTGGCGGGTCTTCTTTTCTCTGGATGCACTCACAGTTGTTTCAGTCCTCTCGTTGTGTTCAATGGGAGCCGGCCCAGAGGCGGCCCCACGCCCCTGGCAAGGCAGGGACGACCTGAACTATTATACAGGAAAGCGGCCTGCCTTTCAAGTGTCAGACGGGGAAAAGTAAGGGTTTTACACTTTATTCACGTTTTTTAGGACGAAAAGAGGCCGCGGTCATAAGACCGCGGCCCAGTTCCAAGCGTTCTATATACCCCGCTCTGGCCGTGTGAGCCCGTTTAAAACCTGCACGAATGGCAGGTGGGTCGCCTCCACACCGCTTTGCCGCTTCCAACTTCCAATCCACCTCAAAGGGGGACCGGGAGGCCTGCGACCCACGGTGTGAGGGGGCGTCCCGTTTAAAAAATGTGGGTTTAAAAGAGCCCATCACGCACCGAGCAGGAAAGATCGCTTATTCCTCGTCCTCTTCCTCAAAAAAACGCTCCATAAACAGGTTATAGACCATATCCAGTTCCTCGTCAGAGTCTGGGGTGGACAACAGTTCCTCGCCATTTTCCACGATGGCCTTCATAATGACCAGCCCGTACTCCTCATCATCGGCATCCACATCGACTGGCTCTCCGGTCTCCTCGTCCTCTGCCACGGCGGGGAACATGGCATAGTAAGTGACACCATTGTGTTCCAGGGTATCGACTAATTCCAGTTCGAACTCGTTGCCCTCTTCGTCGGTGACGGAGATGAAATCTGGGCCGAACTCTTCACTCATAGCAAGCTACCTCCAGCTCTTTCTTCTTCTCTATTTTAACCCGGTGAGAGGAAAAATGCAAGGGCTGGAGGATGTAAAATTTCGCCTGGGTAAAAAGCTGGGGACGGGACACAGCGAGAACGGCCCGTCCCATGGGGAGTGCTCCGGAAAGGGCTTATCCGGGATTATGGGTGGACAAATGGAAAGAATATGCTATAATGGTATCTGTATCATGCCGTTTTTGCCCTTTGGGGAAGCGCGGTGTTGAGCAGTAGTTATCCACCAAGACCATCGGAGCGCGGGGGACAGCCCGCCCCGGTTGGAGGTAGCAACGTGTCTGATCAAAACAACAATAACTCTCTATACGAAAACAGTGAATACCCCTCCCGCCAGCGCCGGACAGCCGACCAGCATCCCCGCCGACGGCCCAGAAAGAAGCGAGGGAGCACGGGCAACACCATCCTAAAGGTGCTGGGCACCCTGTTCCTGGTAGGCCTGTGCACTGGCGCTGTGCTGTGCTGCTTTGGTGCCTACTATGTCCAGACGGTCATTCTACCCGAGGTAGAGGTGAGCATGGACGACTTCCAACTGGGTGAGAATAGCGTCATGTACTACCAGGACAAAGAGACGGGCCGGTATGTGGAGATGACCACCCTGCTCAGTAGTACCAGCTCCGTTTGGGTGGACCTGGAGGAGATGCCGAAATATCTGCCCCAGGCCGCTGTAGCCATTGAGGATCAGCGGTTTTACACCCACCCGGGGGTGGACTGGAAGCGGACGGCCAAAGCTGTTCTGGATATGTTCCTGGGCAACGACATTTCCGGCGGCTCTACCATCACCCAGCAACTCATCAAAAACATGACAGACTATAACGAGACCACGGTGAAGCGGAAGGTCACCGAGATATTTCGCGCCATCCGCTTTACCCAGAACAACAGCAAGGATGACACCCTGGAGATGTATTTGAATATCATCCCCCTGGGGGCAGGCTGTGAGGGGGTAGGCTCCGCCTCGCTGAAGTACTTTGGCAAGCCGGTGAGCGAGCTGACACTGGCTGAGTGCGCCAGCCTGGTGGGCATCACCAACAACCCCTCTAAGTACGGCCCCTATTCCTTCGCCAAGTCTAAAACCAGCACCGGTGAGGTGTGGGATGCCCGGCAGTGGAACAAGTACCGCCAGGAGGTCATCTTGGGAGAGATGCTCAAGCAGGGCATGATCTCCCAGGAGGAGCACGACGAGGCCGTGGCCCAGGAGCTGGTCTTTGTCCGGGCCGAGGGCGAGGAGGCGGAGACCGAGATCTACAACTGGTACGAGGAGACAGTCATCTCCGATGTTCGGGCGGACCTGAAGGAAAAATATGGCTTTTCTGACTCCCGGCTGGATCAGATCATGGCCCGCGGCGGTCTGCGGATCTACACCTGTATGGACCCTGAGATTCAGGCTATTGCTGAGGCGGTGTACGAGGACCGGGCCAATCTGAATTATACCTCTAAGAGCGGCCAGCAGATGCAGTCCTCCATCACCATCATCGACAATGAGACCGGGGACGTGGCGGCTATCGTGGGCCGCTTTGGGGAGAAGACAGAGAACCGGGGCATGAACTACGCCAACGCCGCCAAGCGGCAGCCCGGCTCCTCCATCAAGCCTCTGACGGTCTACGCCCCTGCGCTGGAGAAGGGGCTGTTATCCCCCATCTCCGTGCTGGACGACTATCCCTATGATACAAGAACAGGCTCCGCCTGGCCCCTGAACTCCGGCGGGAACCGCTACCGGGGCCTGACCACCCTGAAGGACGGCCTGATGCGGTCAGCCAACACTATCGCGGTCCGGGTGGTGGCCGACTATGTTACCCCTCAGGAGAGCTTTTCCTTTGGCAAGGACAAGTTCAAACTGGATCTGGTGGACGCGGTCCAGTCTGGGGACCAGATCATGAGTGATATCGATATCTCCCCCATGGCCATGGGCGGCCTGACCGCCGGCGTGTCCAGCCGAACAATGGCCCAGGCTTACGCCACTTTCCCCAGCGCCGGGGTTTACACCTATTCCAGGACCTATACCCGGGTGACCCAGCTGGTGGACGGGGAGGAAGTGGTCCTGCTGGAGAATGAGCCAGAGAAGGAGCAGGTGCTGAAGGAGAGCACCGCCTATTATATGAACACCATGCTCCAGCGGGTCATCAGCGGAAGTGGGGTCAGCGGCGACGGCCATACGGGCTATGAGGCGGCTTTGTCCGGAATGCGGGCGGCTGGCAAGACCGGTACCACCTCCGACAACTTTGACCGGTGGTTCGTGGGCTATACCCCCTACTATACTGCCGCCGTCTGGACCGGCTATGAGCAGAATGAGAAGATGAAGACCGGAAGCGCCAACCCGGCGGCCGTGCTGTGGAAAAAGGTGATGAGCCAGGTCCACGAGGGGCTGGAGAACAAGAAGTTCCCTGAGGTTTCCGGGCTGAAGCAGGTCACCTACTGCCTGGACAGCGGACTGCTGGCTGGTGAATACTGCGCCCTGGACCCAAGGGGCAGCCGGGTGGCTACCGATTATATTTTCCCGGAAGATTATCCCGATGGCCGGACCTGTACCGTCCACACCGCTGAGAGCGTGGTCAAGGTGTGTGTGGACAGCCCAATCCTCAACGAGGATGGCACGGAGACCGGCCTGTACCACATCGCTGGTCCCTACTGCCCCGAGGAGAGCCTGCGGGAGGTCTGCTACCCCAACTACGAGCGTGAGAAGGTGGGCTCTGCCGTAGCCCAGGATGAGATGTACCGCTTCGACGTGGTGGAGGCCCAGGGGACCTGTACTGTCCACACCGAGGCCCCGGTGGTGCAGCCTGATCCCAGTGATCCCAACTTTCCATGGGATCCAAGCCAGCCGGTGGACCCCAATGATCCGGGGTCTGGGAGCCAGACTGACCCCAGTGGATCAGGGAGCGGATCGGGTTCCGACAGTCCTCCGCCCTCCCAGGATATCCCCCAAGACCAGTGGCCATGAATCGGAACGGCTCAGACGCCGCGGAGAGACACTCCGCGGCGTCTGTCTGTCTGGACTCTGTCAAAAATGACGGAGATGGCCGAGAATAGTCGAGGGAATTTTAGCGTTTCCCCATAGGGTTTTTCGTTGCATCCTGCCTCTGAGTGTGTTACAATAGACCACATCACAGAAACAGATGACCGTATCAGATGGACAGACAGAGGTGTGGACATGAGTGGACCAGCAAAATATTTTATTGTAGAGGCGGACTCCATGCCGGAGATATTCCGAAAAGTGGCAGAGGCCAAGCGGCTGCTGGAAACAGGGGAGGAGAGCACCGTCAATGGTGCGGCCCGGACCGTGGGCATCAGCCGCAGCGCCTTCTACAAATATAAGGACGCGGTTCGGCCCTTCCACGATATGCTCCATGGGCGCATCGTCACCTTCCAGATTCTGCTGAAGGACGAACCGGGTATTCTGTCAGGGGCCCTCAACGTGCTGGCGGGGACCAGGGTAAACATCCTGACTATCAATCAAAACATCCCAGTCAATGGCTGCGCTGTGGTCACCATTACCGCGGAGACCTCCGCGCTCCAGGACTCACTGGAGGATGTGCTGAACAGCCTGTCGGCCGGCGAGGGGGTCATCCGATGCGAGATACTGGCAGGCTGACTTTTGGGAACAAATCAAACAAGGTGGGATTACTATGGTTAATGTAGCACTTCTGGGCTTTGGTACAGTAGGCTCCGGTGTGGCCGAGGTGCTGACCAGAAACGGCGGCTTGATTGACAGCCGGGTGGATGACCTGGTCCGGCTGAAATATATTATGAGAGCCAGAGAGGTCTTTGACGGGCCCTATCAAGATTTATTCGTCAAGGACTTCTCGATCATCGAGCAGGACCCCCAGGTGGATATTGTGGTGGAAACCATTGGGGGGACCGGAGCGGCCCTGGACTATACCACCCGGGCCTTAAAGGCGGGAAAGAGCGTTGTCACCGCCAATAAGGAGCTGGTGGCCACCCACGGCTATGAGCTGCTCCAGCTGGCCAAGGAGCACGGAGTGAGCTATCTCTTTGAGGCCAGCGTAGGGGGCGGTATCCCCATCCTCCGCCCCCTGACTTCCTGTCTGGCGGCCAACGAGCTGACCCAGGTCGTCGGCATCCTCAATGGCACCACGAACTATATCCTGACCCGAATGATACAGGCGGGCCTCACCTTTGAGCAGGCGCTGAAGGAGGCACAGGACAAAGGATACGCCGAAAAGGACCCCACCGCCGACGTGGATGGGCACGACGCCTGCCGGAAAATTTGTATTCTGGCCGCGCTGGCCTTTGGACACCACGTGTATCCAGACCAGGTGCCCACGGAAGGGATACGGCACGTCACCCTAGGGGATGCGGCCTATGCCGACTCCAAAGGCTATAAGATCAAGCTGCTGGGCAGGGCGATCCGCCAGCCTGAGGGTAAGGTGTGCGCCTTTGTGGCCCCCCATCTGGTGGCGGACACAGCCCCTCTGGCCGGGGTGGAGGACGTATTCAACGCCATCGCCGTCACCGGCAACGCCATCGGTGATGTGATGTTCTATGGCCGGGGAGCGGGTAAGCTGCCCACCGCTTCCGCTGTGGTGGCCGATGTCATTGATATTGCCAAGGACCTGAAGCGGGACCGGCATAACGGCTGGGCCTCCGGGTCTCCGGACCTGGTGGTGTCCGACGACGGCCTGACCTCCAAATGGTACGTCCGGGCCCAGGGTACCATGGACCAGGCCAGACTCGCCTGTGGGGAGATACAGCCTTTGGCCCGCAGTGGCGCGCCTACTTCTGAGGTGGCCTTCCTTACCGCTCCCATGCCCCGGCCGTTGGTGCTGGACAAACTGAGAGGGATGGAGGTGGCCTCCCTGTTCCGGGTGCTGGACTGACGCATAGAATGGCGGGGAGGCTCTGGCTGCAAAGGTAACCGACGGCCACCTTCACCGCTTTTGAGGGGCGGTCAGCCGCCCTCATCATAAAATCACCACTTGACCTTTAGGGGGAATCACATAATGTCACTCATTGTACAGAAATTTGGCGGCAGCTCTGTGGCTGACGCTAATAAGCTCCGAAATGTGGCCCGTATCATCACCGATACCTATCAGCGAGGCAACGATGTTGTGGTGGTCCTGTCCGCCCAGGGGGACACTACCGACGACCTGATCGAAAAAGCAAAGGAGCTCAATCCCCACGCTTCCAAGCGGGAGATGGATATGCTCCTGTCCACTGGAGAGCAGATCTCCATTTCCCTGTGCGCCATGTGCATTGAGAGTATGGGTTATCAGGCCATCTCTCTCACGGGCTGGCAGGCAGGGATGCTCACAGATTCGTCTTACAGTAACGCCCGGATCAAGCGGGTGCGCACCGAGCGCATCCAGAAAGAACTGGATAAGAGAAAGATTGTGCTGGTCGCCGGTTTCCAGGGCATTAACAAGTATGACGACATTACCACTCTGGGCCGGGGCGGTTCTGACACCTCGGCGGTGGCGCTGGCCGCCGCGCTCCACGCGGACCTGTGCCAGATCTACACCGATGTGGATGGTGTATATACTGCCGATCCCCGCAGTGTTACAGGGGCAAAAAAGCTGGAGGAGATCACCTTTGACGAGATGCTGGAGCTGGCCAGCTTGGGCGCCCAGGTCCTCCACAACCGCTCGGTGGAGATGGCCAAGCGGTATAACGTCAATCTGGAAGTGCTGTCCAGTTTCAGCGGAAATCCCGGTACAAAAGTCAAGGAGGTTGTCAAAACCATGGAAAAGACCCATGTTAGCGGTGTAGCCAAGGATAAGAATGTAGCCCGGATCGCTCTGGTGGGCCTGGCGGATCAGCCGGGCATCGCCTTTAAGATTTTTTCTCTGCTGGCCAAGGAGAATATCAACGTGGACATCATTCTCCAGTCTATCGGCCGTGACGGCAGCAAGGATATCAGCTTCACGGTAGCACGGGGTGACAGCCAGCGGGCCCGTGAGGTCATGGAGGAAAATAAGGAGGTCATCGGCTGCAAGTCGGTGGAGCTCAATGACCAGATCGCCAAGATCTCCGTCGTGGGTGCGGGTATGGCGAATAACGCCGGTGTGGCCTGCAAGATGTTTGAGGCCCTGTTTTCCGCCGGTATCAATATCAACATGATTTCTACCAGCGAGATCAAGGTGTCTGTCCTGGTGGACGAGCGGGACGCCGAGCGTGCTGTCCAGGCGGTCCATGACCGATTCTTCAGCGAATTTGGCAGCAACGGTTGATCACATCTGCCACCTCACGTCAGGGCACGGGAAACCGTGTCCTGATTTTTCGTAAAAGATTCTTAAGGATTCTTTTTCCTTTTTTTCTGTTGCAAAAAAACAGCGTATCTGGTACAATAATAATCTGTCTGGACCATAGACAATTTGTCAGACTGTTCCGGGATGCTGTGCCCGGTTGCAAGGAGATTGAACGCAAATGGATAAAAAGCAGAGAGAAGCACGCCGTCACCAGGAGGATATGGCCCTAAATCGGGGACTGCTGTGGGTCGGAGCGGCCATCATCCTGGAGTTCCTGCTGCTGCTCATCAACCGATATTATATCAACTTCCGTGTGGATGAGGCCTCCGTGAACCTGGCTACTACCCTCCATACGCTGCTGAAGGTGGTGCGGATTGGCGGGGCTGTGGCTGCCATACTGTGCCTGGTCTGGTCTGTGCTGCGCTTCCGGAAAGGTGAAAAACTGGTGCTTCCGGTGGTGCTGACCGCTGCTTTTGGCGCTCTGGCCATCTGTGCCCATGTGACTCTGGCATTCAAGGGAACAGGGGTGCGGATGCTGTTCCTGCTGGTTCCTGCTTGGGCCGGCCTGGCTCTAGTGTACTACCTCTACCAGAAGGAGTTTTTCCTCTCCGCCGTGGCGGTGGGGCTGTCCATCCTGGGGCTGTGGTGTGTCCGCTTTGGAGGCGCATTGACACTGGAATCGGGCCTGGTCTTTGTGGGTATCCTGGCAGTGACCGCAGCCGCGCTGTGGCTGAAAAAGAGCGGAGGCACGGTCAAATATGGCGAGCGGGAGCTCCAGTTCCTGAGCAAGAACGCCTCTTACCCTGTGGTGCTGGTCAGTTGCCTGGCCAGTCTGCTGGCACTGGCGGCAGCTATGGCGCTGGGTTCCTTCGTGGCCTACTACCTGATCTTTCTGATGGTAGCTTGGCTGTTTGCCCTGCTGGTCTACTACACAGTCAAGCTGATGTGAAAAAAGTCCCGGCCGGCCTTTTAGAGCGGCTGGGACTTTTTATGTCCAGTACATACTGCCTAAGTGGAAGAACCGCCAACATCCTGTGTGAAACTTGAACTGTTTGGAGACCTGTGAAAAGTAAATATTTATATCGGCGGATTGCCTCAAAAAAGCGCATTGTATGCCTTGCATACAATGCGCTTCATTTACCTATAAAGCAGAACTTTTCTGCATATTTACATCTGTTTCTGGATAGTAAACATGAAGGCCGCGAGGAATGAAAAGTATAAAACACTTTGCTGTACAGTCGTTCTTGCTTCCGCTCAAAATTATTCTACTTTCAGCATACGGTACCCTACCCCAATGTGAGTTTGGATATATTGAGGAGAGCCCGGTTCTTTTTCTAACTTCTTGCGCAAAGTCGCCATAAATACGCGCAGAGAAGCCACATCATTTTCCCAGCTTCGTCCCCAAATCTGTTGGGTAATAAAGGTGTGAGTCAGCACCTTGCCCAGATTTTTGCAAAGCAGGCATAACAGCTTGTACTCACTGGGCGTCAAGTGCAGTTCCTGGCCATCCAGAAAGGCACAGCCGGCAGCATAGTCCACCTTCAACTTCCCATTGGTGAAAACAGCGCCAGAAGTCAGCATGCCGGTCTGCAAAGTGGCCAAGCGCCGCTGAGTCACACGCAGACGGGCCAGCAGCTCCTCAACAGAGAACGGTTTGGTCAAATAATCGTCCGCGCCGGCGTCCAGTGCGCCGATCTTGTCTGTATCTTCACTTCGGGCACTGAGGACAATAATGGGCAGATTCGACCAAGAGCGGATGCGGCGGATCACTTCGACGCCGTCCATATCCGGTAGCCCCAAGTCCAGCAGGACAATCTCCGGGTTATGGGAACTGGCCTCCAAGACTGCGGATTCTCCGTTCGCCGCGGTCAGGAAACGATAATCATGGGCACGCAGCGTTGTGGTAATCAAGTTTCGGACTGCCACATCGTCCTCAACTACTAAAATCAATGGTTTATTCATGCAGATCTACCTCCCTGGCTGGTATAGAAAATGTAAACATAGCCCCATGAGGTAACTGATCCGAAACTGTGATCTCACCGCCATGGGCGTTAACAATTGACTTGCACAGTGCCAAGCCTAACCCCATACTGCGGCGGCTGTCCACAATTTGGTTGGATGCACTGTAAAACATATCAAAAATATGAGGTTTCGCTTCGTCAGAGATTCCCGGTCCATTGTCGGCCACAGTGATCAGGACATATTTCCCCTGCCGTTTCCAGCTGATATCAATGTCTGAACCGGGCGGTGTGTATTTGATGGCGTTATCCACCAGATTAATCACGACCTGGACAATCAGGCGGGCATCCATCTGAGCCAACAAGTAGTCGTCACCCTGCGTGTGCAGATGGTAGTCCACACTTTTACGGTTGATGTGCCGCAGGGCCTCAGACACCACATCATCTACCAGCTCGGTGGAAATATGCAGGTTCATCCTGCCCCCATCCAGCCGGCTGACAGATAACAGATTTTCCACTAAATTGATCAGCCATATTGAGTCGTCATAGATATCTGTATACATCTGCTGTCTGGTCTTAGCATCAAACATATCTCCGTTGGAGAGAAGATTGCTGGCGTTCCCAGAAATGGAGGTGAGCGGAGTACGCAGGTCATGGGAGATGGAGCGCAGCAAATTGGCCCTGAGCTGTTCGTTTTTAGCCAAGACCGCGGCGGCCTCCTTTTCCTCCAGATGCCGCTGATTTTCCATTGCCAGGGCGCACTCCTCCAATACAGAGAGGAGAATGCTGTTTTCGGAGGTCTCCAACCCCTTGCCCGCTGCCGCAACCCCTACGACTCCATATATATGCTCACCGGCCCGTACCGACAGGTAAGTGCATCGAGCATCGGAAAAAGTTTCTGTACCAGCACCGGCCCGCTTGTTATTGGTCAAGACCCACTGGGCCACCTGTTTTTCCTGGTCCGTGGTGTACTGCGCTTTGAGGTCAGACTCCTCTGCCAAAAGAATCTCCGGCTCCTGGAGCTTCTCATCCTTTACACAGTAGACGACGATATCCCGCTGCAAAATCTTCAGCAGCTGATCCGCAATGATAGAAAGAATCTCCGTTTGGCTTCCCGCTTTTTGCAAATCTTGGCTGGTTTCAAGCAAAATCTTTGTCCGCCAAGCCATCTGCGCAGAGTGCTTGGCCAGGGATTTGAGCTTGGCAGCCAGGGAGCTAGTAAGAAACGAAACCACAAACATCACGACAAACGTGACCGGATAGTCGTTGCTGTGTACATTTAGGGAAAACCTTGGCTCCGTGAAAAAAAAGTTGAAGGCCAACACACCCGCGATCGAGTTAATGAGACTGTATACGGAGTTTTTGGTAAATACCGAGGTCAGCATAACTCCCAAAATATAGACTGTAATAATGTTAGTTTCATTCAGTCCCAGGCAGTGAAACAGGGACCCGATGATGGTGGCCAGCGCCAAAATCAGTATGCTTTTCGCCAAATCGATTAGAGAAACTGAGGGAGTATGCAGAACCTCCCGATAGCGGGAAGTGAATCTGTTTGATCTTCTGTTATCCGGGATGATGTGGATGTCAAAATCCGGAGCAAGTTCGATCAACTGTTCTGTGAGCGACGCTTTTCGAAAAATGTACCGATGTGGTATCATATCGCGGCCCAATACGATCTTTGTAATGCCGGACAGTCTAGAATACTCCGCAATCTGGTAGGCAATATCATCACCGTATACTGTTTCAATGGATGCTCCCAGCTTCTGCGCCAGTTTCAGATTATCGCGCAGACGCTCCCGATCCGACTGCGGCATCCACTGAAACTTGCTGGTTTCTACGAACAGGGCAGTAAAGCCGCACCGGAATGCGCCCGCCATACGGGCCGCGGTGCGGATGACCTGCGCATTGGATGGCGCAGAAGAGAGGCACACCAGAATGTGCTCCTGCATACGGTACAGCGCCTGACTTTGGGCGGGCTGGGTCGAGGCATAGAGGGCCGAACGGTCTGCACACCGGCGCAGTCCAAGCTCCCGGAGAGCGTTCAGTTGGGATAAGGTGCAGCCGGCTGATGGTATTCGGGCGCCGCACCCCTGTTTCAAACGATTCTGCAGCTGCTCCGGTTCCATATCTATGAATTCCACATGCGACGCCTGGTCAAATACGCAGTCTGGAATCCGCTCACTCTCCGGTGCCCCAAAGATTTCAAAAACCGTTTCCTGGATACTCTCGATATGCTGAATATCCACGGTGGTGTAGACATCGATGCCGGCTTTCAACAACTCTTCAATGTCCCGATAGCGGTTCTTGTGGCGAGAGCCTTCGGCATTCACATGGGATAGATCATCAATCAGAAGAATCTGTGGTCTTCGCTTCAGACAAGCATCCAGGTCGATCTCATAGATTACGTCATCGCCCGCTGTAACTGCCCGCTGGGGCATAGACTCAAATGGTTCCGCCATAGCCTGTGTCTGGGGCCACTGGCTGCAGGAGAGCAACCCGATAACCACATCACCGCCCGCCCGATGGACTTGTGTTGCGGCCTCCAGCATTCGAAAGGTCTTCCCAGTGCCTGAGAAGTAGCTTGCAAAAATCGTCAGAGCGCCTCGGCCCTTTTCTATCCTTACTGCAGTTTGTTGCTCCATACAATCACCTCCAACGGCCTTATTATAACACATTTCAGTCACTTCTTCCGCAAAGCCGCTGGACAAGTTTTTGAATGGGGATGGGAGATTGGATGTCTTTCCAAAGAAGCTTTTGCCGCTGATTTTCCGTATCTGCGGGCATCAGTGTCATGCCATCGACGGAAAGCGGCTGGGGGCAGCATATAAAGCAGGCACTGTGGGTCTGGCCGCTGTCTTCCGCTTCAGCGGAAACTACTGCTATGTCGGTAACTCCGGACTCAAGATCTCTCATAATTTCCCATTCTTTCCCCATGTACATCTTGATTTCTATATCCGGATACTGCCCCTGCAGTTCCTTTAGGGCTCTTGCAACCGGCGCCAAAGCACAGGGATTTGATATGGCAATCTTTAAAGAACAGGAGTCCCCCTTCGCTTGTGTGGAAGGCTGGACGCTGTCCAGAAAACAGTCCAGCTTTCCTGCCAGGAAATAGCCAAACAGTACAAGCGCCAGAAATCCGCCAAATAAAACCACACCTTCCATCACAAATTCATCCTTTCCCGCAAGGAAGCTGTCCTATATATGGAAACACTTTTGAATATCCTTGTGCGTACCCAAAATCAGCATGGTGCAGTTTGCCGGCAGACACGTTTCTGGGGTTATGACCGTCATGGAGAACTTTCCATTTTGCTTAATCGCCATGATGCTCACATGATACCGCTTACGTACGTCCAACTGTCCAATCGTTTTCCCGACCCAGCTCTTGGGGACGCCGATTTCAAACATAGCGTGGTTATCACCTAAGTCGATATAATCCGATATATTGTCTGAGCTATACCGAATTGCGGTCTGAATCGCCATTTGTTTTTCGGGGTAGACCACGTCATCCGCCCCATTGCGAAGCAGAAATTTGGCCTGAATGTCGCGTGTAGCCCGAGCCACTACCTTTACTGCCCCTAATTCTTTCAGAAGGGATGTGGTCTCCAAAGAACTCTGAAAGTTATCCCCAATGGCCACGATGCACACATCAAAGTTACACACCCCAAGGGACGCAAGAAATTCCTCATTGGTGCTGTCCCCAATCTGGGCGTTGGTCACATAGGGCAGTATCGCGTTTACCCGATCTTCATTTTGATCCACTACCATCACTTGATGGTTCAACTCATGCAGCTTGATTGCGATATGTCGGCCGAAGCGGCCCAAACCAATCAGCAGAATTGTTTTCATTGTTTCGTCCTCTTTTATTTACAGATTCATCCTACTGTGATGTGCTCCTGCGGGAGCCTGGCGCTGGAGTGTTGTGTATTGGACAGGGTAGCAAAAATCAGCGTGAGCCCGCCTACCCGCCCGAAAAACATCAATACAATCAAAATCAGGTGGGAAGCGGTCTGCAGCTGCGGGGTCAGCCCCAGAGAAAGGCCTACTGTTCCGATAGCGGAAGCCGTTTCGAACAGGCAGTCCAGAATGGGCTGCTCCTCTAGCCGGCTGATGATCAACCCGCCCGCCAGGGGCAGCGTAAGATACATCATGAAAATCGTCGCTGCCTGAGATACAGTTTCCCTGGCAATTCTGCGGTTAAAGAAGTGAGGAAACTCACTGCGTCGAAAAACTGCCATGGCATTGGCCAGCAGAACGGCTAAGGTAGTGATTTTCATGCCGCCGGCGGTGGAACCGGGGGAGCCGCCAACAAGCATAAGAACTGTTATAATGGACTGGCCGCTTTCACTCATCGCATTCAAATCCGCCGTATTAAATCCGGCAGTCCGGGGCGTAACCGCTTGAAAGAAAGATAGAAGCAGCCGTTCTTTCAGAGGGGCTTGTGCAAACTCAAAGAAGTAAAAGTAGATGCTGGGAATTAAGATCAGTCCACAAGTGACAGTCAAAATCACCTTGCTTTGCATTCGGTATCGAGAAATATGTAGATGGTTTGTCCTGATATCGTCCCAGGTTAAGAAGCCAATACCCCCGATAATAATGAGCAACGGGATAGTCAGGGAAATCACTGGATTGTCCGAGTAATCCGTTAAGGAAGAAAAGGGGGCTTTAATGCCCATCAAATCAAATCCAGCGTTGCAGAAGGCAGAAATGGAATGGAACAGAGCATACCAAACCCCCTTTACCAGACCAAACTCCCTCCAGAACGTAGGAAGCATCACAGCCGCCCCTACCATCTCCGCCACCAGGGCTGTTTTGAGGATGAACCCCGTCAAACGCACGACTCCACCCACTTTAGGCGCCGCAATAGCTTCCTGCATGGTGCTCCGCTGTATAAGCCCGATCTTGCGGCCAGAGAGGATGGAGAACGCGCCCGCCACGGTCACAACTCCTAATCCGCCGATTTGAATCAACAAAATGATGATAAACTGCCCAAACTCTGACCAGTAGGTCGCCGTATCATGGATCACCAGTCCTGTCACACAGACAGCGGAGGTCGCAGTGAACAGGGAGTCCAAGAACGAAGTAGTGGTACCAGACTGAGTCGAGATGGGAAGCATTAGCATTAGGCTTCCAAGCAGGATTACGAGGGAGAATCCTATGATAATAATTTGAAACGGCGATGTGTTATTTTTATGGAAAATTTGCCACATAAGCCTTAACCCTCTTAATATGCCTTTATATCTTCTTAAGCAATATTATCCACACTTAGTCTTAATGAAGCGTTAGCATATCTGCCTTGGCATTAAAGGAATATTAAGGCCATCGCCATTGTGTTACATCACTCCAAAAATCCATGCCATCGGTAGGACGATACCAATTGTACAAATAAATACCGCAGCCAATATAAAAAGAGGCATCCCAATAAAAACCGTCAGAAAGCCCAGCAATTTGTGTTGGAGCATAAACTGTTCCAAAGACGCATCAAACCAAGCATTAAAATGGTGCAGACGTTTTTTCATTGCGGACATCATAGCAATCCCTCCTTGCAGGCCCTATCATAATCCCGTGGAGTTAAAAGTGGGGAAAAGAAACCTTTTGTGGCATTAAGGGTACAATAAGAGGTCGGCGGCCAGCCGAATGAATTCAGACTGGCCGCCGGCTATATCAACGAGAGCGGAAGGGAGCCGCTCAACGCCTGAGGGGGAAGAGCACCTTCATCAATACCTGTGCTGCGGAATTACCGTGGTCTATGCCAAAGTAGAGCTTCTTTCCCTGCCGATCCAGCAGTACAAACTGCCCATCCCGGCACAGGAATCGAATACCAAGCTCCTCGAGAACGCGATAGAGCGCGAGATGCCACTCGATCCAGTTTGGAATATCGCCCTGAAGCAAAGCATTGCGGAGCCATTCAAATTCAGGCTGCGGCAGCCCCTTCTCCAAAAATGTGCGCCACAATTGACATTTCTGCTGGGCCGTCAAAGCGGACAGATACACGCCGGTCCGGCTCTGATCCTCCGCCTCCTGCAAGATTACATAACAAAAGGAAAGTGTGTGATCGATCCGGCACAGCTTCTGCTGCTCCAAGAAGTCGGCGTACTTCCACTCCAGCGCCACAGCCTCCATATCATATTCCGCCGCGTTCAGCAGCCGGGACATACACTCCGCTGTCTGAGGCTCCGGGAACTGAATGCAAAGATACAGGTCCCGGAGCTCATTGTACCAGAGGCCAGAGATACTGTGCTGCCGGACAACAGCCGATTTGCCATCGTTGGGAAAGGACAGCCCGACCAGTTCATCCTGGCTGCCCAGGCCAAAGGCCTGGACCGGCCACACCCGCTGGATCTCATAGATCAACGGGCCGAAGGTCTCCGCAAATTCCTGAACTGGGAGATCCAGCAGCTCATAACCGAATTGCAGTTGGCTGCCATCTGTTTGAGTCCTGCTGGACTGCCCGAACCAGTTTTTCAGGGACCGAATCAGGCAAATTACCAGCATGGCTGGACTCTCGTCGGTGGCCATGGTCTGCGGTGCAAATCGGCGTTCAGCCATTTTTTCAAAGTGAACTTCCATACCAGTCTATCCTCTCTGAAGAAAGGCGCTCAGTGGTTGACCTCGCTCACCAGGCCCATGGCCAGGGCAATGTCCAGGTTGACGCCCAACACATTGACAGTCTCCTCGCCGAATACGCCCAGTGTTTTGTCCTGCGTATTGTCGGCGATTATCTGACGGACCTGCTCATCGCTGAGGCCAGAGGCCTCTACAATGCGGGGGACCTGAACATCGGCAGAGGCGGGAGAGATGTGGGGATCCAGGCCGGAGCCGGAGGCGGTCATCAGATCAGTGGGGATGTCCTCGCGGCTGACACCAGGGTTTTTCTCCAGAAAGGCCGCAATGTCGGCCTCCACACGCTCGGCAAGGGCGGGGTTGGAGGGGGCGTAGTTGTTGGAGCCGGAGCTCAGGCCGGCAAACGCGGAGCCGTCGTTGTAATACTGCTCTACCTGGCCGTCGCCGTCGGTATCCTCCTCATAGTAGGTGTTGTAGTGATAGGCGGAGGGGCGGCTCCACATGAAGTAGTCCTCAGTGAACTCCTGCCCCACATTCTTGGCGCCTACTGCCACGCCGTCCGCCATTACCAGAGTGCCCTGGGCCTGGCTGGGGAAAATCAAGGCGGACAGGCCGCTGAGAAGCACCGGGAACACCAGGCCGCACAGCACCAGCAGCGCCACCGTAACCAGGAAGGCCTGACGGATATTGTGGCCCATACCATATTTTGTCTCGTTCATAGTTCAGGTCCCTCCTTAGATTCCAAAGCCAATCATAGTCAGCAGCGGAGCGATAATCATATCGATGACCTTAATGCCGATAAAGGGGGCAATCACACCGCCCACGCCGTAGATCATCATGTTCCGGCCCAGCATTCTTCCGGAGGACATGGGGCGGTACTTGACGCCCTTCATGGCCAGGGGGATCAGGCAGGGGATGATGATGGCGTTAAAGATCAGGGCGGAGAGAATGGCGCTGTAGTTGCTGGCCAGCCCCATGATGTTCAGCACGTTCAGCTCAGGGATAGCCAACTGGAACATGGCGGGGATGATAGCGAAGTACTTTGCGATGTCGTTGGCGATGGAGAAGGTGGTCAGAGAGCCGCGGGTAATCAGCAGCTGCTTGCCGATCTCCACCACCTCCAGGATCTTGGTGGGGTCGCTGTCCAGGTCCACCATGTTGGCCGCCTCCTTGGCGGCGGTGGTGCCAGAGTTCATGGCCAGACCCACATTAGCCTGGGCCAGAGCGGGGGCGTCGTTGGTGCCGTCACCAGTCATGGCTACGATCTTGCCTTCAGCCTGTTCCTTTTTGATCAGGGCGATCTTGTCCTCCGGCTTGCACTCTGCGACAAAGCCGTCCACGCCGGCCTCCTTGGCGATGGTAGCTGCCGTCAGGGGGTTGTCGCCGGTACACATGATCGTCTTGATGCCGATGGCGCGCAGCCGCTGGAATCGCTCCACCATGCCGGGCTTTACTGTATCCTTCAGATAGATGACACCCAAGATCTTATTGTTTTCACACACCACAAGGGGGGTGCCGCCCAGGGAGGAGACCTCCTCCACATGGGTGTGCAGGTCAGCAGGAATCCTGCCGCCGTTTTCCTTTACATACTGCTCGATGGCGTCGCTGGCGCCCTTGCGGATCTTAGTGCCGTCGGGCAGATCCACGCCGCTCATGCGGGTCTGGGCAGTGAATTCGATGAATACAGAGCCTGTGGTCTCCTCACTGCTGTCACCCAGCCGGCGGGCCAGCTCCAGCGTGGACTTGCCCTCGGGGGTCTCGTCGTGGAGGCTGGTGAGGGCGGCGCAGCGGATCAGGTCGCTGCGGTTGGCCCCCTCCACCGGGAAGAAGTCGGCCGCCAGACGGTTGCCGAAGGTGATGGTGCCGGTCTTATCCAGAATCATGGTGTCCACGTCGCCGCAGGCCTCTACCGCCTTACCGCTCATAGCGATAACGTTAAAGCGGGTCACCCGGTCCATACCCGCGATGCCGATGGCGGACAGCAGGCCGCCAATCGTGGTGGGGATTAGGCATACCAGCAGGGCAATCAGGGTGGAAACAGGGATCTGCACACCGCTGTACACAGCGAAGGGGTACATGGTCACCACCACAATCAGGAAAATGATGGTCAGAGATACCAGCAGGGTGTTCAGCGCAATCTCATTGGGGGTCTTTTTGCGGGAGGCACCCTCTACCAGAGCGATCATCCGGTCCAAAAAGCTGTTTCCCGGCTCAGATGTAATGCGGATTTTCAGCCAGTCGGACACCACGGTAGTGCCGCCGGTGACTGAGCAGAAGTCGCCGCCACTCTCCCGGACCACAGGGGCAGACTCGCCGGTGATGGCGGACTCATCCACCGAGGCGATACCCTCGATGACCTCGCCGTCACCGGGGATGACTTCGCCAGCCACCACCATGACCACGTCGCCCTTCTTCAGCTCGCTGGAACGGACGATGCTCTCGTTGCCGTCCTCATGGAGCAGGTGAGCCTCGGTGTCCTTCTGCGTCTTTTTCAGACTGGCCGCCTGGGCCTTGCCGCGGCCCTCGGCCACGGCTTCGGCGAAGTTGGCAAACAGAACGGTGATAAAGAGAATGACGCACACAATGATATCATAAATCCGTAGGGAGGCCGCGTCCACATCCCCGAACAGGCCGGGGAAGAAGGAGAGCAGCAGAGTAATGAAGAAGCCAATCTCCACCACGAACATAACGGGGTTTTTCATCATATAGCGGGGATTGAGCTTGACAAACGCGCCCTTCACCGCCCCCCGGAGAATCTCCGGGGTGATAAATTTTTTGTTTTGTTTCTTACTCATATGAAAACGCCCTCCTTAGGCCCACAGGGTCAGATGCTCTGCGATGGGGCCAAGTGCCAGCGCGGGGAAGAAGGTCAGCGCTGCGAAGATATAGACTACGAACACCAGGATCACAGCGAAGGACAGAGTATCCGTACGCAGGGTCCCGACGGTCTCGTTGACGAACCGCTTGCGCATCAGGGAGCCGGCGATGGCCAGCTGAATGACGATGGAGAGATACCGGCCGAAGAACATGGCCAAGCCTGCGGTGATGTTCCAGAAGTAGGTGTTGTCTGCCAGGCCCTCAAAGCCGGAACCGTTGTTGGCCGCGGAAGAGGAATATTCATACAGCACCTGGCTCAGGCCGTGGAAGCCTGGGTTGGTGATCCCCTCCAGACCTCCGGAGGTGGAAACCGCCAGGGCGGAGAAGAACAGGATCAGGAAGGGATGGATGATAATGCACAGCGCGGTGAGTTTCATCTCCCGGCCCTCGATCTTCTTACCCAGGTACTCGGGCGTGCGGCCGATCATCAGCCCACAGATGAACACCGCCAAGATGGCGTACATAATCATATTCATCAGTCCAACACCCTTGCCGCCAAAGACCACGTTGAGCATCATGTGCAGCAGGGGGATCATGCCGCCCAGGGGGGTCAAGGTATCGTGCATGTTGTTGACGGTGCCTGTGGTAAACGAGGTGGTAGTTGTGGTGAACATGGCGGACTGCGCGATGCCGAAGCGCACTTCCTTGCCCTCCATGCTGCCCATGGACTGGCTCAGGCCAATCTTGGCCAGCGCCGGGTTGCCCTGAAGCTCGGCCCAATAGCAGACGCTCAGACCAACCAGGAAGATGATGCCCATAGCCAGGAAAATCGTGCGGCCCTCCCAGCCGTAGATGGCAGCGGTCAGGCTGTGGTCGTTCAGGCGGGGACCATGAGATGTGCCAGCGGAAGATGTGGTAGACAACTGACCGCCAGAAGCGCCGCCCTTAGGCGAATTCTTATCATCGTCGTCCTTGTCATCTTTCTTCCTGCGGCCGCGGACCATCTTGCCGAAGGTGATGACGCAGGCGCCGGGGAAGAGCATCATGGAGTACAGCTCAATCAGGTCGGAAATAATGGTGGGGTTCTCCAATGGAGTGGAGGAGTTGGCACCCAGGAAGCCGCCGCCGTTGGTGCCCAAGTGCTTGATGATCTCAAGGGCGGCGATGGGGCCCATGGCGATGGTTTGGAAGGTGCCCTCCAGAGTATTCAACACGACGTTGGAATCAAAGTTCTGGGGCACGCCCTGCCACACCAGCAACAGGCCGCCCACAATGGAGAACGGCAGCAACAGACGGGTGGTGATGCGGGTCAGGTCGGCAAAAAAGTTGCCCACATCATCTTTGGTCTTGCCGGTCAGCCCGCGGATAAACGCGATGCAAGCGGCGTAGCCGCTGGCGGCAGAGACGAACATCATAAAGATGATGACCAGCATCTGGCTTAAGTAACTCAGTCCGGACTCGCCGGAGTAATGCTGTAGATTCGTGTTGGTCATGAAGCTGATGATGGTGTTGAACGCCAGAGTCGGCTCCATGTTGCCAATGTTGTTGGGGTTGAAGATCCCGACGCTCTGAATACGCAGGATCAGGTAGCCGATGGCCACCATGACCGCGTTGGTCCCCACCAGAGCCAAGGCGTACTGTTTCCAGTTCATGCCCTGATGGGGATTTACGCCGCCAATTTTGTAAATAACGCCGTCCAGACGGTCAAAGACCGGATCGGCCAAGGTGTGGTTCCATGTGGCGATATGATACATATACCGTCCAACCGGAATGACAATAATCAGAAAAATGATAATTGTCAACGCCAGCTGCAACATATCGTATTCCTCCTATTTTCTGCGGTATTAGGCATCTCAGAAGCGCTCCGGGTGCACCAGCGCGTAAACGAGATAGGCGCCCAGCAGCAGAACGATAATTCCAAGTGCAATCACAGTTTTGCTCTCCTTTCCGTGAGATTTAGGATTCCGGGTTATCCAACTGCTTTTGGCACCAGCGGATCAAGAGCCATACCAGACCGAAACTGACCGCCAGAGTCCCTATCATGAAAATGTCCATCATTCAATCATTTCTCCTTTCTCTTCTGGCTGACAGCTAGTGTTTGTCAGCCTCAAATTACCTCCATAGGATACTGCAATCCATAAAAAGCGAGGATTAAGGATTCCACGTTCGTATTAACAGAAAATAAAAATTGGCTGCACTGTCCTCTAAGAAATTACTCCTGTGAGCGGTCCATTCCCCAGGTCTGCTCCGATTCCACGCGGATACGCTCCTGGCTGAGTCCGCACTCGCCAAGGATAGCGATCATCAGGTTTTTCTCAAAGGCATCCGGCACAGGATAACCGGAAATGGGGATCCCCACGATTCCCATGGGCCCACGGGTACCACGCACGGACAGAAACAGCCATTTGGAGTCAGGCAGCGTGTTGGTGGTAGCTCCGGCGTGCTTGTTGTTCTTCTGCACCCACTTGGCCACACCGATATCTTCCGTACTCAGCCCTGCTACCAGTGCCTGTTCGTCCGCTGGCTCGATCCGAAAACTCAGTTCCGTCTCTGGGCTGCTCAAAGCATAAAGAACGGGTCTATCAAACAGCCGGCTGAGTTGTTCCGCTGTTAGGCGCAGGCAATCCCATTCCGTGCGGACAGTCTGCAGCTTTTGGCTGCTCTCCAGCAACAACTCCGTGTAATAGCTTTTCTCCGCCGCCATACTGGCCTGCGTTTTCACCCGGCTGGCCAGAGAGCTGGCAATAATGCTGGAGGTAAGCATGATCAGGAAGGTCACAGGATAGCTGGGGTCGGTGGCCTGAAAGGAGAAGCGTGGCTCTGTAAAGAAAAAATTGAAGGCTGCGACACTGATAAGAGAACTAGCCGCGCCGTACAGGTGCCCGTTGGTGGAGACTGCAGTCAGCAGCACGCCGAGAATGTAGACGGTAATGATATTGGACTCGCTGAAGCCGGCCTGGTAAAATCCGAAGCCAAGCGCCGTAGCAAGAAGCAAGCAAAGCAGAGTAGTCCCCAAGTCCCGAATGGAGAATCGTTCCTTTGACCGCCGGACCTTCTGCATCGGCCTTTTATAGATCGGCTGCCTGTCAGGGATGATATAGACATCCAGGTCTGTCTGCTCAATCAGGCGGTCGGCCAGGCTCTTTTTCCGCAAGATGGGGTTCTGTTTGTGGTTCATTCGGCCCATGACGATCTTCGTCACTCCGCTGACCCGGGCATATTCCGCGATCTGTTCCGCCGGATCGGTACCGTAAACAGTGGCGATCTGAGCGCCTAGCTGCTCCGCCAGGCGCAGGTTGCTCCGCAGGCGTTTAATATTTTCCCCAGACAGCTCCTTGGTCTCCGGCGTCTGGACAAACAGTGCCGTAAACCCGCTGTGGAATGCCTCTGACATCCGGGCGGCGGTTCGGATCACCTTGGCGTTTGACGGGGCGGAGGACAGACAGATCAGGATATGTTCCCCCGCTTTGGCACTTTTCTCTTTCCCTTTGCTCACCGCGGAGCGGTTGAGCTGGTCTGCGGTCCGACGCATGGCAATCTCCCGCAGGGCAGCCAGATTTTCCGTAGTAAAGAAATTCTGCAATGCCCGCTTTGCCTGCTGTGCACGGTAGATCTTCCCCTCTCTCAGACGTTTCTCTAGGTCGGAGGGTTCGATGTCCACCAGTTCCACCTGGCTGGCCCGGTCAAATACATAGTCGGGGATTCGCTCATTCACCACAACGCCTGTGATGGAGGAAACCAAGTCATTTAAGGACTCCAGATGCTGGACATTCACGGTAGTGTAGACGTTAATGCCCGCCTGGAGGAGTTCTTCCACATCCTGATACCGCTTCATATGGCGGCATCCTGGGACATTGCTGTGCGCCAGTTCGTCCACCAGGATGAGCTGTGGGTGACGGTCAAGCGCTCCAATCAGGTCGAACTCCCGCAGCTTGATCCCACGGTAGTCCGTCTCCATAGTGGGAAGGACCTCCAGCCCATCCAGCAGCGCCAGAGTCTCCGGTCTGGCATGGGGCTCTACATAGCCCACCACCACGTCAATGCCCTCCCGTTTAGCATGGTGAGCCGCCTCCAGCATGGCATAGGTCTTGCCCACCCCGGCGGCATAGCCGAAAAATATTTTTAATTGACCGGAAGCTACCAGGTTCCCTCCATCATGCAAAGGATTGTCCTTCCCTGAAACCATGTGAACTTCACTTCCCCTCCGATTTATTCTGGAAATCATTTTCTATTTTGCTATCCTATCATGCCAGACATTATTGCGTTATTAAGGAGTGTATATCTGATATTAAGATGGGCTTAGGATATAGCCAATTAAGAGTATTTTGGCGGAAAGAGCTAGGCAAAAAATAAAAATGGATTGTCTCTCCGAAGTTTGTGTGCTCCAGTTGGATTGTATAGAGGCAATATTTTGTGGTTGGCGTTTTATCCTTCAAGAGAAATAGGAAAGTATCGCGCGCAGCTATTTGTCAGTTGTGCGGTGTACGCTAAAAGAGAAATTTGCTTATTTAAGCAATCATAAGAGGAAAGGATATTTCAGGAAAATTGCCTGGATAAGGAAAGATGATACAGGTATAGTTGATCCGGCTGGGGAAATGATATGCGTGGATGTTCCATCCAAACCAAAACAGTCAAACAGTAAAAGGAGAGAGGAATCATGTCTAGTAACAACAGCAATAAAATTATGGTGCCTAATGCCCGTGAAGCGATGAACAAGTTTAAGATGGAAGCTGCCAACGAGGTGGGCGTCAACCTGAAGCAGGGTTACAATGGCGACCTGACCAGCAAGCAGGCTGGCTCCGTGGGCGGCCAGATGGTCAAGAAGATGATCGAGTCCTACGAGAACGGCATGAAGTAATCTGGTCCACATTGGGACAGATTATGAGCGCCTTTTGAGTGAGGCAGATCAGGGGCCGGGCGGTTTATCTCTCGGAGGAGCACTGTCAGTTGGACATGAGGATGAACGACCTCATTCCCGTGACAGTTTTCCTCCAACAAAGGGGATGGCCGTCCGGCCCCCTTATCTTGTGGAAGGTGATATTTTTTCCGGAAAGAGGAAGGAGAGCGTTTGGCAAAAAAGAAAATCAAAAAAATTTTTCATTTTCCTCTTTACAATATCGCATTAGCGTGCTAAAATGCGAAAGTGTCACAGGGAGTGATCCCTGGGGTTTGCTGAAAGAATTGGAGGATACATAACTATGAAAAAGACTCTTTCTCTTGTTTTGGCCTTGGCCATGTGCCTGTCTCTGGCCGCCTGCGGCAATAACGGCGCTCAGGACCAGTCCAGCCAGTCCGGCTCCAATGCCTCTGCCTCGGATGGCAGCTCTGGAAGCCAGCAGGGGGACAACAGCTCTGTGGACGCGGCGGACTCCGACTGGGCTAAGATCGAGAGCAACGGTACGATGAAGATCGGCATTACCTATTTTGAACCCATGAATTATTTTGACGACAATGGCGAGCTGACTGGCTTTGAGACTGAGTTTGCCACCGCCGTCTGCGAGAAGCTGGGTGTCACCCCTGAGTTTGTGGAGATCAACTGGGACAGCAAGATCATGGAGCTCCAGGCCCAGACCATCGACTGTATCTGGAACGGCATGACCATTACCCCTGAGCTGCAGGAGGCTCTGACCATCTCTGATCCCTACATCAAGAACTACCAGGTGGTGGTGATCCGCTCCGACAACGCCGATGTCTATACGTCCACCGCCGACCTGGTGGGTAAGACGGTGGAGGCCGAGGCCGGCTCTGCCGGTGAGGCCGCCATCATTGGCGAGGGTGCAGACGAAAGTCTAAAGCAGGCTGAGTACATCTCCGCTGCCAAGCAGACCGACACCCTTCTGGAAGTCAAGACTGGCGCCGCCGACGCCGCCGTACTGGACTTTGTACTGGCCGGCGCTATGGTGGGCCAGGGGGACTACTCCGATCTGATGATTATCCCCGATCTGCAGCTGTCCGTGGAGGAGTACGGCGTCGGCTTCCGCAAAGACTCCGATGCGGCTGAGAAGGTCAATGAGGCCATGCAGGCGCTCATTGAGGACGGCACTTTGAATACCCTGGCTGAGAAATATGACTTGGCTGAACTGCTGCTGGCCAATCAGTAAAAAGAAAAGACACGGCGACCAGACCGCAAGGCAGGGGGGAGCGATCCCTCCTGCCCTGTGCTGTGTTTGATGGGAAGGCAAAGGAGAGAGAACATGAGTTTTCAGACTGTGAACGTCATGCTGGGGAAGAGCTTTTTGCTCAACTGCCAGATATTCTTCGTGACACTGTTGCTGGCGCTGCCGCTAGGGCTGATCGTGTCCTTTGGGTCCATCAGTCGCTGGAAGCCGTTGAGCGGGGTCTCCCGGCTGTATGTCTATCTGATGCGCTCCACCCCACTGATGCTCCAGCTGGCCATTGTATATTATTTGCCCGGTTTTTTGAATCCTGGACATATGCTTCCCAGGATGACGGCTGCTTGTCTGGCCTTTGTGCTTAATTACGCGGCCTATTTCTCAGAAATTTTCCGGGGCGGTATCCAGGGCGTACCCAGAGGGCAGCAGGAGGCTGGACAGGTGCTGGGCATGACAAAGGGCCAGATTTTTTACCACGTCACGCTCCTCCAGGTCATCAAGCGCATCGTCCCGCCCATGGGAAATGAGATCATCACCCTGATCAAAGACACCTCTCTGGCTAACTTTATCATGGTAAAAGAGGTCATCGCCATGGCGAAGGAGTTTGGAAACAAGGCTATGATCTGGCCATTGTTCTATGCCGGTGTGTTTTTCCTGGTGTTCAATGGACTGGTCACATTTCTGTTGAGCCGGACAGAGAAAAAGCTGGATTACTTCAGATGAGGAGGCGCTGAAATGGCTGTTTTACAGGTCAAGAATATCGAAAAGCACTTTGGGGCCACCCGTGTGCTGGAGGACATCAGCTTCGAACTGGAGCAGGGCCAGGCCCTAGCCATCATCGGCTCCTCCGGCAGCGGAAAGACCACGCTGCTACGCTGCCTAAATTTTTTGGAAACCCCGGATCAGGGACAGATCCTGGTCCAGGATAAGATCCTTTTTGACGCCGCTGACCCCTCTACCCAGAGGGAGAGCGAGATCCGCAAGAAAAGGCTCCACTTTGGGATGGTTTTCCAGTCATTTAACCTCTTTCCCCAATACACCGCGCTGGAAAATGTGACCCTAGCCAGCCAGCTTCTGGCCAGGGAACGTCCCGATTTTAAGGAGAAAAAAAAGGAGATCTACGCCCAGATTGAGAAAGATGGCCGGGAACTGTTGGGCAGGATGGGGTTAGCCGACCGGGCTGGCCATTATCCCCACCAGCTCTCCGGCGGCCAGCAGCAACGGGTGGCCATCGCCCGGGCGCTGGCTCTCAAGCCGGATATTCTCTGCTTTGACGAGCCTACCTCTGCCTTGGACCCGGAGCTCACCGGCGAGGTGTTGAAGGTTATCCGCTCCCTGGCGGAGCAAAAGACCACCATGATCATCGTCACCCATGAGATGGCCTTTGCTCGGGATGTGGCTGACCAGGTCATCTTTATGGATGGGGGCGTCATCGTGGAACAGGGACCTGCCCGCCAAGTCATTGAGCACCCTGCGCAGGAGAGGACCCGCCAGTTTCTTGCCCGATACGCGGAGAGCTGAATGGAAAAATAGAGGAGGGGCACAGCCGCGGCTGTGCCCCTCCTCTGTTTTTGGGGATAAATATGGGGGAAATTCCTATCTTTGGAGCTGTTAGGGGCAAATCGACCTGATGAAATGAGGAATCGAAAACTCAAAGCACAGTCAACTGGCCATCCCTGACATCAACAGACAGATGGGCACCAGGCTCCACCTGATCGGCTATAATCTTTCGACCGATGAGGGTCTCCACTGTGTGCTGGAGATAGCGGCGCAGGGGGCGAGCCCCGTAGATGGGGTCATAAGCCGCGTCAATGATATGGGACTTAGCGTCGGCAGTCAGCTCCACGGTGAGCTGCTGATCCGCCAGGCGGCGGTTCAGATCGGCCACCAGAAGGTCAATAATATGGGTGACGTTATCCTTTGTCAGCGGCTTGTAGAACACAATTTCATCCAAACGGTTGAGGAACTCCGGGCGGAAGGACCGCTTGAGCAGCTCGCTCACTTGGTTCCGGGCCTCCTGACTAATCTCACCGTCTGAGCCGATGCCGTCCAGCAGGAACTGGCTGCCCAGATTGGAGGTTAGAATGATGATGGTGTTCTTAAAGTCCACCGTTCTTCCTTGACTGTCCGTAATACGACCGTCATCCAATACCTGAAGTAATATATTGAATACGTCAGGGTGAGCCTTCTCCACCTCATCAAAAAGGATGACGGAGTAGGGCTTTCTCCTCACCGCCTCCGTGAGCTGGCCGCCCTCCTCATAGCCCACATATCCCGGAGGGGCGCCGATGAGCCGGGACACGGAGAATTTCTCCATATATTCGCTCATGTCGATGCGCACCAGGTTCTTTTCGCTGTCGAACAGGGCTTCGGCCAGAGTTTTGGCCAGCTCGGTCTTACCTACGCCGGTAGGGCCCAGGAACAGGAAGGAGCCGATGGGCTTGCTGGGGTCGGCGATCCCGGCCCGGCTGCGCAGGATAGCCTCGGATACCAACCTTACTGCCTCGTCCTGTCCTACCACCCGCTGGTGGAGGATATCCTCCAGGTGGAGCAGCTTGTCCCGCTCCCCCTCCATCAGCCGGGCCACCGGGATGCCGGTCCAGCGTTCAATGATGCGGGCGATTTCCTCCTCGGTGACCTTGTCCCGCAGGAGAGAGCGGGCCTTGCCCTCGTTGGCGATGCTCTCCTCCGCCTCCAGGGCTTTCTTCAGCTCCGGGATGCGGCCATATTGCAGCTCGGCGGCTTTCTCCAGGTCGTACTCCCGCTGGGCTTTCTCCAGGGCGGCGTTGGCCGCCTCCAGCTCCTCCCGCAGCTTCTGTACCTTGCCGATGGCCCCCTTCTCGTTGTCCCACTGGGCTTTCTTGGCCTTGAACTCTTCCCGCATATCGGACAGTTCCCTCTGAATCTCAGCCAGATGCTCCTGGGACAGCTTGTCGGTCTCCTTCTTCAGGGCGGCCTCCTCAATCTCGTGCTGGATGATCTTCCGCTGGATGATGTCCAGTTCAGTGGGCATGGAGTCCATCTCGGTGCGGATCATGGCACAGGCCTCGTCCACCAAGTCGATGGCCTTGTCCGGCAGGAAGCGGTCGGTGATATAGCGGTTGGACAGGGTCGCGGCGGCAATGATAGCCCCGTCCGTGATTTTGACCCCGTGGTACACCTCATACCGCTCCTTGAGCCCCCGGAGGATGGCGATAGCGTCCTCTACTGTGGGTTCGTTGACCATCACGGGCTGGAACCGACGTTCCAGGGCGGCGTCTTTCTCGATATACTGCCGGTACTCGTTGAGAGTGGTGGCGCCGATGCAGTGGAGCTCGCCACGGGCCAGCATGGGTTTGAGCAGGTTGCCTGCATCCATACTGCCCTCAGTCTTGCCAGCGCCCACAATAGTGTGCAGCTCATCAATGAAGAGGATGATGCGGCCCTCGGACTTTTTGACCTCGTTGAGGACGGCCTTCAGCCGCTCCTCGAACTCCCCCCGGTACTTGGCCCCGGCCACAAGGGAGCCCATGTCCAGGGAGAAGATCGTCTTGTCCTTCAGGGAACCGGGCACATCTCCCTTGACAATCCGTTGAGCCAGACCTTCAGCGATGGCGGTCTTGCCCACGCCGGGCTCGCCAATGAGCACAGGGTTGTTCTTGCTCTTACGGGAAAGGATGCGGATGACATTCCGGATTTCATCGTCCCGGCCGATGACCGGGTCCAGCTTGTTCTGGCGGGCCCGCTCCACCAAGTCGGTGCCGTATTTCTTCAGGGCGTTATAGGTATCCTCCGGGTTGTCCGAGGTCACCCGTTGGTTGCCGCGGACGCTGGCCAGAGCCTGCATCACCTTCTCCCTGTCCACATGGTAGGTGCGGAATAACTCCTTTAAGGCACTGTCAGGCTGTGCCAGCAGACCGAGGAAGATGTGTTCCACTGAGATGTACTCGTCCTTCATGGCCTGGGCCTCTTGCTCCGCGCCGCGGAGGGCCCTGTCCACATCCTGGGACACATAGACCTTGTCCGCTTCCCGGCCGGACCCGGACACTTTAGGCAGTTTCTGGACCTCCCCCTTCACTGCCGCCTCAAAGCTGGGAACAGTCATGCCCATAGCGGCGAGCAGCTGGGGAATGAACCCCTCGTTGTCACTGACCAGGGCCAGCAACAGGTGGGGCTGCTCGATCTGCTGATTGCCGTATTCCTGGGAGATGTCCCTGGCCCCCTGGATGGCGGCCAGGGATTTTTGAGTAAATCGATCCATATTCATGAAAAGAAACCTCCTTTAACTTTGGTTTCAAGATTGTCATAAATTAGCACTTGACTGAATTGTTTGCTAAAACAAAAATACACCAACCTGAGATATTTTGCAAGAAAAAATTTGACGCTCGCTGGCTGGCGTATACACCGGCACCCCCAAAAAAGGGCAGGCTCTGAAGCCTGCCCTTCCTTCTGGTCACTGAATGGCGATCCTTCTGCTTTGAGGCTGTATCTCAGCCATCTTAGGCAGAATCAACGTCAACACTCCGTTCTCATAGGAGGCTCGGATAGCGTCCTCCTGAATGCCAGAGGCATCAAAGGAGCGGACAAAAGAGCCGACCCGGCGCTCCCGACACAGGTATTGGCCCTGGTCGTCCCGCTTCTCCTGCTTTTCCTCGTGCTGGGCAGAGATGGTCAGGATGCCTTCCTTCAGCTCCAAATGGATATCCTCCTTTTGGAAGCCAGGCAGTTCAGCTTCCAAAAGGAAGTGGTCACCCTCATCCCGGATATCGGTCCGAAAGGCGGTGGGCTGGCGGTTTGCGGGAGGGAAGAAGCTGCGCTCCAGGTCATCAAAAATCGTGTCTAGACCGCCGTGATAGCGGCCAAAGGGGATCATACTGTACATCATAAGAAACTCCTTTCTGAGGTGGGGGTCCGATCTCAGCGGCCCTTCCTGCCTCACTTAACTTTGGTCCTAGTATATCGTCCAAATGTGAACAGTTCTTGCACACTTTGTGTATAAATTGTAAATATTAGCACTCTTATTATTTGAGTGCTAATATTGGAGTGTTGTACCAACAAAAAAAGTGTGCTACAATATTTATATTCTTTCCCAGAGGAAAAAATTTATCAATGACCGGGAGGATGAATCATGAAAGTATTGATCTTAGGGCCGAAGGCACGCTATGAGGCCTATATGCCGGAGTTTGTTGCACAGCTGCCCTTTGAAACGGCCTACTGTTCTCTGGACCAGTCCCCACAACAGGCGGCGCGGGAAAACGCTGATGCCCAGATCCTGTTCACCGACCCCATCGTGGACGTGACGGGAGAACTGATGGACCTGATGCCCGGTCTGAAGCTGATCCAATCGGAGGGGGTGGCCTACAACCGGATTGATCTGGAGGCGGCCAGGGCCAGGAACATTTTTGTGTGCAACAATAAAGGCTGCAACGCCGCTTCAGTGGCGGAGCATACGGTGATGCTCATGCTCATGGCTCTACGTCACGGTATTACTGGCCACAACGCCCTTCGGGAAGGCCGTCAACGCGAGATGAAGGAGGCGGTCATGGCCTCCAACTCTCCGGAGTTGGGTCTATCCACTGTGGGCTTGGTAGGGCTGGGGGACATCGGTACCGCCACAGCCAGGCTGCTGGCTCCCTTCGGCTGCAAGATGTACTACTACACCGCCCACCGCCGTCCACCCCAGGTAGAGGAAGAGCTGAACGTGGAATATCTCCCACTGGAGGAGCTGGTGTCCCAGTGCGACATTGTATCTCTCCATTGTGCAGTCACCCCGGAGACCACTCATATGGTGGACAAGGCTCTGCTAGACAAGTTCAAGCCGGGAGCCATTTTAGTGAACACCTCTCGTGGCCTGTTGGTGGACAGCCTGGCCGTCCGGCAGGCCCTCATCGACGGCCGACTGGGTGCCATCGCTATGGATGTCTTTGAACCGGAGCCCACTCCCGCTGACCACCCCCTGGTGGACCTCCCTCCAGAGGTCGCGGACCGGGCCATCTACTCGCCCCATCTGGGCGGCAATACCGGCGGCTCCTTCCACCGGGCCCACACCAATATGTGGACCTCGGCCCAGCTGGTGCTGGAGGGGAAGCGGCCCAATTTTATCGTCAATGGGCTGTGAGAAAAAAGAAAAGAGGACCCGGTACACCACTGTACCGGGTCCTTTTTTGTTGAGAGGGAAAGCTTAACTGTGGGCATGAGCCAGCTTGGGAGCCACTTCAGGCTGGGGCGCTCTGGGCGCGGGGGACTCCTGATGAGTCAGGCCCTTGGCGTTGGCCAGCATCAGCTTGATGCGGTTCTCCTGGTTGATCTTGGTGGCGCCTGGGTCGTAGTCGATGGCCACCACGTTGGAGTAGGGGTACTCGTCCTTCAGCTTGCGGATCATACCCTTGCCCACGATGTGGTTGGGCAGGCAGCCAAAGGGCTGGGTACACACGATATTGTTGGTGCCGGAGTGGATGAGCTCCAGCATCTCGGCGGTGAGGAGCCAGCCCTCGCCCATCTTGTTGCCGTCGCCCAGATAGCCATGGACCAGGGAGTGGAGCTCCTGGAAGGTGCCGGGGGCACGGAAGCGGCCGGACTTCTTCAGAGCGGCGATCATATCCTTCTGACAGCCCTCGATATAGGACATGAAGGCCCGGCAGGCGGCCTTCTTGATCCACTTCCCGCCGTACAGATCCACATCAGCCACCCGGTTGTAAATCTTGAAAATAATGAAATCGGTCAGGCCGGGGACTACGGGCTCCACGCCTTCGGAGAGCAGGAACTGCTCCAAATTGTTGTTGCCCAGGGGGGCGAACTTCACATAGATTTCCCCAACCACGCCCACACGAATCTTGGGTTCACCCTGGACAGGGATGGAGGCGAAGTCGGCGCAGATCTGGTCAAAGAGAGCCCGCATCTGCCCTCGGCTCATGCCCTTCCCACTCTGGAAGCCGTCTACCAGCTTCTGAGACCAGTGGGCGATCATGGCGTCGGCCTTTCCCTGCTCTACTTCATAAGGGCGGACCTGATTGGCCACGTTGACGATGATGTCTCCATACATCATGGCAAAGACCGCCTTGCGAATGAAGGGGAGGGTCAAGGAAAAGCCGGGGTTCTTCTCCAGGCCGGACAGATTGACGGAAACCACAGGAATATAGCCCATGTCCGCTTTCTCCAGAGCCTTGCGCAGCAGGTGGATATAGTTGCTGGCCCGGCAGCCGCCGCCAGTCTGGGTGATGAGCAGGCCCACCTTGTGGGGGTCATAGCCGCCGTGCTTCACCGCGTCGATGAGCTGGCCGATGACCAGCAGAGCGGGATAGCAGGTGTCGTTATGGACATATTTCAGGCCTTCATCCACAATGCCCCGGTGGTTGGTGGTGAGCATATCCACCTTGTAGCCCTCACACTCCAGCAGCTTCTGCATCATGCCGAAGTGGACGGGGAGCATCTGGGGCATCAGGAGGGTATACTCCTCCTTCATCTCCTTGGTGAACAGCAGACG
Source organism: Flintibacter sp. HCN-6482 (assembly GCF_037892565.1). Lineage (NCBI taxonomy): Bacteria > Bacillati > Bacillota > Clostridia > Eubacteriales > Flintibacter > Flintibacter sp. HCN-6482. The sequence continues at coordinate 516,510 of NZ_JBBKBK010000001.1, read as the reverse complement.
GCCAGTTTCGTCATAAACTAATTTTGCCATAAAAAAGTCCCTTTCTGAAAAGAGTGGAGAGCGGGGATTCAGTGTCCGGCTCCGCCGGGTGATTCAAAACCTGTTCGCCTTCAACGAACACAATATCTCCAAGCTTTACACCTAGAAATACTCAACTCTGTTTTCTGGCTTCAATGGCGGCCATCAGGCTCCGAATGCGGATCTTGACGGCGCCCAGGTTGCTGATGTCGTCGATCTTCAACTGGGTGTACAGCTTGCCGCCGTCCTCCAGGATGGAGCGCATCTCGTCGCCGGTGATAGCGTCGATGCCGCAGCCAAAGGATACCAGCTGGATGAGCTCCATATCCGGCTGGGTGCACACATACCGGGCGGCGTTATACATCCTGGCGTGATAGGTCCACTGGTTGAGAACATGGCGGGGAGCCTTATCCTCCAGATAGGCCACCGCATCCTCGGTGACCAGAACAAAGCCGTAGGAGGTGATAAGATCGTTGATACCGTGGTTGATCTCCGGGTCCATATGGTAGGGGCGGCCAGCCACCACCAGGATGGGGCGTCCCTCTGCCCGCGCCTGGGCGATATACTCCCGGCCGCGGGCCCTTAGATCCTCCTTATAGGCATCGTAGGCCGCATAGGCGGCTTTGACGGCGGCCACAGTCTCCCGCTTAGGGATTTGAAACTCGTTGAAAAACCACTCGCTGGCTTTGCGCTCGAAATCCTTGGGGCGGTGAAGGCCAAAGTAGGGGTAGAGGAACCGGGTCTTTTTCAGGTCGGGTACGTTGGCGGCCAGCAGTTCGGGGTAGTAAGCTACCACCGGGCAGTTGTAGTTGTTGTCGCTGACACCCTCGTCAAAGTTATAGGGCATACAGGGGTAGAAGATGGCGTCCACGCCCTCCTCCACCAGCGCCTCCACATGGCCGTGGAGCAGCTTGGCGGGGTAACACACGGTGTCAGAGGGGATTGTGCGTTGGCCCTTGAGATAGAGCTTGCGGCTGGACTGGGGGGAGAGGACCACCCGGAAATTGAGTCGTGTGAACAACTCGAACCAGAAGGGGAGGTTCTCATACATATTCAGGCCGAAGGGAATACCGATTCTCCCTCTGGAGCCATCTCCCTGCCCCGTCCCATGGAGGGAGCGGAGGTGGTCGTATTTGTAGCGCATCAGGTCGGGCAGATGGCTGGGCTCCTCCCCCAGAGGACGGGAGCACCGGTTGCCGGAGACGAAGCGCCGCCCCCCGTCAAAGGAGTTGACGGTGAGGGAGCAGTGATTGGTGCACAGGCCGCAGGTAGCGGGTCTGGCGGTGTGGGAGAAACGGTCCAGAGCCTCCCGGCCCAGCAGCTGGCTCTTGTCCAGGTGCAGGTCACGGGCAGCCAAAGCGGCGCCGAAGGCGCCCATGATGCCCGAAATCACAGGACGGGTCACATTCCGGCCAAGCTCCTGCTCAAAGGCCCGGAGCACCGCGTCATTGAGGAAGGTGCCTCCCTGGACCACAATGTGTTGTCCCAGATCGTCGGCGGAGGCGGCCCGGATAACCTTATATATGGCGTTTTTCACGATGGAGGTGGACAGACCGGCGGAGATATCTTCCACGCTGGCCCCGTCCTTCTGGGCCTGCTTGACGCTGGAGTTCATGAACACAGTGCACCGGGAGCCCAGATTTACCGGATGTTGGGAGAAGAGTCCCAGCTTGGAGAAATCCGCTATGTTGTAGCCCAGAGCCTTGGCAAAGGTCTCAATGAAGGAGCCACAGCCGGAGGAGCAGGCCTCGTTGAGCATGATGGAGTCCACGGCGCCGTTGCGGATCTTAAAGCACTTCATATCCTGACCGCCGATGTCGATGATGAAATCCACGGAGGGCTCAAAGTGGGCGGCGGCCTTGTAGTGGGCCATAGTCTCCACCAGACCGAGGTCGCAGGAGAAGGCGTTTTTGATCAGGTCCTCGCCATAGCCGGTGACGGCGGCGCCGCGGATCACGATACGGTCACCGCACATGGCGTAGATGGTCCGCAGCTGTTCCAGCACGATGGCCACGGGGTTACCCAGATTGGAGTGGTAATAGGTATACAGCAGGCCGCCGTCGGCGGTGATGAGGGCCAGCTTGGTGGTGGTGGAGCCAGCGTCGATGCCCAGCCAAGCCGGACCGGAGTAGGTATGGATATCCACCTCTGGGGGGCGGCTGGCGTTGTGCCGGGCACTGAATTGGTCGTACTCCTCCTGACTGGAGAACAGGGGAGGCATGGTGTCCACCAGGGTGGTGGCCTCGGCGCTGTCGGCCAGCTTTTTCAGCACCTCCTCAAAGGGGACAGGCTGATAGTCGGTAGCGCACAGAGCCGCGCCCATGGCCGCGAAACAGTCGCCGTCCTCGGGAAAGATGGCGTGCTCACCGTCTAGGGCCAAAGTCTCCACAAAACGCTGGCGCAGGCCCATGAGGAAGTGGAGAGGCCCACCCAGAAACACGATCTTGCCCTTCAGCTCCCGGCCCTGGGTAAGACCGGCCACCGTCTGGTCCACCACTGCCTGGAAAATGGAAGCGGCCACGTCCTCTTTCCGCCCGCCCTGATTCAGGATGGGCTGGATATCGCTCTTGGCAAATACGCCGCAGCGGGAGGCGATGGGGTAGATCTTCTCATGCTTTAGGGACAGAGTATCTAGCTCGTTCACCGTGACGTTCATCAGGGTGGCCATCTGATCGATGAAGGCGCCGGTACCACCGGCGCAGGAGCCGTTCATCCGCTCCTCCAGGGAGCCGCCGAAGAAAATGATCTTGGCGTCCTCCCCTCCCAGTTCGATGACCGCGTCCGTGTCGGGGATGTATGTATTCACCGCGGCGGCAGTGGCATATACCTCCTGTACGAAGTCGATGCCCGCGGCGTTGGCTACGCCCAGTCCGGCAGAGCCGGTGATGGTGACCTTGACACGCTGGCCGGACAGCATATCGGAGATGGAGTTCAATGTTTCCAGTGCCCGCTCACGGGTCTTGGAGAAGTGCCGCTCATAGGAGCGGAACAGCAGTTTATTTTGTTCATCCAGCACCACTACCTTGACGGTGGTGGAGCCGATATCGATTCCTACGCGCAGACTCATGATTTTGAAACACCTACAATAGACTGGATATCTTTCTATTTCTTCAGTATTATGATAGCGATTTTGGGGAGCAAAAACAACGGAATTAACGATTTCTTAACAGGACAGAGAGGAGGAAAGACAGGAACTTAACATCCTGTTTTTCGTGATTTTAGACATATTTAAGATAAAAATTTGTCAAGAATGTAAAAGAGTCCCGCCGGATATCCTCCGGCGGGACTCTGCAAAAGTTATTTGTGGATGAAGCGGGAAGTCATCTTTCCGGTTTTGGCTTAATTACCTGGGGATCTCCGCGCTCCAGCCTTACCCCGCCGGTACCCGAGTCTGTACACCTCCAGGTGCCGTCCTCCTGCCGTTCCAGGCAGTATTCCAGGGTGTACAGCCAATGTCCATCTGGTCCTGGATCAAGGCCGGCGCCCGACTGCCAATATATGTTGTTCGCTTCCACCGGATCCACGGCCAGAGTGATGGCGGCGCACAGTCCGCTGGCCGCCTGCTGATAGACCCGGGCCTCATACAGGGCGGCGTAGGTTACGGCCGATGGGTGGCTGGACCCAAAGGAGGAATAGTATTGGGCCAGAGCCCGTCCATAGGCCTCGGCCGCCTTCTGGGGGTCGGTCACCGAGGCGGGGACCACCGGGTCCAGCAAGTCCCGGAGGTTGCTTACCACCACGTCACGAACATAGTCCTGAGTGACCAGTTCCTCATAGCCTTGGCTGCCTACCACTAGGGGGAACTCCCATAGGATGATCTGACTGCGCTCCATATGACCGATCCCCTCCACCGTCAGCAGATGGGGCACATGGCCGTAAGGATGAAACAGACCGTCGCCGTCGGCGTAATTCCCTCCAGCCCAGCCCGCTTCCTCCAAATTCCCGGTGGTCAAGCCGTAGTCGAAGGCGTACAGCTTCACGGTCCCCTCTTTCAGCAGGTCGGGGTAAGAGGACAGCAGGCGGAATTGGGTCAGTTCTACCCCAGTGTAGGGGGCGGACAGGCCGCTGTCGGTAAAGTCCTGGTTCCACTTGGCCAGCTCATCCGCCAGGAGCCGGTCCACCGCCTCCGCCACCGGGGACAGGTCCTCCCGGACGATGCTGCCGGCGGGAGGAGTCCACCGCTGACGGATGAGCTGGTACAGCTCCGGGCTTTCAAAGAGCAGCCCGTCGATGTCCACCTGGTCCTCGACCAGACCGGCGGAGAGATACAGGGTGACGTCCTCGGGCAGCAGGATGTCCAGCGTCCACAGCCGGTGGGAGGAAAAGCTGTCAGATCCGTCCGGCCCCAGATACCGGCCTGCCATTCGGTTGAGCATCCCGGCCAGCTGGTCGGACGAGACCGGGAGGTCATAGCGGCCTCCGCTGACGGACTGGATGTCCTGTGGGGTGAGAGCGGACAGACGCTGGGTCAGGTCCTTTTGAATCAACTCCAAAGAGTCCTACTGGTGGAAGGCCAGCACCTGCTCATTCAGCGCCGCCGGGAAGGTTAGGTCCATAAACATCACACTGCCGCCTCCCCAGACCGTCAACCGATAGCCGTAGCCCCGCCCCCATTGGTCCGGGACCCAGCCGTTGTAGGTGCCGATGACCAGCAGGTCGGGGGAGACGCCTTCCTCCCCCTTCCCCTGGAGGGCGTCGGCCAGCGCCTCCGGGGTGATCCCTAAATACTGGGCGTTTTCGGTGAGAAACGCCTGATCCTGGACTAGCAGCTCCACCAGGGCGGCGATGTGCTCCGGCTTCTCCAGCCGGGTATAGGAGCTGGGTACGTTTCCAACCTGGGTAGAGCGGTTGGCGATAAACTGATATCCGCCGTCCACCGCCCGAAGGACCAACTGGCAGGCCCCGTGGTCCCCATAGTTGAGATAGAGAATGCTGTCATGGCGGGAACCGCTCTCAAAGCTTGGGACTGTATAATTGGTGTCCCCATGGAAGTGGTAGTAGGCGTCATACTCCGGCAGGTAGGTGAAATCGCCCAGCCCCACCAGATTGGTCTCCTCCAAAGTCAGGCCGGTGTGTTCCAGCAGGACGGCGTCCATCTCCTGCCGGGTGATTTTGGTGCAGCCGCAGTCCGGGTCCGCCCCGCCGTAACCCCGGTCGATGACCAGCCGCCGCTCCTCCTCGCTGATGGAGCTGGGATTGCCGGTCCCCAGATAGAACAGCTGGTACAGGTCGATGTCCGCCGGATGGTCATACCAGGAAGTCAGGAACTGGTTGCGAATGGAGAAATTGATGTAGGCATTTCCGCCGCTGCCGGTCCCGTTGTCAAAGAAGGAGCCGTCGTTGAAATAGGCCAGCTCCTCGGCGGTAAGAGGAATGGCGCCGCTCTGTGCCCCCTGGCGGTTCATCAGGTCGTAGAGCTGGACTGCCGCCTGCTGGTGCATCAGGGCGGCCACCCGGCGTCCGGAAACCTCCGTCCCGCTGAGTTCACCGTCAGTAAGCACATAGAAGTCGCCGGAGTTCCCCCGGTCGGCGGGGGCGGCCAGCAGATATCGGACCTCCGCGCCCTGCTGGTCAGTGAGAGTCAGGGTACGCAGAGAGGCCGGGGCCAGGTCCCCCACTACCTGGGGCGGATTGAGCCAGTCCGGGCACTCCTGCTTCAAGATCTCTTTGGCCTCCGCCAGCAGCTCCGGATCGGTGATGGCGGTGGGGTCAAACTGACTGGAGGTGGTGGGCTGTCCCAGGCGGATGCTCTGGGCGCTTTGCACATCACTGAGGAAGCGTCTATAATCGCCTGCCGGACCGCCGCTCTGGTTTCCGTCAGAGAAGGTGAATACTGCTACCAGAGCCAGGGCCACACAAGCCCCAAAGACAGCGGCCGCCCTGGTTTCTGGGTGCTTCACCAGCAGGGCGATGCGCTGTTGAATGGTCTTTTTGCCCCCTGTCATGGCGGTGGAGCAGGACAGCAGATCGGCCGGCCGCAGGGAACGCTGGGCCACCATGCCCACCAGGGTGCGGCCGTAGGGGATGCGCTGGTCCTCTCCCAGACGGCGTACCGCCCCCTCGTCACAGGCCAGTTCTCCGTCCCGTTTGGACAGGAGGACAGCCAGCCACACCAGAGGGTTATACCAGTGGAGGGCCAGGGCCAGACACCGCAGGGGGGCCCAGAGGTGGTCCCTGTGGGCGTAGTGGGTGAGCTCATGGGCCAGCACATGCTCCCGTGCGGCAGAGTCCGCCGCTGCCTGGGGAGTCAGGTAGACCACGGGCCGGAACAGGCCGAACAGGCAGGGAGAGGACAGGTCCTCTATCACGTAGACGGGAAGAGGACACTCAGGAATGTCCAGGGGGCGGCGGGAGCGGCGCAGCCTTGCGGCAAAGCGCAGGTTGCTCCCAATCAGGAACAGGAGCATCACCGCTGCTCCTGTCCCCCACAGGATAGACAGGATACGGGGGACAGTGGAGAAAAAGGCGTAATCGGTATAACCGTTTTCCTCCAGGACTGTGCCGCCGCTGTAATAATCAAAGCCGAGCCCTCCCAGAGCGGGGAAGCCACGGCTGGTAATGCCGGCGCTCATGACCGGGTCCTCTCCCTGCTCTTCCCAGATATGCTGAATATAACTCTCTGGCGCGTCTATGTGGTCGGTGGGAAAGGCATATACCGGGGTGTCCTCCATCTGAGGCGCAAAGTCCACTGCCCCGAAGGAGGACAGGAAGGGGAGCTGAATAGGGATCAGCAGCCGGATCAGCACCACCGCCCAGAGGGCATAGCGGTTCACAGAGGACAGCCGGTTCCGGGTGAGCCAACGGACAGTCAGCACCGCCAGAATTAGTAGGGTGGAGGTAAAGGCCCAGGGGATCAGGGTGGGCATGGCGCTGTTCAGAACGAAAATGCCGCTCATTTCGCTCCCTCCTCTGCCTGTCGAAGAATCTCATACAGCTCGTCAATCTCCTTCCGGGTCAGGGCCTTGTCCTGGGCCATGGCAGACACCATCAACCCCACGCTGCCCCGATACACCTTGTTCAAGAAGGAGCGGGTCTCCCGGCGGACGGCCTGCCGCCGTTCCACCGAGGGCCGATAGTGACGGGTCCGGCCCGTCACTTCACAGTGGACCAGCCCCTTCTCCTCCATCCGCCGCAGGGTAGTGATGGTGGTGCTCTTGGCCCAGCCCACCTTCTGGGACAGGCGCTCCACCAATTCCATCACCGTCAGAGGAGAGTGCTCCCAAAGGCAGTCCAACACATACCATTCGCTGTTGGTCAGGGTGACATCCGGCATAAAAACACCTCCTTAAGTCTACTTTGTAGACCAAACATAACACAACTGGTCTACATTGTCAACCAAAGAAAATGAATTGTAATTAAATTGTAAATCCTGTGTAGATCAGGGCATCTGGCTCACATTGAGGCGAAAGTGGCTTTTCCTGGCGGACAGCAGCCCATCCCGCCTCATTTTGCCTAGCTCATTGGACAGGGCACTCCGGTCCACGCCCAGATAATCAGCCAGCTGCTGGCGGTCAAAGGGGATAGAAAAGGAGGGGCTGTTCTGGAGCACCGCCTGGTCGGACAGATAGGAGAGCAGCCTGCCCCGGATGGTCTTGGAGGAGGTGTAGAAGATGCGCCGAGAGAGGGCCAGGTTTTTTCTGGCCGTAATGGTCAGAAGATTGCGCAAGAGAGTTCCATGGTGGGGTCCCTCGCCGGACAAGAGCAGGCCCATATCCAGGAACAGGACCTCTGTGTCCTGGACGGCCGCTACGTCCACCATCAGTGGTTCCCCTGGGACACAGGCGTAGGTCTCCGCAAAGACCTGGCCGGGGGCAACATGGTCCAAGATGGTCCGGTTTCCCCAGGCGTCGTGATTCTCAATGTTGACGCCCCCGGAGAGCACCAGACCCAGCCGCCCGGTCCGGTCGCCGGTGCGGAGGACGGCCTCCCCACGGGGATAGAAACGAGTCCCGGCTCCCAGACCGGCCAGAAGATCCGGAAGAACGTCCGGGGAGAGCCCTTGGAACAGGAGAATACCAGCCAAAAATTGATAGTCCATATCTTTCTCCTAAAATGTTGTTTTAACAACGTACTCTGTGGATCAATGGTACTATACTTAGCCCATCCAAGTCAAGGAAAGGCGGAAAATGACATGATTCGTAGAATTATTGAGATCAACCGAGAGAAGTGTAACGGCTGCGGCCTGTGTGCCCAGGCCTGTCATGAGGGGGCCATCGGCATGGTGGAGGGCAAAGCGGCCCTGCTTCGGGATGACTACTGTGACGGCCTGGGGGACTGTTTACCCACCTGTCCTACCGGGGCCATCACCTTTGTGGAACGGGAGGCGGCCCCCTATGATGAGGCGGCAGTCCAGGCCAAAAAGAGGGAGCGGGAGAATGGAGAAGGCCAGGGCTGCCCCGGCAGCCGTATCCAGACACTGGGACGGCGTCAGGAGCAGGAAGCCGCCGCGACCGGTCCAGTCTCATCCCAACTGCGCCAGTGGCCTGTCCAGATCAAGCTGGCTCCCCTTACGGCGCCCTACTTTGACGGCGCGAACCTGCTGATTGCCGCCGACTGCACCGCCTTTGCCTATGGAAGCTTCCATCAGGATTTTATCCGGGGCAAAGTGACATTGGTGGGCTGCCCCAAGTTGGACGGGGTTGATTACAGTGAAAAGCTGACAGAAATCATCCGTCAAAATAATATCAAGAGCGTGACCATTGCGCGGATGGAGGTCCCCTGCTGCGGCGGCCTACAAATTGCGGCGGAGAAGGCCCTGCGGGACAGCGGGAAGTTTATCCCCTGGCAGGTGGTGACCATCTCAGTGGATGGTAGGATATTGGAGTAAAAGGAATGGACGGCCAAAGGCCGTCCATTCTGTTCTTGAGGCCCAAGTTCACCGGGCAGCGGGATTGCGGAGATAGGGGAGAGGAAACAGGGCTCCACTAGGTACACCCGTGGCAGGATATGGATACAGAGAATCGATTGGCTGTCCACTCAATCGAACAAATTTTCCATAAACATTGACTTAGACTATGTCCTGTTATAGAATAGAAACCAGCACAAAAGAAGGGGCGCTGTGTTTTGGAACAGGCAAATACCTGCTGCTTTACCGGGCACCGGCCCGACAAACTTCCTTGGGGAACGGATGAGCGGGACCCCAGATGCACACGGCTGAAGGAGCGGTTGGGACAGGCCCTGGAGCGGGCCTATCAGAGTGGCTGCCGCCATTTTATCTGTGGAATGGCACGGGGGGCGGACCTGTATTTTGCCGAGGCTGTGTTGGCCTTGCGGGCGTGCTTTCCGCAGGTGACGCTGGAGGGGGCGCGGCCCTGTGAGAGCCAAGCGGACCGCTGGCCCCGGGAGGAGCGGCTCCGCTATCAGGCTATCCTGGACCAGTGCGACTATGAGACTCTGGTCCAGCATCACTATGACCGGGGCTGCATGGCAAGGCGGAACCGGTACATGGTGGATCGGGCCTGCCGGATTATCGCCGTCTATGACGGTGAACCCAGAGGCGGGACGGCCCAGACCTTGGCCTATGCCATGCGGCAGGGCCTGGAATTAGATATTTTGGAGATTTGAGGTGCGTGTGATGGATAATACCCTGATGCATATGTGCTGTGCCCCCTGCGCCAACCAGCCTATCGCTCAACTGCGGGAGGAGGGGCTGTCGGTCACCGGCTTCTGGTTTAACCCCAACATTCACCCCTATACGGAATATCAGGCCCGGAAGCGCACCTTAGAGGACTACGCAAGGGAGATCGGCATGAAATTGGTCATCGGCGGCACCTATGATCTGCGGCCGTTCGTCACCGCTGTGGCTGGAAATATTGACGGGCGCTGTCCCTACTGCTACCGGGTCCGAATGGAGGAGACAGCCCGATACGCCGCGGAGCATGGCTATGACAGCTTTACCACCTCGCTGCTCATTTCCCCCTATCAGAACCATGATGCCATCGCCGCCATTGCCCGTGAGATGGGGCAGAAGTACGGGGTGGACTTCCTGTACCGGGATTTCAGGCCACTGTTTCAGGCGGGTCAGGCCTTTGCCCGGGAGCACGGCTTCTATATGCAGAAATATTGCGGCTGCATCTTCAGTGAGGAGGACCGCTATATGGCGGCCAAGCGGAAGAAAAAGGAGTCGTCTAGAGGACTGTGAGCCTCTGTATAAATAGTGAAGAAGGGGACAAAGACCTGATAAGATCGTAAAAAAGCGCCCTGCTCCTCAGGGGAGCAGGGCGCGGGCTTTTATCAGCCGAAGATCAACGGCAGTACATTCAGAAACAGGGTAATAATAATTCCGTTGCAGAAATCAATGAACAGCGAGCCGACCAGCGGTACGATAAAGAAAGCCTGGGGAGCAGGGCCGTAATTTTTGGTGATGGCCTGCATATTGGCCATGGCGTTGGGCGTGGCGCCCATACCAAATCCGCAGAAGGCGGAGGTCATGACTGCCGCCTCATAGTCCCGGCCCATGAGCCGGAACACCACGAACCGGGCGAAGAGAAACATGAGTATTACCTGGGCGGCCAGTAGAATGACCATGTCCGTAGCCAGTTCGGCCAGTTCCCAGAGCTTTAGGGACATAAGGGCGATGGCCAGAAAGATAGAGAGGGACACGTTACCCCAGGTATCGATGGCCTTGGCGGGGAGAATAATGCGCTTGACATCACAGAAATTGCGGATGACAGCGGCGATGACCATGGAGCCGATATAGGTGGGGAAGGTGAACTTGATGACCGTGCCGGCAATGGTGATCTGCACGCTATTGAAGGCCATGGTCAGCAGAGTGCCCAGGCCAGATGCGACGATGAGCAGGATGGCGGCGTTGGTAAAGGCCGTATAGTCCATGCGCTCCGCCCGCTCCTTCTCTTCAGGAGTCTCGTCAGCGGCTTCAATGACGGACTCGGTGGTCTCGTTGGAGCGCAGACCATATTTGTTGATAAGGCTGCGGGCGGTAGGGCCGCCCATCAGGGAGCCGGCGACAAGACCAAAGGTGGCGGCGGCCATAGCCAGCACCTCAGCGCCGGCCAGACCCATCTTTTCCAGTTCGGGGCCGTAGGAGCCCGCGGTACCGTGGCCCCCTACCATGGGGATGGAGCCGGTGCACAGGCCGAGACGGGGATCCCAGCCAAGCAGGACGGACAGCACAGAGCTGGCCAAATTTTGCAGGATAACCATTAAGATAGCGACAAACAGGAAGGTAAATACCTTTTTACCCCCCTTTTTCAACAGCCGGAAGCAGGCGGTATAGCCTACGCTGGTAAAGAACAGGGTCATAAAGAAGTTTTTGATGTTCTCATCAAAGGATAGGGCCAGTACACCGCTCATATAGAGTCCCAGATGAACGAGGGCGAAGATCAGGCCCCCCACCACAGGGGCGGGGATACAGCATTTTCTCAGGAACTCGACGCGCTCGGTGAGAAATCGGCCCAGTACGAACAGGAGCATGGCAATGCCTGCAGTCTGGTAGATATCTAAGGTGAATGTGGGCATAGGTGTCCTCCTTTTTGATTGGGTCGGCTGTGGAAAGGGAGAAAATCAGCCGCCGGGAATAATCAGATGTGCCAGAAAAAAGCTCCGGTGCTGAAATCCAGTACCGGAGCGCAATTTCACAGAATTAGGCCAGAGCCTTCTTGGCGGTTTCCGTCAGTTGGACGAAAGCTGCCTTATCGTTGACTGCCAGCTCGGCCAGCATCTTGCGGTTGATGACGATGCCGGACTTCTTCAGGCCGTTCATGAAGGTGGAGTAGTTCATGCCGTTCAGCTTGCAGGCGGCATTGATCCGGGTGATCCAAAGCTGACGGAAGTCGCGCTTCTTCAGCTTGCGGCCGGTATAGGCGTACACACCGGACTTCATGACAGCCTGGTTGGCCATCTTATAATGCTTGGACTTGGAACCCCAGTAGCCCTTGGCCAGCTTGAGGATCTTATTTCTTCTCTTGCGCGTCATCATCGCGCCTTTCACTCTTGCCATTGTTCGTTACCTCCCTCTGTCTTACTTGTACAGGATCATGCGCTTGATCGCGGCCTCATTGGTCTTGTCGGCATAGGTGGTGCCGCGCAGAGCCCGCTTCAGCTTGGTGGTCTTGCCGTGGCCGTTGAGCAGGTGACGCTTCTTGGTCATGGCGCGCTTGACCTTGCCGGTCTTGGTGAGAGAGAAGCGCTTTTTGGCGCCGCTGTGAGTCTTGATCTTGATCTTCGGCATAACAGAAAACTCCTTTACTTACTTTTTGGCGTCTTTGGCAGGCTTGGGGGATAGGAAGATGGACATATGACGTCCCTCCAGCTTGGGGCTCTTATCCATAACAGCCAGCTCGCCGCACTCCTCCGCGAACTTGAGCAGCAGATCCTGACCGATATTGGTATGAGCCATCTCACGGCCGCGGAAGCGGACTGTGACCTTGCAGCGGTTGCCCTCAGATAAAAACTTTTGGGCGTTCCTCAGCTTAACGTTGAAGTCATTGAGATCAATACTGGGGGACATCCGAATCTCTTTGATCTCCACCACGCGCTGATTCTTGCGGGCTTCCTTCTCGCGCTTGGTCTGTTCGAACCGATATTTGCCGTAGTCCATGATTTTGCACACAGGGGGAACGGCGTTGGGGGAGATCTTAACCAGATCCAGGTTCTGTTCTTCCGCTAGGCGAAGCGCCTCCTGGGAAGACATGATGCCCAACTGTTCGCCGGCCTGGTCGATCAGTCGAACTTCCTTGTCGCGGATCTCGTCATTGGTTTGATGACCTGTGTTAGCGATGGGAAAGCACCTCCAGACAAAATAAAATACGGATAGCCGATATGGCCCCCGTATCATAGCAAAACACCACTGGACATCCAGTGCTGATCTTCCATGTTGACCCTTTGGCGCTGGCCTGGGGTGAGGACGGGGAACCGTACCTACTTTATTGTACCGCAATATTCTACCACCACGTCCAGCTAATGTCAATAGGAGGAACGAAAAATTTTGTATGGCCGCCGCCAGAGACCTGTGTACAGGTATAAAAGATTTACATAATCGGAATTGTAAAAAGTAAGTACAAAAAGTTATTCACACTTTCCACATGGTTTTCCACAAAAGGGGCAGCTCAAAGCGCCATGATTCGGGCGGCTGTGGATTTCTTACGATTAGAAATAGGGAAAAAATGTAAAGAACCCAAAAATTATGGGTGACATAACGCAAAATTGAGAGGGGAGGTATCCAGACTGTAATACTACAGACGGAGCACAGGGAGAGCCGCCCACTGTTCCGCCAGGCGGGAAACAGTGGGCTTATCCCAGAGAGATATCCCGGGTGGCGTAAGCATTTAGCTCCCAACCGGCTGTGTGGCCAGCCTGCCACTCATAGTACCCCTGACAGCCGACCATAGCGGCGTTGTCGCCGCAGTAGCGCAGTTCGGGGAGGTAGAGCTGACCCCCGCTCTGGGCACAGGCGGCCTGGAGATCGGCCCGGATGCGGCTGTTGGCCGCCACGCCGCCGGCCACCGCCACCTTGCCATAGCCCTTTGCCTTGGCTGCGGCCATAGCACGGGGGACCAGGGACTGGCTCACCGCCCGGCCAAAGCTGGCGGCGAAAGAGGGCAGGTCCAGGGGTTCCCCTTTCTGCTGGGCGTTGTGGATCAGATTCAGGCTGGCTGTTTTGAGGCCGGAGAAAGACATATCCAGCTCGTGCCCGGTCACATGGGCCAGGGGGAGCTCATACCGCAGGTCATCGCCCCCCTGGGCCAGCCGGTCCATGGGAGCGCCGCCAGGATAGCCGATGCCGAGCACCCGCGCCACCTTGTCAAAACACTCGCCGGCGGCATCGTCCCGGGTGGAACCCATGATCTCCATCTCTGTATAGGACCGCACATCCACGATGGCTGTGGTGCCGCCGGATACACACAGGCAGACGAAGGGGGGCTCCAGGTCCGGGTGGGTGATATAATTGGCCGCGATGTGGCCCCGGACATGGTGGACCGGGATGAGGGGCAGGTCCAGAGCCATGGCTGCCCCTTTGGCGAAGTTGACCCCTACCAGCACAGCGCCGATGAGGCCGGGGGCATAGGTGACCGCTACGGCGTCTAGATCGGCGCGGGAGAGCTCGGCGTCAGCCAGAGCTTTGTCGGCTAGACCGGATATGGCCTCGATATGCTTGCGGGAGGCCAGCTCCGGTACCACGCCGCCATAGATGGTATGCATCTCAATTTGGGAGGACACGCAGCTAGACAGCACCGTCCGACCGTCCTTGACAACGGCGGCGGCGGTGTCGTCACAGGAGGATTCAATGGCAAGAATATTCATCGTATCAATACCTACTTTCTGATCGAGGGAACCAGCGGACACCGCTGCGAAGGAAGTGCGCGCTGGCGGCTGAGGGAGACGCAGGGCTTGCCAGGAATAGAGATGACCATGCAGACGGGGAGGGGCGCCCCTCACTCCTCCACCCAGTCTCCCATGGAGTTGGGCTGCTGCCCAGGGAGCAGGGGGATCTGGATGAAACGGTCGTATACCTGTTTGGGCATATGTCCACTGTAAATTTTCTGGTGGACGGCCAGCAGCTCACCCGGAGTGACGTCCTCACGGCCTCGGATCAGGGTCTGGTAGTGGACACCAAAGAGGGCGCAGTCATAGCCGCCGTATCGGAACCCGTTGCGCAGATAGAAGCCGAGCCGGCGCCGGCGCAGCTCCTCCCCCTCGGGACTGCCGCCCTCTGGTGCCTCCGCCTCGCCGAAGATGCCTCGGTAATCCTTGTAGTAGCCGGCCAACAGGTCCAGCATAATGGTCCCCAGCCCCTGACTGCGCCTGCCTTCGATGGTTCCCAGATAGTCCAGCAGGGCAAAGGGAATGCCGGGCTCCAACCACAGCAGGGCATAGCCCGCCAGTTCATCTCCATCATACAGGCCAAGGGCCTGATACTTCTTCTCAGCCATCAGGTTCAGCATGGCCTTTAGGGGCTTCAGCTCCTGGGGCGGGAAAGCGGCTTTCAGCTCGCTCTCATACAGGGCGGACAACTGCTCCGCGGTCAATTCAATCAGCTTCATGTTCAAACTCCCGTGTCATAATTAAGGCGTCCTCCCGCGGATTTTGGTAGTATCCCGGCCGCAGGCCAGCCTGGTGGAAGCCATACTTTTCATATAGGCCGATGGCGGCAGTGTTGGATACCCGTACCTCCAGAGTGAGGAAGGCCAGATTGGCGGCGCCGAAGCGGCAGTACACATCCAGCAGGGCGGAGGCCACTCCATGCCGCCGGGCGTCGGGGTGGACGGCGATATTGTCGATGTAGCCCTCGTCCAACACCACATGTAAGCCAGCGTAGCCCAGAATATTGCCTTCCCCGTCGTCGGCCACGATAAAGCTGGCCTGGGGGTCGAAAAGGGCGTCAGAGAGCATGGTCTCGCTCCAGGGCGTGGAGAAACATTCCCGCTCCAGGGCGGCGATTTGGTCTATGTGGCTTCGGTCCATGGGGACAATCTCGTAGTACATTGTATTGACTCCTTATGTGATAGGGTAAAGGTTGGGTCTGCCGGTTATTTGTTCGGCCCGCGCAGTTTCCGAACGCCCCAGAGGGATAGGAGAATCCCAGTTCCGAAGGGGAACAGGAGGAGAAGGGCCGCCTGAGGCGGGGGACAGGAGGGATAGAATTTGGCGAGCCATTCCAGCTCTATGTACCCGTAGAGGACGCAGACGCACATGGCAGTGAACAGCAGGGCGGTGAGGCTCTCCAGGAAGAAGGCTCCGTAACGGGGTGTTTTCCGCACCGCCGCCAGAACCAAAACCAGCAGAGTGACAGCCAGCATCTGCATGGAGAGAAGGACCATAAGGGGAGGCCGCCATTCAAAGTAGCAGAACTTCCCCCAGCATAGCGCCAGGGCAGAGAGCGTACTCATGGGGATGACCAGGGGGAGCCAGGCGGGGCGGAAGAAAAATACAAGGGTAAGCATCAGCAGGGGGAAGAGGAGAAAAACAGTTAAGACAGTCCAGAATGTCATAAGGGAGCCTCCTTGCAAAGCGGATTTACAGTTCAGACGCGGTGGGAACCGCATAGACCCACTTGTTGTTTCATCAGCCAGATGGGATACCAAGGCCAGTAGACAGAGGGCGCAGGACACTCTCCTTTCGTCAAATGATCCCCCACAGGTGAAGGGCGATGGTGTTGATGGCCAGGTTGGCCCCTATGTGGACCAGCCAGCCGGGCCATATGGTCTGGCTTTTTGCGTCCAGAGCGTTGAACAGAAGCCCGGCGCAGGCCAGCCCAGAGGTAAGCAGGACCAGCAGGGCCGGGTGGAACCAGCCGTCCATGATGGACACATGGTACAGGGCAAAAGCTATGGCGGAAAAGGTCCAGGCCAGCTTTTTGTAACCGGATCGGTACAGGGCAAGAAAGGCAAAGCCCCGGAAAAAGAGCTCCTCCAGCAGGGAGTTACCAAAGGTGATATAGAGGGCCGCCAGTGGAAAAGTAGCGGCGGTGAAGCCCTCCTTGGCTTGTAAATTGCCGGAGATGGCGGACAAATCCAGCCAGGGAGAGAGCAGCGTGTACCCGCCCAGCAGCAGGAGGAATACTCCGCCCCCCAGCAGCAGGGGCAGCCTCATCGCCCCCTGTTCGGGCCGGCCGAAGGACCGGAGGATCGTCCGGTCGCCGGAGGCCAGCACATAGGCGGCGGCGCAGCCCAGAAAGACCAGCGCCTTAGCCGACGACTTTACCGGGTAGACGGGGGACAGCACCCACTCCACCCAAAGCATAGCTAGACAGCCCAGAACGGTCAACAAGGTCGCCAGAACTGGGCGGCGGTCGGTCTCACTCATCCTGACACCCCCAGCAGCGCCCACTTGACAAGTCGAGCAGTGGTATAGACGGTACGATCCATGGAGGATACCTCCCTGCTATTCTGTTGTCAGTGTATCAGATTCCTGCCGATCTGACAACAAAACCAGGACAGTCGGTCACTTTCGAGGGATAGGTGGCGGAGATGCGGGGGGAGGAATGCCCATTGGACGTTCCTAACCAAGCAGGTTCAAGGTGAAGTATTCCGAAAGGACAAGAGGATGCGGTCCGGGCCAGCGCGGCGGGCTAATGGGCGTCCGCCCAGCTCTTTCCAGCGTGGGTCTCGGCCAGCAGAGGGACGGACAGAGCGGCCACGCCCTCCATCTCCTCCTCCACCAGGCTGCAGATTCTATCCGCCTCCTCCGCCGGGCACTCCACGATCAGCTCGTCGTGGACCTGGAGGACCAGGCGTCCCTTCAGCCCCTCGGCGCGAAGCCGGTCCCGTACCCGGATCATGGCCAGCTTGATGATGTCGGCGGCGGTGCCCTGGATGGGGGCGTTAAGGGCTACCCGCTCCCCAAAGGACCGGGTGTTGAAGTTGGAAGATTTCAGCTCCGGCACCCAGCGGCGTCGACCAAAGAGGGTGGCCACGAAGCCGGTCTGTTTGGCCTGCTCCACTACGCCGTCCATATAGGCCCGGACACCGGAGTAATGGGCGAAATACTTGTCCATATACTCCTTGGCCTCCTGGACAGATACGCCGATGTCCTGGGACAGCGAGAAGGGAGAGATGCCGTACACGATGCCGAAATTCACCGCCTTGGCCGAGCGGCGCATGGAGGGGGTGACCTCCTCGGGCCGGACACCAAAGACCTGGGAGGCGGTGATGGTGTGGATGTCGGCTCCGCTCTTAAAGCCGTCGATCATAGCCGGATCGCCGGCCATATGGGCCAGGAGCCTCAGCTCGATTTGGGAATAATCCGCATCCACCAGCACACGGCCGACCGGGGCCGCGAACATCTTGCGCAGCTCGGCCCCCAACTGGGTGCGGATGGGGATGTTCTGAAGGTTGGGTTCGGTGGAGGACAGCCGCCCAGTGGCGGTCACCGTATTCTGGAAAGAGGTGCGGAGCCGCCTGTCAGGACCGATGACCTTGGAAAGACCGTCCACATAGGTGGACTTCAGCTTGGTGAGCTGGCGGTACTCCAGAATCTCGTCAATGATGGGGTGCTGGCCCCGCAGCTTGTCCAGCACCTCGGCATTGGTGGACCAGCCGGTTTTGGTCTTTTTCACAGGTGGGAGCCCCAGCGTTTCAAATAAAACATGGCCCAGCTGCTGGGTGGAGTTGATGTTGAAGGTGGCTTCCCCAGCCAGCTCGTAGATGCGGGACTGGGCCTGGTCGATGCGCTGGGTGAGCATCTCCCCAAAGGACACCAGGGCGCCCCGGTCAATAAGAAAGCCCTCTGCCTCCATCTCAGCCAGCACCGAGCACAGGGGCAGCTCGATGGTCTCATACAGGTCCCACATCTCCAGCTCCCGCAGGCGCTTTTCCAATACCCCGTGGAGGGCGCCGATGAGGGCGCAGTGGGAGGTGAGGGCGGCGGCGGGGCCCACCGGATCAGCCAGGGGGCCGAAAGCTCCCTCGGCCAAATAGTCGCCAGCCTTGGCGGGCTGAAAGCTGAAATAGGTCAGCCCCAGCTTTTCCAGGTCATAGCTGCCGTCGGTAGGGGCCAGGAGATAGGCGGCCACCTCGGTATCAAAGACAAAGCCGGCGGGGGAGATCCCTTCAGCCAGCAGGGAGCGCCACAGGCCCTTCAGCCCGTGCGTAACCTTTTTAATGTCCGGGTCTGCGAAAAAAGTCCGCAGAAACTCGTTGTGTCCCTGGAATTTGTCTGCGAGGAACAGGGCGGCGTGGTTCTCCTTCTCGTTGAGCCGGCACTCCACACATATTACGTCCAACCCCGGCAGGGCCAGGACATCCACGCTGTCCTTGGTAGACCAGAGGGCCAGCAGCTCCTTCAGCCGGACCTGTGTGGTGACGACCTCGGTGGTACAGGAGTCTTCCGCCCCCGGCTGGCTCTGGGCCTCTCCCTCCCCCTGGGGAGCGGCGAGGTGGTACTTGTCGATGAGCTTGGCGAATTCCAGATCCAGGAACAGCTGGTACAGAGCGTTGTTGTCCGGCGGCTGCCGCAGGTTGCGCTCCGGGTCGAAATCGATGGGGGCGTCGGTGTGGATGGTGGCCAGGTCATAGGACATGCGGGCCATCTCTTTGCCCTCGGCCAGCTTTTTTACCACGCCGGGCTTGGCGGGGGTGGACGGAGCCATACAGATATCGGGCATATGGTCATACAGGCAGTCAATAGAGCCGTACAGCTGCACCAGGGCCATGGCGGTCTTTTCACCCACCCCCTTGACACCGGGGATGTTGTCGCTGGCATCCCCCATCAGGGCTTTCAAGTCGATAATGTGGATGGGGTCAAAGCCATACTCCTCCCGAAAGGAGGCCGGGGTCATGTCACGGGTGTCGGTGCGGCCCATGCGGGTGGACACCAGCTTCACTGTGGTGGTGTCTGTCACTAGTTGGAGGGAGTCCTTGTCTCCTGTGACGATGATGGTCTCCCAGCCCGCCGCCCGGTCCTTCACGGAGATGGTGCCGATCAGGTCGTCAGCCTCCCAGCCGTCCAGCTCGTACATGGGGATGTTCATGGCCCCCAGCACCTGCTTGAGCAGGGGAAGCTGGCTGGCCAGCTCGTCGGGCATCCCCTTGCGGGTGGCTTTGTATCCCTCGTAGGCCAGGTGGCGGAAGGTGGGGGCGGCCCGGTCAAAGGTGACGCAGAGAGCGTCGGGCTGGCTGTCGTCCAGCAGCTTGTTCAGAATGTTCAAAAAGCCAAAGATGGCGTTGGTAGGCTGACCTTCCCGTGTGGTCAGGTTCTGGCTGACTCCGTAGAAGGCCCGGTTGACGATGGAATTGCCGTCAATGACCATCAGTTTTTTCATAGCGGGAGCTCCCTCTCACTCCGGCAGAAGGCCGGACATAAAATTACATTTTACAGTATAACAGTCTTTCCCAAGAAGGGCAAGGAAAAAACCTGGGTCCCGAAATGGGACCCAGGTTTTTTCGGACTCTGGGGGCCGGTGGGGATAGGAGCTCACAGCCTGGCCCGGTCCACCAGCCCAGTGAGCTGGCAGAGAATGACCGACACCTCGGCCCGGGTGATGTCGCTGCCGCCGTGGAAGCGGCCCTCCTCATCCCCAGTGAGCACACCGGCCCGGTACCACCGATAGACCACATCGCCCAGCTCATCTCCCTCTCCCAAGTCGGGGATATCGCCGTCCCGGACGGTGTTGATTGCCTCCATCTGGTCATCGGGGATGGCCTGATCCAGAATGGCGACCATATCATACCGTGTGGCCTTGTCGTTCAGACAGGACTGAGGAAAGTCACGGACGGTGAGGATGCCGTTGTCCAGACAGTACTGGTAATAGGGCATATACCAGCCGCCGGAGATCCGGGGCAGCGGGTCGCCGCTCTCACGGCTGTGGATCTGATAGGCCAGCACCAGAGTCTGGGCGATAGACAGGTCGCCGCCGGGCTCGAACCTCCCGTCTCCCATGCCGGTCATCAGTCCGTTTTGGACTACCTTCTCCACGTAGGGCTGGAACCACTGGCCCGCCTTGATGTCGGAGAAGTGGGGGGCGGCACCTTGGTCGGGCCGCTCTGTTTGACCGGGCGTTGAGGTGCCGCTGGGCTTCCGCTCCTGGTCCGCCGTCCCTTGGACAGACTGGCCGCTGGGGGTAAAGATACCGTCAATGAGAACCTCGCCATCTGGGGCGTGGAGGGAGCCATCAGAGCAGAGAGCGGTATTGGCGATAACAGTGTCCTCCCCGGTTTTGATGGGGAAGCTCTGGACGTGGAAGCCGTAGCTGGAAACCGTGTCGCCCCCCTCTTCGGTAATGCCCCAGGTGTATAGATCACCGTTTTTTAATACGGCGGCGCCCCGCTCGGCGGAGATTACATCCCGGTCAATGATCTTGACGGGCGTGGACTGCCCAACTCCCTCGCTCCAAGGGGTGACGGTGTCATAGGCCATGCCGTTGCCCACCTCGCCATTGTCATTGACACCCCAGGTCCACAGGCCGCCCTCCTGATCGATGGCCCAGCCGCTCTCCCCCTCCATACCGACGGAGATCATGCCGTCCAGCAGTTTGGTCAGGGGCAGAGGAGCGTCGCCGTTGTAGAGAATCATCTTGCCGTCGCCGCCATAGCCGTCGGCGCCCCAGACCCAGACGGAGCCATCCTCTTTCAGGGCCACGTAGCGGGACAGGCCGGCATCCACCATGACCACATTGTCCATCACATGGTGGGGGCCGTAGGAATCGGGGTCGGCGGCGCCATAGTCGGTGCCCGAACCGTCCTCTCCCGCGCTCACCAGGCCGTAGTACCACAGAGAGCCGTCGGTACGCACCACCATGGCGCCGAATTTGCCGGTGGCCACAGATCGGACATTGTCCGCCACCTTGATGGGAGTTTCAGACCAGGCGTCAAAGCTGTCCAGCAGCCCTAGGGAGCCCACATAGTAGCCCCAGGCCCAGAGAGTGTCGTCCTCCTTTACGGCCAGGAGCAGGTCATTGTCTGAGCAACAGATCTGGCGCACGCCATCCATGAGCTTGACAGGGTACTGGGCCTTCTCCTCTTCGGTGAGATAGCCGGGGCCTGCGTCCCACAGGGAGCCGTCCTCCCGGATAGCCAGACGGCTGGGGTTGCTCAGTACGATCCGGCGGGAGAGAAGATCGGCCTGCTCCACAGCCTGCCGAATGGTGGCTGCCTGGCGGGGATCGGACAGGGCGGAGGGCCGGCTGGGCCGCTCCGGCTGTTCAGGCTCCGCGGGCGGCTCAGACTCCTCTCCCGCTGTGGGGTAAGCGGTGACGCCGTCCTCGTCTAGAACATAGAACACGGGGACGGAGTCATCGGTGGCGTACCACACCACTTGTCCGTTGTAGACGATGGGGGTGCAGTCGGAGGCCATGACGCCCTCGGCGGTCCTGAGGTCAGACACCGAGCCCTCGGCGGAGTAGCGGGCATAGCCGATGGAATCGGTGTTGTAGTAGTAGCCGTTGTCCGCCTTCTCCGCCATAGACCAGATGATATAGCCATCCTCCAGGCTGGTGGGGACAAGGACGGGCTGGGAACCATAGATGTTCCCGCCGTTGGCGTAAGAGGTGATCTGGCGGGTCCTGGTGCCGCTTTGAGAGAAATCATCTTTGCTGGTGTAAGCCAGATAGATGTTTTTCACGTCGGCGGTCAGGTTGGAGGAAGCGCCCTTCCCAGTGTAGCTGTACGCGGTGAGGTAGCCGGTGGAGGTCTCGGCCAGACCGGTGACCTGGGCGCCGGTCACGTTGGCGCCGATGGAGCCAGGCCAGCTGGCTACTAGGAGCTGGGTCCCCCGCCGCCCGCTTTGGCCGTCACAGCGGTACAGGGACGCCCCACGGGGATAGGCGTCGCCGTGGTCCAGCGCGACCAGCCTGCCCTCCTGGTCCACCAGCATCAGCTGGTTGAAGGAGTGGGATACATAGCCCGTGGCGGGATTGGACACAGCGGAGGCCACGTCGGAGATGGTCATGTCCTCCTGGCGGACTGTGAAGGACAGGCTGGCCTGGTGGTTCAGACCGTCGGAGCTGGTGTACATCTCGTGGCTGGTGCGGATGTACAGCAGGCCGCCGTCCTCGGCGCAGGTAAAGCCGCCGGCGTCAAAGGGGATGGTGGTGTTGGCCCCTCTTAGGCTGGCCTGGTCCAGCCGCTCCCAGCTCTTGGAGTATTTGACCACCCGGACTACCTCGGCGCTGTCGCTCTCTGAGGGATTCTCCTGGCCGAAAACCACGAAGTTGTAGTCCTCCCCGGCAAAGAAGCCGCCCCAGATTGGGAGCTCTACTTCCAGTTCTCTAGTCTCCTTCAACTGGAAGTGGCTGTCATAGGTCTCTACCACTAGGGTGGTGGGTGTGAGCCACTCCAGGAACTGGCCAGTCTGGCCATTCACCAGCTGGCTGCCTTTCCGGTACTCCACCCGAACCAGGTCCTGGCCATCCTGGTATAGATAGGAGGAGCGGGGGACGGCCCAGTTACCGTTGTAGTAGCCATATCGGTTGGTGGAGATCAGGGGCTCCGGCTGGCTGGCGGCCGAGACGGCAGGGACAAGGGACAGGGACATGGCCAGAGTGCAGAGCAGGCTGGTCAGGCGGGGAAAAAACCTCTTGTGCTTCATATACGTGTCATCCTTTCTGAACAGTCAGGCGGCTGAACCGCCGGGTAAGGTGGGGGATAGGGACCGGCCTTCGTGGGTGGGCCCCGTGGTTACAGTACCCTATCCGGCGGAGAAAGGAAGAGAGAAGGGAAAATGAGAAAAAATTTTGGAGCGCCATATGGCGCTCCAAATCTAAAGGAGGGGTGGGGACTATCCATGAAGGCACATCGGCTCCTGGGCCAGCTGGCGGGCCAGGGAAGCGGCCCTATCTCCGGCACGGCGAAGGACAGCCTGGACGTCGGTTCCCTGGATATCCAGGCCCTCCGCGGCCACACAGTAGGCGTGGGGAATCCCAAACATAGCGCCCAGGGCTTTTAGGTAGTCAAAGCCGTAATTCTGCCCCTCTACGGGGCCGCCGGCGGAGGTGAGATAGACCAGGGCGCGGGCCTGGCTCAGTCCGACCTGCTGCCCGTCCTCGTCATAGCGGAAAGTGATGCCCAGCGCACTGGACCACTCCAAATAGACCTTCAAAACGGCGGGAAAGGAGAGGTCCCAGTAAGGGGCGCCCACGACCACCAAATCGGCCGAGGCGATCTCGCGGGCGGGGGTCAGTCGGGGATCATCTTCCCCGCGGGCGATCCAGCCGTCACGCTGGCGGGCCAGCTCCCCTGTCAGGATGGGCAGAGACTCTCTCAAATCTCTGTGGCAGACCTGCACCTGGGGATGTAGCGTAGTATATTCCTCCAAAAAACGCTGGCACAACCGCCAGGTGCGGGACAGCTCAGGCCCCCGTACACAGGCATCCAAAAAAAGCAGACGTTCCATGCTTAGAGTCCTTTCTCCGCCTCATGGGCGGTTTTGACAAGATATTCCATCGCCCGGACAGGGTACTGGCCCGCGGCGGTTTCCCCGGTGAGCATCAGAGAGGAGGCCCCGTCCAGCACGCCGTTGTAAATATCGCATACCTCGGCCCGGGTGGGCACCGGACGATGCTCCATGGACCACAATAGCTGGGTGACCAGGCAGAAGTCACGACCCGCGGCCACGCACCGCCGGGCGATATCCTTCTGAACCCCAGGCAGCTCCCAGAGGGGCATGGAGTTTCCAAGGTCGCCCCGTGCGATGCAGAGCTGGTCGGCGGCGGAGATGATCTCCTCCAGATGGTCCAGACCCTGGCGGTTCTCTATTTTGGCCATGATTTGGATGCGGCCCAGCCCACACTGGTCCAAGGCCTGGCGCAGTGCCCGGATATCCTCCTGTCCCCGGACAAAGGGCTGAAGAATGTGGGTCACTCCAAACTGTCCAGCCAGGTCCAGATTCATCAGATCCTCCTGGGTGAGGACCGGTGTATCCGGGTATACTCCTAGAATAGCCAGGCTTTTCCTGCTGTGTAGAGTGCCGCCCCGCAGCACCCGGCACAGCAGCACAGAGGAGCTGGCCTTTTTCACCTCTAGGAGAATGGCGCTGTCGTCAATGGAGATCTGGTCCCCCGGCTTGGCGCTGGACACCACTACCTGGGGGACAGGGAGGCCGTCCTGGCCAAGCAGGATATCGTCTCCGGTCTTGATGGGGATGGGGATGGGGAGTGTGCCTAGCCGCAGCTCCGGCCCCTGCAGGTCGATGATGAGATGGGGGCGGTCCACCCCGGCCTGTCGTGCCGCGGGAAAGAAATGCTCCTCTAGCAGAGCGGAGCATTGGGACAGGCTGGTGTGGGACAGGTTGAGCCTGGCCCCAGTCATCCCGGCTCGGAACAGGCGGACCAACAGAGCCCGGTCACGGCAGAGCCCGCCTAAGGTCCCATAAAATTCCATGAGGGTACCTCCCGTGTATGTGATGCCTTACGGTATCTATTATTATGAGGAAAGAGCGGGGGAAAGTCAACGGTAAGAAAGCGCAGGTGTTCCAATGTCCGCCTTGGACAAACCTTCATGGAAAATTCATAGACTTTTTTGCCAGAGCGTGGTAAAATACTATAATCCTGGCATATGCCCATTGGGCAATGCTTTACTGTTCCCTGGGAGGGATGGCTTTGAAGAAAGATATTCTGGGTGTCCGGTTTGACGACGTGTCCCGGCAGGAGGCTGCCCAGCTGGGCGCCGCCATGCTGGAGCAGGACCAGTTCCACTATGTGGTGACACCCAATCCGGAATTTATCCTGGCGGCGGAAAAAGACGCCGACTTCCGTCAGGTGCTCAACAGTGCCGACCTGGTCATCCCAGACGGCATTGGTGTGGTCTATTCGGCCAAGATACTGGGCACACCCCTGAAGGAGCGGGTTCCCGGTATCGAATTTGCCGCTGATATGCTGGCCAAGCTGGACCAGATGGGGGGTCGGCTCTACCTGCTGGGGGCGAAGCCCGGCGTGGCCCAAGAGGCCGGCCGCCGCATCCTGGAGCAACACCCTAATATCGTCCTGTGCGGCACTCATGACGGCTATTTTAAGGACGAGGAGGCCGTGCTGCTGGAGGTGGCCGCCGCTCGGCCCGATTTGCTGTTTGTCTGCCTGGGCGCGCCCAAGCAGGAGAAGTGGATGGCCCGGTGGGGCAGGCACACAGGTGCTCGTCTGGCCATTGGCCTGGGGGGCGCCCTGGATGTCTTTGCCGGCAACGTGGAGCGGGCGCCCGAATCCTGGCGGAAGCTGGGTTTGGAGTGGGCCTACCGCCTGAAGAAGGAGCCCCAGCGGGCGGGGCGGATGGCCAAGCTGCCTCTTGTGCTGGTCAAGTCCGCCGGCGCCCGCCTGAGGGGCAGGAGGGACCAGTCATGAGGGGCCGGCTGATCGTCATTGAAGGGACCGACGGCTCTGGCAAGTCCACTCAGTTCGGCCAGCTGTGCCAGCGGCTGGACGCCATGGGCCAAGAGTACAAAAAGCTGGTATTTCCCCAGTACCAGGAGCCGTCCTCCGCTCTGATCCGGATGTACCTAGGGGGTGAGTTCGGCAGCCATCCAGGGGACGTAAATCCCTACGCCGCCTCCGCGTTTTACGCGGTGGACCGATACGCCTCCTTAAAAAAGGTGTGGGGGGAATACTACGACGGGGGGGGCCTGGTCCTTACCGACCGGTATACCACCTCCAACGCGGTCCACCAGGGGGCCAAGTGCCCAGAGGGGGAGCGGACCGCCTTCCTCCGCTGGCTGGACGATTTTGAACACGACAAGCTGGGACTGCCCCGGCCTGACCTGGTGCTCTATTTGGATATGCCTACCGAAAAGTCGGTGGAGCTGCTGCGCGGCCGGGAGTCGGCCACCCATACCAAGGCGGACATCCATGAGCTGGACACGGAGTATCTAGCCACCTGCCGCGCCTGCGCCCACCAGGCCATTGGGGAGCTGGGCTGGAAGCGGATCTCCTGTTTAGACAGGGAGGGGCAGCTCCGCTCCATCCAGGAGATACACCAGGAGATCTGGTCCCTGGTGACCCCCTTGCTGTAAAAGGAGGTATTCTAATATGGTCTATATCCTGCTCGCTCCCGGCTTTGAAGAGGCGGAGGCCCTGGTCCCCGCCGATCTGCTCCGCCGAGGAGGCGTGGAAACGGCCCTGGTGTCCACAGACGGAGCGATGGTGGCCGGAGGCCGGCAGATCACAATAAAAGCGGATCTGACTTTGGACCAGGTGGAGCTGGACCGGGCCGACATGCTGGTTTTGCCCGGCGGTGGTGTGGGAGTACAGAAGCTGGGCCAGGAACCTACTGTGGAGAAGCTGGTCCGGGAGGCGGCGAAGCGGGGGATCCCTCTGGCCGCCATCTGTGCGGCCCCTACGCTGTTGGGCAGGTGGGGGCTGCTGGAGGGCAGACGGGCCATCTGCTATCCCGGCATGGAGGGACAGATGAACGGAGCCGTGGCAGCTGACAGCCCGTCCCACGTGGTGGTGGATGGCCCAGCCAAGCTGATTACCGGGCAGGCGGCCGGCTCCGCCTTTGATTTCGGACTGGCGCTGGTGGAATACCTGGCCGGCCGGGAGAGAGCGGAGGAAGTCCGTGCTTCCATCTGTTACTGAAGAGAAGGCGGCGCTGCGCCGAACAGTCCGTCGATGGCTGGCGGCTTTGCCCTCGTCAGAGCGGCGGGAGAGCGACCGGGCACTCTTTGCCCACTTCCTATCTCTGCCCCAAGTGGAGGGCGCAAAGACGATCTTCGCCTTTTGGGGCATCCCAGAGCGGGAACCGGACACTGAAGAGCTGGTCCGCCAGCTGGAGGAGCGGGGGAAGGTGGTGGGCCTGCCCCGGATGCTCCCCGGCAGGGGGATGGAGGTCCGTCGGTATACCTCGGACCGCCCGCTGGTACCGGCGGCCTTTGGCCTTCTGGAGCCGGATGAACAGGCCCCTCTGCTGGAGCGGGCGGCCATCGACCTGATCCTGGTCCCCGGCCTGTGCTATGACCGGGAGGGCTACCGCCTGGGCTTCGGCGGCGGCTACTATGACCGGTGGCTGGCCGGCTGCTCCGGGTGGAAGGTGGGGCTGTGCCGGGCCGCTCTCCTGCAGGACCGTTTGCCTAGGGGACCTTATGATATCCCGGTGGACCTGGTGGTCACCGAGGAGGAGTGCCTGTCCCACCTTTCTTCGGCAAAAAGCGGGGGTTGATCCCCCGCCCTTTTGCCGGTCCACTCAGCAGCAGCCGCAGTTGTCGTTGCCGCAGCCGTTGTCGCAGCCACAGCCGCAACTGTTGTTGCAGCCGCAGCCGTTGCCGCCCCAGCCGCCGCAGGCGAACAGGATGATGATGAGCAGGATGATCCACAGGCAGCCGTTGCCGCCCCAGCCGTTGTTTCCACAACACATATGTTTTCACACCTCTCTAAAATCCCGCCGGGACGGTGTGTCCCGTGCGTTCTGTACTATTCTATGGAGGTCCCTTGTCCCTGGTGACAAGGACCCGGAAAAATTTTATTAGGAGCTGACCTGAATGCCCCAGGAACGAAGAAGTGAACGAAGAAGCGGGCGGGAGGAGCGCACCGCCGCCCGCCGTCCCCGCCGCGGCTCGACCGGCCGGACCGCCGGCTTCGCCGTGCTCTATGTGATAGGAGTCATCGGAGTGTCCATCCTGCTGGCCTGCCTGCTTTGGATCGCCGCAAACGATGTGCTGGCCCTGAATAAGGATGAGAAGGAAGTGACCATTACCATCTCCTCGGAGGACAGCTTCAACAGCATCGTGAACCGGCTGGAGGATGAGGGGCTGATCGAGTATAAGTGGCTCTTCAAGCTCTTTGCCGCCTTCACAGGGGGCAAGGACGATGTGACGATGGGTACCTATACCCTGAACACGGATATGGATTACCGGGCTCTGCTGGCTGGCATGAGTGCCAACTCCGCCACCCGGTCGGTGGTGGATGTGGTCATTCCAGAGGGCTATACCCTGGACCAGATCTTCGCCCTGCTGGAAGAGAAGGGGGTGGCCACGGTGGAGGAGCTTCAGGAAGCCGCCGCCAACCACGACTACGCCTTCTCCTTCCTCCAGGATATCCCGCTGGGGGATTACCACCGGCTGGAAGGCTACCTCATGCCGTCCACCTATGAGTTCTATACCCCCCACGATCCGGTGTATGCCATCAATAAGCTGTTGGTCTACTTTGACTCCATGGTCACCGATGATATACGGGCCCAAGTGGAGGAAACAGGCTATTCCCTGCGGGAAATCCTGACTATCGCCTCCATGATCGAGCGGGAAACGGATGGATCTGACCGGGAGGAGATTGCCTCCGTCATTTATAACCGCCTGGAGCATCCTGAGGGTGAAACTGTGGGCCTGCTCCAGATCGACGCTACCCTGGCCTATATCAACGGCGGAAAGGTGCCGACGGAGGCGGACAAGGCCATCGATTCCCCCTATAACACTTATATGTATAAGGGCCTGCCCCCGGCGCCCATCGCCAATCCTGGCATGGAGGCCATCATGGCTGCCCTGGAGCCGACGGATACCAGCTACTTCTATTACGCTCTGGGCGACGACAATCTCCACCATTTCTTCAATACCTATGACCAGCTCCAGAGCTTCCTCAATTCCCAGGAGCGATACAAGTGATTCCCAAAGGGGCAAGGGCCGGCGCCCTTGCCCCTTTCTGAAGGAGATAGATAAACATGAGAAACAAGATTGAGCTGCTGGCCCCGGCGGGGGACATGGAGAGACTGGAGATGGCGGTGGCCTATGGGGCGGACGCTGTCTATCTGGCCGGAACCGACTTCGGAATGCGGTCTTTTGCCGGAAATTTCTCCCGGACAGAGCTGAAACAGGCCGTGGACCTATGCCGCTCCCATAGGGTCAGAGTCCATGTGACCTGCAACACCATGCCGCGCAACCAAGAAGTAGCCCGGCTGCCGGAGTGGCTGGAATATCTCAATGAGGTGGGCGTGGACGCCATCATTCTGGCAGATGTGGGCACCCTGGCCCTGGCCAGGAGACACGCCCCCAAGGTCCAGTGTCATATCTCCACTCAGGCCAGCATCGTCAATTACCAGTCCGCCCAGGCCTGGCACGACCTGGGGGCTAGTCGGGTGATTCTAGCCAGGGAGCTGTCCCTGGAGGAGATTCAGGAGATCAGGGCCAAGACTCCAAAGGAGCTGGAGATCGAAGTCTTTGCCCACGGGGCCATGTGCGTCAGCTATTCCGGCCGGTGCCTGCTGTCTAACTACATGACCGGGCGGGACTCCAATCGGGGGGAGTGCGCCCAGCCCTGCCGGTATCAGTACGCTCTGATGGAGGAGAAGCGGCCGGGAGAGTACTTCCCTGTCTATGAGGAGAATGGACAGACCTATATCATGAACTCCAAGGATATGTGCATGATCGACCATGTGGCCGACTTGATGGAGGCGGGGGTGGACTCTCTAAAGCTGGAGGGGAGGGCAAAGTCCGCCTACTACGCGGCCATCGTCACCGGAGCCTACCGCCACGCCATCGACGCGGCGGCGGCGGGAGAGCCGCTGGACCCGGTGTGGCGGGACGAGGTGGAGCACATCAGCCACCGCCACTACTCCACCGGCTTTTTCTATGGACAGCCGGGGCAGTACACCGAGAATTCCCGATATGTCCGGGACTGGCAGATCGTGGCCAAGGTGCAGTCCTGTGACGGGGAGGGAAGTGCCCTTTTGACCCTGAACAATAAATTCCGAGTGGGCGACAGTCTGGAGCTGGTGGGGCCCAATGTCCGGCCCCAGGCTTTGTGGGTGGAGGGCCTCTGGGATGGGGATGGCCTTCCACTGGAGGAGGTCCGCCACCCTCAGATGACCTTCCGCATGAAGCTGCCCTGTCAGGTGCCGCCCCTCTCCCTGCTCCGCCGAAAAGCGGACCTGAGTCCCCAGTAAGGAGGAGAGGATCATGGTACCCACCTATGAACAGATGGGCGACTGGCTGGAGGAGATCGCCGGCGGGTTCCCCGACGCCTTCTTTCTGGACCTGGACGGGGGCATCCAGCTGGAGGAGAGAGCCCTGCCTGATCCGGACTTTCCCCCCGGCGAGATGTACATTATGGGAGAGTATGTCCACGATATGCTGGGGCGGTATATCGTCCTGTATTACGGCTCCTTTGCCGCCCTGCTGCCGGAGGAGGACGAGGAGGGATGGAAGGACGAGATCTTTGCCACCGTGGCCCACGAGTTCACCCACCATCTGGAGGAAACTGCCGGCCTCCACGCCCTGGACGACAAGGACGCGGAGTTTTTAAGGCAGGCGCTGGAGGAGTATGGAGAGGAGAAAAAATGATGCTGTGCCCATGGTGTAATCAGGAGATGAAGCAAGGCTTTCTGCAGAGTAGCCGGAGTATTATCTTTTCCCCTGAAATTGCGGAAGGGGTGGTCATGGCTCTGAGGGAGGGAGAGGTCAAACTGACCAAGCACTTCTGGAGCACGCCTAGGGCGCCGGCGTGGCACTGTGCCGGATGTAAGCGGGTAGTTGCTGAATATGGAACGGAGGAGTAACATGATCGGCCGCTTTGCCCCCAGCCCCAGCGGACGGATGCACCTGGGCAACCTGTGGTCCTGCCTGCTGGCCTGGCTGGCCGCCCGGAGCGCGGGAGGTTCCATCGTCCTGCGGCTGGAGGATCTGGATCCGGACCGGTGCCGGCAGGAGTATTGCGACCAGGTGATGCGGGATCTGGAGTGGCTGGGGCTGGACTGGGACGGGGAGCCGGTCTATCAGTCCCGGCGGACAGAGGCCTACGCCGCCGCCTTCCGGGAGCTGGAGAGGCAGGGGCTGGTCTATCCCTGCTACTGTACACGTGCAGAGCGTCTGGCTTCCTCTGCCCCCCACCGCTCGGACGGAATAACTGTGTATGACGGACGGTGCAGGAGCTTGACGGCTCCGGAGCGGGAGAAGCTGGAAAAGACACGCCGCCCTGCCTGGCGGGCGGCAGTGGGGGAAAAATCCATTTCTTTTTGTGATATGTTATGCGGAAAATACGAAGAGGATTTAAAAATGGACTGCGGAGACTTTATTCTCCGCCGGTCCGATGGGGTGTACGCCTATCAGCTGGCGGTGGTGGTGGATGACGCCGAGATGGGGGTGACCCAGGTGGTGCGGGGGAGCGACCTGCTCTCCTCCACCCCCCGGCAGATCTGGCTCCAGGAGCGGCTGAACCTGCCCCATCCCCAGTACGGCCATGTCCCCCTGCTGCTGGCCCCGGATGGCAGGCGGCTGGCAAAGAGGGACCGGGACCAGGAACTGGGGCAGCTCCAGAGTCGGTTTACTGCCCCACAGATCGTGGGAACGCTGGCCCATGCCGCCGGGCTGCTGGACCGGGAGGAGGAGGTTGCGCCGGAGGAGCTGCTCCCTCTATTCCGCTGGGACAAACTCCCCCGAAAGGACCTCACGCTGTCCATAGGAGAGAAAATATAACGGCCTGACGGTATTCGTCAGGCCGTTATATTTGTATGTCATACCCGTTCCTTCCCAAATTCTCTCAGAAAATAGTGTACCATGATGGTGCCAGAAATGAGGAAGGCTGCCAGGTCGGAGACGGCCTGGGTGAGCTCCAGACCGGTGAGACCCAACTGCCAGGACAGGAGGTAGACCAGAGGGATGAACACGCCCTGGCGGCAGACGGCCAGGATGGTGGCCCGGACAGACTTGCCCAGGGACTGGAAGAACATATTGGCGAAGGTGAGCACCGCCCCCAGTGGGAGGGTAAAGCACTGGTAGCGGAAGGCCCGGGTGCCGATGTCGATGACCATAAGGTCGTCCCGGAACAGGGTGACGATTTGGGGGGCGAAGGCAAAGCCTACCACTGCGCACACTGTCAAGATGATGGTGCAGGTCTTGACGGAGAACTTCACCGCCTCCTTGACCCGGTCCAGCTGTCCGGCCCCGTAATTATAGCCTAACACTGGCTGGAAGCCCTGGCCGAAGCCGATGACGATGGACTGGATGAAGGTGAACACCTTGGTAACGATGGCCAGAGCGGCCACCGCCGCGTCGCCGTATATCTTGGCGTTGAAGTTCAGTGCCATAGTGGACAGGGACAGGATGCCCTGGCGGAAGAAGGAGGGCATTCCCTGCTTCAGAATGGACAGATAGAGCTTGGGGGAGCGGGAGATACAAGAGGGGCTGACTCTTAAATCACTTTTCTTCAACAGGAAGAAGGAGGCGAGAATGCACAGACTGACACACTGACTCAGCAGGGTAGCGATGGCCGCCCCGGCGATGCCCAGGTCAAAGATAAAGATGAAGACGGGGTCCAGGACCATGTTGAGCACGCCACCAGTGCCCAGGCCAAAGACGGCCAGGCTGGCCTTCCCCTGCCAGCGGAGCAGGTTGTTCAGGGTAAAGGACAGGACCATCACTGGGCAGCCCATCAGAATATAGCGGGCGTAGTCCATGGCGTAGGGGTAGATGGTCTCCGTACTGCCCAGGGCCCAAATCAGGCTGCCCAGGTTACCCAGGCCGAGGGCGGCCAGCAGCAGCCCGAGGACCAGGGCCATGAGGACGGCGCTGGAGGCGTAGGCATCCGCGTCACGGTGATTCCCCTGGCCCATCAGACGGGCGGCAATGGAGCCGGAGCCCATGCCCACCGTGAAGCCAACGGCCTGGATGATGGACATGATGGAAAAGACGATACCTACCGCGCCGGAGGCGCTGGTGCTCAACTGGGACACGAAATAGGTATCGGCCATGTTGTAGATGGAGGTGACCATCATGCTGATGATGGTGGGGATGGCCAGTGTGACGATCAGAGAAGGGACGGGGGTTTCCAGCATCTTGGTCCGCTGGTCAGGCGGTTCATGGAGCTGGTGCTGATGAAACAGGGGCATTTCCTCACTTCTTTCCAGACAGTGAAAGCTCCCGCCCCGGCGCCGCCACGCCGGACAGAGAGGGGAGGGGTCACTGTTCTCTTTTTCTTTCATTTTATACTGATTTTAGCTCTATGGCAAGAAAAAAAGCAGGACCGAAAGCCCGGTCCTGCATTTGTAATAGTCAACTCTGTTCCTTTGGCCGAATCCAGATGCGGTAAGTCAGATACACCAGGGGGAGCCGGGCAAGGGGAAGGAGGAGCCAGGGATACCAGCCCTTCCAGAGATACAGCCCACCAGTGATGAGAGAGGACAGAACGGTCAGGCAGGCGAATACGCCGAACCACATGGCGGCCTGAACGCAAAACCGCGCCTCCCCCTCCTCTTCATAGCGGATCTGGTCATAAAAGGACATACGGGCAAAACTATATATGGGGAAACAGATGGGGAAAAACAGTCTTGAGATAACTTGTGGGAAAGAAGAGTAGAGGATCCAGAGAGAGGACTCGATTCCCCAAGTAATTAAAATCAGGGTGGCTGGGATCTCTTGCTTATACCTGCGTTTTATAATGAGCCCCCCTTCGATAAAACATGGACTTGTATGAGATTGATATTTATAGCATGGTAAAAACATACTATAAAATCAAATAATTGTCAAATAAAACTGTAAAAATAAATAAAAAGCCGCCCGGTTTGGGCGGCTTGAAGGGTTAAAAATCAGAAAGGAAGACCCAGTCCACCGGTGATGGACTGCATAGTGGAGGCGGCGTCGCTGTCAGCGGCCCGCATGGCCTCGTTGACGGCGGCCACGATCATGTCCTGGAGCATCTCCACGTCGTCGGGGTCCACGGCCTCCGGGTCGATGACCAGAGCCTTCAGCTCATGCTTGCCATTGACGGTGGCGGACACCACCCCGCCGCCGGCCGCGGCCTGGTACTCCTTCTCCTGCAGCTCCTGCTGCAAACGCATCATGTCCTGCTGCATCTTCTGGGCCTGCTTGAGCATATTCATGTTCATGCCGCCGCCCATGCCGGGCATACCGCGGCCGCCAAAACCTTTTGCCATATCAAACACTCCTTTTTGTCCTGAATCTTATTGTATGATGATGTTGTCAAACTTTTCCCCAAAGGCCAGTAGCTGGTCCAGAGCATCACCGGAGCCCTTCGACTGGGGGGAGGGCTGGCTGGGAGCGGGAGACAGGTCCTCCTCGGGGGGCCTGCCAGCGACGATGCTCACTCTGGGCTGTCCGCCGAAAGCGTCGCCCGCAGCGCGGGCCAGCCCCTCCAGAATGGCGGGCTTGTTGAGCATGGAGCGGGTGAACTCACTGTCTGTCCACAGGGTCAACTGCCCATTTTTCCACACGCCGGTCACCTTGGACGGATTGTGGAGATAGGGCAGGACGGAGGGTGACACCTTTCCCTTCAACCCAGCCGCAAAGGCGGGCCAAAAAGACCGATCCCCTCCGCCAGAGTCGGGCGCGGCGGGCGCCGGCGTGGGGGCGGGAGCCTCCACGGGAACATCAAATATGCGCTCCGGTTCTTCCGGAGGCTCCTCTGGCAGCGGGGGGCGGTCATCCCAGGGGGGCGGATCCTCCGCGGGAGAGGGCGCCGGTCCGGCGGGAACGCTGGGGGCGGTAGGGGTGGATGGAGGGGAAGCGGCCGGAACAGGCGCCCCGCCAGCCAGCAGCTCCTCCAGCCGTGCCACCCGGGCAGACAGTCCGGCGGCGGAGCCATCTAGACTCTCATCGCATAAGCGGATCAGGCACAGCTCCGCGTCGGTCCGGCGGTTGCTGCTCCGCGGCAGCTCCGCGGCGGTGGATTGGAGTAAAGTCAGCGCCTGGAGCAAACGGGCGGCGGAGAATTGCCCGCCTAGCTGGCGCATAGTGGCCTCGTCGTACCCTCCGGCCAGCAGGGAAGTCCCTCCCTGGGGCGCCGTCTTCCGCAGCAACAGGTCTCGGGCCAGGGAGGACAACTCACCGAGCACGGAGCCCACATCCTTACCGTTGCCGTACAGACGGCCTAGGGTGTCCAGGGCGGCGGCGGCGTCCCGCCCGGCAATATGGCCCATGAGTTTAGCGGTTTCCAGGTTGCCTGCCAGACCCAGCGTGTCCAGAATGGTCTGCTCGTCTACCCTCTGCCCCCCGCCGGAGCACTGGTCCAGCAGGGATAGGGCATCCCGCAGTCCACCATCCGCCAGACGGGCCAGCAGAGCGGCGCCCTCGGCGGTCAGGTCGATGCCCTCCTGCCCAGCCACATATTCCAAACGCTGTGCAATTTGACCGGGGAGGATCCGCTTGAAGGAGAACTGCTGACACCGGCTTTTGATGGTAGCGGGCACCTTATGCAGCTCGGTGGTAGCTAGGATGAACAGAAGGTGGGGAGGCGGCTCCTCCAGTATTTTCAGCAGGGCGTTAAAAGCGGGGGTGGACAGCATATGGACCTCGTCCACGATGTAGACCCGTTTTTTGACAGCGGCAGGGGTGTAGACCGCCTCATCCCGCAGGGCTCGGACTTGGTCTACGCCGTTGTTGGAGGCGGCATCCAGCTCCAATACATCCAAAATGGAGCCATTCTCAATGCCCAGGCAGGCGGGGCACTGGTTGCAGGGGTCACCGTTCTGAGGGTTTTCACAGTTGACCGCCCGAGCCAGAATCTTGGCGCAGGTTGTCTTGCCAGTGCCTCGGGTGCCAGTGAACAGATAGGCGTGGGACAGCCTGCCACCTGCCACCTGTTGGCGCAGAGTCTCGGTGATGTGGGATTGGCCTACCACATCCTCAAAGGTGCGGGGCCGCCACTTTCGGTATAGGGCCTGGTACATCAAATCACCTCACGGAGAAAAACAGCCCCGCCGTTTGGGGCGGAGCCAATTTAAAAACAAAAACCACAGAATGGATGAGGACTGCCGCTTGCGGCAGTAGGAATAATATGGAGTTTGCAGGAAAAAGAGGGCCGTAATCGGCCCCCAAAGGACAGCCCAGCGGAGCGGGTGTCCTTTGGAAAAGGAGAAGCAACGAAATGAGTGAGGACTGCCGCTTGCGGCAGTACGAATGATATGGAGTTTGCTTCGACGCGGAGTAAGACCGCACACCGGCCTTTGAAGCGTGAAATATGCCCGTTACCTGGACAGCCGGCTCAAGAACAGTGACCCCACGGCACACGGAGCGGACCGCTTAGTGCTGCTCGGTTCCCCGCCTGACACGGTTCACGGGACCCCGTTGCGCGGGACCGGTCTATCATCACTGCTTATCCAGGGCAGACGACACATTACACGTCCGGGGGCCGGGATTCATCCCCGCTGTAGCGGATTGCGGGTATAGGGCACCGCTATCTCCCCGACTAGTGCGGCCTTGCTCCGCGCCGAAGCGGAACAACGCTATTACGTATTTTACTATATCCGAGGGAATTTATCAATGAAAAATTTAAAAGAGGGAAAACAGAGGCGAGAGCCTGGAAGAATGCCTCTTTTCAAGGCGGACTGCACAAAAAACAAGGCCCGGCACACAGAAATTCCACTGTGAGAGAATAAATGTCCACCAGAGGTTGACAAAATCCGCCGGGTGTGGTATGGTAACGGAGCAACTGAATAGGACAGACGAAGTATCCAGGAAAATGGCCAGACGGCATGCCGAAGGAGTAACACTCTCAGGTGTCCCCAGAGGGGATGAGGACTGGATGCGGATGTAACTCTGGAGAAACTCGAAAACGAGTGCCGAAGGTGCAAGGCGGGGCGGCGTGTCCCGTTAATCTCTCAGGCAAAAGGACAGAGGAAACAGATGCCCTGTGGGCATCTGTTTTACACGTGCGCAGGTGCGCTGGGCGTGTATTCTCCGGAGCGGTCGGTTTATTCGGTCGTTCCGTTTTTATTTTTGTAGGAGAGGAAAGAGTATCAAATGCAAGAATTGGTTGCGTCCATGGAATCGGCACTATATCCTGTCGTAGTAAGCATTAATACCTATTTGTCCAACTATATCCTGGTCTTCCTGCTCATCGGAGTCGGTCTCTGGTACTCCATCAAGACCCGCTTTGTCCAGGTGCGCTGCTTTGGGGAGGGGATGAGAAAGGTTTTTGGGAACCTGTCCCTCCACGGCGGAAAACAGGAGCACGGCATGAGTTCCTTCCAGGCCTTAGCTACCGCCATCGCGGCCCAGGTGGGCACCGGCAACATCGTGGGCGGATCGGGGGCCATCCTGGCCGGCGGCCCCGGCGCGATCTTCTGGATGTGGGTCATCGCCTTCTTTGGTATGGCTACCATCTACGCGGAAGCCACCCTGGCTATCCAGACCAGGCAGAAGAGCGACGATGGCTCCTACAAGGGCGGGCCCGTTTACTACATCACGACTGCCTTTAAGGGCGGCTTCGGCAAGTTCCTAGCCGGATTCTTTGCTGTGGCCATCATCCTGGCCCTGGGCTTCATGGGCTGCATGGTTCAGTCCAACTCTATCGGCTCCACCTTTGAAACAGCCTTCGGTGTGCCCTCCTGGATCGTGGGCATCGTGCTGGTAGTCATCTGTGGCTTCATCTTCGTGGGTGGTGTACAGCGGCTGGCCTCTGTCACTGAAAAGCTGGTCCCCATCATGGCTGTGATTTTCCTGGTAGGCGGACTGGGTGTCCTTGCCGCCCGCATCCAGTATATCCCCGCCACCTTCGCCATGATCTTTCAGTACGCCTTCCAGCCCCAGGCCATCATCGGCGGCGCTTTCGGCTACGCCTTGAAGGAGGCCATCAGTCAGGGCGCGAAGCGGGGCCTGTTCTCCAACGAGGCCGGCATGGGCTCCACCCCCCACGCCCACGCCCAGGCCAATGTTACCGACCCCCACGATCAGGGAGTGGTGGCTATGATCGGTGTATTCATGGATACCTTTGTGGTGCTGACTCTGAATGCTCTTGTGGTCATCTCCACCCTGTATACCCCCGGCGGGCCGCTGGCCGAGTGCGGCGCGGCCGCCGCCAGCCAGGTACTGAATAAGACCAACCTGGCCCAGACCGCCTTCGGCTCCGTCTTTGGCGCCGAGGCGGGGGCTATGTTCGTGGCCATCTGTCTGTTCTTCTTCGCCTTCTCTACTATCCTGAGCTGGAATCTGTTTGGCAAGATCAACGTAGTCTATCTGTTCGGCAAGAAGGGCGCCGTAGTCTACTCGATCCTGGCGCTTGGGTTTATTTTCCTGGGTACTGTGACCGGAAGCGACTTTGTGTGGGAGCTGACCGATATGTTCAACAACCTGATGGTTATCCCCAACGCCATTGCCCTCTTCGCCCTGACCGGTCTGGTGGTCAGGACCACTCACGGTGTGGGTGTGAAAAAGTAACGCGAGTCTGTCCCTCTCCAGGGGGGCGTCCGGACTGGTCCGGGCGCCCCTTTTTGTCCTTTACCACAGAGGCGGGACATGATATAGTATTGCTGAAAAGAAAGTGGGGTGGCCTCATGGCGGATTGGAAGAAGAATAGTATCCACGCCTTGGATATCACCGGATACACCGCAGAGGGGATGGGGGTGGCCCGGCTGGAGGGCCGGGTGGTCTTTGTGCCCTTTACCATCGCGGGCGAGCGATGGAACGTCCGGCTAGAGAAGGTGAATAAGACGGTGGCCTGGGGCCGGGGAGTGGAGCTG
This sequence comes from Flintibacter sp. HCN-6482, assembly GCF_037892565.1. NCBI lineage: Bacteria > Bacillati > Bacillota > Clostridia > Eubacteriales > Flintibacter > Flintibacter sp. HCN-6482. The sequence continues at coordinate 477,718 of NZ_JBBKBK010000001.1, read as the reverse complement.
TTGCGGCCGTCGCCGGAGCGGCTGGGACCCGGTTGCCCTGTTTTCGGCAGATGCGGTGGCTGCCAGTTCCGACACATGACTTACGACGAGGAGCTTCGGGCCAAGGGGCAGCGCATCGCCGACGCCCTGGAGCGGGTAGGCGGCGTAAGACTGGAGCTGCCCCCGGTGCTGGGGGCAGAGAAGCCCGACCGCTATCGAAACAAGGTCCAATTCCCGGTGGATCGAGCGGAAGACAGGGTCCGGGCGGGTTATTACCGGGCCAGGAGCCACCAAGTGTTGGAGGTGGAGGACTGCCTGCTTCAGCCGGAGCGGGTCTCGCGCCTCCAACGCGCCTTTGAAGAATGGGCGGCTCATCTCCCCTCCGAGTATCATATGGAGGGCCGGTTCGTCGTGCGCCACCTCTATGTTCGGACCAACAGTAGGGGTGAGGCGCTGGTCTGTGTCGTGGCCTGGAAGCCTGTGCTGCCCGGTGCGGACCGACTGGTGTCAGCCCTGCGGGAGTGCGAGCCAAGTGTAGTGGGTGTGGTGCTCAATGTCAACCCGGCGGACACCAACGTCATCCTGGGTCCGGAGTACCACACCCTCTGGGGGAGGGACTATCTGGAGGAGGAGCTGTGCGCCTATACCTTCCGCCTGTCTGTGCCATCCTTTTTCCAGATCAACCAGGCACAGACAGAGCGGCTATACGCTGTGGCTCTGGACTTTGCCGCCCTGACCGGAAGGGAGACCGTGCTGGATCTGTACTGCGGCATCGGCACCATCTCCATGGCCCTCTCCCGGGGGGCCGCAAAAGTGATCGGCGCGGAGATCGTTCCCCAGGCCATCCAGGACGCCAGAGAGAACGCCAGGAGAAACGGCGTGGAAAACACAGAGTTTTTCTGCGGTGACGCCGGGGCGGTGGCCGCCAGGCTAAGTGGGGAGGGAGTTCGCCCCCAGGTCATCTGTGTGGACCCGCCCCGGAAGGGGCTCCAACCGGAGGTGCCTGCCATCCTGGCCGGCATGGCTCCGGAACGGATCGTCTATGTGTCCTGTGATCCGGCCACCCTGTCCAGGGATGTGAGGCGGTTTGGGGAGCTGGGCTATCGGGCGGTGAAGGCACAGGGGGTGGATCTGTTTCCACGGACCGCCCATGTGGAAACGGTGGTGCTTCTGTCGCGGGAGTCGGAGATCGATGTTGGTTAAGGAGGAGCATATGAAGACAAAAAAGTATGAGATCTATATGTATTGGTCCGACAAAGCGATTACTAAAGATTTTGAAATCAAGAGGATCAACGATTGCACACCGGAGGATGACGCGGTAAAGATTACAGAACTGCCGGATGAGATATTCTGCTGGGCCTGTCATATGCCGCCCTTTCAGACAGCGGATGCAAAGACACTGAGGGCGTTGTGGAATGGAGACCGCCTGTTGGACAAAGCTCACATTGTCCCAAAGTCAAAAGGAGGTGACGATAGTCCGGGGAATCTGTTCCTTCTGTGTCCAAACTGCCACGCTGATTCTCCAGATACGACGAACCCGAAAATCTTTTTTGCCTGGGTCCGATATAGGATCAGAAATGAAAACTGGGCTAAGATTATAGAGCGGGAAATGAAAAAAGCCGCTAATATAAAAGGGGTTGATTATGACGACCTGGTGAAGCGATCCACTGAGCTGGATATCGATATGGAAAAGATATTTGAATTGAGACAAAAAATTCAGGAGAGGAGCGGCCTACACGGAACTACGATCTCCTGGTCGACAAAGACCATGAATATGTTGGATATATTGCAAGAGGAACTCTCAAACAAGAAATAGGCTTGAAGATCAAAATAGGCCTCTCAGTCTGTTGCGGCAGACAGAGACCTTAGGGACGGACATTTGTACTAGACAGTCCATTCCTTTTGTGATAGTATAAAAAACTGATTCGCTGGAGCAGATCTTTTAAAAAGTGAAACTAGAAATTAGGAGAATCAGAGTATGGCAAATCAGAAAAAACACCAGAACGGGGGATTTAGTTCCTCCATAGGCTTTGTCATCGCCTGTGTTGGTTCGGCTGTGGGGCTGGGTAACATCTGGCTGTTTCCCTATCGGCTGGGCCAGTATGGAGGGGCGGCCTTCCTGATCCCCTATCTGCTGTTCGTTTTCCTGTTTGGCTGGGTGGGCCTGTCCGCTGAGTTCGGCATCGGCCGTCTGGCGGGTACTGGGACCATCGGCGCCTATGAGCGGTGCTTTCAGGAGCGGGACCCTAGACTGAAGCGGGTGGGCAGCGTGGTCAGCTGGCTGCCTCTGATGGGATCCCTGGGTATCGCCATCGGCTATGCTGTCATTCTGGGCTGGGTGCTCAACAGCCTGGCCGGCGCCCTGTCCGGAACTTTGATGACGGCGGAGCCCACCGCCTTTTTCACGGCGGCCGCCTCTCACTTTGGCAATCCCCTGTGGCATACCGTAGTGATAGCTATGGTCTGCCTGGTGCTGATGTTCGGCGTCACCTCTGGTATCGAAAAGGTGAGCCGTATCCTAATGCCCTTGTTCTATGTCCTGTTCATCATTCTGGCCATCTGGGTGGCTACTTTACCTGGGGCGGGAGAGGGCTACCGCTTCCTGCTGGTCCCAGACTGGTCCAAGCTGCTGGAGCCATACACCTGGGTCATGGCCATGGGGCAGGCTTTTTTCTCCCTGTCTATCACTGGCTCTGGAATGATCGTGTACGGAGCTTATTTGGACAAGAAGGAGGATATCCCCAAGGCGTCCCTGCGGACGGCGATCTTTGATACCATGGCCGCCCTGCTGTCCGCCTTGGCCATCATGCCGGCTGTCTTTGCCTATGGCCTAGATGTGAAATCCGGCCCGCCTCTCATGTTCATCACTCTGCCCACCGTGTTCCAGCAGATGCCTATGGGCCGGCTGTTTGCCGCGTTTTTCTTCCTGTCAGTCCTGTTTGCCGGTCTTACCTCTCTGATCAATATGTTTGAGGCCGTGTCCGAGAGCTGGCAGACACACTTCAAGCTGGGGAGAAAGACGGCGGTAGTCATCTGCTCTGCACTGACAATTGGAGTAGGGATCTTCATGGAGTCAGAGGAGCGGGTAGGAGCTTGGATGGACTTTATCACCATCCAAGTGGTCCCCATCGGAGCTGTGCTGGGTGCCATCTCCATCTACTATGTGCTGGGGTGGAGCAAGCTTCGGAAAGAACTGGAGACCGGCAGGCAAAAGCCACTGAGCAGGGCGTTTGGTCCTGTGGGAAAGTATGTCTATGTGCCCTTGACGATCTTGGTGGTCATTCTGGGATTTGTGTTCCACGGGATTGGCTGAGTGAGGAATTTGAGAAATTGGAAGGGAGAGGTCTGTGTTGAAACAGAGGAGCGTCAAGAGGCGATATGAGATCGATATGTGCAACGGGTCCATAGCGGATAAGATCCTTCTCTTTGCTTTGCCGCTGATGGCCTCCAGTCTGTTGCAGCTGCTGTTCAACGCCGCCGACGTAGTGGTGGTGGGTAAATTCGCCGGCAAGGAAGCCCTGGCGGCAGTAGGGTCCAATACGGCCCTGATTAACCTGCTGATCAATCTGTTTGTGGGCCTCTCCGTGGGCACCAATGTGGTGGTAGCCAGAGATTTGGGGGCCGGGCGCCACGACAATGTGAGCCGCAGCGTCCACACCTCCATGACCCTGGCGCTCATCAGTGGTGTGGTCATGACGGTGTTCGGCACAGTCATGGTCCGCCAGCTGCTAGAGTGGATGTCCTCCCCCACCGACGTCATCGACTTGGCCACCGTCTACCTGCGCATCTACTTCTTTGGGATGCCCGCCCTGCTTACTTACAACTTTGGGGCGGCCATCCTGCGGGCTCAGGGGGACACCCGCCGTCCCCTGTACTTTCTCTTTTTATCCGGCGTAGTCAACGTGGTACTAAACCTGTTTTTCGTCATCGTCCTGCATATGGATGTGGCCGGTGTGGCGCTGGCCACTATCATCTCCCAGTATATCTCCGCCGCTCTAGTGGTTTGGTGCCTGGTGCGGGAGGAGGGGGCTCTCCGGTTGGAATTGAATAAGCTGGGCCTTCAGTGGTCGGTCATCCGCCGTATCCTCCAGGTGGGTCTGCCGGCGGGCTGCCAGGGAGTGGTGTTCTCCCTGTCTAACGTGGTCATCCAGTCGGCCATCAACTCCTTTGATGACCCAGTGCTGGCCGCCGGCTCCTCTGCCTCCGCCAGCATTGAGGGCTTTGTCTACGCCGCCATGAACGCCTTTTATCAGACGGCCATCACCTTTGTGGGGCAGAACTACGGAGCCGGAAAGTGCAAGCGAGTGGACCGCATCGCGGTCCAGTGCGTCTCTTTTTCGGTCATAAGCGGCCTGGTATTTGGTAATCTTGCCTATTTCTTTGGCGAGACTCTGGCTGGCTTCTATGTCCCTGCCGGGGAGCATGAGGTCATTGCCCAGGCACTTATCCGGTTGTCTTTTATCGCCTGCCCCTATTTTATCTGCGGCATCATGGATACGCTGGTAGGCATCCTTCGGGGGATCGGCTATTCGGTGGTTCCCATGGTGGTCTCCCTAGTGGGGGCCTGCGGCCTGCGTCTGGTGTGGGTGGCGGTGATATTCCCGGTCTATCACACAGCCTCCTGCCTGTACATATCCTATCCCATCAGTTGGCTGGTCACTGGTGCGGTCCATCTGATCTTCTTCCTGTGTGTACGGAAGCGGGCATATGCCAAGGTGGAGGGCAGCGACTTAACAGCGTTGGAGGGTCGGCATCCCCCGCTCTCCCAGGAGGCAGAGCGGCAGTAAAAAAACAGAGCGGGTCCCCTATGGGACCCGCTCTGTTTTTTTAGTAATTTTGAGAGAAAATCAGACCAGGCGGCGTCCGCCCACAAAGCCGGTGGTGTAATAGGCGTAATCCATATCGCTGACAATGACGCCCACCGTGGAAGTGGAGGCATGGACAAACTGGTTGTTGCCGATGTAAATTCCCACATGGGATGCCCGCTTGCTGCCGGTACCGGATTTTTTGAACATGACCAGGTCGCCGGGCTGGAGCTCGCTCATGGAAACAGGAGTACCGTTATCCAACTGGGTGGAGGCGGTGCGATTGATGGTGATGCCAAACTGCTTATAGACATAGCTGGTAAAGCCAGAGCAGTCAAAGCCCTTGGGGCTGCTGCCGCCATACACATAGGGATACCCCACGAACTGGAGGGCATAATCGGCGATTTCCTGTCCCTTGCTGATTTGGGAGGGGTCTACGATGGTCACATACTCGGTGCTGATATAGCCGTTTTCAATACGGTACCAGCCGTCGCTCTCCTCCAGCAGTTCGACGACCCTGCCCGCGGCTAGGCTCCCTACCTTTTCGTGGTCAGTGCTGGGGCCAGAGCGAACGTTCAGGGAGGAGGCGGTAATCCGGCCAAAGGTACTGGCAGCTTCCGCGTCAGCCTCCGCGGCCAATGCGACGGCCTGCTCCTGGCCCTCCTCATGGACCACCAGATACTCCCCCGAAACGAAGCCGGAGATCCCCTCATGGGCAATCTTGTACCAGCCGTTTTCGGCCTGTTCCAGCACCTCTACCTGGGTGCCGTCGGACAGCTTGGTTAGAATTTGACTGCTGGTGTTGGGATCGGCCCGGACCCGAAGGGGGTCGCCCCCGGAATTGACAGTACCCGAGGCGGCCAGGACAGGGGCCGCGAGGGTGCTGGAAACCAGAAGGGCGGCGGTGAGCCGGGTGATGGTCATCTTCAGGTGCATAGCTGAGATCCTCCCAAATCCTTTTCTATTTCTGATGGTCAGCCAACAGGGGTCACTTGCCGTTCAAAGAGCGGTCCAGCCACACGGCGGCGATATCCATGGCCGCATAGAGGCTGTCTTTTTCACTTTTCTTGACCACACGGTCCCGTCCCCGCAGATCGGGGTCAGTCAGCTGGAGCTGGACGGCCACCTTATCTGCCATCTCCAGGCCGTTGACGGTCTTGGTAGACAGGATCTGGAGCATGATAATATATTTCTCGGCCATAGTGCCGTAGTAAATCAGGTTGTCTTTCCGACGCAGGGGATGCCCTTTATAGGAAAGAGGAATATTCTCAGAAGCCACTATGAATCCCTCCTTGCTCAAAACTTGTAACCGAATTGTAACATATTTGCCGCCGTCTGTCAAATCCTTTCCCAAAGAATTGGATGGAAAAATACGGAGAGAAAAGAAAAAAGCCGCTCTATGGGCGGCTTTTACGCTGAGAGCGGACCTGATATGGGAAAGAAGGCCGTTTCCAAGGCCTATTTTGTATGTTGCCGGACATGGGCTTTAATCTTTTCAAAGGATTCATCGCTGAGGTCATGTTCGATCTTACAAGCGTCCGCCGCCGCGGTCTTTGGGTCAACCCCCAGCCGAACCAGAAGCTGAGTCAACAGCTTATGGCGGTCATAAATCCGCTGGGCAATCGCCTCTCCCGGGGGAAGCAGAGTGATATGCCCTTCCCCATCCATTTCAATGTATCCATTTTCCCGCAGCCGTTTCATAGCCACGCTGACACTGGGCTTTGTGTAATCCAGGTGGTGGACAATGTCTATGGAGCGGACCATCCCCAGCTGTTCCCGCAGGATCAAAATGGCCTCCAGATAATCCTCAGCCGATTCGTGGATATTCATCTAAAGTCCTTCCTTCCTGGCAACTCTTTGTACCAAGGGTAACATAAACGCCAGAAAAAGGCAAGGACTTTCAAATAGGGGTTGACAAGGAAAGTTAGTTGTGATAAACTCCACAGACGAAAAGGGGTTAGTAAATGCTAACCTAGTTTTTCTGAGTGCGAGTTAGCTTTCACTAATCATCTGAAGGAGGAGAGCTATGATGCCGCTGACGATGGCGAAGTCTGGGGAACGGGTCACGGTCAGAAAGATCACAGGCAAGGACGAGATCCGTCAGCACCTGGCTGAATTGGGCTTTGTGGTGGACAGTGATATCACTGTGGTAAGTGAGATTGCGGGAAACCTGATCGTACAGGTCAAAGACAGCCGGATCGCCCTAGACAAAAGTATGGCGAACCGCATTATGATTTGAGGGGGAATAAGCATGAAGACATTGAAGGATGTGGCCGTGGGCCAAACCGCGGTTGTGGCCAAGCTCCATGGAGAAGGGCCGGTAAAGCGCCGGATCATGGACATGGGAATCACCAAGGGCGTCGAGATATTCGTCCGCAAAGTGGCTCCACTTGGAGACCCCATGGAATTAAATGTCCGGGGTTACGAGCTGTCGGTCCGGAAAAGTGACGCGGAGATGATCGAGGTCGTCTGAAAAGGCTCGGCGCCAGACGGTAAAATGCCGTCTGGGAGAGCCGCTTTTTTCAGCCAAAAAGTTAGCTATAACTAACAATCGAGAGGAGCAGAGGCGAGAAATGAACATCAAGATCGCATTGGCCGGCAATCCCAACTGTGGCAAGACCACCTTGTTCAACAGTTTGACCGGCGCAAACCAGTATGTGGGCAACTGGCCCGGCGTAACGGTAGAAAAGAAGGAAGGCAAGCTGAAGGGCTATAAGGACGTGATCATCCAGGACCTGCCCGGTATCTATTCCCTGTCCCCCTATACACTGGAGGAGGTAGTGGCCAGAAATTATCTGGTTAAGGAGCAGCCCGACGCCATTCTGAACATCGTGGACGGCACGAATATCGAGCGCAACCTGTACCTGACGACTCAGCTCATCGAACTGGGCCTGCCCGTAGTGGTGGCGGTCAACATGATCGACCTGGTCCGTAAGAATGGGGACCAGATCGACCTGAAAAAGCTGGGTGACTCTCTGGGCTGCCTAGTGGTGGAGATGTCTGCCCTGAAAGGGGAGGGCGGCATGGCGGCGGCCGAACAGGCCGTCTCGATGGCTAAAGCCCACCGGGTAGGAGAGCTGCCCCATGTGTTTACCGGCAGCGTGGAGCACGCCATCGCCCACATTGAGGAGTCCATTGAGGGGAGGGTGGCCGACCAGTATTTGCGCTGGTATGCCATCAAGGTCTTTGAGCGGGACGAGAAGGTGTTGGAGGAGTTGGCACTGGACAGCGAGCTGGCGGCCCATCTGGAGTCGCATATCGCTGACTGTGAGAAGGAACTGGATGACGACGCTGAGTCCATCATTACCAATCAGCGATATGCCTACATAAACGGCGTCGTGTCCAGGGCGGTAAAGAAAAAGGCGGCCAAGGGCAGCCTCTCCATTTCCGACAGAATCGATCAGATCGTGACCAACCGAATCCTGGCCCTGCCCATATTCGCGGTGATCATGTATCTGATTTACACCATCGCCATGGGGACCTCTATTGTGGACGGCGGCATCGGGATCGGCACCTTCGGTACAGACTGGGCCAACGACACCCTTTTCGGTGAGATCGTGCCCGGCTGGTTCGACGCGATCCTGGGCGCCCTGGGCGTAGTGGAAGGCACCTGGGTCTACGGTCTGATCCAGGATGGTATTGTGGCCGGTGTGGGTGCTGTGCTCGGCTTTGTGCCCCAGATGCTGGTGCTGTTCCTCCTGCTGGCCATTCTGGAGGATGTGGGCTATATGGCTCGTATCGCCTTCATCATGGACCGGATTTTCCGCCGCTTTGGTCTGTCCGGCAAGAGCTTCATCCCCATGCTGGTGGCTACCGGCTGCGGCGTCCCCGGTATCATGGCTTCCCGAACCATCGAGCAGGACCGGGACCGGAAGATGACCGTTATGACCACCGGCTTCATCCCCTGCGGCGCGAAGATGCCCATCATCGGCCTGTTCGCCGGCGCTATCTTCGGAAACTCCTCCTGGGTAGCCACCTCTGCCTACTTTATTGGTATCGCCGCTGTCATCATCTCTGGCGTCATGCTCAAGAAATTCAAAGCATTTGCTGGTGAGCCCGCCCCCTTTGTCATGGAGCTGCCCACCTACCATGCCCCCTCTGCCGGCAATGTACTGCGGGCCACCTGGGAGCGGGGATGGTCCTTCATCAAGCGGGCTGGCACCGTTATCCTGCTTTCCTCCATCGTTCTCTGGTTCCTCCAGGGCTACGGCTTTGTGGAGGGCGTGTTCCAGGCTGTGGAGGACAACAACGACTCCCTGCTGGCCGTCATCGGCAACGCGGTCGCCTGGATCTTCTACCCCCTGGGCTGGGCCGGCGACTGGGCCTGGAAGGCTACGGTTGCCACAGTTACCGGACTCATCGCCAAGGAGGAGGTAGTCAACACCTTCGGCGTGCTGTACCACTATGCCGGCGAGATCGACCTGATGGAGGACTCCTCCCCCATCTGGACCATGGTGGCTGGCGACTTCAATGGCATCACCGCCTACTCCTTTATGATTTTCAACCTGCTGTGCGCTCCCTGCTTTGCCGCTATGGGCGCCATCAAGCGGGAGATGAACAACCCCAAGTGGACCCTGGGCGCCATCGGGTATATGTGCGGCTTTGCCTACGTCATCTCCATGATCGTCTATCAGATCGGCGGGCTCATCGCCGGTGTGGCCTCCTTCAGCGTGTGGACCGTAGTAGCGGCGGCTGCTCTGGTTCTCCTCCTCTTCCTGCTGTTTCGCAAGGGCTATCAGCCTGAGGGCGAGATCCACCACCTGACTTCCGTGGCCGCCGCTGAGGCGAAGAAAACTGCGAAGAAGTAAGAGAGCATTCATTTTCCTATCCTAGCTATGAAAGGAGGGCGTGACGATGATACCGCCCATGATAGGAAACCTCATCGTGATCGCGGCCCTTGTGGCCGTGGCAGCCCTGGCAGTCCGCTCTATCTGGAAGGGCCATAAGAAGGGCGGACACTGCGGCGGCGACTGCGGCCAATGCGGCGGCTGCCATCATAAATAGACTTTCTCCCCCTTTATGAAAGGCCGGACGGGATAGCACCCGTCCGGCTTTCTTCCTTTCACATGGGGGTGGTAGATTGAAAACTGCTGTGTCCAAAGTCCGGATAGGTCTCCAGATAAGGTTTTATACCAAGGAAATTTTGGGAAAATAAAAGGAAGGCGCTTGACACAGCGCCTTCCCCATGGTACAATAAAATGCTTTTATGTCCCCTAAAAGAAAGAGCATAATCTCCCATGCTCTATCTTTAGTTTATCACAGGGCGGACAGAAAGACAAGAGTGACTTCAAGCAAAATAGCAACGCGCCCGGGTGTGCGGAAAAGCGGCGGAGTGCCGGATTTGTATAAATCGACGGCGAAAACGGCTGTTTTTCCCTGCATCCAGAGGAAAAAACGGAAGGACCAACCGTGGAATCAGAAGAAAGCGAGTTGATTTTTTAGCATGGTCAAGGACGTAATGTACGGCAAGACCCCGAGAAAGAGCTTTGCCCGCTACCAGGAGATCCTGGAGATGCCTAACCTGCTGGAGGTGCAGAAGACCTCCTACCAGTGGTTCCTGGACACCGGCCTGCGGGAGGTGTTCAAGGACGTCGGCCCCATCACCGACTATGCCGGCAATCTGGAGCTGACCTTTGTGGACTACTCCATGGATGAGAAGCCCAAGTACGACGTGGAGGAGTGCAAGGCCAGGGACGCCACCTACGCCGCCCCCATCAAGGTGAAGGTCCAGCTGCGCAACACCCAGAAGAAGAACGACCGGGTGTCGGAGCAGATCGCCGAGCAGGAGATCTTTATGGGAGACTTTCCCATCATGACCCAGGCCGGCACCTTCGTCATCAATGGCGCCGAGCGGGTCATCGTCTCCCAGATCGTCCGCTCTCCCGGTATGTATTACACCCGGACCGCGGACAAGGCGGACAACCTGACCTACACCACTACCGTAATCCCCTACCGGGGTGCCTGGCTGGAGTATGAAACCGATTTGTCCGACCTGTTCTATGTCCGCATCGATAAGAACCGCAAGCTGCCCATCACCTGCCTTATCCGTGCCCTGGGGCCCCGGACCGACGCTGAAATCATCGAGATGTTCGGCGAGGACGAGCGTATCCTGGCCACGATGGAGAAGGATGCCTGTAAGACCTATGAGGACGCCCTGCTGGAGATCTACCGCAAGCTCCGTCCTGGCGAGCCCCCCACGGTGGACTCCGCCCGGACCCTGCTGGACGCCACCTTCTTTGATCCCCGGCGCTATGATCTGTCCGCTGTGGGCCGCTATAAGTTCAACAAGAAGATGGCTCTGTGGTCCCGGCTGTCCGGCCAGAAGCTGGCCCTGCCCGTAGCCGATCCCCGCACCGGCGAGATCATCGCCGAGGAGGGAGAGGTCCTGACACGGGAGAGGGCCCACTTCCTGGACGACCGGGGCGTCAACGAGGCTGTCATCGACGTGGACGGTAAGCAGGTCAAGGTGTTTTCTAACAACATGGTCCACCTGAAGGACTTTGTGGACTTTGACCCTCAAGAGGTCGGCGTCAGCGAGATGGTCTATTTCCCCGCCCTGTGCGAGCTGCTGGACCAGTTCCAGGGGGAGGAACTGAAGGACGCCATCCGCGGCCATCTGGACGACCTGATCCCCAAGCACATCACTGTGCCTGACATCATGGCCTCTATCAATTACCTCAACTGTCTGGCCCACAACTCCGGCACCCCGGATGACATCGACCACCTGGGTAACCGCCGGCTGCGCTGTGTGGGCGAGCTGATTCAGAATCAGTTCCGCATCGGCTTCTCCCGTATGGAGCGTGTTATCCGGGAGCGGATGACCACTCAGGACCTGGATGTGGTCACCCCCCAGAGCCTGATTAACATCCGCCCTGTCACCGCCGCCATCAAGGAGTTCTTCGGCTCCAGCCCCCTGTCCCAGTTCATGGACCAGACCAACCCCCTGGCCGAGCTGACCCACAAGCGCCGTCTGTCCGCTCTGGGCCCCGGCGGCCTGTCCCGTGACCGGGCCTCCTTCGATGTCCGTGACGTCCATTACAGCCACTACGGACGCCTGTGCCCCATCGAGACCCCCGAAGGTCCCAATATCGGCCTGATTTCCTATCTGGCCTCCTACGCCCGTATCAACCGTTTCGGCTTTATTGAGACCCCCTACCGTAAGGTGGATAAGGAGACTGGCCGGGTTACCGACGAAATCACCTATATGACCGCCGATGTAGAGGACGAGTACACCATCGGCCAGGCCACTGAGCCTGTGGACGAGAACGGCTGCTTCGTCAACGAGCGTATCACCTGCCGTCACCGGAATGAGACCATTTCTGTGGATAAACACCAGGTGGACTATGTGGACGTGTCCCCCAAGATGATGGTGTCCGTGGCTACCGCCATGATCCCCTTCCTCCAGAACGACGACGCCAACCGTGCGCTGATGGGCGCCAACATGCAGCGCCAGGCCGTCCCCCTGCTCCGGCCCGAGGCTCCCATCGTGGCCACTGGCCAGGAGCACAAGAACTGCATCGACTCCGAAGTGGCCATCCTGGCGGAAGGCCCCGGCACGGTCACCAAGGTGTCCGCCCGGTATATCACCGTGGCTTATGACAACGGCCAGACCAAGGAGTACCGCCTAACTAAGTACCTGCGCTCCAACCACACCACCTGTATCAACCAGCGGCCCATCGTGGACGCCGGACAGCGGGTAGACTTCCAGGACGTGCTGGCAGACGGTCCCTCTACCGACCACGGCGAAATCGCCCTGGGCCGGAATATCCTCATGGGCTTCATGACCTGGGAGGGCTACAACTACGAGGACGCCATCCTGCTCAACGAGCGGATGGTGAAGGACGACGTATTTACCTCCATCCACATCGAGGAGTATGAGACTGAGGCACGGGACACCAAGCTGGGTCCCGAGACCATCACCCGTGATATCCCCAACGTGGGCGAGGACGCTCTGCGGGACCTGGACGAGCATGGCATCATCCGGGTGGGCGCCGAAGTCCATGCCGGCGACTACCTGGTGGGTAAGGTCACCCCCAAGGGCGAGGCGGAGGCCACTGCTGAGGAGAAGCTGCTCCGGGCCATCTTTGGAGAGAAGGCCCGTGAGGTCCGCGACACCTCTCTGAAGGTGCCCCACGGCGAGAGCGGCATCGTGGTGGATGTAAAGATCTTTACCCGTGAGAACGGCGACGAGATGTCCCCTGGCGTTAACCAGACCGTCCGGGTGTATATTGCTCAGAAGCGGAAGATCTCCGTGGGTGACAAGATGGCCGGCCGCCACGGCAACAAGGGCGTGGTGTCCCGCATCCTGCCCCAGGAGGATATGCCCTTCCTGCCCGACGGCACCCCCCTGGACATTGTGCTGAATCCCTTGGGCGTGCCCTCCCGTATGAACATCGGCCAGGTGCTGGAGGTCCATCTGGGATACGCCGCCAAGACCCTGGGCTGGAAGGTGGCCACCCCCATCTTCAACGGCGCCACCGAGAGCGATATTCAGGAGTGCCTGAAAATGGCCGGCCTGGCCCGTGAGGTGGGCTATGACGAGCCCCTTATCGGCAAGCAGCTCTATCTGGCCGGCGAGGGCGAGGAGGAGATGCGTGCCCTGTCCTCCGAGGAGATGGCCGACAGCGCCCAGATCCGGGAGTGGCAGAAGGCGGGCAAACTTCGCCTGGTGGACGGCAAGAACTGGCTGTATGACGGTCGTACCGGCCAGCGATTTGACAACCCGGTTACCGTGGGCTATGTCTACTTCCTGAAGCTGCACCACCTGGTGGACGACAAGATCCACGCCCGTGCCACCGGCCCCTACTCCCTGGTCACCCAGCAGCCTCTGGGCGGCAAGGCCCAGTTCGGCGGCCAGCGGTTTGGCGAGATGGAGGTGTGGGCTCTGGAGGCCTACGGCGCCGCCTACACCCTGCAGGAGATCCTGACGGTCAAGTCGGACGACGTGACCGGCCGTGTCAAGACCTACGAGGCCATCGTCAAGGGTCTGAATGTGCCCAAGCCCGGCGTGCCCGAGTCCTTCAAGGTACTGATTAAAGAGCTCCAGTCCCTGTGTCTGGACATCAAGGTGCTGGACGACCAAGGGCAGGAGATCGAGCTGAAGGATGACGACGAGGACAACTACCAGCCCGTCCGGGACGATTTCTATGACCGGGACGATGACTTCGGCTATGAGAAGGACGCCGACTTTGCCTCCGCTGGAGGCTTCACCTTCAAGGGAGAGAGCGATGACGACGACCTCACCTTGGATGTGACCGATGAGGAGAGCTCGGAGGACGGGCTGTTCTCTGACGAGGACTTTTGAGTACGGGAGGAGATTTGAAACATGAGTTACGCTGAATTTGACGCCATCCAGATCGGGATCGCCTCCCCCGAACAGATCCGTGAGTGGTCCTACGGCGAGGTCAAGCGCCCTGAGACCATCAACTACCGCACTCTGAAGCCGGAGAAGGACGGCCTGTTCTGTGAAAAGATCTTTGGCCCCACCAAGGACTGGGAGTGCAACTGCGGCAAGTATAAGAAGATCCGCTACAAGGGCAAGGTGTGCGACCGCTGCGGCGTGGAAATCACCAAGGCCAAAGTCCGCCGGGAGCGGATGGGCCACATCGAGCTGGCCGCCCCCGTGTCCCATATCTGGTACTTTAAGGGAATCCCCTCCCGGATGGGATTGCTGCTGGATATCAGCCCCCGGATCCTGGAGAAGGTGCTGTACTTTGCCGCCTATATTGTCATCGACCCCGGCTTCTCCCCCCTCTCCAAAAACCAGATCCTGTCCGAGAAGGAATATCGGGATATGCGGGAGAAGTACGAGGACGACTTTGACGCCGGTATGGGCGCCGAGGCTGTCAAGAAGCTGCTCCAGCAGATTGATTTGGAGGAGCTGTCTGCCCAGCTGCGTGCCGAACTGAAAGACGCCTCCGGTCAGAAGAAGGCCCGCATTGTTAAGCGTCTGGAGGTGGTAGACGCCTTCCGCGTCTCTGGCAACAAGCCCGAGTGGATGATTATCGATGTACTGCCTGTGATTCCCCCGGAGATCCGTCCCATGGTTCCCCTGGACGGCGGGCGGTACGCCTCCTCTGACCTGAATGATCTGTACCGCCGGGTCATCAACCGCAATAACCGCCTGAAGCGGCTCATCCAGCTCAACGCACCGGACATCATCGTGCGCAACGAGAAGCGGATGCTCCAGGAGGCTGTGGACGCCCTCATCGACAACGGCCGCCGGGGCCGGGCCGTCACCGGCGCCAACAACCGGGCCCTCAAATCCCTGTCCGACATGCTCAAGGGCAAGCAGGGACGCTTCCGTCAGAACCTGCTGGGCAAGCGTGTGGACTACTCCGGCCGTTCCGTCATCGTGGTGGGCCCCAGCCTGAAGATATATCAGTGCGGCCTGCCCAAAGAGATGGCCATTGAGTTGTTCCGCCCCTTCGTTATGAAGAAGCTGGTGGACGACGGCGCCGCCCACAACATCAAGCAGGCCAAGAAGATGGTGGAGAAGGGCGAGGCTGCCGTGTGGGACGCCCTGGAATTTGTCATCAAAGACCACCCCGTCATGCTCAACCGCGCCCCCACCCTGCACCGCCTGGGCATCCAGGCATTTGAGCCTGTTCTGGTGGAAGGCCGGGCCATCAAGCTGCACCCCCTGGTGTGTACCGCCTTCAACGCCGACTTCGACGGCGACCAGATGGCTGTCCACGTCCCCCTGTCTGCCGAGGCCCAGACCGAGGCGCGGGTGCTGATGCTGTCTGCCAATAACCTGCTCCGTCCCCAGGACGGCGGCCCGGTTACCATCCCCTCCCAGGATATGATCCTGGGTGCCTACTACCTGACCTTCACCCGGGACGAGGCTGGCACTGGCCACTGTTTTGCCGACAAAGACGAGGCTATGCTGGCCTATGACGCCGGGGTAGTCACCCTTCACTCTCCCATCAAGGTCCGTATGTACCGGGAAGTAGATGGTGAGATGCGCCACAAGCTGGTGGAGACCACGGTGGGCCGCCTGATCTATAATGAGGCCATCCCCCAGGACTTGGGCTTTGTGGACCGCGACGACCCTGAGACCATGTTCGACCCAGAGATCAACTTCGTGGTGGGCAAAAAGCAACTGGGCAAAATCATCGACAAGTGCATCTCCAAGCATGGCTTTACCGTGTCCGCCGGAGTGCTGGACGCCATCAAAGACTTGGGCTACCATTACTCCACCCGGGGCTCCCTGACCGTGGCCATCGCCGACATGACGGTCCCGGCCAAGAAGTACGAGCTGATCGCCGAGACCGAGAAGGAGATCATCAAGATCGACCGCCTGTACCGCCGGGGTATGCTGACAAACGAGGAGCGGTACCGCAAGTCTGTGGAAGCTTGGGAACAGACCACCGCCGACGTGACCGCCGCCCTGCAGGAGTCCATGGACCGGTACAACCCCATCTGGATGATGGCCGACTCCGGCGCCCGTGGTTCTATGGCTCAGATCCGTCAGCTGGCCGGTATGCGCGGCCTGATGGCCGATACCGCCGGCCGTACCATCGAGATCCCCATCAAGGCCAACTTCCGTGAGGGGCTGTCTGTATTGGAATACTTCATCTCCTCCAGGGGCGCCCGGAAGGGTATGGCCGATACCGCTCTGCGTACCGCCGACTCGGGCTACCTGACCCGCCGCCTGGTGGACGTGTCCCAGGAGGTCATTATCCGGGAGGAGGACTGCGGCACCTCCGACGGAATCCTGGTCAGCGAGATCGAGGAGCACGGCCAGGTCATCGAGACCTTTGCCGAGCGCGTCCACGGCCGCTATCCCGCGGAGGACATCGTGGACCCCGCCACTGGCGAGGTGCTCTTCACTCGAGATACCATGCTTCTCAACGAGGACGCCAAGACTCTGGAAAAACACGGTATCCATGAAGTGAAGATCCGCTCTGTCCTTACCTGCCGGGCCCGCAGCGGCGTGTGCGCCAAGTGCTACGGCATCAACCTGGCCATTGGTGAGCCTGTGGGCGCTGGCGAGGCGGTGGGTATCATCGCCGCCCAGTCCATCGGTGAGCCCGGCACCCAGCTGACCATGCGTACCTTCCACACCGGCGGTGTGGCCGGCGGTGATATCACCCAGGGTCTGCCCCGCGTGGAGGAGCTGTTCGAGGCCCGCAAGCCCAAGAAGATGGCCCAGCTGGCTGAAATCAGCGGTGTGGTGTCCATGGAGGAGACCAAGCGCAACGTGATGTGCAACGTGACCATCACCGCCGATGACGGCGAGGTGGTGACCTACGCCATGCCTTACTCCGCCGGCATTAAGGTGAAGGAGGGCGACACGGTGGAAAAGGGCTACCAGCTTACCGAGGGCGCCCTGTCCCCCCATGAGGTGCTGCGTATCCGCGGCCTGTCCGACTGCCACAACTACCTGATCCGCGAGGTGCAGAAGGTGTACCGTCAGCAGGGCGTGGACACCAATGATAAGCATATCGAGGTTATTGTCCGCCAGATGATGCGGAAGGTCCGGGTGGAGGACGCTGGGGACTCCGATTTGTTGTCCGGCGCTACCGTGGACATCACCGAGTTCCGGGACGCCGAGGAGGCGGTCCAGGCCCGCATTGACGCCGGGGAGAAGAACGAGATGGGCGAGGATCTGCGCCTGCCCACCTGTACCCGCCTGCTCATGGGAATTACCAAGGCATCTCTGGCTACTGAGTCCTTCCTGTCCGCCGCCTCCTTCCAAGAGACCACCAAGGTGCTCACTGAAGCGGCGATCAAGGGCAAGGTGGACCACCTGCAGGGTCTGAAGGAGAACGTCATCATCGGCAAGCTTATCCCCGCCGGCTCTGGTCTGGCCCAGTACCGTAAGGAGGATGTTATCGACGACGAGGGCAACCTGGTCTCTGACCAGAGCGGGGCCATCGTAGCCGATGCCCTGGAGGAACCCACCCAGATGGAAAACGAGGAGGACCTGTCCTTCGAGGTTGGCTCTATCGAGCTGGAAACAGCCGCTGGAAGCCAGAGCGAGGACGCGCTGGTCTAAAATGACCAGAAAACCTGCACAGTAGAGCGGACCGAGGGAGTGTATAACGCTCCCTCGGTCCGCTCTTTTTTCAACTTTTAAAAGAGAAAAATTCGTTTTTTCACAAGTCTTACCTTTTTAAAGCGAAAAATAGTTGCTATCGGGCCTAAAAGAAAGAAAAAATGATGTCTCAAATATCTTCTCTTGCAATTTTGCGGGACTGTCTTTATAATGTTTTTAAAAGAGGGAGAGGGATGATCGACAATGCTGGAGATGCTTACATCAGTCAACAGCGCCTTGAATGGCTTTGTATGGGGCCCCGTCATGCTGGCTCTGCTGGTGGGAACCGGCATCTACCTTACCTGCCGCACCGGCTGGATTCAGGTGCGGCGCTTCGGCTATATCATGAAAAGCACGGTGGGCTCTCTGTTCCGCAAGTCGGAAAAAGACCATGGCAGCAACCTGTCCCCCTTTCAGGCGGTGACCACAGCCCTGGCCGGGACAGTGGGCACGGGCAACATCGCCGGTGTCACTGGCGCCATCTTTGTGGGCGGGCCCGGCGCTGTGTTCTGGATGTGGGTGTCCGCCTTTTTTGGAATGTGTACCAAGTATGCCGAGATCGCCCTATCCATCCAGTACCGGGAGACAGATGAGGGCGGCGCCCACCGGGGCGGCCCCATGTATTACATCGAAAAGGGGCTGGGCAGGGGGTGGAAGCCCCTGGCTGTTTTGTTTGCCCTGTTTGGGGGCTTCGCCTCTTTTGGGATCGGAAATATCTCCCAGTCCAGTGAAATTGCCGGCGCCATGAACGGACTGTTCGGAATTGATCCTCTGGTTACCGGTATTCTTTTGGCAGTTATTGTAGGAGTGGTGATCATCGGCGGCGTCAAGCGCATCGGCCAGGTGGCCTCCTATCTGGTCCCCTTTATGGCCAGCTTCTATATCCTGGCCGGAATCGCTGTTATTCTGCTGCGGATCACCCAGGTTCCCGCCGCTTTGGCATCCATTGTCACCAGCGCCTTCAGCTTTGAGGCAGTGGGAGGGGGCGTCTTTGGCTACGCCATCATGGCGGCCATGAAGCAGGGATTCGCCCGGGGGGTGTTCTCCAACGAGGCCGGCCTCGGCTCCGCCCCGATGGCCCATGCGGCCTCCTCCACCGACGAGCCTGCCGAGCAGGCCATGTGGGGCGTGTTCGAGGTGTTTGTGGATACCATCGTGATCTGCACCATTACCTCCCTCACCGTGCTGCTGTCCGGCCTGCCTCTGGGGGAGGCAGCCCTGGACAGCTATACCTCCAATGGCGCCGCCGCAGTGGCCGCCTTCAACACGATCCTGCCTGGTACCATAGGGGGCGTGGTCATCCAAATCAGCCTGCTCTTTTTTGCCCTCTCCACCATTTTGGGCTGGAGTTACTACGGCGAGCAGTGCTGGGGCTATCTGACCCATGACAGCAAGATGGTCAAGGCTCTTTTCAAAGCTGTATTCGCCTTAGTCTGCCTCGTGGGAGCCACCGGCTCCGGCAAACTGATGTGGGATATCGCCGATACCCTGAACGGCATGATGGCGATTCCAAACCTGGTGGGCCTTCTAGCCCTGTCGGGAGTGGTGGCCCGGATCACCAGGAACTATTTCAAGGAGAGGTAAGCTAATTGTGTATAAAACTTTAATTTGTTTTTTGTTATCCATAAGTCTTGAACTATGAAAACCATTGTAAATACAGGACTTTCCGGCCCATTAGGACACTTATAAAATCTAAAATTCTTGCCACTTTGGTACCCAAATGGTGCCTGGATTTTCTATAACGATATAAAATGATACAGGCAGATATAAGAAAACCATACTATACGAGGGCGAAATTATTCTTTGCTTTCACTCTCTTGTCTGCCACATAAGCAGGGATGGACGTGCTTGCCAACAGCGAGCGAAGCCCGTTCATCTCGACTGTTGACGAGTGTGGAGTGCTCTGCTATTTCGTACAAATGAGGAATGTAATAGAAAAATTTATATATGGGGGCTATAATATTTCTATACAAAGCGACCACTTTAAATTTATGGAGGAAAATCTTATGAGAAAAACGCAAATAGTATCTTTGATTGTATTAGTTTTAGCAATTTTTGTTTCTATTGATTTAGGCCTTAATTTTGCCTATTGTTTAATTCCTGAATTACAGGATGGGATTTCATCACATAGTTTCTTACAAGAAACTTTTGGTATTTTTGGAAATAGCGGATGGACAAAAGTTGATTTTTTCTATGCTTTTGAAAAATCAATATGGTTTAGCTTTTTTATGATTATTGAAAATATAATTGTTTGGATTTTAAAGGAAATAAAGAAGTAAAAAACTTATAGTTTGGGCTGGGTTTGGAATATTCTCAACAATCAAAAATCTCTCTTTCTGTCATAGACGAAAACGAGTGATTTTTACGGAAAGGGGTCCCCTTTCCTATGCTTGCTACGGGACTTTTCACAAAGGAAAGGATAATCTGAACAGGTAGCAACTTGCTTTGAAATATTACGCAGTTAAAGAGCGGTTTTGAGGGAAAAGGTATAAAAACATTGCCCTATCAGCTTTAGTGACTATAATGCCTTCCTTATAAGGATTATTAAAACTCTAATGCGTAACATAAAAGTGTAAAATAAGGTTGTCCCAAATTGCTTTTGGGGGAGTGATAACATCACCCAATGCTTCTGTGTATTGCCTTATTTGTGGTGCTAAATGGTGCTCAACTCTATAAAATCAACTTATACGGCGATATGAGAAGATACAAGCGAAAATGGGGAAACCGCTGATAATACAGGCTTTTTTCTCACTTCAATAAATACTTGCAAGAAGTTATCAGACAATTTTCGTCCATAAGATCAATAAAAAATCCGCCCATGCCGATGCGTGGGCGGATTTTTTATGGGGAAAGATACCTCTCCAGGGCGGAGAGAAGGGCGGAACGCTCGTTGGGCAGCTCTCCCTGGGCCACCTGGTCCAGGAGCTCGTGCAGAGCCTGTCCGATTTGGGGACCGGCCAGACCGGACTTCAGGGCGTCGTGCCCGTTGACCGCCAGAGTCCGGAGGGAAAGACAGGCATTTTCCTCCAACAACTGCCGCCCCAGCGCCTCCGTCCGCTCCAGCGGAGCGGACTCCTCCGCCTTGAGCGGCGGGGCACAGGCGGATGCGTCCGCCCCTTTGAGAGCCAGCAATTGGAAGAAGCACTCCTCTCCCAGCCTGGACAGCCACCGGCCGGCCCACCGCCGGGTAGGCTCCACCGGCAGGTGATGGCGGGAGATCAGGATGGCCGCCCGCTCCCGGGTGGCGTTGTCCAGGCGAAGGCGGGCCATAGCCCGCTCGGCCAGCGGTACGCCCAGGCGGTCGTGGCCATAGAAATGCCCGATGCCCCGCTCATCCAGGAAAAAGGAGGCGGGCTTCCCCACGTCATGAAGAAGGGCGGCAAGTCGGAGAGCGGGGGAGGGGGGGACCAGGGCAGCCGTCTTGACGCTGTGGGTATACACGTCCCAGCGGTGGTGGGGATTACGCTGGTCAAAGCCCACCGCAGGGCCCAGCTCCGGAAGAATTTGGGTCACTACGTCGTGGAAATCCAACAACACCTGCTCCGCTCCGGGGGAGCAGAGTAGCCGGAGAAATTCAGCGGAAATACGTTCCCAAGCCACCATGGACAGCTGGGGAGCGTGTCCGTGGATGGCGTCGGCGGTGTCCGGGTGGATGGTAAAACGAAGCTGACCGGCCAGCCGGAGTCCCCGGAGGAGCCGCAGGGCGTCCTCCTCCATTCGCCGGTCCGGATCCCCTACGCAGCGGATCAGCCGAGCGTTCAAATCCTCTTGACCGCCAAACCGGTCGATCAGTCCCTCCGGACCCCAGGCCATGGCGTTGATCGTGAAGTCCCGGCGGGCCAGGTCATCAGTGAGGTCGCTGGTAAATTCCACCTGGTCCGGATGCCGGTGGTCGGAGTAGCTCCCCTCCCGGCGGAAGGTGGTTACCTCCACAGGGAGGCCGTCGGACAGGACAGTGACCGTGCCGTGCTTCAGACCGGTATTCAGACATGGAAAGCCGGCGCAGCAGGACAGTATCTCCCAAGGCAGGGCGGAGGTGGTCACATCGTAGTCATGGGGCGGGATGGACAGAAGGCTGTCCCGGACGCAGCCCCCCACCAGCACCGCCTGATGGCCGGACCGCCTCAACTGCTGGACGACCGCCAGTGCCCTGCTGTCCCAGTTTGTCATGCCACTCACCTCCTGTTGGGATTATCTTATCAGAGCGGGTGGAAAAAAACAAGGCCGGGACGTCCCAATGTCCCGGCCCGGAAATCACCGCCCCAGAACAAAAAGATTCTGGTCGGTGGCAAAATTGGAGAAAGAGTAGAGCACAAGCACCGAGTCAATGCCGTTGTCTGCTACATAGTCCTTCACGCTGCTCAGATTGTTCCGGGGATCAAAGAGGTGAACCTCAGAAAATCGCTCCGTCAGGAAGGGAGCCAGGGAGTCGGAGTAGGAATCCCGGATGACCAGCACCTTGGGGCCATCTACCTGTGGGTTCTCGATGACGCACAGGGGCTGGCGCCCCCCCAGGAAGTAGGAGTATTTATCCTTCACTTCTAAAAAGCTGTCCACATATAGACTGCCTTCACTGGGCTCAGAGCCGAACCAGGAGGTCACCTTCAGCCCCTCGCCAGACACATAGGTATCGATGGAGTCAGGGGCCACCCAGCGAACTCCGGAGGTGGAGAAGGTAGTGCCGAAGAACTGGTCAGTGACCGTAGTCTTCTGGTAATCATCCAGATCCAGCGGATCCAGACTCATAGCCTCAAAGATGGCGTTGGCCCCGTAGAAGGCCCCCAGGCTGGTCCAGTGGTGGTCGGTGCGGTAGTAGATGTCCTCGCCGCTGTGGGCGGCCAGAGCGCCTGCCATGTCGATGGTAGAGGCCCCGCTCTGAAAATACATCTGGTCAATGAGGGAAAACTCGTCCGCTGTGGGCGCACCAGCGGGCAGGCGGTCTGCCCAGATGGCAGAGGAGGAGGGGATGATGCCCAGGTACACCGGGACAGACACATTGCCTGCCAGCGTGTCCACAAAGCCGAGGCGGGTCAGAAGCCCCTGCTTGGTAGAAACGCCCGCCTGAGCGGGGGTATCCTCCCAGGCGGGGGTATCCACCCGGTTCAGGAGGGTGTCCTGCTTACCGAAATAGACCCCGTTGTTCTCCCGCTTGCCGGACAGACGCTCACACCAGGCTTTGGCGGCCACCCAGAAGTCCCGGCCGGCGATATGGTCGGCCACATAGTCCTCGGCCTGTTCCATAAAGGTGCCGTCTGTGACTGTTTCCACGCTGAATTTGGGCGGCTTCTGGAGATAGCGGTTCTCCAGCTCGGACATCTCCTTGTCCGGCAGGAGAGTGCTGACCACCAGCATCCCGCCAAGGAAGGTGCAGAACAGGGCAGTGATAAACTTGTTGTACTTGTTTGACATAGTCTGCGCCTCCTTAGAAACGGAAATAGAGGAAGGGATTGTAGGTGCCGTCCACCAGATAGGCGGTGCACACCAACAGGCCGGCTATGATGGCGGCGGCACCTGTTACCTGCGCTGCCCGCTGAGGGAGCCTGTGGTACAGTTTTGCGCCCAGAGGGGTGGAGGAGAGGGCCGCCAGCGCCAGGATGGGCAGATAGCTGATGAAATAGTAGCCCAAAGTGCCGTCCGCCAGAGGAGCGCCCCCCAGACCGAACATCACCTTCAGATAGCCGCCCAGCCGAGAGGCGTCCTCGATGCCAAAGATAGCCCAGCTGACAAGGACAAAAAACATGGTATAGACATGGCCCACCAGGGCTGGGGCCTTTTTCAACGCATCCAGCAGGAAAAACTTTTCTACCATCAGAAGGGCAAAGAAATACAGTCCCCAGATGAGATAGTTCCAACTGGCCCCGTGCCAGATGCCGGTGGCCGCCCACACGACGAACAGGTTGAACATCCAGCGGCCCTTGGAGCAGCGGTTGCCCCCCAGGGGGATATACAGGTATTCCCGGAACCAGGTGGACAGGGAGATGTGCCACCGCCGCCAGAACTCGGTGATACTCTTGGAAATATAGGGGTAGTTGAAGTTGGGCAGGAACTCAAAGCCCAGCATCCGGCCCAGGCCTACCGCCATGTCGGAGTAGCCAGAGAAGTCAAAGTAGATCTGGAAGGTGAAGGCCAGCACACCCAGCCAAGCCCCCGCCACGGTCAGGTCCGCCAGCGCCATGGTCTTATAGCTGTCCCACAGCATCCCCACATTGTTGGCGATGAGCAGCTTTTTGCCAAGGCCGATCATAAACATCTGGACGCCAGAGGCAAACTTGTCCACAGTGCAGTCCCGCTGATCGATTTGGTCTCCCAGGTCCTTATACTTGATGATGGGACCGGCGATGAGCTGGGGAAACAGGGTGACGAAGGTGCCAAAGTTAAGGATGGATCGCTGCGCTCGGGCATCTCCCCGGTACACATCGATGGTGTAGCTCATGGTTTGGAAGGTATAGAAGGAGATACCGATAGGCAGGTGGATACCCAGCACCGGCATGAAGTTCAGCCCGACCGACTGGAGAGAGGCGGCGATAAAGTCCCAGTACTTGAAGAAGAACAGCAGGGCCAGGTTGAACACGATGGAGGAGGCCACCGCCATCCGGGCACCCCTATCGTTGTCCCTCCGCTTGCAGCGTTCTACCAGCAGGCCGTGGGTATAGTCGATGGCGGTGGACAGGAACATGATGACGACATAGACCCGCTCCCCCCAGTAGTAGAAAAACAGAGAGGCGCACAGGATTACTACGTTCCGGAACTTTCGGGGCACCAAGTAGTAGATCAGCAGAGTGAGCGCCAGAAAATAAAATAAAAAGGTAGGGGTGGAAAAGACCATGAGCAACACTCCTTAAAGGAACGGCGGACGACTTGTCGTCCGCCGTGGGATCATATGGATTATAACGCTGGGGATAGGGACTTTTGCTTCGAATCAGAACAGGGCGTTGAAGGCGTCTACGATGGCGTCGCAGTTCTCATGGACAACCATCATGACATAGTTGCCGTTGCTGACAACACGGGAGTTTTCGGTCCAGATCCGGGTGGGTTCGGGATACCAGGCTCCTCCGTTGATCATACCATCGATCCGGGTCTGGAAGATGGACTTCACAGTATCCACGTCCTTACTGTCCTTCACCTGGACCAGGCCGAACTCGCCGTTGTTCATGGTCATCAGTGTGCCATAGATCAATTTTTGTTCCGCGCTTACCGCGCCCATGCCAGGATAGAGCTGTTCCATCAGATCGGCGTCTAAGAGTTGGAGCATACCAAACTCATACTGGCCCATGATATCGCTAGCAAAGGCGGATAGGTCCACGTTGCCGGCAGGGGTGGAAGTATCGCCGGAGGAGCTGCCGCTGGAGGAATCGCTGCCATCTGCGGGGCCACCCTCCTCGGGCTTCTGTTCCTCCCAGTTGCACCGGACGATGCAGGAGGCGGTCAGGCCCGTTTCGCTGTCGGTAACAGTGATAGTGGCGTTTCCAACGGCCACAGCGGTGACCAGGCCCTTGTCAGACACAGTGGCCACAGACTCATCGCTGGATTTCCAGGCCAGAACACCGCCGGCGGGATTAGCCTTGGCCTTCATTTGGAAGGTGGCTCCCGCCTTGAACAGGGTAAAGTCGCTGCGGTTTAGGGACAGGGAGGCCTGTGCCTGGGGCTCGTCCACAGGGGGCTGGGAGCTATCAGAGGAGGTGCTCCCAGAACCGTCCGGCTGGCTGCCGTCCGGCTGAGAGGCATCCGGAGCGGAGCTGTCGGGGATGGAGGTGGAGCCGTCCGGGGCCATAGTGCTCATGTCAGAATTGCTGCCAGTAGAAGAGGACTGATTGCCGGAGGAGTTATCCTCCCCCTTGGGACCACAGGCGGCCAGCAGGACCATGGACAGCGCCAAAGTCAGAGCGAATACACGTCGTTTCATGGTATTGATCTCCTTTTCTTGGGGATGGTATGGGGTTCCCCTGATGGGGATTACGACTAGTTTGACGAGGGCGGAAGAAAAAAGTTCCCTGGTAGAGAAAAAATATTTAACAGATCCATTATATTTTGTTTTTGTCTGAACAGCAAGATTTTTGTTGGAAAGACAGGAAATGAAATTTCCCCCGGCCTCTTGACAAAAGAGGAGCGGTACGCTATTATAATATCAACATATGAATAGATGTTCATATATTGAAAGGAGATGAGAGAATGGAGCGTGAAGTTATCCCCTGCTGCCAGGAGGACCGGGTCCATGTGGACGCGGTGGACCAGGTGCGCGCCCTGCTCCCCCCGGATGAGGAGCTGTATGACTTGGCGGAGCTGTTCAAAATATTTGGGGACAGCACCCGAATCAAGATCCTGTACGCCTTGCTGGAGGGAGAGCTGTGCGTCTGTGATATCGCCAAGCTCATGGAGGTCACCCAGAGCGCCGTGTCCCACCAGCTCCGGGTGCTGAAGAGCAGCAAGCTGGTCAAATTCCGCCGGGAGGGCAAGACAGTTTATTATTCCCTGGCGGACGAACATGTAGTCCGCATCTTAAGCCAGGGAATGGAGCATATCGAGGAGTAACCTGTATGCCGCGATCCAATGGATCGAGAAAAGGAGAGTATACAATGAAAAAGACGTATAAGATGATTGACCTGGACTGTGCCAACTGTGCCGCTAAGATGGAGGAGGCCATCAAGAAGATTGACGGCGTTACCTCCGCCTCTGTCAGCTTTATGACCCAGAAAATGACCATAGAGGGGGACGATGCCCGTTTTGATCAAATCGTCAAGGAGGCGGTCAAGGTGTGCAGAAAAGTAGAACCCGACTGCGAGATTGTACTGAA
This sequence comes from Flintibacter sp. HCN-6482, assembly GCF_037892565.1. NCBI lineage: Bacteria > Bacillati > Bacillota > Clostridia > Eubacteriales > Flintibacter > Flintibacter sp. HCN-6482. The sequence goes on along the minus strand of NZ_JBBKBK010000001.1, from coordinate 451,101 downwards.
ATAAACGTGAGGCGGCCTAAGGCCACCCATGTCCATATCCCTGTGAGAGGAGCTTTCGCCATGACAAGAAAGCAGAAAAAGACGCTCTGGCGTATTATCTTCAGCTTTGTCCTGCTGGCCGCCGCCGCCCTGCTGCCGGAGATCGAGGTACCATTTAATATGTGGCCTTATTTCGGTCAGCCCCTGGTGAATGAGGCTGGCGAACCCTATTACGCATTCCCCAGGCTGTACCTGTTTCTGATCCCCTATCTGGTCATTGGCTGGGATGTACTGTGGAGAGCTGTGCGCAATATTAAAAACGGCCAGGTCTTTGATGAAAACTTCCTTATGTCTGTCGCCACCGTGGGTGCTATGGCAGTGGGCGAATACGCCGAGGGCGTGGCAGTGATGCTGTTTTACCAGGTGGGCGAGCTGTTCCAGAACGTGGCCGTCAGCCGCAGCCGCCAGTCTATCTCCGAGCTTATGGATATCCGCCCGGACTACGCCAATGTGGAGCGGGAGGGACAACTGGTCCAGGTGGATCCGGAGGAGGTCCAGGTGGATGATATCATCGTTATCAAGGCGGGGGAGCGGGTGCCATTGGACGGGACTGTCACCCAAGGGAGCTCCGCTCTGGACACCGCCGCTCTCACTGGCGAGTCCCTGCCACGGGACGTGGAGCCGGGGGATGAGGTGATATCGGGCTGTGTCAACTTGTCCGGCCTGCTCCATGTGAAAGTGAGTAAGCCCTACGGACAGTCCACCGTGGCCCGTATCTTGGACCTGGTGGAGAACTCCAGCGAGAAAAAGGCCCAGGCGGAGCATTTTATTACCAAATTTGCCCGGTACTATACCCCTGCTGTGGTTTTTGCTGCCCTGGCCCTGGGGCTGCTTCCCTCCCTGCTGACTGGCCGGTGGGGGGTGTGGGTCCCCCGTGCCCTGAACTTCCTGGTCGTATCCTGCCCATGCGCCCTGGTCATCTCCATTCCCCTGTCCTTTTTTGGCGGGCTGGGCGGAGCGTCCAAGCAGGGTATCCTGGTGAAGGGGAGCAACTATCTGGAGGCCCTGGCCAATACCGGAATCGTGGTGCTGGACAAGACAGGCACTCTGACTAAGGGCACCTTTGCTGTCACCGGAGTCCACCCCAAAGACTGCGCTCCAGAGGAGCTGTTGGAAACCGCCGCCCTGGCAGAGCAGTTCTCTACCCACCCCATCTCCAGGTCCATCGTCAAGGCCTGGGGCGGTGTTCCAGAGCAGAATAGGGTCTGCGACGTGGAGGAGATCGCCGGCCACGGGGTCCGGGCCAAGGTGGACGGCCGGGAGGTGCTGGCGGGGAACCAGAAGTTGATGGACTTGGAGAATATTCCGGTGACCACGGACCATCAACACCCTGGGACCGTCATCCATGTGGCGGTGGAAGGGGAATACGCTGGACACCTTGTTATCTCCGACCAGGTGAAGGAGGGGTCCGCCCAGGCTCTGCGGGAGCTCAAGCAGGTCGGGGTCCGAAGGACTGTCATGCTCACCGGCGACAGCCAGGGGGCCGCTCAGGCGGTGGCGGATCAGTTGGGGCTGGATCAGTTCTTTGCCCAGCTTCTGCCTGGGGACAAGGTGGAGCGGGTGGAGGATCTGCTCCGCTCCAAAGGCCCAAAGGAGAACCTGGTCTTTGTGGGGGACGGTATCAACGACGCCCCCGTCTTGTCCCGTGCGGACATCGGGGTGGCCATGGGGGCCCTGGGCTCTGACGCGGCCATCGAGGCGGCCGATGTGGTCCTGATGGACGACGACCTGCGCAAGTTGCCCGTGGCGGTGCGCATCGCCCGGAAAACGCTGACCATTGTGCGGCAAAATGTGGTGTTCGCTCTGGGGGTGAAATTCCTAGTGCTGGGGCTGTCCGCCGTTGGCCGGGCCAATATGTGGATGGCTGTCTTTGCCGATGTGGGCGTATCTGTCATCGCCATCTTAAATGCGAGCCGGATGCTGAAAGCCAGATAACCCAAAAGCCGCGGCCTAAGAGCCGCGGCTTTTTCCATAGATAGGGGGATATCACTCCAATATCTGGAACAGGCAGCCCCAGACATAGTCCAGAGCTTCAAAGCTTACCTGGGGAGAGAGGTGAAAGACCGCCCGATCCCCCTCCAGGTCCACCAAAATGCCGTGGTCCCGCTCCAACCGCGCAACCACGCTTTCCGTGGAGCGGCCGGGAAAACGGGCGAATATGGTTCCAGATGCCTGGTCCGCCTCCAACACCTCCGGGCCGTCAGGTCCAAAGTCCCGCAACCGGGCCTCCAGGTGTCGGACCTGCCTGGCCCGAAGGGCCTCCTTCCCGGCGGCGGAATATGTATGACGAAGGTCGATCTCTCTCATAGTCTGGTCTCCATCGGGGTATATACCACGAAATGCTCGTACCGAAGCTGACGCAGCAGCGCGGACAGGATTCGGGCGGTATTTTCCCCTCCCTCTAAAGTCAGATAAGTAGTCCTGGTACGGCCCTCCAGGCGGTTGAGGGTGTTGACCGCGAAGGTGTTGGGGCCCACGGTACCAGATGGGGAGAGGGCCATGGTCTGGTCCCAGCACACCCACCCCTCCAGCTCCAGCAGCTCCCGCTGGCCGTCAGGGACATACGCCACCGTGGTCCGGGTGTAGGCCAGATGCTCCAAAGCCCGGTTGCCCTCCTCCAGCAGCGCGCGGGTCTGGTCCAGGGTTCCTCCATCCGCCAGGATACCGACGCTGTGCCCAGTACCCAGAATCCGCCGTACCAGGTCATCCTCCTGCTCCAGGGCCTCTGGGGTAAAGAAGAATAGTGCCTGATTGCCCGCGCTGTCCAGGGCAGACAGAATCTGATCGAGTCCATGGCCATCCTTACAGAGAAAGGCCAGATAGGTGGATACGTTCGTGGTATTGGACTCATCCGGCTCGGTGGGAGGGGATGTGGGAGTAGTGGTATCGGGAGCGGGATTGATGGATTGGTTATATTCACGGAGGTAGCGGTTTATCAGGTTGCTGGCCGCGTCGATCAGCTTGGCGTCGGACAGGACCACCGAGTCGTTGTTGATGCGGACCAGGTAGCCCTGGCTGAAGGCGGTATAAGAGAAATCCAGACCGAAGAAGTTGCATACCATGACCACAGGCAGGTAGGGTATGCCATTTCGCATGATGGCCTGAGCGGGATAGCTCTCACCGGAGATCTCCTCCCGGCAGGTGCCGTTTTTCAGATCAAAGGTGAGCATCTGTTGTAACGTGTACAGGGTGAGCTTGTGGGTGGTGCTGGTATGAATATAGCTGTAATCCACATCCACCAGCTTGAAGCCGCCGTTGTACTGGGCCAGAAAGACCGTATAGGGCACATAGAGGACGCCGCCGGACCAGGTAGGCATGGTGTCCGCGGTCAAAGGGCGTAAATTGTCGTTGATGGAAGTGAAGTATACCGTGGAGGAGGCGGAGGAGGCGGGGGGGACAAAGACTGCCCCGCACAGGACCAGGGACAGCAGCAGCGAGATCATTCTTTTTTTCAGGTCCATGGGCGCTCCTCCTTTCGACTTCTGGTTGCGGATATCATTATATCATAGTATAATCCAATGGGCAAGACAGCCAAAGGGTGCGTTCTTTAATGAAACTTTAAGGATCGGTAAATTCCCTTTCAACACTGGTGTGGTATCCTGACCATAGAGAAAAAATGACCACTCCGGAGGAAAGGAGTTCCCATCATGGATATCACGTTGGAGCAGGTGGAGCGCCTGCGGGAAAAGGCGGATGTGAGCTACGCCCAGGCCAAGGAGGCTTTGGAGTACAGCGGAGGCAACCTGCTGGACGCCCTGATCTATTTGGAGGAGAGGGGAATGATCCCGCGGCCCGAGGGGGCTTACTACTCCACCAGGGGGGGAACTTCCCCCCAGCCCGCCTCCGCCGCGGACAGCGCCTCTCAGGGTGGGGAGCAGAAGGAAAAGAAAGAGAAAAAGAAAAAGGGCGGCAGTATGGAAGTCGTCGTGGTAAAGCCAGAGAGAGGGGCAGTCAGGGGCCTGCTCCACACCTTGCGCCGCTGGCTGATCGAAAATGAGTTGGAGATCTGGCGAAAAGACAAGCCGGTCACGGCCCTGCCGGTGTTGATCCTGGTCCTGCTGGTCATCTGCGCCCCCTGGGTGGTGCTGCCCGCTCTGGTGCTGGGATTGTTCCTGGGCTTTCGGTACCGCTTCTCCGGCCCGGACTTGGAGCGGGACGAGCTGAATGACATGATGGGCACGGTGGCCGATACCGCCGCCGACATTGGGCACAAGGTCATGGAGGAATTGAAGCATGACTGGCACTCGGATGAGCCGGGCAGACAGGACCGGAACAAAGAGCGGGAAGAATAAAAAGGTCTGAGGTGATGGAGATGGCGGAGCACATCCTCCTGGTGGAGGACGAGGAGAAGCTGGCCCGCATGGTGGAGCTGGAGCTGAAATATGAGGGGTACTCTGTGGAGAAAGCCTTTGATGGCCGAAAGGGGCTGGAGCTGGCCCTGAGCGGGGCGTTTGACCTGGTGTTGCTGGACATCATGCTGCCCCAGCTGTCTGGCATGGAGGTGCTGCGCCGCCTGCGGCGGGAGAGTCAGGTCCCCGTCATCATGCTTACCGCCCGGGACAGCGTAGTGGATAAGGTGTCCGGCCTGGACTCTGGCGCGGACGACTATATTACAAAGCCCTTCGCCATCGAGGAGCTGCTGGCCCGCATCCGGGCGGCCCTGCGGACCAAGAGTGGCCGGGACAGCCAGATGCTGGCCGTCGGTCCCCTTGCAATGGAGGTGGAGAGCCGCCGGGTGACAGTGAGGGGCCAGGAGGTGGAGCTGACCAAAAAGGAGTTTGACCTGCTCCGCCACCTGCTGGAAAATAAGGGCCGGGTCCTGACCCGTGAGGCCCTGCTGGACAGTGTCTGGGGCTTTGACTTTGTGGGAGAGACAAACTCGGTGGACGTGTATATCCGCTTTCTCCGGAGCAAGATTGATGAGGCCTTCGGCATCAAGCTGATTCACACGGTCCGGGGCGTGGGCTATGTGATCAAAGAGGAGTAAGGGGCGCGACCCGCCATACCGTCAGGAGAAAAAGGAGAGAGAGCCATGGTCATCGTCTACCGTTCCAACACCGGCTTTACCAGGGAATATGCCGAAATGCTGGGCAGAGCGGAAAAAATAAAGGTGTACAGCGTCACTGAGGCGGAGCGCAGTCTGGAGTCAGGTACTGAGATATTCTATATGGGTCCCCTGATGGCAGGCCACATCGAGGGTGTGGACCAGGCGGTGAAGCGATATCAGGTCAGGGGTGTGTGCGGCGTGGGGCTCTCCCCCTCTGGCCGGCAGGTGCTGGAAACCATCTCCAGAGCCAACTATGTGCCAAACGCCCCTATTTTTTATTTGCAGGGGGGCTGGGCCCCTAAGAAAGTGAGCTGGCTGAAGCGTAGGATGGTGGGTATGGCCACAAAATCTCTGCGGGAATCCCTGCAAGACAAGGGCAACCGCCGTACCCCTGAGGAGCAGGCCCAGCTGGATCTGCTGGTAAAGGGCGGGAGCCGCGTCGCCTTTGAGCGTCTTGAGGCTATTCGGGATTGGATGAAGGACTGCTGAGGGGCCGTGCGCCACGGGTCTGAATCACGGCCCATCCCGTTTTACAGAGAAAATGGGTGCGTACAGGCCCTGAAAAGAACAGACCGCACAGAGAGGAGGCGTGCCTATGGCCCGGAAAAAGCACCGTTTTCAATCCCCCCCGCCGGCGGACCCCATTGCCGCCGCTCGGGATTCCTCTCTGGTATTTCGGCTAAATTTCGGCTTTTTCCTGCGCCAGCTTACGATTTTTCTGGTGATGGATCTGCTGCTGGCGGCCATGGCCACTGCGGGCGTATTCTATTACGCGGAGAACCGGTGCGCCGGCGTGGCGGCTCTGGTGGAGGAACGGGGTGTCCCGACGGTGGAGGCCATCCCCTGGATGGAGAAGGGGGACTATACCATCACCCCTCTGGACCGTCCGCCAGAGGGCCAGCCGTCCTCCAGCTTCTCATGGCTGCCGGGGGCGGTGGCCCAGGAGACCGCCGATGGCTACCGTATGTGGGATTTGACCAGCTACTACACCATTGAGCTGTACTATGGGGACCAGCCCTACGCCATCACAGTGGATCTGTCCGGCATCGCCGGGACAGGCTATTGGGCGGGAGTCGTTCTGCTGATATGCCAATTTTTGTCCCTGGTCACCGGGCTGTTCCGCAATAAGCGGTCGATCAGAAAGGTGCTCCGGCCTATCCAGGACCTAGCCGCCACCGCGGCCCGCCTCAACTCCATGACGCACATGTCTAAACGGGAGCTGGAGAGCCTGGCTGACAAGCTGGATAAGATCGATGCCACCCATCTGGACAGCCGCATCGACCTGCCCGCGACCCAGAAGGAGCTGCGCTCTCTGGCCCAGGCCATCAACGAGATGATGGACCGGGTGAACCAGGCGTACAGCGCCCAGATGCGGTTTGTGTCCGACGCCAGCCATGAGCTGCGTACCCCCATCGCGGTGATCCAGGGATATGCCGCCTTGCTGGACCGGTGGGGCAAGTCGGACCCGGAGGCCCTTCAAGAGTCCATCGACGCCATCCGCTCCGAGGCCCAGGCCATGGAGCGGCTGGTGGAGCAGCTCCTTTTCTTAGCGCGGGGGGATAACGATTCCCAGCCGGTGAAGAGGGAGCGGGTGGACCTGATAGCCCTGGCCGGTGAGGTGCTGCGGGAGGAGGAGATGATTCATCCTGACCGGCTTCTCATTCCCTGTTGGGAGGGAGAGCCGGTAAGAGTATACGCCGATCCGGGGCTGATGAAGCAGCTGCTGCGCATCCTGATGGACAACAGCCTCAAGTACAGCCCACCCGAAGGCAGGGTATATCTGCGGGTGTCCCACAATCAGGGGTATGCAAGAGTGACCGTCCAGGACGAGGGCATGGGGATCCCTCCCGATGGCATCCCCCACATCTTCGAACGATTCTACCGCACCGACCAGTCCCGCGACAGAAAGACCGGAGGGACGGGTCTGGGACTGTCCATCGCCAAGTGGATCGTGGACCGCCACGGCGGTTGGTTTGAGGTAGTGTCCAGGGTGGATGTGGGGACTCGCATTACCTTCCTGATCCCACTGAAGGAGGACAAGCCGGGGAGTGCGTCAACAGAAGGATAGAAGCCCAACCTGCCGTTGCCGATTGCTTTCGTCAGGAGGGTATCTGCAGCAAGGTGACGCTGACGGGTTCCTCCGTCAGAACCGTGTCGAGAGGGTGATCAACACGGCGGATAGCAGGATAGGAAAGGAAAAGGAATGGACGGCTTTGGGCCGTCCATTCCTTTTCCTTATTTTGATGGGTGGGGCCACAGACCGTCCCATAGGATGTTGCGGTAGTTTTCCCGGTCCGTATCCCCCTCTGTGGAAAAGCAGAGGATTCGGGAAGCTTTGCCCAGGCCCAGGGCTTCCTTGAGCGGAGCCAGGTCCTTTCGGCGCAGAACTTCGGTCACAAGACCGAGGGTGGCGGCACCGCTTTCACCGGAGATGACCTGGGGATCGCCGGGCAGGGGAGCGCCCAGCACCCGCATTCCCTGAGCGGCCACATAGTCTGGAACAGAGAGAAAATGGTCCGCGTGGTCCCGCAGGATATCCCAGGAGATAGAGCAGGGCTCTCCACAGGCCAGACCGGCCATAATCGTGTCCAGCGCCCCATCCACGCGATGGAGCTGGCCGTCATTGGCCTGGGCCGTATGGAACAGACAGTTGGCCCGGTGGGGCTCCACGATGACGACTTTGGGACGGTCCTGGCCGTAGAAGTCAGCGAAAAAGGCGGCCAGGCTCCCGGCCATCGCGCCTACTCCAGCCTGAAGGAAAAGGTGGGTGGGAGGGCGGTCCTCCAACTGGCGGACCGCCTCAAGGGCCATGGTGGTGTAGCCCTCCATAATCCAGGCGGGGATATCCCAATAACCCTCCCAGGCTGTGTCCTGAATCACTACCCAGCCCTGTTCCTGAGCCTGCTGCTGGACCAGGCGGACGGTGTCGTCATAGTTCAGGTCCGTGACAGAGGCGTCTGCCCCCAGAGCCCGGATATTGGCCAGCCGCTCCGGGGAGCTGCCCTTGGGCATCCGGACCACGGACCGATGGCCCAGCTGGGCGGCGGTCCAGGCCACCCCTCGACCGTGGTTCCCGTCGGTGGCGGTGGCAAAGGTGAGCTGGCCCAGCCAATCCCGGACATGGGGGGAGGTGAGCAGAGAGAAGGTCAGATCCTCCGGCGCCAGCCCCAGCTCCCGGGCAATATAGCGCCCTATGGCGTAGCTCCCGCCCAACACCTTAAAGGCGTTGAGAGAGAACCGCCGGCTTTCATCCTTCACATGGATGGCCGCCACTCCGAGATGGGCGGCCAGACGGTTCAGGCTGGCTAGGGGAGTGGGGGCATACTGGGGGAAGCTGGCGTGAAATCGCTGGGCCGTGCGGGCCCGCTCCAGCCCAAAGGGAGCGGTGGGGGCCAGTGGACCGCCCGGCTTTCTGGTCAGGGAGACGGCCTGGATGGGGGCGTCCATAGAAATTCCTCCTTCTGTTGATGGAAAAGAATCAGGCGGAACAGCCCTGGAGCAAGACTATTCCGCCTGAAAGAAAGGTCATTTATTGGGGGCTGGCTCTCCGGTGGGGACTTGCTGCTCCAGTTTTTCAACCAGCGCCCACTCCACCCGGCGGTCACACAGTTCCTCCACCTGGATACGCAGTCCCAGGGCCTCCACTATGGGCCGGCTGCCGTCATCTGGGATGACGGAGAGCTGGGAAAACACCAGGCCGCCCAGCGTATCATAATCCAGGTCCTCGTCGGACAGGTCCAAGTCAAGGGCCTCGGCCAGCTCTTCCAGGTCGGCGGAGCCGGACACACGCCACTTGTTGTCCTCCAGACGGATGATATCCTGCTCCTCTTGGGGGTCAAATTCGTCGTAGATGTTGCCCACCAGCTCCTCCAGCAGGTCCTCCAGAGTGACCAAGCCGCTGGTTCCGCCGTACTCGTCCACCACCAGGGCCATGTGGGTCTTTTTCCCCTGCATATCCCGGAACAGCACATCGGCGGGCACACTTTCGGGGACAAAATAGGCGGTGCGGAGCAGCTCACGAATGGGTTTGGGATCGGGCAGGTGGAAGTTGAGCAGATATTCCCGGGTGGATAGAATACCCACAATATCGTCTACGTCGTTTTGATAAACCGGGAATCGGGACAGTCCGGACTGGCGGATGGTGTCCAGAATGACGTCCTCCTCCTCATCCAATGCCAGGGTCACCATGTCGGTGCGGTGGATCATGACATCCTCCGCGGTGATGTTGTTGAATTCAAAGATATTCTCAATGAGCTCTTTTTCGTTGGACTGGATGGCGCCGGACTCCTCGCCCTCCTCCACCATGGCCATGATCTCGTCCTCGGATACCTCGTCCTCACGGCGAAGCAGCCTCAGGAGCGGCTTGCGGGCCAGCAGGAGTACGTTGACCAGCAGACTAACAGCAAATAGGATGGGCCATATATGGTCCCCAACCACGGAAATTCCCCCTTAATAGATAAGAATATAAAATAAATGATAGCACATCTATCAGCGTTATGCAAGGGGCGTCTGTGTGGGCTCCCTGTTTACATTTGGACTGATGGGTTTTTACTCCGTCCTTTTCACTGAGTATTGAATAAATCAGAAAAATAGGATACAGTAAATATAAAGATAAACTGGATTTTATGGGGTATGAATATGAAAAGATGGACAGCACTTTTTTTGACTTTGGTCTGCATATTAGGATTAGCGGGCTGCGACAATCGAACCATGAATTATATCATAGAAAATGAGCCAAGTATTACCGGAACTGTGGAAGAAGTAAGAGATAACGCAATTATCATCTATATCAATACACAGGGATATCCTAACGGGGCAAGTTGTAAAGTTTCTTTAGATGTGGAAAACAAAGACAGCTATACCGATATATCTGTTGGCGATGAAATTGTTGTGTACTATAATGGTGAGATAGCGGAAAGCGACCCGCTACAAATAAATACGGTATACGGCATTACATTAAAAACTCCAGCGAATCAAGATGCTGAATAATTCTCTATCAGTTGTTATCGGCGCAGATACCTCTCCTCGTCATTTTGACTGGGGGAGGTTATTTATATCTAAATGTCTAAAATCTGTCCAAAGGGTAATTGGGAGGTGTGTGGGGCCCTGCTTTTGCCAGGAGACTGGAAAAAACCGATGCAAAAGCCGATGTTCTATGATATAATTTGGAGTATCGAGCGGGAAGCGGCAGGTGGTATGTAGGCCGCTCCAGGGGGGAGAAAGAAGTGTATCAGCCGTCAGACCGGGTCAGGGGGCACATAGAGGAGGGAATCTCCTTCCTGAAGTGGCTCCTGTACGCCTGCTCCATCGGGGTGCTGGTGGGCGTGGTGGGCGTGGCCTTTTACTATGGGATAGACTGGGCCACCCAGCTGCGGGGAGAGGTGCCGCGGGTGGTATGGCTGCTGCCCGCAGGTGGTGTGTCCATCGTACTGATCTACCGCATCTGTCACATGGAGCGGGACCGGGGGACAAACCTGGTGCTGGTGGCCGTGCGGGAGGCGGAGCCTATGAAGTTGCGCACCGCCCCCCTGATCTTCCTATCCACCATCATCACGCACCTTGTGGGGGGATCCGCCGGCAGAGAGGGGGCAGCTCTCCAACTGGGCGGCTCCCTGGCCGCTTTTGTGGGCCGGCAGATAAGGCTGGACCAGAAGGACGGCCGGGTGATGGTCATGTGCGGCATGGCCGCCGCCTTCTCCGCCCTGTTTGGCACGCCGCTGACGGCAGCCATCTTCGCCATGGAGGTGGTCAGTGTGGGTGTGATGTACTACGCCGCCATTGTCCCCTGTGTGTCTGCCGCCCTGGTGTCCCTCCAGGTAGCCCAGCTCTGCGGCATCCACAGCCATGGGTATGAGATCGGTCCGGCGGCGCTGTTGGGGCCCGCCACTATGGTCCAGACAGCCGTTCTGGGGGTGCTGTGCGCTCTGGTTTCCATCCTGTTCTGCAAAGTGATGCACGCCTCCCCCCGCCTGTATCAGAAGTATTTTCCCAGCACCATGCTTCGAGTGACCGTGGGGGCCCTGCTGGTGCTGGCCCTGACACTGCTGGTGGGCAATCAGGACTACAACGGAGCGGGGGACCCGGTCATCCGGCGGATGCTGGCTGGAGAAACCATTCCGGAGGCTTTTTTACTTAAAATATTGTTTACCGCTCTTACCCTGGGGGCCGGATTTCGAGGCGGAGAGATCGTACCTGTCCTGTTTACCGGCTGCGCCTTTGGTACCTGGGCCGGACCGCTGCTGGGACTGCCCCACGGTTTTTCCGGGGCCTTGGGGATGGCGGCCGTTTTCTGTGGAGCTACCAACTGCCCCATGAGCGCCCTGATGCTGGCCTTTGAGCTTTTCGGGGGCGAGGGCCTTTCCCTCCACGCCCTGTGTATCGGAGTGGCCTATATGCTGTCCGGCTACTATGGACTGTACAGCGAGCAGAAAATCGTCTATTCGAAATTCAGAACCGAATGGATCGATAAGAAGGCAAAGTGAGTGTATCCGGGCCTGCTGGCCCCTATCAAGGAGGAATTTGCGTGACAAAATTTTATCATTTCAATTTCAATGTCCTGGACTTGGACAGGAGCCTGGCCTTTTACAAACAGGCGCTGAATCTGACCCCGGTGCGGGAGAAGGAGGGAGCTGACGGCTCCTTCAAGCTGGTCTACCTGGGGGACGAGGCCGGCAGCGATTTCACCCTGGAGCTGACCTGGCTCCGGGACCGGACCACACCCTATGATCTGGGGGAGTGCGAATTCCACCTGGCCTTCCGCGCAGACGACTATGACGCCATGTATGAAAAGCACAAGGCGATGGGCTGCATCTGTTTTGAGAATCCCGCCATGGGCATCTATTTCATCTCCGACCCGGACGGGTATTGGATCGAGATCGTGCCGGAGGCAAAGTGATGGCGAAGGGAGATCGCAATCTGGGCTGGCCCGGTTTTTTCCGGGCCTTCACTGTGCTGTGCGCCATCATGCTCCTGCTGGCTCAGGAGGGGCAGGGAGGTGTGGCCGTGGGCTCCGGCCCATGGCAGGTCTTGTCCGTCTATGAGGGCCTCACATCTTGGACGGTCCCAGCCCTGTTCATGCTTTGGGGGATGTTCGCTCTGGAGGAGGGGAAGCCCCGTCTCGCCTCGTCGATGCTGGGACTGGCCCTTCCGGCCTTGTGCCTGCTGGTATTCTGGGGGGCCCTGTATGCGGTGGCTGCCCACCTGCTGGGGGGCGGTGCGCTGTCCTGGTCGGGAGTATGGGCCGCTCTGGTATCCGCCGCTAAGGGGAATACCTACCACCACCTTTGGGTGCTCTACCCCCTCATTGGCCTCTACCTGGTTCACCCGGTGATCCACCGGTTTACCTCGTCTGCCAGCAGGGGAGAGATCCGGTACTTCCTGATTCTGTGCTTCCTCTTTGCCTCTCTGCTCCCTCTGTGGTCGGCCTTCCATCCGAATAGCTTGCTCGCGGCCCAGCTGGAGCGCCTACGGGTCCATCTGGTGCTGGGGTGGGTGGGCTGCTATGTGGCGGGCTGGTATCTGCGCCATTATACCATCGGGCGAGTGCCGGAGTTTATCCTCTATCTCCTGGGTATTTTGGGCATGGTGTTCACCCTGATGGGGAATACCCTTTTCGGGGGAGGAAGGGAGCTGTGGTATCTCTATACTTCGCCCAATGTGGTCCTCACCGCCTTGGCCCTCTGTGCCCTGTTTCGCTATGTGCTGGGCATCAGCGAGGAGCGATCCCGCCGCCGCTCGGTGTATGAGCTTGGTTCCTACGCCTTTGGCATCTATCTGTTTCATCAGCTCTGGGTGCTGGTGTTCCGTTGGTTCGGGTTTTCTGTTCTGGACTTCTCTCCGGTGATCTCGGTGCCCTTCTTTGCGTTGGTGTTCTTCCTGCTGTCCATCCCATTCGCTTGGCTGGTCAGTCTCATCCCCGGCGTGGGAACGAAATTGACGTAGCATTGGCTTTGGGATACCGAAGGCGACCTCAAACTGCGGCCCAACAAAGTGGACGCGGTTTGGAGAGAAGGAACAGCGGAATGAGTGAGCGCTGGCCGATGGGCAAAGCGAGGGATGTGGGGCTTGCGAGGACGGTGCAACTGGCAGTTGCGTATTTTCCAAGCCAACTTGGTGTACATATCCCCTCCGACTGGAGTAAACTGAGACCATCTCATAGGAAAGGTTTGATGTCATATGACGTTGGGGGAGCGCATCTGTGCCCAGCGCACCGCCCACCACCTGTCCCAGACCGACCTGGCCGACGCCTTGGGGGTTTCAAGACAGAGTGTGTCCAAGTGGGAAACAGACGCCAGTGTGCCTGATCTGGATAAGCTGGTCAAGATGTGCGAGCTGTTCGAAACCTCCCTGGACCAACTGGTCCGGGGTGCGGAACCGACGGCAGACCTATCCCAGCCCACCGTCGTCATCCAGAGGGAAAACAGTCGTCGAGATGTGCGGACCATAATCGGGCTGATTTTAATCGTATTTGGACTGCTCTGTTTTATGCTGGTTTTTTTCCTCAAGGGATGGGGGCTGGACGACGCATTGGTATACAGTGTGCCCTTCTGGGTGTGGGGCTGGCTGACGCTCCGGTGTAAAAAGCACCCTGTTCTGGCCTGCTTCTGGGGGACATGGGGGATGTACACCGGCCTGTTGGCCTTTTTTCTGGTGGCGTTTGGGTTGTCAAATCCAGCGGTCAATCTTTTTATCCCGCCAAACCTGCTCATGCTGTCCCTGCTGTCTGCCGCTACGGCGTGGATTAGAAAACAGGGAGTAGATGAGAGAAAAGAATAAGCAAAAACGAGGCCCGGAACCGTCGGTTCCGGGCCTCGTTTTTGCTTTTTTGAGATAGCCGCTCTGGGTAATGCTACTTATGCTGTTTTCCTTTCAGACCAAATACCAATGACTTACTGCTGATCGGGGTGATACTCCTTACAGGTACACTTCTTCCATTTCAACCCAGATCCGCAGGGGCAGGGGTCGTTGCGGCCGATCTTGATGACCTTTTTCACCGGGCGCTTCTGGACGGTGCCGTCGTCGGCCCCGCTCTCGCTGGTGACTTTGGCCACCCGTTCCCGCTTGACTTCTTCGTTCTTGCGCAGGCGGACCAGGAACAGGCGGCGGAGCGTTTCCTCCTGGATAGCGGCCACCATGGCCTCGAACATTTCGTAGCCTTCCTTCTTATAGGCCACCACGGGATCAGTCTGGGCGTAGGACCGCAGTCCGATGCCCTGGCGCAGTTCGGTCATGGCGTCGATGTGGTCCATCCAGTACTCGTCCACCACCCGGAGCATAATGACCCGCTCCAACTCCCGCATAATAGGGGAGCCAAATTCCTGCTCCTTTTGGGCGTAAAACTCACGGGCGGTGTTGGATACCAACTCTACCAGCCCCTGGGCGTCATACTGTTCCAGATCCTGGTCAGACAGCTGGGGTAGAGGGAACATGGTGCGGAAGGGGGCAGTGGCCTCGTGGAAGTCCTGGGCAGTCATGTGGCGCTGTTCTCCCATATGGCCTTGGATAGCCCCTTCTACCATAGAGTGGAGCATGTTCTGAATGGAATTCTGTAGGTCCTCACCGTCCAGGACCTGGCGGCGCTGTTTGTAGATGACCTCACGCTGGGTGTTCATCACGTCGTCATATTGCAGAACGTTTTTACGAGTCTGAAAATTCCGGGATTCCACCTGCTTTTGAGCGTTTTCGATGGCGCCGGACAGCATTTTGGCGTCGATGGGGGTATCCTCGTCCACGCCCAGCTTCTCCATCATGTTCATCACCCGCTCAGAGCCGAACAGGCGCATGATGTCATCCTCCAGGGACAGGAAGAAGCGGGTCTCGCCGGGGTCACCCTGACGACCAGCGCGGCCACGAAGCTGGTTGTCAATGCGCCGGGACTCGTGGCGCTCGGTACCGAGGATGAACAGGCCGCCCGCCTGACGGACCTTGTCCGCCTCATCCCGGATCTCCTCTTTGTACTTGGCCTCCGCCTGGGAGAACTGCTTGCGGGCGTCCAAAATATCCTGATTGTCTGTCTCAGCAAAGCCGGTGGCTTCAGCGATGAGCTCATCGGTCATGCCAGCCCTACGCAGATCAGCCTTAGCCAAAAACTCGGCATTGCCGCCCAGCATGATGTCAGTGCCGCGGCCAGCCATATTGGTAGCTACGGTGACAGCGCCAAATTTGCCAGCCTGGGCGACGATCTCCGCTTCCTTCTCATGGTTCTTGGCGTTGAGCACATTGTGTTTAATGCCCTTACGCTTGAGGATCTCAGACAGCTCTTCCGATTTCTCGATAGAGATAGTGCCTACCAGCACTGGCTGGCCCTTGGCGTGGCAGGCCTCGATTTGAGCCACGATGGCTCTCAGCTTGCCCGCCTCGTTTTTATATACCACATCGGGGTCGTCAATACGGGCCAGAGGCTTGTTGGTGGGGATCTCCACGATGTCCAGCTCGTAGATCGTGCCGAACTCCTCCTGCTCAGTCATGGCGGTGCCCGTCATGCCGGACAGCTTATCATACAGTCGAAAATAATTTTGGAAGGTGATAGTAGCCAGAGTCTTGGACTCGTTGGCCACCTCCACGTGCTCCTTGGCCTCGATGGCCTGGTGGAGCCCCTCATTGTAGCGGCGCCCAAACATCAGACGGCCGGTGAACTCGTCCACAATGATGACCTGGCCATCCTTGACCACATAGTCGATGTCCTTCTTCATCACGCCCCGGGCCTTGATAGCCTGGTTGATGTGGTGGGACAGGGTGGTGTTCTCCGGATCAGCCAGGTTTTCAATGTTGAAGAAGGCCTCCGCCTTTTTGATGCCGGGAGCGGTGAGGGTGGCGGTCCGGGCCTTTTCATCCACGATATAGTCCGCGTCGATATCCGCGTCCTCTTCCTCTTTTTCATCCACCTTCGCGATGCGCTGGCATTTTAGCCGGGAGACAAACTGGTCCACCACAGTGTAGAGCTGGGTGGACTTCTCTCCCTGGCCGGAGATGATTAGGGGGGTGCGGGCCTCATCGATGAGGATGGAGTCCACCTCGTCCACGATAGCAAAGGCGTGGCCCCGCTGGACCAGCTCCTGGGAATAGATGGCCATGTTGTCCCGCAGGTAGTCAAAGCCGAACTCGTTGTTGGTGCCATAGGTGATGTCAGCCCGGTAAGCGGCCTTTTTTTCCTCACCCATGACCCCGTGGATGACCAGGCCGACGGTAAGGCCCATGAAACGGAAGACCTTGCCCATCCATTCGGAGTCACGCTTGGCCAGATAGTCATTGACCGTAACCACATGGACGCCCTTTCCGGCCAGGGCGTTCAAATAGGCGGGCAGGGTGGCCACCAAGGTCTTGCCTTCACCGGTTTTCATCTCAGCGATACGGCCCTGGTGCAGGACGATGCCGCCTACTACCTGGACCCGGTAGGGACGCATCCCAAGAACACGCCAAGCAGCCTCACGGCAGGCAGCAAAAGCCTCAGGCAGAATATCGTCCAGGGTTTCCCCGTTGGCCAGCCGCTGCTTCAACTCCGGGGTCTTGGCCTGGAGCTGGGCGTCGGTGAGGGCTTTGTACTCGTCCTCCAGGGCGTCAACCTTGTCAGCGATGGGATAGATCGACTTCAATTCCCGCTGGGAGGAAGTGCCGAATAGTTTGGTAAACAGGCTCATATGGATAAACACCTCTCGGTTCTGTGTATGATATGCTCTGAGAATTGATTTACAATCTTAATTAGTATATCACACTCCGCACGGATAAAAAAGAGCAAATTGTAAACTTTGGCAGTGATTCTGGACAAAAACGAAGATAGTGCGGATCTGCTTTTTGTGCGTGAGGCCTGGGTGCCTTGAAAGCGGAAGAAGGAGAAAAGAAATTTTGGGGCTTTACAACGGGAAAAATTTTGATATAATAAGAAAGCCACATAAGTGATGTATCATAAAGCTTGGCAGGCTATAGTTCCAGAAGGAGCCTGCTATCAATTGTACAGATAGTGAAGACCAGATTTGAGTATGGGCCTGTAGCGCAGTTGGGAGCGCACTACATTCGCATTGTAGGGGTCGTCGGTTCGAATCCGATCAGGTCCACCATTTTTAAGAAAAATCACCGCCAAATCGGCGGTGATTTTTCGTTTGAACACAATTTTACCACAGACAGGGAAGAATCTGCCCCCTTGCACCCAGCGCTCTCCAGGATGATCTGGAGCCTCTTTCGCGCATAGCCCGGATCGATGGGCTGCTCCGGCTTGCTCCGGGATGGGAACATCAGGTCAGAGAAGATCCCCTTCTTGTACTTCAGTAGTAATTCCACGTTTTCAAGAAGATGGCCGGAGGATAAAAATTCCGATATATAAGTTGTCACATAGCGTCTATTTCTGCCATAATTATCGAGAGGAGAGATTTTTGTGGCGAAAAGAGTCAGACGCTATATTTCTGAACTCCTGCAAGCATATCAGGAAATCACAGGAAAAACTTATACTGAAATAGCATTAGATTTTGACATATCACTGTCCAATCTTTATCTGTATCGCACGGAACAAGGTAATCCAACCGCAGATACCATTGATAAAATTGTAGACGGGATAGAGAAAGACTGCCCGGAAGTGATTAAAAAAGTTCCGTACCCACCAGAGGAAGACATTGCAGAGGAGGAAGGTCATGGAGATCTATGAACTGCTATACCGTCTTGGTGTCACCGCCAACTATACAGGCTTCTTCTATACTGCCTATGCAGTACAGTTGTGCGCGGAACATCCGGACCGTCTGATGCTGGTAACAAAATGGGTATATCCGGATGTAGCAAAGAGGTATCGGACAAATTGGAAAGCTGTAGAAAGAAACATCCGCACAGCAGGCAACGTCATATGGGAGGAAGGCCGGTCCCATCTGGAACAATTAGCAGGCAGAATATTGGAACACAAGCCTTGCAATGCGCAGTTACTGGCGATCTTATCCTACAGTCTGCTCTTACCACGCGCCACTCGTCTGACGGCTCGTAGACTGGATGAAGCGGTAGCTCTCTCCAGAGAAGATCATGATATGGGAGTAGTGGATGAGTCGGCCAATGAGCGAGACGATGAGCCGGTTGTCCCCAAAGACTGTGTTCCACTGGATGAACTCAAGGTGAAGTGATGAGGAGGCTCATCCTCTCGCAGCAGTCAGAGACCACCTGGGAAAGCAGCCCGGCGGCATCCCTGCGCGGAGGGACAAAGCCCGATCTCGCCAATGGCATACAGACCAGTTTTTCTTAACGTGCTGAGGAACGCATTGAGCGTTCCTTTACTGTTTCTCTCCAAAAAGGTTCGCCAGAGAATCGGCAGTGAAGAAATAGATCTTCCGGCCTGTTACAAATTATGAAAGCGATGGCGGTGGCGAAGTGAGTTTTCCCAATCCATACAACCTGTTCCGGAATAACGGGACTGCGGCGCAACTGGACAAGGTTCCCACGGAGATCGCACCGGATTTCCAGGGCAGAGTTTTCTCTGATAATGGAATGGATATCGACAACCGCTGCGAACAGCCGCTGCAGTTGTCCCGGGCCATCTTTGAATAGTGCGGAACGGGCAGGCAGAGAGTGGCCGGAAACGGAGGGGGGCATCCGGCAATCGGCTGGCCCCCTGTGCCGTCATATATCTTAACATTCCAGATTAAGGTTTGATTGTCCATTTCATATGTCCTTTTTGGAAAAAAGGACGAAAAGCGGATTCTGCCAGAGGAAAGCCTTGTGTTCTTTTTCATAATCTAAAAGCCCTCTGCCCATTTGAAAATGGGCAGAGGGCTTTTAGATATTGTATTGAGAGGTACAAGAGAAAAATGGAAGTTTAAGAAGCGCGCGAATCACTGAATCGCAATCCGGTTGTGCTGGGGGAGCTCCTTTGTTTCCTTCTTGGGCAACGTCAGCTTCAGGATACCGTCTTCATACTTAGCGGACACCTCCTCAGGCTCCACATCACCAACGTAGAAGCTGCGGCTGCATGCGCCGGTATAACGCTCCTGACGAATATAAGTGCCTTTTTTGTCCTTTTCCTCCTTGTCAAGTCCCTTTGCGGCACGGATGGACAGATAGCCGTCTCGAAGTTCCACAGTCATTTCCTCTTTCTGGAAGCCAGGCAGATCGATGTCCAACTCATAGGAATTCTCTGTTTCCCGTACGTCGGTCTTCATCAGATTCTTAACGTGCTTGCCATACAGAGGGTCGTGACCAGTCCACATCGGAGCGGTGGGAAATCCATCCCCCCAAAAGTCATCAAACAGACGCTCGGCCAAATACTTGTTGTTAGACATAATTCATTCCTCCATTCAAATAACGAATACTTTGCTCGGCCCTTGGAGAGAGCTGGAGGAACTTTTTGGGAGGGGATCATGTGCCCCCTCTCTCAAGGTTCAAGCCCATTATAATCCCAACTTTAGCACTGTCAAGAGGTGAGTGCTAAAATTCATAAAAGAAATACAATTCGTTCATATAATATTCGAGAATGGAGGGACCGGAGGGGGATGGACAGATCTGCTTCCGCATATGGCCGGAGAAAAATATTTAAATTGGGAATTGCTGGGCAAGGGCCTAGGGCAGACTCGGAAAAAGTTGGAAGACAGTGGCTGGCGACTTTTGCGAAAACACCCCCTTTTTTGATATGGCTCGCTCTGCATAGACAGCAGGCGGTACCCAGCATGCGCCACAGCATTCCAAAGGGTATCATCATTCAGGGTCTCCTCGACGATGACATCTGTCAGGCCTTTCCGATGGTTTTTGATGGGGCAGGCCTTACAGTTGGCCTCATTAATATGGGCCTCATACATAGAGCGGGCCATACTTCGATTCCCAGTATGATTTTTACCATAAAATCCTCTCCTATTTGTTTGTATTTCAAAAAATGCGTAAGAGATTTAGCAACAAATTAGAAAGAACTAACTTCTGCTCAAAACAGAAACGCTCTATGAGCGGAGGAGGATGCATGGCTAATATGGTCATTTTTCAGCGGTCGTCAACAGTTCTGGGGAGAAGTAAATTTTTTAGAAAAGGGGATTGACAGATCAGATATACTATGTTATTCTTTAGAAGAAGTTAGTATAAACTAACCACGAAACGGGCGGACCTTATTTTTTTAAACGGAGGTTAGTTATATCTAACTTCGGAGAACAAACCATTGTCTGAATGCCTCAAGTAAAGGAGCGAGCATAAGTATGAACAAATTAGCAATCGTCTATTGGAGCGGCACCGGGAACACAGAGGTCATGGCCAACTGTATTGCGGAAGGGGCAAAAGAGGCCGGAGCTGAGGTGACGCTGATGGGGCCGGCCGATTTTTCCACCGCCCGTCTCTCTGAGTTCAACGTAGTGGCCTTTGGCTGTCCCGCTATGGGGGCTGAGGTGTTGGAGGAGATGGAATTTGATCCCATGTTCTCTGGGATAGAAAGCTTCCTGAACGGTAAGAGAATTGCCCTGTTTGGATCTTATGGTTGGGGTGATGGACAGTGGATGCGGGATTGGTGCAAGCGGTGTGACGAGCATGGCGCCAATCTCTACGACGAAAATGGATTGATTGCCAACGAGACTCCTGATGCAAGTGCCCAGGAGAAGTGCCGGGAGCTGGGCAGAAAGCTGGCTGCCTGGTAGGACTGGACCCCGCTGTTCTGCTTATTTAGATCCCTCCCCGCTTTCCCTTACAGATTCCTCCGAGCGGATATCTGACCCGTTCGGGGGAAAACTACTATCGAGTTGCCTGTGAAAGGAGACGCCCCATGGATCGGACATTTGAAGAAATGTTAGTTAGACAGTGCGCCCCTACTCTGGCGGGCCTGAAGCCGGGCAGCCTGTTCTGTATTACGGCGGAGGACTTAGAGAACGTGCGGAAGAAGGTGCGGTTTTGGGACCAGCGCCTGGAGGTCCTCGGCCTGTCTGTCCGAATACTGCTGGAGCGGAGAGAGGCCGGCTCCGCCTTGGTATATGTGTACCGCGGCAGCCAGCTAGAGCAGTCCCTAGGAGCGACGGATCGCCGCGGTTTTCTGGTGGGGATGGGGTACAGGGGGAGCGGGACAGAGCAAATGCTGGACCAGCTGGCGGAGCGCCTGTCGGCCCAATCGGATTTTCCACATGAGATTGGTGTATTTCTAGGTTATCCCCTCAGGGATGTGGTAGGCTTCATCGAAAACCGGGGACAAAATTTTACTTGCTGTGGATTCTGGAAATCATACAGCGATCCCAATACAATCCAACGGTGTTTCGCCTGCTACCGACAGTGTGTGAACATCTATGTCAGGATGTATGAGCGAGGGATTCCAATTGAAAAAATGGTAATCGCCGCGTAAAAAGAGCGCCCCTGCGAGGTATTAACCTTGTGGGGGCGCGGTTTTCAATTTCTATAATTCACATCCTGGCGCTCCCCCAGAGGGAACTGTCGAATGGCCCCGGCGCCGCGAGGTAGTCGGACGGCGGAGATGCGTCGGTTTTGCGCGGGGGAAAAATAGTAGATGCCGCTTTCGGCGCACATGACTGAGATACAGAGGGTCTGTTGATACTCCTCGGCATCCGGGGACGTCCTGGACAGTCCCTCTGGAATGTTCACCGGGGAAAAGGCGCGGAACATCCGGGATACTCCGTCCAATTCGTCTATTCCTTCTACGGCAAACTCCTTCATAAACGCCATACGGACAAATCGGGAGGGGGAGGTATAGTCCCCAGGCAGGCCAAAACCACCTCCTAGCCGCTCTCCGAAGGCGCGAATCTCATGCCCTGCGATGGAATGAGGCGGTTTTGGTAGGTTGGTGGTCCCCACATAGGTCCGCAGATTGGTCCTGTGCCAGAGATAGTCAGGGCTGTTGGTCAATACTCCAATAGTATGGCGGTGGAGCTTCAGCCCGCCGGCGTCGGGCTCCAGGACAGCAGCCTCACCGCTTCGATCACTGAAGATATAGTGGGCCGGCAGAGGGCTGCCCAGAGAGAGATCGTCTACCAGTGCGACGGTGGGTAAGAGAGCGGCGACTTCCTCCACCCCAGAACAGAGGCCAAAGAGATATGCCAGCAGACGGCCTGGATGTACCGCCATCTGGTCCGGCCTGGGCTTTGGTGGGTAAATGGCGTACTCCGGGTAGTGGAGCAGCGCGCCCATTAGTCCGGCCTCATTGACGCCGTCTACAAGGATGGGTTCCCCATATCCCAGCACCGCCATGCCCGTATAGCCATAGTGTGCCGTGACCTCCCGCCCGGCTGGCTGAAGCCCAGGCAGACAGGGTGACCCTTTGGGGACACAGATAACCCGGTTGGCCCTCAGATCCCCAAGCTGGTCATATGTCCGGCCTAAAAGGTGGCGGCCATCTTTTGTTTTCCAGGAAAAGCTGCTGCATCCAAAGTTCATATCCCATTCTCCCAGAGCGGTTGAAATTCTGCGACAGGTGATAGTATGCCGGTTTCTCCCTGAAAAATTCCTGTTTATCGTAGGTGTGGGAGAGGGTGCCCCGCATCTGCGTTACCAGGTAGATTTGACATAAAAAGAGTAGGATGCAGTACCTCCATATCCGCTCTCTGGCGCCCAGGCGGCATGGACCTCGTAGATATAGCCGCCTGGCTGCAGCTCGATCTCATTCCCGCGGAGGACCACGGGCTGGCCGACGGCGTCCGGGCTGCCCAGATCCGCCTCGCTCCAGCAGCGCACGTTTAAGATTTCGTCCGGAGCTTCCGCAAAGCGCAGAACAGCGGTCTGCTCTCCAGTGTCCAGGGGAGACAGCAGCTCCCCGCAGTCCAGAGGATGGGGACTGTCTGAGAGGATGTTCTCAAAGCTATCCCCGTCGGCTTTCCTCTGCCATTGATAGCTGCCCAGCAGAGCGCCGAGGGATGCGTCGCCGCTGACGACGGCCAGTGCGGGTGGGTCTTCTAAAATCACGGGAGCAGCTGGGTCGTTTAGCAGCTTATTTGCATAGCGGTTGAGGGCCTCGCATGGCTCGTGTTTGGTCCGGTACCCCACGCCGTCGATCACAAGGAAGGGACTGAAGGCCATGACGCTGGTCTGGCTGCCATCAGCCATGGTGAGAGAGAAGGTGACGGCCTGTCCACAGTAATCCTGGTAGGAATCGTCCCTCTGGTAAATTACGGTATCCTTCAGATATTCCACCAGCTGGCCGGGTTCGGGAATAAGAAGCGTTTTGTCCGGCGGGGAGAGACGGACGGTGACGGAGGCGAGATCCGCCGAGTCTAGGTGAGCAAAGGGTCTGTTTACGGCGGATGACATCCATAGGAACAGGCCGCAGCCTGCCAGTGCGGCGCAGGCGGCGAAAAGAAAATAGCGATGTTTTTTCATAGGGAGCTCCTCCTTGCGGTTTCGTTTCTATCCATCAAGACGGAAATGGTCCGAAGAAGTTGCGCTCCCGAAAAAAATATAGGCTGAAAATAGGACGAAAAAATTCTCCTGATTGTTTCTGCTGGGAGAGGGGAGGATTGTTAACTCAGAAAGCCTAGAGCAAAGGAACCACACGCAACGGCGGCCAAGAAGCTTCTTGGCCGCCGCCTTTTCCTGTGTGGATATGGAGAAAGAAACGTAGACTGCTGTCCGCTAAAACAGGGAGAGCTGCTCCGCGGGGGGAGCGGGACGGGCGGTCAGCCTTTCCCGCCGGACCGTTGTCGGAAGGTTTGCCAGGAAGAGGGAGGGCTCTCCGGCGGTGGTAAGGATCAGCTCCTCCTTGGCGCGGGTCATGCCCACATAGAACAGCCGGCGCTCCTCCTCCAAATCGGCTGGCCTGCCCTTGGTCTCCAGCGGCAGGGAGCCGGCCTTGAGACCAGCCAGCAGGACGGCCGGAAACTCCAGCCCCTTGGAGGCGTGGAGTGTCATAAGCCGGACAGCTCCGGACTGCCAGCCTTTGCCGGATGCCCGGCACAGGTCCCCCTCCTGGCCCAGGATCAGGGCGTTCCACAGGCTGTCCAGGGTAGGGTGGAACACAGCCGCCCCTTTCAGCCGTACCAGCTCCGGGGAGGAGCCCCGCTGCTCGATCCAGTGCTCCACCAGCCGCCAAGGCTTTTCTTTTTGAACCTGCGGGAGCCAGGAGAGGGCCTGATCCAGCCATGCCTCCAGGTGGCCGTAACCACGGAAGGCATCCCGCAGGACCGGCTCTTCCAGAGAGGACAGAGGCCGGCACACCGCCAGGGCCTTCTGGACCAGGTCAGTGGGGCACTGGAACACCAGGCGAAGGGCGGACTCTAGCGCAGGCCCGTCCCAGGGAACCTGGACAGAGCGGAAAAAGGCCAGGGTTCCCCGGACAAGGTCGGAGTCCCAGAAATCCTCCCGCCCGCTGACGACGCAGGGGATGTCGTCATGGCGGAGACAGCTCTCAATCAGCTCCAGCTGCCGGTGGGTGCGGCAGAGGACGGCGATATCGGAGAAGGCGCGGGCCTCCTGTGACGCGCCTAGGCGCTGGGCCTCCAGCATATCCACCCCTCCGGTCATCCGTCCAATCTCCTTGGCGATCAACACCCCCTCGGCAAAGTCGTCCGGGGCGGTGATAAGCCGCACAGGAGGACCGGGCGGGCAGTTGGGGGAGAGCGTTTTGGAGTCGCCCTTCCCGGCTTGGATCACAGGGAGGGCGGCCTGGAGCACCTGGGGCGTGGAGCGGTAATTCTCCACCAGGCAAATCTGGCGTAAGTGGGGCAGATCTTCTGCCAGCCGCTGAAAACAGCGGCCACTGGCCCCCCGGAATCCGTAGATGGACTGGTCGGGGTCTCCGATGACAAACAGGCTCCGGCTGCCCTGGGACCACTGCCGGGCAAGGGCGTACTGGGTATCGTTGATGTCCTGAAACTCATCGATCAGAAGATAGCGGAAGTTTTTACGCCCGGCGGTGTCCACCTTCAGTCCCTCCGCCAGCAGGTCGTCAAAATCCAGAACGCCCAGCGCCGCCAAATAGGAGCAGTAGGCCTGGTAGGCCTCTTCATCCAACCCGGCCTCCCCCAGAGAAAACCCATTTTTGACCTGTGACACCCCTTGGAGCAGCTCCTTGGGGGAACCTTTCCGGCCCAGAGACTGGAGAACCTGACTGGCCGCTGTCAGTCCCTCTCCCCGGCTGATTAGGCGGACCTGGCCCAGCAGCTTCAGGCAGATGGCGTGGAAAGTTCCGATTGTCATGGGGGAAACAGCCCGCTTGCCGCCCAGACGCCGCTCCAACCGCTGGCGCATCTCGGCGGCGGCCTGGTTTGTGAAGGTGACAGCGGTGATCTCCTGGGGGCGGACCCCCAGCTCCTCCACCAGATAGGCGACACGGGCGACCAATGTTTTGGTCTTTCCTGTACCTGGCCCCGCCACCACGGCCACCACGGGCTCTGGGGCGGTGACAGCAGCCAGCTGCTCTGGGTTCAATTCCCCCCCGCGAGGAGGGGCGTCAGCCGCTTTGATGGTGGCGGCGGGGGAGGGGAGGACCTGGGATTTGTGGGAGAAGTCTCCCTTTTCCTCAGGGGCAAAAAGAGAAAACTGACCGCTGAATCGCTGGATCTCACCGGGAGTCAGAAGGGAGATGACCCCATACTCCCCGTCAAAGCCCGGACGGCGGTCTACCTCGCCCAGCCGCAGGCGGCGGATGCCCTCGGCCACACAGGGGCCGGCCAGCTGGCTGATGTCTGGAATGGGGGCTTGGCGCAGGATATAGAACTCTGGGCCCAGGCCGTGGAGCAGGCTCTCGTACCGCTCCATGGTCCCCTTTGCCGTGGGGGAGGAGCCAGTGGAGGCGGCGATAACCTCTGGTAGAGGAGCCAGACTCTCGAAGGGCTTGGCCCTCTGTGGCTGAAAGCCAGCGGGCCGGTCGGCCAGGGCCTCCACCCGGTGCTCCACGCCGATGGTCAGCTTTCTGCCGCAGACTGGGCACAGGCCGCCTCTGGCCAGCGTTTCCGCTGGAGTGAGGCAGACGCCGCAGTTCCGGTGGCCGTCCAGGTGGTACTTGCCCTCCTCGGGGAAGAACTCCACAGTGCCCAGAAAGTCCTGGCCTGTTCGAATGGAGTGGATCAGGCCGGAGTAAGAGATGTCTCCATCCAGCAGGTTGGCCTCCCGTCCCAGCTTGGCAGGGGAGTGGGCGTCGGAGTTGGAAACCAGGGTGAGGCCGTCCAGGTCGGACACCCGCCAGTTCATAGGCGGATCGGAGGACAGGCCGGTCTCCACGGCATGGATGTGGGAGCGAAGAGGACCAAAGCACTCCTCCACGGAATCAAAGCCGGAGAAGGCCCCAAACATGGCAAAGTGAGGGGTCCAGATATGAGCTGGAATGAACTCCGCCTCCGGGCAGGTGTCCAGGGCCAGCTCCAGCAGATCCCGGCTGTCCAGCCCGAGTATGGGCCGGCCGTCGGAGCGGATGTTCCCGATGGCCTCCAGCTTGGTGGACAGCAGGTCCGCCGCCTCCAGAGAGGGGAGAAGGATAAGGTTATGAACCTTCCGGGTCTTTCCATCCCGCTTATAGATGGAGCTGATCTCACCAGTGACGACGAATCGGGGCGGGGGGGAGGATAGACCATCCGGCAGGGCGAAGGACTCCCGTAGGGTGTAAGTCCCATCCCCCAGGGGGAGCAGCTGCTCTTTCAGTTCGGCCCGCCAGGCCGGATGAGTGAAATCCCCGGTGCCCAGCAGTTGGATGCCCTTCCGCCGGGCCCACCAGTCCAGGTGAGGGGCGTCGCAGTCCCTGCTGGTGGCGCGGGAGAACCGGGAGTGGATATGAAGGTCGGCAATGTACAAAATATATCCCCTCTTTCAACAGGATTCGACTTCTATTATAACTTTTTTTCAGGGAAGCGCAACACGGACGGAGAAAGATTCCAATGCCGATATGGATTGCCTGTTAAAACCAGTTGAGCGGCTTTAAGATTGCGAAAAAGAAGGCGCGAAATGTATGTTTGAAGTTTCCTTGTCGGCAAGAGAAAAATAAGATGCAATGACCCTATCACCTGCCAGTCCTGGCAGAGAAAAGAGGAAGGGGAGAGGTTTCCCTCTCCCCTGAAATCCTTCCACAAAAGCTCTTAAAGCTCCTTGTCCAGCACCTCGGTGAAGGCGCTCTCTGGCATGACGCCCACCTTCCGGTCAATCTCCTTGCCATCCTTGAAGAAGATGACAGTGGGGATGGACATGACGCCATATCGGATAGCCAGCTCCTGCTCATTATCCACATTTACCTTGCCGACTACGGCCTTTCCCTCGTACCGGTCAGCCAGGTCCTCGATGACAGGACCCAGCATACGGCAGGGGCCGCACCAGTCAGCCCAGAAGTCCACCATCATCAGCTTGCCCTGGTCCAAGGCCTTATCGAAGCTCTCTTTGTTGAAATGAGTCATTTGTATACTTCCTTTCCTGTATTTTTTAATATTAGTTTTTTATCCCCTGTCGTCAGCGGGGGGATATCGACCGCTCTATTTTATCTGGTCTAGATATTCACAGGCAGATAGTGCGGCCACGTGGCCCTCTCCGACCGCTTTGGCCACCTGAAGGGGCCCGCCAGTACAGTCGCCGGCAGCGAACACACCCTCTACATTGGTGGCCATCCGGCGGTCCACCCTGATGTAGCCCTCCTCCGTCTCCAGGGCGGGGAGCAGATCGGTGGGGGCCACCGCCTGACGCAGGATAAAAATGCCGGCGCAGGGAATAGAGGCTCCGTCCGCCTCCAGGGCGGTGACGGCCTGCTCCCCCTTGACCGCCAGCCGACCGGCCCGGACAAAGGGGATCTCCTGATCCAGTCCCTGGGGCTCTCTGGCGGCGACATAGGTGACCTGGCATCCTAGGCTTTTCAGATAGTTGGCCTCATGTGGGGCGTCCGGGGAGCGCCCCACCACCACGACGGGCTTGTTCCGGTAGAGCATTCCGTCACAGGTCGCACAGTAGCTCACACCCCGGCCCAGATACTCCTCCTCGCCGGGATATTTGGCCTGGCGGATGACCCCAGGGGCCAGGATCAGGGCCCGGCTGTCGTACACCTGGCTGCCCACCGTGACCATAAACCCCTTCCAAGCCATGAGGGAGATGGCTTTTCCGGTCAGAAACTCGGTCCCCATCTGCTCGGCGTGGCGCTGGAATTCCTCCAGCATCTCATGCCCAGTCCGACCGGGCAGGCCCAGGTAGTTATCTACCTGCTCCGCCCGGGCCAGGGGGCTGTCCTGCCACCGATTGCCAATGACCAGCACGCGCTTGCCCCGGCCCCTGGCCCCAACAGCGGCAGCCAGCCCCGCCGGGCCGCTGCCCAATACGATGATATCATAGGTCATGGAGCCACCTTCTTTCTATATATTCTATATTATATCCATTTTTTCGTTCTTGCAAATAGAAAAAACTATCCCTTTCTTCCGTGCTTGACCGTGCAGATCATCTGTGTCATGGTACCCATCGGACAGTAGACGCACCAGGTTCGGGGGCGGAACAGGAACATGGTGACCAGGCCCAGCACGGTGGAGGTAAACATAACGCTGTAAAAACCAAAGGCAAACTGCGCGATCCAAGGAGTGACCTGAACCGGATAGGCCCAGTGCCAGGGCAGCTTGAAGGTCCACAGCAGTGTGACCGCCTGCCTTAGCTCCCCGGCTCCGGCAAACACCAGCCAGGTGATGTAGAGCATATTGAGAAACATGGCCATGAAGAAGGTTAGAAAACCATATCGAAACCATTTGGACTTGAGCCAATGGGGGATCGGGAGTCTGCGGGACAGCTTCCATTTTCCTCCCAGCAGGGCAAACAGCTGCCCCCGGCCGCAGTAGCGGTTGCAGTACCCCTTGTCCTTGCCCGCTGCCGCCATGATCAGTGGGATCGCGAAACACAGTAGACCCAGCCAGGCAAACAAGATATTAAAAAATCCCAGGATCAGATAGAGCAGGGACGCCACCCAGAGATAATCATACCAACGCTTTTGCCGATTCATCCGGCTGCTACCTCCCTAATCTGAATAATGTCTGCCGGACAGGCTCTGGCGCAGAGACCACAGCCTACGCATTGTTGCAGGGAAACCTCCGCGTACAGCCCCTTGCGCACGGCAATCGCCTCCTTGGGACATACCTTGACACAGGTGCCGCAGGCTACGCACAGCCGCCGGTCTACTACCGCTTTTCTCCCAGTCATTTCCGTGGCCCCCTTTCTGCTATGATTCTATCTGCCACCCCCGGTTTCTTCCGTAACCTTGTCACACAGGGACAAATTTTTCCAAAAGTTTTTTAACTTCCCCCCGGAAGGACAGAATATCCGTAGGAAACCCTTGCAATCCATATCAAGAATGGTGTAGAATGAACCAGTTAATGCTATGTCGGTCTGCCAGACCTTCATACCTGGAAAAGAAACAGGAGGGACACATATGTCGGAAGAGATCAAGATTGCCGCCGGCGGCACGGATGGGGAATCTGGCGAGAGCCAGAACTTTATCCACCAGTTCATCCAGGAGGATATCTCCGAAGGAGGGCGGTTCGCCGGGATGCAGGTCCACACCCGTTTCCCTCCCGAACCCAACGGTTATCTTCACATCGGCCACTGCAAGGCGCTGATCATCGACTTTGGCTCCGCTGAAAAATTCGGCGGCATCTGCAACCTGCGCATGGACGACACCAACCCTGCCAAGGAGGACACGGAGTTCGTGGACGCCATCCAGGAGGACATCCACTGGCTGGGCTTCGACTGGGGAGACCGGTTCTTTTACGGCAGCGACTACTTTGAGAAGACCTATGAGCTGGCCATCGGCCTGATCAAAAAAGGATTGGCCTATGTGTGTGAACTCACCCCGGAGCAGTTTAAGGAGTACCGGGGCGATGTGAACACCCCAGCCCGCTCCCCCTGGCGGGACCGCCCCGTTGAGGAGTCCCTGGATTTGTTTCAGCGGATGCGGGCCGGCGAGTTCCCTGAAGGCAAGTACACCCTCCGGGCCAAGATCGACCTGGCCAGCGGAAACTTTAATATGCGGGACCCGGTGCTCTATCGCATCCGGTATATTGAGCACCACCGCCAGGGCACCAAGTGGTGTATCTTCCCTATGTACGACTTTGCCCACCCCATCCAGGATGCCCTGGAGGGCATCACCCACTCCCTGTGTTCCCTGGAGTATGAGGACCACCGCCCCCTGTACGACTGGGTCATCAACAACACCGACGTGCCCAGCCGCCCCCGGCAGATCGAGTTCGCCCGCCTGGGCATCAACTATACTGTCATGAGCAAGCGGAAGCTGCGCAAGCTGGTGGAGGAGGGCTATGTGTCCGGCTGGGATGACCCCCGGATGCCCACTCTGTGTGGCCTGCGCCGCCGGGGCTACACCCCCGCCGCCATCCGGAACTTCTGCGACCGCATCGGTGTGGCCAAGAACACCTCCACCGTGGAGTACGGCTTTTTGGAGCACTGTCTGCGGGAGGACCTGAACGACCACGCCCAGCGGGCCATGGCCGTGCTGCGCCCCATTAAGCTGACCATCACCAACTACCCTGAGGGCCAGTCTGAGACCTTCCAGGTGGAGAACAACCCCAACGATCCCGCCGCCGGCACCCGCTCTGTCACCTTCTCCCGCCACCTGTATGTGGAGGAGGAGGACTTTATGGAACAGCCCATCCCCAAGTATAAGCGGCTGTATCCCGAGGGCCCGGAGTGCCGCCTGAAGGGAGCCTATCTGATTACCTGCACCGGCTGTGTCAAGGACGAGAGCGGTCGGGTGGTAGAGATCCTGGCCACCTATGACCCGGACAGCTCCGGCGGGAATCCCGCTGACGGCCGGAAGGTGAAGGGGGCTACCATCCACTGGGTGGACGCCTCCACCGCCGTGGACGCTCAGGTCCGGCTGTACGATAACCTCTTTGCTGACGAGAATCCAGACGGCGGGGACAAGGACTTCCTGGACTGCCTGAACCCCGGCTCTCTGGAGGTGCTGGAGGGCTGCAAGCTGGAGGCCTCTCTGGCCGCCGCCCAGCCTGCCGACCGGTTCCAGTTCCTCCGCCTGGGCTATTTCTGCGCCGACTCCAAGGACTCCAAGCCCGGAGCGTTGGTATTCAACCGGGCTGTCAGCCTAAAGGACGGTTTCAAGCCTGGAAAATGATTTCTCTCCGCCCCGGACCCTCTGGGTCCGGGGTTTTTCTCTGCCTTTTCTCTGTTATACCTTGCTCTTTCCGCCATAGTGTGCTTTAATTAAAGTACCATAAAAAGGAGGAAAACTTTTATGATTTCACTTCAAGATGTCCAGGCGGCCCAGAGCCGCATCGCTCCGTATATTACCCGCACACCACTGCTCCGAGTGCCCGCCCTGGACGAGGCGCTGGGCTGCGAGGTGTATCTGAAATTTGAAGGCTTCCAAGTGATGGGTGCCTTTAAGCTCCGGGGCGCCATGAACAAGGCCCTGTCTCTGACTCAGGAGGAACTGGACCGGGGTATCGTGTGCGCCTCCTCTGGCAATCACGCCCAGGGGGTGGCCTGTGCCGCACACCGTCTAGGAGCCCGGGCGGTCATCGTTATGCCTACCAATGCCAACCCGGTCAAGCTGGCCGGTGTCAAGGCTTTCGGCGGCCAGGTGGAGCTGGTGGGCACTCTGGGCTCCCAGAGGGAGGGAAGAGCTGCCCAGCTGGTGGAGCAGGAGGGCATGGTGAACGTCCATCCCTATGCCGACCCCTATGTGGCCGCCGGACAGGGCACCATTGGACTGGAGATCATCGAGGACCAGCCCGCTTTGGACGCTGTGGCGGTCCCCATTGGCGGCGGCGGA
This sequence comes from Flintibacter sp. HCN-6482, assembly GCF_037892565.1. Lineage (NCBI taxonomy): Bacteria > Bacillati > Bacillota > Clostridia > Eubacteriales > Flintibacter > Flintibacter sp. HCN-6482. The sequence goes on along the minus strand of NZ_JBBKBK010000001.1, from coordinate 419,392 downwards.
CTTATTTCCGGCGTTGCTACCGCCGTCAAGGGCCTGGCTCCCCAGGTCAAGACCATTGGTGTAGAGCCCGCTGGGGCGGACCGATATGCCCGCAGCCGGGCTGCCGGACAGCCTGTCACCCTGGATAAAGTGGACACCATCGCCGACGGTACCCGCACGGACCACGCGACCCTGTTCAACTTTGAGATGATCCAGGATAAGGTGGATGAGCTCTGCACGGCGGACGACGACCATATCCGTCAGGCGATGGTGCTGCTGATGACAAAGGCCAAGCTGATGGTGGAGCCCTCCGGCGCCCTCCCTGTGGCCGCCGCTCTGGCTGGCCGGCTGCCTGTGGAGAAGGGCCAGAAGGTGGCCTTTGTTCTGTCGGGCGGCAACGTGGACCCGGCTCTGGCCGCACAGCTTCTGGCCGACGTACAGGCATAAAAGCGATTTTTCCGGCATAAGTATAGCTTCCCCTGCGGCTGTGCCGTAAGTATCGGAAAGGACGTGTTCCCTATGAAAAAATTTTTGGGCAGTCTTCCCGCACGGCTCATCATCGGCGTGATCGTCGGTATCGCTCTGGGCCTGTTCTCCGCCAATCTGTATATCGGAGAGACCGATGTGGGCAGCATGATTATGCAGGTGGTCCTCACAGTCAAGAGCCTGCTGGGCTCTCTGATCAATTTCTGTGTTCCCCTCATCATCATTGGCTTTATCGCCCCCTCCATCACACGGCTTCGGTCCAACGCCTCTAAGATGCTGGGCCTGGCCCTAATCCTGGCCTATGCGTCCTCTGTGTGCGCCGCGCTGATGTCCATGGGGGCCGGCTACGCTATTATCCCCAGCCTGTCCATCCAGTCCGCGGCCGAGGGGCTGCGGGAGCTCCCTGAACTGCTCTTCGACCTGGAGATCGCCCCCATTATGACTGTCATGTCCGCTCTGATCTTCTCGGTGCTGGTAGGGCTGGCTGCCACCTGGACACACGCCCGTACCACTACCCAGGTCCTGGAGGAGTTTCAGCAGATTGTACTTTCCATCGTGACCAAGGTGGTCATCCCCATCCTGCCCTTCTTCATTGCCGCCACCTTCTGTGGCCTGGCCTTTGAGGGCTCCATTACCAAACAGCTGCCTGTATTCCTCATTGTTATCCTCATCGTCATAGTGGGTCACTTCATCTGGATGACCGTGTTGTACGGCCTGGCCGGTGCCTACTCCGGCTCCAATCCTATGGAGGTTGTGAAGCACTACGGCCCCGCCTACCTCACCGCTGTGGGTACTATGTCCTCCGCCGCCACCCTGGCTGTGGCTCTGCGCTGCGCCCAAAAGTCCTCCGTTTTGCGCCGTGATATGGTGGACTTTGGTATCCCTCTGTTCGCCAACATCCACCTGTGCGGATCGGTGCTGACCGAGGTATTCTTCGTGATGACGGTATCCCAGGTGCTCTATGGAAAGCTGCCTGAGCCCCTGACCATGGTTCTGTTCTGCCTTTTGCTGGGCATTTTCGCCGTGGGCGCTCCTGGTGTTCCTGGCGGTACGGTCATGGCTTCTCTGGGACTCATCATCAGTGTCCTGGGCTTTGACGATACTGGTACGGGCCTGATGATGACCATTTTCGCCCTCCAGGACAGCTTTGGCACCGCCTGTAATGTCACTGGCGATGGGGCCCTGACCCTCATGCTTACCGGCTACGCCAAGAAGCACAATATCCATGAGGCACCCCGGTCTGCCGGCCTGTAAGCCATTTCACATTATAAAAATCCACCCGGACGCATCAGCGCCGGGTGGATTTTATTTTATAGTCCCGTCTGGGCTGGTCCGTCCAGAAGGCGGCCCTCATAGTCAAACCGAGAGCCATGGCAGGGGCAGTCCCAGCTCCGTTCCTCTGGGTTCCACTCCAGCTGGCAGCCCATGTGGGGGCAGCGTGGGTCCACTAGGTAGAGCTGCCCCTCCTCATCCCGGTAGGCGCCCACCTTTTTCCCCTGCCAGGATACCAGTCCGCCGTGGCCCGGAGGGAGCCCGTCCAGCGAGCCCTCTCCCTGGGCAAAGACCGCTCTGGCCAGCCCCCGTGCGGCCTGGCCCCCCTCTTTCGCCATGGTTCTGGCCGCCAGCATACTGAAGCGACGGGGAGAAAAAATGGGAGCCAGAGCATTCTCTTTGCCGCAAATCTGGTCTGCGATGAGCTCTGACGCTACCATAGAGGATGTCATTCCCCACTTGCCAAAGCCGGTGGCCACATACCACCGCGGCCTGGTTGGGCTAAAGGTGCCGATATATGGCACTCCGTCCAGTGTGATGCAGTCCTGGGCTGACCAGCGTGCTGCCACCTGGCAGTTTGGCCACAGCCGTTCGGCACTGTCCTCCAGCATCTGGTACTGTCCCCCGGCCCGGTTGTCCCCGGTCCGGTGTCCGCCGCCCCCCAGCAGCACCATGGAGCCGAAGGGCCGAAGGGACAGGCCGCCCGGGTCTACCCCATAATAGGCCCCGTCCAGTTCTCCCGTCCCTTTTAGGGCGACCGCATAGCTGCGCTCCTGGTGGAGCCGGGTAAAATAGAAGCCGGGCAGGTTGACAAAGGGATAGTGGGCGGCAAAGACGATATGTTCGGCCCTCACTTTACCTTTCGGCGTCAATACTTCGTCCCCCCGCACCGCCGTCACTGGAGTGTCCTCGTACACAGTCAGACCCTCGGCGGCCCAGTGGAGAAATTTTAGCGGATGGAACAGGGCCTGCCCCTCCATCCGCAGCGCTGCCTTTACTGGGAAAGGGAGAGTCGTTTGGGTTGTAAATCCCACTGACAGGCCCAGCCGGCGGCAGGCTTCCTCCTCCCGCTCCAGCGGTTCCGCCGCCAAACGGGAGTAGAGATAGGCCGGACAGGTCTGAAAATCACAGAGCACACCCGCCTGCTCTATCATCCCCCGGTATCGCTCCACCGCCCGCTGGTTGGCCAGGGCATACTGCCTAGCCTTTTCCTTTCCAAAATGGAGGATCAGGCCCTGATATATCATGCCATGCTGGGCGGTGATCTTGGCGGTGGTCCTGCCGGTCTGACCGCCGCCCAGCCGTCCAGCCTCCAACACTACGGTGTGCACTCCCCGCCCAGCCAGCTCTTTGGCAGTCAGGATACCTGCCATCCCGCCCCCGATTACTACCGCCTGGACCTGGATATCTCCCGCCAGGGGAGGCCGATCTTCTCTCCGGACGGTCTGCTCCCAAATGGACGACATCACGCCACCCCTCTCTTTTTGTTTTTTACCCTTGTATAGATGCGCCAAAAAAGCCTTCTTTATCCCCAGATGGATTTTCCGCATAGATGGAAATATTTTTTCCCCGACAAAATTTTGCTTGACAATCGCCCCTTCTCTGCATACAATGTGTTTAAATTATTTTAGTTAAAATTTTTTAAATAAAATAATTGAATTTCAAGAATGAGGAGAATCCGTATGGACTTTGAGCAGGTACGTAATATCATCGCCGAATCTCTGGGCTGCGACGTGGAGCAGGTGACCCTGGAGGCCGCCTTGGTGGATGACCTGGGCGCCGACTCTCTGGCCTCTGTGGAACTGGCCATGGCGCTGGAGGAGGCCACCGGCGTTTCCATCGACGACGACTCCCTGGCCCAGATGAAGGTCGTCGGCGACATCATGAACTACCTCAAGGACCACAGCAACTGACAGGCTCCCGCCGGAAGACAATCTCTTTTCCGGCGGGACCACTTTCTATGAAAGGGAATTTTCATGACCAACCAAGAAATTTTTGATCTGATCTCCCGGTTTGAGGACAGCTCTCTCCACACCTTAAAGCTGTCCACCCAGGACTTTTCCATAGAGTTGAGCCGGGGAGGGGCGCCTGTCTCCACCGCCTCTGCAGTCCCCTCTGCCCCCGCGCCCCGTCCCACCGGGGGGGAGTCTCGCCCCGACCGGAACAGCGGGCCCACTGTCAACGCCCCCCTGGTGGGCACCTACTACGCCGCGCCGGCTCCCGGCCAGCCCCCCTTTGTATCCGTGGGCGACCGGGTGAAGAAGGGCCAGCCCCTGTGCCTCATCGAGGCTATGAAGATGATGAGCGAGATCCCCGCTCCCTGTGACTGTGTCATTGAGGAGGTGCTGAAGGCCGACGGACAGCTGGCGGCCTTTGACGAGCCCCTCTTCCGCTATCAGCCATGCTGAAGCGGGTGCTCATCGCCAACCGGGGAGAGATCGCCCTGCGCATCCTCCGGGCCTGCCGGGAGGCGGGTATTGAAACCGTAGCCGTCTATTCCAAGGCGGATCAAGAGGCCCTCCATGTCCAGCTGGCCACCCAGTCCCTCTGCATTGGACCGGCTAAGGCCGCGGACAGCTACCTTAACCAGTCCGCCCTGCTCACCGCCGCCAAAGCCACGGGGTGCGATGGCATCCATCCCGGCTATGGCTTCCTGTCAGAAAACGCCGACTTCGCCGACCTGTGTATCAGGGAGGGGATCACCTTTATTGGGCCCTCTGGTGACACCATCCGTAAGGCCGGCTCCAAGTCCGCCGCGCGGGATCTTATGCGGCGGGCCGGCGTGCCGGTGACGCCCGGCTCTGATGGGCCGGTAGATACGGTGGAACAGGCCCTGATCTGGGCGGAGCGGGTTGGCTACCCGGTACTGCTGAAGGCCTCCGCTGGCGGGGGCGGCCGGGGCATCCGCCGATGCAACTCTCCGGAGGAGCTGCCCGCCGCCTTTCAGGCTGCCAAGGCGGAGGCCCGGGCCTGCTTCGGCGACGACCAGATGTATCTGGAAAAGCTGATCCTGCGGCCCCGCCACATTGAGTTCCAGATCCTGGCTGACCGTCAGGGAAATGTGATCCACTTGGGGGACCGGGACTGCTCGGTCCAGCGCCGCAACCAGAAGCTGATCGAGGAGGCCCCCGCCTGGTGCCTCACCCCTGAACTGCGGGCAGAGATGGGAGCCGCCGCCGTCCGGGCCGCCCAGGCGGTGGGCTATGAGAACGCGGGTACGGTGGAATTTCTGCTGGACTCGGACGGGACTCACTTTTATTTTATGGAGATGAACACCCGCATCCAGGTGGAGCACGGCATCACTGAGCTGATTACCGGGGTAGACCTGGTTCGTCAGCAGCTGCGAATCGCCTCCGGCCTGCCCCTGGATGTGAACCAGCGGGAGGTGTGCCTCACCGGGCATTCCATCGAATGCCGCATTAACGCTGAGGACCCTGGGAAAAACTTTCAGCCCTGTCCTGGAACTGTGGAGTTTCTCCACTTCCCCGGCGGGCCGGGCGTCAGGGTGGACTCCTGCCTGTATAACGGATGTACCCTGTCTCCCTACTACGACTCCATGGCGGCCAAGCTGCTGGTCCACGCCCCCACCCGGCTGGAGGCAATCAAGCGGATGCGCCGCTGTCTGGAGGAGTTTGCCCTGGAGGGCTTTGCCACCAACGCGGAGCTGTCCTATCAGATCCTGTACCACCCGGCCTTTGTTCGGGGAAGCTGCACCACAGCGTTTTTAGACGAGAATCTGGCCGAGCTGCTGGACTTCAGCCGCCGGCTGGAAGAAAGTGAGGGGGCCCAGTGAACAACATCTTTGCCCAGCGCCGGTCCCGCCTGCTGGCCATGAAGGCCCTGCGGGAACGCTATGTGCCCAATGAGAAGGCCATGACCTGCCCCAAATGTTCCCAGATCAGCGAGCGGCAGGCCGTGTCCCAGAATCTCTTTGTCTGTCCTCTGTGCGGTTACCACTTCCCCATCGGAGCCTATTACCGCCTCAGCACCATTTTGGACTCCGGCTCCTTTCGGGAGCTGTTTGAAAAGCTGCCCGCCGGCGATCCCTTATCCTTCCCCGGCTACAAGTCCAAGCTGGAGGAGAGCCGGCGCAAAACCGGCCTCAATGAAGCTGCCGTCATCGCCACCGGCACTGTGGATGGCCGCAAGTGCGTGGTAGGGGTGTTGGACAGCCGGTTTCTGATGGGCTCCATGAGCGCCGCTGTGGGAGAAAAGATCACTTTGGGCATCGAGTATGCAACTAAAAACAAGCTGCCCCTCATCCTCTTTGCCGCCAGCGGCGGCGCTCGGATGCAGGAGGGCATCCTGTCTCTGATGCAGATGGCCAAGACTAGCGCGGCTCTGGCTCGCTTTTCACAAAAGGGCCTGCTTTATATCTCCATCCTCACCGACCCCACCACCGGCGGGGTCACCGCCAGCTTTGCCTCCCTGGGGGACATCATTCTGGCGGAGCCCGGAGCCCTCATTGGCTTTGCCGGTCCCCGGGTTATCCAGCAGACCATTGGCCAAACTCTGCCTGAGGGCTTCCAACGGGCGGAGTACCAGGAGGAGCATGGCTTTGTGGACCAGGTGGTCCCCCGGTCGAAGCTGAGGGACACCATCTCCCAACTGCTCCTTCTCCACCAGAAGGGAGGCCGCCCATGAGCGATACCTTGACCGCCGCCCAGCGGGTCGCCATCGCCCGGCACCCCCAGCGGCCCAATATCAACGACTATATCCAGGCTCTGTTCACCGACTTTTTTGAGCAGAAAGGGGACCGGCTGTGCGGTGAGGACCCGGCCATTCTGGGCGGTATCGCCCTGTACCACGGCCGGCCTGTCACGGTCATCGGCACCCGGAAGGGGAAGGACCTGGAGGAAAACCTGAAGTGTAACTTTGGCATGCCCAACCCGGAGGGCTACCGTAAGGCCCTGCGCCTGATGAGGCAGGCGGAAAAATTTGGCCGCCCCATCCTCACCTTTATTGATACCTCCGGGGCCTACCCCGGTTTGGAGGCCGAGGCCAGAGGGCAGGGGGAGGCTATCGCCCGGAACCTGATGGAGATGAGCCAGCTCACTGTCCCGGTCATCGCCCTGATCACCGGCGAGGGGAACAGCGGCGGCGCTCTGGCTTTAGGGGTGGCCGACCGGGTCCTTATGTTGGAGAACGCGGTGTACGCCATCCTGTCCCCTGAGGGATTTGCCTCCATCCTGTGGAAAGACGCCGCCCGCCATGAGGAGGCCTGCCAGCTGATGAAGCTCACCGCCCCGGACCTGCTGGAGCTGGGGGTGGTGGACAGCGTCATCCCCGAGCCCCAGGGCGGCGCCCATCTGGCCCCTGCCATCACTTTTGAGCAGGTGGACCAGGCTATCAGCCGCCATCTGGGGGAGCTTTTGAAGAAAAAGCCCGCCGATCTGGCCGCCAACCGCTATCAGAAATTCAGAAAAATGGGGGCGGCCGCTCCCCAGAAGGAGAGCCAATGAACGGGATCAAGATCAAAGGCATGGGCCGGTGTGTCCCGGCCCATGTAGTGACCAATGATGATCTGTCCAAGATCATGGATACCAACGACGCGTGGATCAGCAGCCGTACCGGCATCCGCCGGCGGCACCACTGTGAGACCGAGAGCCACAACAGCCTGTGCGCCGCCGCCGCCCGGCAGGCGCTGGACAAAGCGGGGGTGGCCCCGGAGGAAATCGGGGCCTGCATCGTGGCCACCGTCAGCCCGGATACCATCGTGCCCTCCGCTGCCTGCGCCCTTCAGCGGGAGCTGGGGCTGCCCAACGACATCATCTGCTTTGACCTGAACGCCGCCTGCACCGGATTCCTCTTTGCCCTGCACACCATGGAGTGCCTGCTCAATTCCTCCCCCAGAAAATACGGCCTGGTGGTGGGAGCCGAGGTACTCAGCCGCATGGTGGACTGGAATGACCGGAGCACCTGTATCCTCTTTGGGGACGGGGCTGGAGCCGCTGTGGTAGAGTGCCGGCAGGACTGGCCCTCTATCAGCGCAGTTTTGGGCTGCCACGGGGATGAGCATATCCTGCGTATCGCCGGCCCAGGTACTGGGGAGCCCTCGGTTATCCAAATGGAGGGGACCCGAGTCTTTAAATTCGCCGTGGAGGCGGTGCCCTGGTGCGTGGACCAGGTACTAGCCAGGACTGGAAAGACTATGGACGATGTGGATTTCTTCGTCTTTCACCAGGCCAACGCCCGGATCATCGACCTGGTGGTCCGGAAATACCATATTCCGCCGGAAAAATATTATAAAAATATCGCCGAATACGGCAACACCTCCGCGGCCAGCATCCCCCTGGTCCTCAGCGAGCTGGAGGAGGCGGGCACCGTCGGCCCCGGCAGCCGGGTCCTGGTGGTCGGCTTCGGCGGCGGACTTACCTGGGGCGGAGCCCTGGTGGAATTTGCTTGAGGAGAAGGACTATGAAAAAGCTGAACGAGATCCTGGGAACGGAGTTTCCCTTTATCCAGGGGGGCATGGCCAACATCGCCACTCCCCAGTTCGCGGCCGCCTGCTCAAACGCGGGCGCCCTGGGAGTCATCGCCGCCGGCGGCATCCGGGAGCCGGAGGAATTGCGGGAGCAGATCCGCCTGTGCCGCTCCCTCACGGACAAGCCCTTCGGCGTCAACCTGATGCTGATGAATCCTGCCGCCGATCAGATGGCTCAGATCATCGCCCAGGAGAAGGTACAGGTAGTGACCACCGGAGCGGGCAACCCCGGCAAGTATATCCCCGCCTGGAAGGAGGCCGGGGTCAAGGTGTTCCCCGTGGTAGCGGCCACCATCCTGGCCCGACGGCTGTCCCGGTACGGGGTGGACGGCATCATCGCCGAGGGCACGGAATCCGGCGGCCATGTGGGAGAGATGACCACCATGGCCCTGGTCCCCCAGGTGATCGACGCGGTGGACGTGCCTGTGATCGCCGCCGGCGGCGTGGCCGACGGCCGCCAGTTGGCCGCCGCCTTCGCCCTTGGGGCCTGCGGCGTCCAGATCGGCACCTGCCTTCTGGTCAGCGAGGAGTGTCCCATCCACAACAACTACAAGCAGGCTCTGCTCAAGGCCAAGGACAGCGACACCACCGTCACCGGCCGGTCCATCGGAGGCCCGGTCCGGGTGCTGAAGAACAAGATGGCCAGACAGTATCTGCTTCTGGAAAAGAGGGGAGCCTCTCTGGAGGAGCTGGAGAAGGTTACCCTGGGCGGCCTGCGCCGGGCGGTCTTTGACGGCGACGTAGAGACCGGCAGCGTCATGTCCGGCCAAGTGGCGGGTATGCTCCATGAGATCCGGCCCCTGCGCCAGATCTTTGAGGAGCTGTATGCCGGCGGAAAGGCCGTTCTGGAAGCGACAGGTCAGCAATGGCGGTAACGATCCGAGGGAGGACCCTCTCTCTACCCATCCTTCAAGGCGGGATGGGCATTGGAGTCAGCCTGGACCGGCTGGCCGGGGCGGTGGCCGCCAAAGGCGGGATGGGCACTATCTCTACAGCGGCCTGCGGCTTCCAGGAGCCTGATTTTTACCGCAATACCCAGGAGGCCAATCTTCGGGCCCTGGCACGCCAGGTCAAGCGGGCCAAAGAGCTGGCCCGCGGAGCCGGCATGGTGGCTATCAACGCCATGGTCGCCACTACCCAGTACGCGGACAGTGTCCGCACCGCCCTGAAGGCTGGGGTTGACGCTGTGGTCTGCGGGGCCGGCCTGCCCAGGGACCTGCCAGCCATCGCCGCCGAGGTTCCGGAGAGCAACGCCGCCCTGGCCCCTGTGGTCAGCGGCGGGCGTTCAGCCTCGGTCATCAGCCGGCTCTGGGACCGCCACTTCCAGCGTATTCCCGACTTCGTGGTGCTGGAGGGCCCCCTCGCCGGCGGGCATCTGGGCTTCACCAAGGAGGAGGCCCTTCAGGCACAGGAGGGAAGCCCCAGGCCGCTCTCCGAGCTGCTTCGGGAGGTGCTGGAGGCGCTGGCCCCCTTCCGGGAGAAATACCAGCGGGACATCCCGGTCTTTGTGGCCGGCGGGGTGAAGGATGGGGCCGAGATGGCCCGCTATATGAGAGAGGGGGCCGCCGGGGCCCAGTTCGCCACCCGTTTTATCGCCACCCAGGAATGTGATGCCAGTCAGGGCTATAAGGAGGCCCTCCTGCGGGCCAGACCGGAGGACATCACCATCGTCCAGAGCCCTGTGGGGATGCCGGGCCGCGCTCTGCACAGTCCTTTGATCCGCCGGGTGGAGGCAGGGCTTCAACCCAGCCCAAAGCGGTGTATCGACTGCCTGGTGCCCTGCAACCCCAAGACCACCCCTTACTGTATCTCCGGAGCCCTGATCGCCGCCGTCCAGGGGGATTGGGAAAACGGGCTGTTTTTCTGCGGCTCCAACGCCGGAGAAATCACACAACTGTCCACTGTCAGTCAGCAGATGGACCAAATCATGGAAGAATGGAGGGCCGCTCAATGAAGCTTGGCTTTCTTTACGCCGGACAGGGCAGCCAGCACCCAGGAATGGGTGCCGATCTCTATGAGGCATATCCCGCCTTTCGCGCCGTCTTTGACCGCGCTCCCGTAGAATTTGACTTAAAGCAGGTCTGCTTTCAGGACCCCGACGGAGTGCTGAACCAGACCCAGTACACCCAGCCCTGCATGGTGGCCTTCGCGGCCGGTCTGACGGCGGTATTGCGGGAGCGCGGCATCTGCCCCAATCTGGCGGCCGGCCTCTCACTGGGAGAATACTCCGCCCTCCACGCCGCCGGAGTCTTTGATGCCGCTGCCGCCATCCGGCTGGTGGCCTTCCGGGGCAAGGCCATGGAGCGGGCGGCAGGCGGTCGAGAGAGCGCCATGGTCGCGGTCCTGGGCCTGGACCGCGCGCCCCTCCAGGATGCCTGCCAGCGGGCCTCCGCCCTGGGCACGGTGGTCATCGCCAACTACAACTGTCCCGGCCAGATGGTCATCGGCGGCGACCGGGCCGCGGTGGAACAGGCAGCCCTCATTGCCAAGGAGTTGGGGGCCAAGCGGACTATGCCTCTCAAGGTAAGCGGTCCCTTCCACACCCCCCTGATGGCCCCCGCCGGGGAGGAGCTGGCAGACTATTTCCAAACGATCGCCTTCGGCCAGCCCCAGTTCCCAGTTCTGTTCAACTGTCTGGGCCGGGCCCGCCGGGAGGACGATCCCTCTATCCCCGAACTGCTGGTCCGACAGGTCCAGAGCAGCGTTTGGATGGAGGATTCCATCCGATCCATGGTCGACCAGGGCGTGGATGCCATCGTGGAGATCGGTCCGGGCAAAGCCCTCAGCGGCTTTGTCCGCAAGACAGTACCTGGACTCCCTGTCTGCGCCGTAGAGAGTACAGCGGACGTGGAAGGACTGAAAAACACTCTGGAACAGCTGATGAAGGAGAAAGATCAATGAATTTTACCGGAAAGACCGCCGTCGTCACAGGCGGCAGCCGCGGCATCGGTCGGGCCATTTGTCTGGAGCTGGCCCGGGGCGGGGCCAATGTCATGCTGTGCTACGCCGGCAACGAGCAGGCCGCCCTGGATACGGCAGCCGCCTGCGAGGCTCTGGGCGCTAAGGCGGCCGCCATGCGCTGCGACGTATCTAAGACGGATGAGGTCAAGGCCCTTGTGGACGCCGCCATACAGCAATTTGGAGCCGTCCACATCCTGGTCAACAACGCCGGCATCACCCGGGACGGCCTGCTCATGACTATGAAGGAGGACGCCTGGGACCAGGTGCTGGATACCAATTTGAAGGGAGCCTTCCTGACCATGAAGGCGGTGGCCAGGACCATGATGAAGCAGCGCTATGGGCGCATTGTCAACCTCAGCTCGGTGGTGGGGCTCCACGGCAACGCCGGACAGGTAAACTACGCTGCCAGCAAAGCCGGCGTGATCGGCATGACCAAATCCCTGGCCAAGGAGTTGGCCTCAAGAGGCGTCACAGTCAACGCCGTTGCCCCCGGATTTATTGACACGGATATGACCGCCGCCCTGCCCCAGGCGGCCCGCGACGCTCTGCTGCCCACCATTCCTACCCAGCGTCTGGGCGCGGCGGAGGAAGTGGCTCAGGCGGTCGCCTTCCTGGCCAGCGACCAGGCCGCCTATATCACCGGCCAGGTCCTGGCGGTGGACGGCGGCATGTCCATGTGAGAGGGGGAGATAACATGGAACGACGTAGAGTAGTCATCACTGGAATGGGGGCCGTTACCCCCTTGGGCCTTACCTGTCCCGACAGCTGGCAGGCGGTCCGGGAGGGCGTGTGCGGCATCGCCCCCATCACACAATTCGACGCCTCGGAGCTGAAGGTGAAGCTGGCCGCCGAGGTCAAGGGCTTCGCCCCGGAGGAGCTGCTGGGAAAGGCGGACGCCAAACGGATGGGCCGCTTTACCCAGTTTGCCGCCGTGGCGGCCCAGGAGGCGCTGGCCGATGCTGGCTTTGATGTCTCCTCCGCCGACCCGGACCGCTGCGGCGTCAGTGTGTCCAGCGGTATCGGCGGGCTGTCCATCACCGAGGCGGAGCACAGCCGCGGGCTGGAGCGGGGGTGGGACCGCGTGTCCCCCTTCTACATTCCCACCGGCATCTGCAACATGGCCGCCGGCCAGGTAGCTATCCGATCCGGCTTCCGGGGGATGTGCACCTGTCCCGTCACCGCCTGCGCGGGCGGCACCAACGCTGTGGGCGACGCCTTCCACTATATCCGGGACGGCTACGCCGAGGTCATGCTCTGCGGCGGCACAGAGGCGTCCATCACCCCCCTGGCCGTAGGCGGCTTTACCTCTATGAAGGCCCTGAGCCAGAACGAAGACCCCAACCGGGCCTCCATCCCCTTTGACCAGGAGAGGGGCGGTTTCGTTATGGGGGAGGGCTGCGGCATCCTCCTGCTGGAGGAGCTGGACCACGCCTTAGCGCGGGGTGCCAAGATCTACGCTGAAGTATTGGGCTATGGAGCCACCTGTGACGCCTATCACATGACTGCCCCCCGGCCCGACGGCTCTGGCGGGGCCAAGGCCATGGCGCTGGCCCTGGCCGATGGGGGAGTATCTCCAGAACAGGTAGACTATATCAATGCTCACGGCACCTCGACCCATCTCAATGACTCCGGTGAAACCACCGCTGTCAAGACGGTATTTGGGGACCACGCCTATCATCTGATGATGAGCTCTACCAAGTCGATGACCGGCCATACCCTGGGGGCGGCGGGAGCCATCGAGGCCATCTTCACCGCCCTGTCCCTCCATCATGGCTTCGTCCCCGCCACCATCAACTACCAGGTCCCCGATCCCGAGTGTGACCTGGATGTAGTGCCCAATACCGGCCGGACGGCAGACATTCGGTACGCCCTGTCCAACTCTCTGGGCTTCGGCGGGCACAACGGCAGCATTCTCTTCAAAAAGTGGGAGGAATAAGAGATGGAACTTAATTCTGATCAGATCGCCCAGCTTCTGCCCCACAGGTACCCTTTCGCCCTGGTAGACCGCATCCTGGACTGTGAGCCGGGCCAGTGGGCCAAAGGCCGCAAGTGCGTCAGCGTAGGGGAGCCCTATTTTTGCGGCCACTTCCCCCAGGAGCATGTGATGCCCGGTGTCCTCATTCTGGAGGCTATGGCCCAGGTGGGGGCGGTGGCCATCCTCGCTCTGCCGGAGAACCGAGGCAAGCTGGCCCTCTTCGGCGGGATCAAAAACGCCCGCTTTAAGCGGAAGGTGGTCCCCGGCGATGTGCTGGAGATGGAGTGTGTTCTGACCAAGCGGCGGGGGCCTGTTGGCATCGGGGAATGTAAAGCACTGGTGGATGGACAGGTGGCCTGTGTGGCGGAGCTCACCTTTGCCATCACCGATGCGGCGCGATAGATCAGCGAAACTGTTGCCCTTTTCTCCTATCTGGTATATAGTAATAGTGGTTTTTAGAGCCCAAAAATGATTGATACGCTCATTGCGGGAAAGCGGGCGATGTTGTGCTGGACCAAGCTTTTTTTAACGTGTATACCAAATTCAAGCTCCATTTTTACCAGGAGATCTTTCGGCGCTTTCAGGACCGGGAGGCCAGTTTGACCACGGTGGAGACCTTCGCCATGGAGACTATCCAGGCCCTGGGCCGTCCCACCATCAACGAGTTTGCTACCTTTATGCGCATCTCGCCTCCAAATGCGGCCTATAAGATTAACAGCCTGGTCAAGAAGGGGTATATCCGCAAGGTTCAGTCCCCCGAGGACCGGCGGGAGTATCACCTGGAGGTCACCCAGAAGTATATCGACTATTACAACATCAGCTCCGCCTATATCACGGAGGTTATGGACCGCATCCGGCATCGGTTCTCTCCCGAGGACTGCTCCAAGCTGGAGGAGATGATCTCTATTGTCAGCCGGGAACTGATGCCTGAGGTTCAGATCCCCGAACTTCAAGGGCCAGTCTGACCTCCTCTTAATGCGGCAAAACGCGGCAGCACTCTGACAGTGCTGCCGCGTTTCTTATCTCTCTCCGCCCCGGCCGCTACTTCCACAGCTTGGCGGCTCCGGGGACATCCTCCAGGCAAAGCTCCCGAAGCAGCTCTAGCTCCTCTGTATGGTCCTCCCCAGGGTCTTCATAGTCCAGCGTCCTCAGGACTGATATCTCAAATTCCTCTGGCCCGTGGAGCTTCCACAGCTCTTGAAGGCGGCGGTTGGGATACAGTCCGCCGTTCAGCTTGACCTGGATGCCGTTCATGGTGGCCCTGGTATCAGAGGAGGTCCCCAGAAAGGACTCCCCAGTGGCCAGACAGCGGACAGACACAACCCCCATCTCTGGGCGGCGGTTCTTATATGCCTCCATCAGTTCTTTTTTCCTGTTCGTGTCCATGTTTCCACCTCAATCTATCTTTTTGCTCCGTAGAGATCCGCTCCCCTCACCGGAAGCGGCGCATGAAGCCGCACCGGCGGCATAGCGCCTCCCTAGCCCTGCCCTGGGAAAATCCCTGGTAGATGGCCTGGGCTCTGGGACTGCTCAAGATCTCCTCCAGGGGCTGATCGTACAAATTCCCCAGAGAGATATCCCCCTCATGGTCCAGACAGCAGGGGACCACGGTCCCGTCCCATAGCACACCCACCTGGTCCCGCAGGCCATAGCAGAAGCCGGTGCCGTCCCCCTCCGGGGCGACTAGGTCCGGCCAGTCAAATTTTTCTCCCCACTCCAGAAAAACGCCAGGAGCTAGGGTAGTCCCCCGACGCCCCTCTCTCCAGGGACGCGGAAAGTCCCTCTCCAGAGCGGCTAAAATGTCTCCATTCCGGGCGTTCGCTCCTCTGGTGTCCTCCCCGTCCAGATTCCACAGCCGCAAGGCACACTTTTTTCCAGCTCCGGCGCTCCGCCGGGCGAAGGCAAGGCACCCGGCCAGATAGTCCTCCAGCGTTCCCACGCCCTCGTTCCCCTCAAAGGAGTGAAGAGAAATGCTGACCTTCTCCACCGCCGGACTGGAACAGAGCAGGTCCTCCCGCTCCCCCAACAGGGTGCCGTTGGTGGTGATCATCACCCGAAACTTCAGCTTTTCCGCCCGCTCCAGTATCTCCGCCAAGTGGGGGTGGAGGAGGGGCTCCCCCATCAGATGAAGATAGAGATAGTCGGTGTGAGGACGTAGACGCTCTCCCAATGTCTGGAATCCCTCCGGCGAGAGAACGCCCTTAGTCCGTCTGGTGCCTGGACAGAATTGGCAGTCCAAGTTGCACATGTTGGTGATCTCAAGATAGGCCTTCTTCAAACGCCGCACGGCTACCCCTCCTCTGACGTTTCCTCCTCATTGTACAGGCGGACAGTGTAAAACGCAACCGTTTCTTTTCCCTGTCCCCTCCTGCGTGGTGGGTGATGAGTCATGAGATAAACTCCGCCGGTTCCAACAAAGGGAGATAACCCGGAGTGCTGGTCTTGCAATGGTTAGACAGATATTGCGCTATAAAAATAGCTGTACTGTGTTCCAAAAGCGGAGCGGACCTATCCTTTCTTCCGTGTTAAAAAAACTCCCGCGATTGCTCCCACCAGGATAATCGGTGCCACTCTAACAAACAGCCATTCAAACGAATGAAATGCCACTCCGAGAACAGCGGTTTCAGGATCGCTATAATCCCAGTCCAAGTAAAGGCTTTTTTGCATCAATAAGAATGCAAAGACCACTGCTATAACCGCACACAACGAGATGAGAAGCCCGTGCAGGACCCTTCGCCTTGTGGTTTTTCTCTGTGCGAGCTGTAAGTTTATCACCTCCAGCTTTGCGGAAATCGCCTTTAAGTCATCTGCTTCTGCCGCGATAACCTTTTCTCCAAGCAACGTACTTACAGGTGTTTCCAGCACCTCTGATATGGCGATCAACATATCAGAGTCGGGAACCGACAATCCCTGCTCCCATTTTGAAATAGTTTGCCGCACCACATTCAGCTTGATAGCGAGCTCTTGTTGCGAAAGCCCTTTTGATTTCCTGATTGCTTTCATATTTTCATTGAGCATTCGAAATGATCTCCTTCCTTGCGGTATTTGTGAAAATTATAGGAGGAATTGCCCGTTGCTGCAAGCAACGCATTTTAACATTCATTGAAAGAGGCTGTTTTTGCTTCGTTATCTGATTATTACCCGGAAAAATATCCAAGCCCTTCTAGTTAGAAACGTAAAAGAGAATCGGAAGATATATAAATTGTGCGGGGGTAGGTGAATTGGCCTGTGCCTGACGGGACCGGTCATTTTAAAATAAAGCATTAGCAAGTCTGTACCAAGAAACTATAATAGCGCCAAATCGGAATTTAAATGCTGACAAAGAGAAGTAACTTTGGGCCAGTCCACTTCAGAGGACCATAGGTGGTGGGATCACGGCGGGCATGCGCCGGATGAGCTTTGATTCTCTGCCTGATATCCCGCAAAACTAGGCGTATGTGAGGCAAATAGCAGTAAAATATGCCCCGGACACCGTCAGATGTCCGGGGCATATTTTATTGCAGCAGGGCCTCTCCTGCCAGATAGATGTCCCCCGCCCCCACGGTGAGGAGCAGGTCTCCAGGCTGGGCCAGCTCCCGAAGCTTTGCGGTGACCTCATCCAACGTGGGACAGTATACCGCTCCCGGAATTTGGTCCGCCAGGTCTTTGGAGGAGATGCCCAAGTCATTTTTCTCCCGGGCGGCATAGATTTCTGCCAAAATGGCCACATCTGCCAGCTTTAGCTCCTGGACGAACCGTTGGAACAGGGCGGCGGTACGGGTATAAGTGTGAGGCTGGAAGGCACACACCACACGGGCGTAGCCCAGGCTCTTTGCCATGGTGAGCAGGGCGTGGAGCTCATCGGGGTGGTGGGCGTAGTCGTCGTACACCATGGCGCCGTGGAACTCTCCCTTCTTCTCGAAGCGGCGTCCGGCCCCGGTAAAGGAGGCAAGGCCCTCCTCCACGGCACTGCCAGGAACACCAAGCACATAGGCGGCACAGGCGGCGGCCAGAGCATTGGAGATATTATGGCTTCCCCCCACGTTGAGAGCGGCGTGGGCATACTTCACGCCGTGGACCACAATATCAAATTCGGGAAGCCCCTTGTTCCAGAAGATATGATCCGCGCGGCAGTCAGCGGAGCTGTCCCGAAGGCTGAATCGCATGGTCTGGCGGCCGCAGTCCTGGATGGCCTGGAGGGCGTTGGGATTATCCCCGTTGACCACCACCCAGCCCCGGTCGGGGACCAGCTGGGCGAAGGAGCGGAAGGAGTGCTGGATGTCCGCCAGGTCCCGGAAAAAATCCAGGTGGTCCTCTTCCACATTCAGAATCACTGCCACCGTGGGGCAGAAGGAGAGAAAAGAGTTGCAGTACTCGCAGGCCTCGGCGATAATGGTGTCGCCGTGACCGACCCGGTGGCCCGCCCCCAGGATGGGCAGCACGCCGCCGACCATAACGGAGGGGTCCCGACCGGCGGCGAGAAAGATGTGGGCGCACATAGAGGTGGTGGTGGTCTTGCCGTGGGTGCCGGAGACGCACAGGGCATTCTGGTAGTGGGTCATGATGGCCCCCCAGGCCTGGGCACGCTCAAAGACTGGAATACCGGCCTGCAGGGCCGCGGCAATCTCCGGATTATCGTCGTGGACGGCGGCGGTGCGAATGACGCAGTCGGCTCCCTCCACGCTCTGGGGCAGATGGCCGATGGTCACCGGAATGGACAGGGAGCGCAGATGGTCTACCGCCTCGCCTTCACGCATGTCGGAGCCGGTGACCAGGACGCCCCGCCCCTTCAGGACCTCTGCCAGCGGGGCCATGGATACCCCGCCGATACCTACCAGATGGGCCCGGCGGCCGGGCTTGATGTAGTCTTGTATGTTCTGTTCCATGGGATGACACCTCAAACTTAGATTCTTCTCTATTCACCATATTATAAACATTGGGCGGGAGAAGTGCAAGGTTTCCTGAAAAATATGGACGGAAGAGAAGAAAAATATACTGGAAGAGAAAAAAGAAAGGCACATCGTTTCCGATGTGCCTTCTTAAGGAGGAATATGGGTTTTACCCCAGAGTCAGATTAGTGATAACATAGCCGAACATATTGTCCTGCCGCGCGAATTGAGCTTGGAACTGGGCTAGGGAAGAACCGTCTACCAGATAGACTAGGGAGCCATCCACAGAGAGGGAACCGCCTAATTCTCGAATGGAGGTGAGCTGGATCTCGGCCAGGCTGTCGTCGCCGCAGGTAAGCAGATAGCTGTCCAGCTTTCCATCGTAGCGAATCCGGTCGGAAAGAGCCTCGGGGATAGGGCTCAAAGGGGCTGTACCGGTAAAGAGGGCGGAGGCATAGTCCATCACCGTTTCAGAAGGGAGGACCAGTTCCTCGTCCAGATACTCAGAGCGGTCATCCATCTGCCCGTACAGACTGAGCATATTATATAAGGTTTCCCAAGCGGCCACCGGGTCGGAGAGATCCAACTCCCTTTGGCCCAGATTGACCATGGCCAGGATGGCCGCGTGGAGAGCGGGGGTCATGGAGTCCAGAGCGCCGGTCTCGGCGGGGACGTTGCCGGGGGCGTAGTCCAGCTGCTCTGCCTGGGTGTCAGGGGCCTCCGTCATGTCGGCCATAGCCACAGTTCCAAAGGGCAGGATGAGCAGGGAAGCGATTATTGTGGTCAACAGCAGTTTTTTCATGGGAAGACCTCCTTTCCTATTCTTGTTTTAAGTATAGCACTGAGAGCTGTTACCATCGTATCGAAGGTGTTACGAGAAGGTGAAAAAATGGTTACAGAACGGTTGCAATTTCTTTGGAGTCAACACAAAATAGAGGGAAAAGAGAGGGACGAAGGGACAATATCTTGCTTTTGCACGAAGGAGCGGGACGGGCCTGGGGCTGTCCCACGGGGTATCTTATGCGGGGCGGCGGGACAGTATGCCAGGAAGCTGGGAAAGGGGACAGGCTGAGAATATTTTGAAGGAGCGGGGGCGTCTTCTGGTTGACCACCAGACCAGTTTGGGCTACAATGAAAAAGATAATTTTAAAGAGAAAAAGGATGTTTGCCCCATGCTGAATCACGACCTGGAACTGAGATTTTGTAAGGCCCGCCGGGGGGCTATTGCCCGGGAATTTTCACATTTGAACCCAGAGCAGCAAAAGGCCGCCCTGACCACGGAGGGTCCGCTCCTGCTGCTGGCCGGAGCGGGCAGCGGCAAGACCACCGTGCTCATCCACCGCGTCGCCAACCTGATGAAGTATGGCCGCGGCTCGGACAGCACAGAGGTGCCGGAGTGGGTGACAGAGGATGATCTGACCTTCCTGGAGGAGTATGTCCGGACCGGGGCGGGGGACAAGGCCCGGCAGGAGCGGCTGTGTGCCCTGGACCCGGCGGCCCCTTGGACCATTTTGGCCATCACCTTTACCAATAAGGCGGCGGGTGAGCTGAAGGACCGTCTGGCCAGAATGCTGGGCCCGGCTGCCAACGATATCTGGGCCAGCACCTTTCACTCCGCCTGTGTTCGCATCCTCCGCCGGGATATTGAGAAGCTGGGCTTCGCCTCCTCCTTTACCATCTATGACACTGACGACTCCCTGCGGGTGGTGAAGGATATTCTGAAGGACCTGGGAATCGATGATAAGCAGTTTCCGCCCCGGTCGGTGCTGGGCTACATCTCTAGGGCAAAGGATGCCATGAAGCTGGCCGACCAGTATCTGGCCGAGTGCGAGAAATCTGGGGACTTCCGGCTGACCAAGATCGCCAAGATATACGCAGAGTACCAGCGCCGGCTGTGGGAGGCAAGCGCCCTGGACTTTGACGACATCATTTTCCACACCGTCCGTCTGCTCCAGCAGTTTGACGAGGTGCGGGAGTTCTATCAGCGGAAGTTCCGCTATGTGCTCATCGACGAGTACCAGGACACCAACAACCTGCAGTATCTGCTGGCCTCCACCCTGGCCGGAGGCTATGAGAACTTCTGCGTGGTGGGGGACGACGACCAGTCCATCTACCGCTTCCGGGGAGCGACCATTGAGAACATCCTCTCCTTTGAAAAACAGTACAAGGGCTGCCGGGTCATCCGCCTGGAGGAGAACTACCGCTCCACCAAACATATTTTGGAGGCGTCCAACGCCGTGATCCGCAACAACCAGGGAAGAAAGGGCAAGGAGCTGTGGACGAAGGCGGGGGAGGGGGACAAGCTTACCCTTTATGCCGCCATGAATGAGAACGATGAGGCCCAATATGTAGCTGCCCGTATTCTGGAGGGGTACAGCCAGGGCAGAAAGTGGAAGGACCACGCCATCCTCTATCGGATGAACGCCCAGTCTAACCAGATAGAGAACGCCTGCAAGCGCAACGGGATTCCCTACCGCATCATCGGGGGTACTCGGTTCTTTGACCGGGCGGAGGTGAAGGACATGGTGGCCTATCTGGCCGTCCTCAACAACCCGGAGGACGACCTGCGCCTCACCCGCATCATCAACAATCCGCCACGGGGCATCGGTGCCAAGACGATTGAGACCGCCCAGGAGATCGCCCGGCGGGAGGAGAGCTCACTCTACGCCGTCATCGACAATGCCCGGATGTACCCGGAGCTGGAGCGGTCGGCGGCCAAGCTGGCCGGCTTCACCGCCCTGATGGGGGAGCTGGCCGGGCTGCTGGACGAGCTGCCCCTGGATCAGTTTTATGAGGAGCTGATCCTCCGCACCGGGTATGCCACCATGCTGGAGAGCAAGAACACCGTGGAGGACCGCACCCGGCTGGAGAACGTGCGGGAGCTGCTCACCTCCATTCACGGCTATCTGGAGAACGCCGGGGAGGAGCCCTCTCTGGCGGGTTTTCTGGACGAGATAGCCCTGTACACCGACTTAGACAGCCACGACCCGGACCAGGACTGCGTGGTGATGATGACCATGCACTCGGCCAAGGGGCTGGAGTTCCCTGTGGTCTTTGTGGTGGGGGCCGAGGAGGGCATCTTCCCCGGCATCCGGGCCATTGGGGAGACGGAGGAGATGGAGGAGGAGCGGCGGTTGTGCTATGTGGCCATGACACGGGCCAAGGAGAAGCTGTACCTCACCTGCGCCAATCAGCGGATGCTCTTTGGACGGACCAGCTCCAACCGCCCCTCCCGCTTTGTGGAGGAGATCCCCCCGGAGCACCTGGAGCGGCTAGGCAGGAGCTGCCTGCCCGATCTGGGCGGGGGAGAGGAGGGCTGGAGCGGTATGCCCAGCCGCTCCTCCGGCTATGGGGGCTACGGCTCCTATCAGCGCCCGACTTACGGAGGTGGCCGCTCCGCCCAGGCTGGACAGGGCGGGAGCCGGACGGATCGAGACCCACGGCCCCAACCCTCCTATGGAGGCTTTGTCCGGGCCATGTCGGGCGCTGGTGGCGGTGCCACCGGCAGCGCCCGGACCAGACAGCCTCTGGCCTCCTCCCCTGTGGGGGCTGGAGCGCCGGGGGGAGGCGGCAGCCTCCCTGCCTTCCAGAAGGGGGATACGGTCCGGCACAAGGCATTCGGACAGGGAATGGTCCTGTCCGTCCAGAAGATGGGGGGCGATGCCCTGTTGGAGATTGCCTTTGACCAGGTGGGGACCAAGCGTCTGATGCTGAAGTCCGCGGCGGCGCACATGGAAAAACTGTAAAGCGGCAGAAAAGAGGCATGTCGGGGATGGCGATGTGCCTCTTTTTTACAAACAGGAAAAAAGTATGAGAGGAAAGGCAACATTTACGGAGAAAATACGTCTAACATTATATAGGGATTTACCGGAGCGGGAGAGAGCCTTAATAGAATTTTAAGGATTTGTAATCGCCTTGTAATTGCTTCCGGCGGAGACAGCCCCTATAATGGGGATGATATCTGCGGACTGGTCTATCCCGTCCCCGGGCCTTTGGCCCGCCGACATTTCACTTTATCATTACCGCTTACAGGAGGAAAAGCTGCCATGTCAGAAGTCATAACTCCCCAGCCTGCCGTACCAACCCAGACACCCCCCGCGCCCCCAGAGATGAAACCGGTGAAAAAAGGAAAAAAGAAAGCGGTCAAAAATGCTATCATACTGGCTATCGTGGCTGGGGTGCTGGCGATTGGAGGCTTTCTGCTCTACAAATTCCTCCACTCCGGCGGGGAAGAGCAGGGAGAGATCATGGCCCAGCCCGCCCAGATTGGTACTATCCAGAGCAAGGTGTCCGGCTCAGGTACGGCCAAGGCCAAGGAATCGGCTGCCATTACCCTGACCCAGAGCGGTACGGTGCAGGAGGTCTTTGTCACTGGCGGCCAGACTGTCATGGCCGGCGATCCCTTGTACACCATTTACAGTCAGGCAGCCCAGGATGCTGTGACGGACGCCAAGGAGGAACTGAATAATCTGCTGGAGGATATGGCCGACCTGCAGGAAGAGGCCGCCAACTTGACGGTGCGGGCCCCCTTCGCCGGGAAGCTTCAGGAGGTCAAGGAGTTCCATATCGACGACGAGGTGAGTAAGTCCGCCCCAGTGGCTACTCTGGTGAACGATAAGAAGCTGAAGCTGTCCCTTTACTTCAGCTACGCCTATGAGAAAGAGATCCACACCGGCCAGTCGGTCCAGGTGTCCATCCCCGCTGTTATGGGCTCCTTTGAGGGACGGGTGGAGAAGATCAACAAGGTCAGCTACATATCCCCGGAAGGAGCCGTCCACTTTGAGGCGGTCATCGTCTTTGACAACCCCGGTACTCTGACTGCCGAAATGGACGCCTCCGCTGTCCTGACTGCCGCTGACGGCACCGCGATTTATCCCTACGAGAACGGAAAGACCGAATACTACGAGTCACGGGACATCATTGCCAAGGCCAGCGGCCCAGTGACCGCCATCGGCAATCTGCTCGACCACGCCAACGTCCAGGCCGGGGAGGCCCTGCTCTATCTGGGCTCCTCCACCATTGATTCCCAGATCCGCTCCAAGCAGGAGGAGATCAACAGCGCCCAGACCAAGCTGGACGAGGCCCAGAAAGCCCTCAATGACTTTAACGCCGTAGCTCCCATCGACGGGACCGTCACCTCCTGCAACCTGACTCCCGGCCAGGAGGTCAAGAGCGGCGACACCGTTGTTATGATCTCCAATAACGTGACCATGCTGGTCACCATTACCGTAGATGACCGGAACATCTCCTTTATCAAGCCGGGCAACTATGTGGACCTGGATTGGAACGGACAGGTATATCAGGGATTAGTCACCTCCATTGACATGGGCGGCGCCCAGGCCGGTCAAGGCATGACCAGCTACCCCGTCACTTTGACGGTGGACAACGTGGATGGAAGCCTGATGGACGGTGCCTGGCTCCAATACTCCTTTGTCACCAGCGAGTCGGCCGACTGTATTCTGGTCCCCACTACCTCGGTCAAGTATTTCAGCGACATGGACGGCACCCGCCAGAGTGTGGTCTTTGTCAAGCGGGACAGCCGGCCGGACGACGTGCCCGAACTGGAGCTGCCTGAAGTGGCACCGGGCGAGAAGCGCACCTTCCCCAGCGAGGAGGAGGGCTACTACCCAGTCATCGTGGAGACCGGCATCTCTGACACCCAGAATGTGGAGATTGTCTCCGGCATTCAGGAGGGGGACGAGGTGTTCGTCAACTATACCGTGACAGACGGCAGCTATGGCTATTAAGCGGGGTGGAAAGATGCTCATTGACATCAGAAACCTCTATAAAATATACAACGAGGGCAAGGAGAGCGAGGTCCGGGCCCTGGACGGGGTATCCCTCCAAATCGACAAGGGGGAGTTTGTGGCCATTGTGGGTCAGTCTGGCTCCGGCAAGTCCACGCTGATGAATGTGCTGGGCTGTCTGGATATCCCTACCTACGGAGAATACTACCTGGAGGGGACCGACGTGACTGCTCTGTCCGACAAGCAGTTGGCCCATATCCGGAATAAGGAGATCGGCTTTATCTTTCAGGGCTACAACCTGATCCAGGAGCTGGACGCTCTAGAGAATGTGACCCTGCCCCTGATTTACCGGGGGGTGTCTATCTTTGACCGGGAGGATCTGGCCATGGAGGCCCTGGCCAAGGTGGGCATGGATTCTCGAGCCCACCACCGCCCTTCCGAGATGTCCGGCGGCCAGCAGCAGCGGGTGGCCATCGCCAGGGCGATTGCCACCAAGCCCCCCATCATCATGGCCGACGAGCCCACGGGCGCCCTAGACTCCAAGACAGGCCGCCACGTGCTGGAGATCCTGCGGGACCTGTACCGGGGAGGCACCACTGTCATCCTCATCACCCACGACGATGGCATCGCCGCCACCGCCAAGCGGGTGGTCCGTCTGTCCGACGGCAGGATCACCTCGGACCATCCTCAGGAGGTGGACTGGGAATGAATCTTTGGCAGGCATTCAAAATGGCCTTTAAATCCATCGCCATGAAAAAGGGCCGCTCCTTCCTGACCATGCTGGGCATCATTATTGGTGTGGCCTCAGTGGTCATTATGGTGTCCGTGGTCCAGGGGCAGAATAAAAAGAACATGGAATACTTCGAGAAGATGGGGGACAACAAGATCACAGTCCAGGCCTACTCCTGGTATGACACGAACAACGAAACCGGGCAGAAGCTCTATGACTACTGTCTGTCCCTCAGTAACCTGGTGGATGGCATTACCCCGGATGTAGAGCTTGGGGATAAAATCACTGTCCAGTACGGGGCCAAGACCCTGTCGGTCAACGACTGGGAGAACGGCAATATGGACTGGGAAAAGATGATGCATATTAAGCTGGGCTCTGATCAGTATGGTGTGTGCAACAATTACCAGCTGGCAAATGGCCGAGAGATCTCCTATCTGGATGTGGAAAAGACCAATGCCGTCTGTGTTTTGGGCTCCGGAGCCAAGGAGGCTCTGTTTGACTACACCGACCCGGTGGGGGAGACCATCACTCTCAACGGGCAGCCCTTCCTGGTGGTTGGCTACTACAAGCCCATGGACATCCAGTATTGGCCGGAGATGGACAATGTCATTATCATCCCCTACACCTTCAACCGGACCATGAACAAGAACAATACCATCGACTCCTACGTGGTCAAGGCAAAGAGTGCCGCTGCTACCACCCAGGCCATGACCCTGCTGGACGCCTATCTGTCCGGGATGTTCCACAAGGACGAGAACGGCAACATGGCAAACGGGAGTTACTATATCAACAGCGACAACAGCTCGGCCGAGGAGATGGAAAACGCCAGCCTGATGCAGTCCCTGGTGCTGGGGGCCATCGCCGGCATCTCCCTGCTGGTGGGCGGCATCGGCATCATGAACATCATGCTGGTTACGGTCACAGAACGTACCAGGGAAATCGGTATCCGAAAGGCCATCGGTGCCGAGCGCAGCAGTATCATCACCCAATTCCTTATTGAAGCGGCGGTGATCTGCGGCATCGGAGGCCTCATTGGTATTGGCATTGGCTATGTGGGTACTATGATCGCGGGAAAACTGATGGAGAACGTGTTTGAGGGGATGATCCTGACTCCGGACCCCATGATCGCCATTGGGGCCTTCCTGTTCTCCGTGGTGCTGGGCATCCTCTTTGGTATGTTCCCAGCCATTAAGGCCTCTGGCCTGCAGCCTGTGGAGGCTCTGCGGGCGGACTAGCCTGCGGCAAAGTCCGCTTTATTTGGGAACCCCGGCCGGGCCGGGCCCTCATTACACGTCCTGCCTCTCGTTTCTGACCGTGCCCTCTCAACTGAGACCACGGCCGGGGGGCGGATGAAAAGGAGAGATAACATGAAATTGAAACGACTGATTTCTTGGCTGCTGGCCTCTGCCCTGGCCGCCTCTCTGGCAGTTATGCCCATCGGGGCGGCCGGCACCTCCTCCTTCGGCGATATCTCCGACCGGGAGACCGCCGTCAACGCTGACATCCTGCGCCTGATGGGCGTGGTCAGCGGCACTGGAGGCAACCAGTTCAATCCAAACGGCACCCTGACCAGGGCTGAGTTTTGCACCATGGTAGTCAAGTTTATGCAGCAGGGGGATCAGGTCCCCATCCACGCCACCCGCACTATCTTCTCCGACGTTACCTCCAAGCACTGGGCCCAGGGCTATGTGAACCTGGCCGCCAGCCTGACGGTCAAGGACGGGGAGCGGGAGGTCCCCCTGATCTCCGGTGTGGGTGATGGACGCTTCCAGCCAGACGAGAAGATCACCCAGGCCCAGGCGGCCACCATTTTGATTCGGGTGCTGGGCTACTCCAGCGAGCAGGCGGGAGCCGTCTGGCCCCAGAGCTATATGAACCTGGCTGAGTCCATCGGGTTGAGCGACGGCCTGCCCAGCGACTATAACGCCGCTCTGACCCGTGGCCAGGCCGCCCAGTTGTTTGTCAACGCCCTGAGCTGCAAGAATGGAGAGGGCAGCGACTACTATACGACACTGGGCAAGGCCCAGGAGGACACCATCATCCTGGCGGTCAATGTGGAAACGGACGACGGAACCTCGGACGGGGCCATCCGGACCACAGCCAACAAGGAGTCTGAGGCATACCTGCCCGCCGAGGGAGAGGGCAACCCCTACGCCCTCCAGGGCAAGCGGGGGGCCCTGGTGCTCAATGACAAGGATGAGATCGTCACCTTTGTCCCTGACGACAGCAGCGCCACCACCATCATCCTGTCTGGCGACGCCCAGCCCAGCTATGTGAAAGCCAGCGGCGGCAGCCAGTACACCATGTCCAAGGATACCCTGCTCTATACCGCCGACGCCACAGAGGGAAAGAGCTATATGGAGGGCTACTCCGTCCTGAAGTCGGGCACCCAAATCACCATGTATTCCGAGCGGGGCAAGATCGTGGCGGTTTACGCCAGCGGCAGCGCCTCCTCCATCGACTCCGACGCCGTGGTGGTCATGGGCAGCCCCAGCACCGCCATGTTCCACCAGCTCACCGGCGGCGCCACTAACTTCAACATCCAAAAGGGCCGTCAAACCATCACCATGTCCCAGATCCAGCCCTACGATGTGGTGACCTATGACAGCATGAGCAATACCCTGATCGTATCTGACCTGAGGCTGACCTGCATCTATGAGAACGCCAGTCCCAACTCCAAGGCGCCTACGGAGATCGAGGTGCTGGGCCATACCTTCGAGGTGCTGGACAGCGCCTGGGAGATGACCGGGGATTACAAGGTGGGCGACCAGGTCACCCTGCTCCTCACCGCCGACGGCAAGGTGGCTGGCATGGCTGCCCCCAGCGGAAAGACACGCTCTACCGCCATCGGCATGGTGGACAGCGGCAAGGCCACGGTGTTCCTCCCCAACGGCGGCACCCTGGAGCTGTCCGGCACCATCAGCAACGCCGACAACTTGGCCGACCAGCTGGTCACCATCTCCTCTGGCGCCAAGGGTAAGATCAGCGCCAGCAAACTGTCCTCCAAGTCCACCTCCGGCCAGTTCCTGGTGGAGGAGGGGAAGCTGGGCAGCTATACCGTCAGCGCCGGCGTCCAGATTTATGAGCAGGTCAACGGCGGCGCTATGGTAAAGCTGGACCCCACCAGCTTGAATATGGCCTCCATCCCCGGAGAAAAGATTGCCACCTATCACCTGAATACCTCCAACTATGTGGACTACATCGTGCTGGACCGGGTGACGGGCAACGCCTATGAGTATGGTATCCTTATCTCCACGACCACATCTACTCCAGTCTTGGATGACGATGGAGAAGATACTGGAGAGGAAAAGGAATCCAAGAAGTGGAACCTGGTCAACGGAAGTGGAACGATTGACCTGAAAAACACTGGATTTGCCGGAAAGAACGGCACTATGGCCGGTGTAGCTGTGGGTTCCAATGGTCGGATTGTGTCCATCATCGAACTGGAGGAGATCAAGAGCGTGTCCCCCAGCGACTTCTTCGAGAGCCAGGGGGTCCAGTACGTCAACGCGGGTGGCCGCACCTATCGGGTGGCCGATGATGTGGAGTGCTGCCGGGATACCGGGAGCATCCGGGACGCGAAAGACAGTTGGTTCAGCCAGGACAGCGGCGAGGAGCGTCTGGCGGCCATCAAGGCATTCTCCAGCGACCTGACCATCTATGTGGACCCCATCGGGGACCAGGTCCGGGTCATCTCCGCTAAGTGAGCTTCAATTCCCTCTTTTGAAACAGGAGGCCGGCACCCTTTGGGCGCCGGCCTCCTGTCATAGATGAAGGGGCAGAGGAGAACGCAGGTCAAAGGGAAAGCGGCCTGGCCCGCACACCTCCCGCATCTCTTCCGCCCGGTCGTCAAAGACCGGGTCAGATACTCCATAGACCTGCCAGCCCGCCTCTCTGGCGGCCCGGCAGTAGACGGGGGAATCGTCAAAGAGGACGCAATCTCCCGCTTCCAGGCGGCACAGCCGGGCCACCAGGCGGTATAGTTCCGGGTCCCGCTTCTCCAGCCCCAGCTCTGCGGCCGTAAAGACCCGGTCCAGCAGAGGGAGGAGGCAGTGGTGTTCCAGAGCGGCCGAGCACAGGCTGGGGATGCAGGAGGTGAGGAGGGCGCGGGGGATGCCGGACGCCCTGGCCCGCTCCAGAAATCCGCGTGCCCCCGGCTTCAGCTCCAACTGGCCGGCATAGGCCGACCGGGCCATCTCCCGCCAGGCAGAAATGATTTCCTCCGGAGTCAGGGGCAGGCGGAAATAGTCCCGGGTGTATCGGGCCGAGTCATCAAAGCCGTGGTGGGTCACATAGTCGGTGTAGTCCTCCGGCACCGAGCCGATGCCGAAGCGGCCCAGAAATTCCACGTCGATGTCGAGCCACACTCCGTTGGAGTCCAGTAGGGTGCCGTCCAGATCAAAAAAGTACATAAGAGACCTCCAGAAGCGGAAATGGGGAAAAAGGATGCGATTTGACAGGTTGGCGGCCTACACAGGGGCGCTCATCTTTTTTACTTGCGCCCGGCGGGGTTTTTTGCTATAATATCCCCGTTTTTGACCCGCTTCGGCGGCCCATCCCGCCTATGATACCACAGCGGGCCCTGATCCTGCAATTGGGAGTTGATATCCATGTCCCCAAAGACAATGAAACTGCTGGCCAAGCCCATGCTCTTTGCCGCCGCCATCATCTGGGGTACCTCCTTCTTCATCATGAAGAACGCCCTGGACGCCCTGCCTCCCTTCTATCTGCTGGCCATCCGCTTTACCGCCGGGGCAGTGCTGCTGGCCCTGATCGCCTGGAAAAAGTGGCAGATATTCACCTGGGACCACCTGTGGCGGGGGGCGGTGATGGGCGCCTTCCTCTTTTTGGCCTACTCTATCCAGACCTTCGGCCTGACTTTGACCACTCCCTCAAAAAACGCCTTTCTCACCGCCGTCTACTGTGTCCTGGTCCCCTTCCTCTCCTGGGCGGTGATTCGGGTCCGGCCAGACCGGTTCAACATCGCGGCGGCCCTGCTGTGCGTCACCGGGGTGGGCTTCGTCTCGCTGACAGAGGAGCTGACTATCAACGCCGGCGACCTGCTGACCCTGGTGGCCGCCTTTTTTTATGCCAGCCATATTGTGGCGGTGGCCAAGGTCTCACCGGGAAAGGATATCACTCTGCTCACTGTGTTCCAGTTCGCCTTCGCCGGGCTGTATGCCTGGATTGGCGGCCTGCTGACCGAGACATTTCCCGCCCAGGCGCTGACTGACCCGGCGGTAGTCCTGCCTATGGCCTATCTCTGTGTCATGGCCACCACCGTGGCCCTCCTGTTTCAGAACGTGGGCCAGGTCTGGTCCGACCCCGCCTCCGCCTCGGTCATTTTGTCCCTGGAGTCGGTGTTTGGCGTGCTGTTCTCCGTGCTGTTTTATGGCGACCCGGTGACCGGCCGGCTCCTGATCGGATTTGGACTGATATTCGTGGCCGTGGTGTGCTCGGAAACCAAGTTTTCCTTTCTGAGGAAGAAAGAAGAGAATACAATCTGAAGGGACCATGCCCCGTCTCATTCCCCCGCCCTATGGCGGGGGATTTTACTTTTATAAAAGAAAATAAAAAATTAAATTAAAGATTGACTTTAATAAAATTAAAGTATATAATGAGAACACAGAGAAAGGAGGTGGCCCCGTGGCCATAGAACTGCTGCCCGACTGGATGACCGGCTTGGAAGAGGAGGATGTGTCCTTTATCAAAAAGTTCATCCTCGCCTCCGGTTCCTTGAAGGAGGTGGCCGCCCAGTACGGGGTGACTTATCCAACGGTCCGGCTCCGTCTGGACCGCCTGATCCAGAAAATCAGGATCGGGGAGGATACCGCCGCCGACCCCTATATCGCCACCATCAAGCGGCTGGTGGTCAATGATAAGCTGGACTTTGACACCGCCAAACTGCTCATCGCTGAATATAAGAGAACGAAGGGAACGGACCTCGGATAGCCGAGGGCGTGAAAGGAGATAATATTATGATGATTGCGTCTGTAATGGGGATATTTGGGCTGCTCATATGGCTGGCGTTTCTGCTGGTGCCCATCGCCCTGTTGATTGTACTCCAGGTCTGGCTGTGTAAAAAGAGCTTAAAGCTGGGGCTCATTCTGCCAGCGCTGTCCCTGTGCCTGTCCCTGCTGATGGTGTTCAGTCTGGCCTCTTTTACTAGTTTCTCTGGCGGCGGGTCCCTCGTATTGGAGGGAGGGACCAACGCTGGACTGGAGAGCGGCCAGGACAGGGAAACGGTCCAGCGATGGGAAAGCAGGGGCGGCACTGTCACCGTCTATGACGGGGAGGGGAATATCATCGACCAGTACCCGGACCCCAACTATGACCCGGACCGGGCCAGGGCGGACGCCGTCCAGACCGTCGTCACCTTAGTAGTCATGCTTCTGGTATCCAACATCCCCACCGTGGTCTTCGGCGGCATCTGGCTCCACTATAAGGGCCGTCGGGATACCCAGGACGACCTGAAGCGGATGAGGGTGGAGGACCTGGGATAAGATAAAAAGAGGGCGGCAGCCCTCTTTTTATTTTGTCTGTAACCTTTTTGGAAGCTGGACCGTGTACTGGATAGAAAGAACGAGAGAAGGGGGGAGGACCATGGAACGGGAGGAGGCGGAATGGGTGGTTCAACGCCACGGGCAGACCGTGTACCGGCTGGCCTATGCCCGGACCGGGAATCGGGAGGACGCGGAAGACGTGACCCAGGAGACATTCCTCCGTCTGGTCCGGGCCGCCCCGAAGTTCCGGGACGAGGACCACTGCCGGGCCTGGCTGCTGCGGGTGGCGGCCAACTGTGCCCAGGACCTGTTCCGCGCCCCGTGGAGGAAGCGGGAGCGGCCCATAGAGGAGGCGGAGCGCGTCCCTGCCCCCGGCCAGGTCCCGGAGCCGGGCGGGGTGCTGGAGGCGGTGCTGTCCCTTCCGGAGAGCTACCGGCTGCCGGTCCACCTGTTTTACTACGAGGGGCTGTCCATTCGGGAGATCGCCGGGGTGCTGGGCAAGAGAGAGGGAGCCGTGCGGACCAGCCTCACCCGGGCCCGGGCCCTGCTGCGGGACAAGTTGAAAGAGGAGGGGGACTATGTTTGAGCGGGAATACCGGCGGGAGATGGACCAGGTGAAACTGTCACAGGTGGAGCTGGACCGCTTGGTGAACGCCATGGCCGAGGAGAAACGGCGTCATAAGAGAGGAAATCTGGGGGTTCGGGTGCTCCTGACCGCGGCGGCGGTGTTTCTTTTGACCGCCTCGGCCCTGGCCCTGTCCCCGACCTTGCGGTCCCAGCTGACCCAGGTCCTTGGGAACTTTGGGCCGTACAGCCAAAGGATAGAGGCCGGGACGGCTGCCGACCAGGGGTATGAGGTCCAGGTCCTGTCGGCGGTGACCGACCAGTACCGCCTGAAGCTCTATGTCCAGGTGCGGGACTTGACCGGACAGCGGATGACCGATGGGGAGATCCGGCTTGTATGCAGGATCGGGCGGGAAACACAGACTCTGACCACACACGGCCGCTGTGTGGGATACGATCCGGATTCCCACACGGCCCTGTTTGAGGTGAGCGAATTTTGGGAGGAGGCCAGCGGCCTGGAGGAGGAGCTGACCCTGGAGGTGATCTCCGTGTGGCCCAGATACTATTCTTTCGGCGGTGAGCCCCTGCCCCTGGAGGAGGTCACCGGGCGGACGCTGGACTGCATGACCCTGGAGAACGGCCAGGTGGTGGTGGCCCCCGGGCAGACGCCGGCGCCGCTGGAGGGCTTTGAATGGGCGGAGCTGTCCTCCATGGGCTTTGCGGAAGACGGCACCTTCCAGGTGCTGTTCCGTCTGGCGGAGGGGGCGGACCCGGAGGAGTCGGACATCCTGGCAGACATTCTTGTGGACGGAGAGCCCCCGTGCAGACATCTGGGTGATATCAACTACACATTGGATGGGCGGACTTATGTGGGGGTTTCCTATGAGAATATCAGCCCGGCGGACCTGGGGCATTTCACCAGGGCCACGGCGGGGGGAGATGTGGTCATGGGCCGGAAGACCAAGGGGGATTGGGCGCTGTCCTTCCGGGTGGACAACCTGCCGGTGCGGGAATATGCCCTCTCCGGGCTGACGGACCAATATCAACTCCCCTGCAAATTGACGCTCACCCCCCTGGGGGCCATGCTCACCGGGGATTATGAGGCGGGCTGGAGGGGGATGCACCCCTTCTCCCTGATTCTGGAGGACGGCAGCCGGCTGGAGGAGGTATACATCCGGCATGGGCGCATGACACCCGGCAAGGAGAGCGTCTTGGGCAACTGGGACTTTGGACAGTTTTTGGATTTGGACCAGGCTGTGGGCCTGGAGCTGGGCAGCTGGTATATCTCCCTGTCCGGGGAAGACACCGGCACGGTCTATCCCCTGGAGGGAAGGGAAGCGTGGGAACAGGGGATGATGGCCCCTTAACAAATCAAAAGAGCGGGGAGCGGCCATCGCCGGTCCCCGCTCTTTTGCCGTTCTTTTTTACAGGGCGGGCTGGACCAGAATGCCCTCCAACAGGCCCCGGTGGACGGGCCGGAGCCCCTTGAGGGAGCAGAAGTCGGCGGGCCGGAGCAGGGTGGGTGGCTTGGGCAGTTCCACCGCCCCGCAATCCGCCAGAAGCCCAGCCACAAACTGGGAGCAGAAAAAGTGGTGCCGCCGCTGGAGGGACAGGTTAAAATAGCAGGCGAACGCCCCAAGCACACTGTAATGGTACTCCTCCCGCTGGGCGTACATGGCCTGAAGCTGGCGGCGGAGGGCTATGTAGGTGTCCTGGCTCACCCTCAGCTCATAGAGGCAGCAGGGTACTGCCCGCCGGCGGCCGGTGACCTGCTCCTCCACCAGTCCGGCGGGGAGGGCAAAGTGTTCGTATTTTCTGGCAAAGCTGTAAAAGGGTCCAGCGGGCCCATCCAGCCCAATCGAGGCGTGGGTATAGTCGTCCTGGGTGGCCAGGTGGATCAGCCGGGAGAACCAGGTGCCTGACCGGGTCAGCAGAATATGGATGGCGCGCTCCTCCATGACAGAGCCCTCCTTTGTTTCTTTTCTGGCCCTATCTTACCAGAATAGTTCTAAATCCCGCTGAAGGAAAGATTAAGATTTCCCTAAAATACAGAAAAAACGGCTCTGGGCGAATGAGGCCCGGAGAGGCCCGCCGGACCTGGAAATGGCGTTGCAATCTAGTGCGGATTTTGCTATAATATAACATCTATTGGTCTGTCCCTTTTTCGGAGCTTAGGAAGGATGGGAGCGGTCCCGCCTTCGAAAGATATGAGGTGGCCTTTTTGTACTTAAAAGCGCTTGAGATCCAGGGCTTCAAGTCCTTTCCCGACAAGACCGTGCTCACCTTCGGTGAGGATATCACCGCCATCGTGGGCCCCAATGGTTCGGGCAAATCCAATATCTCCGACGCCATCCGCTGGGTCATGGGGGAGCAGTCCACACGGGCCCTACGGGGAGGCAAGATGGAGGACGTCATCTTCGGCGGTACCGCCAAGCGCAAGCAGACGGGATATGCCGAGGTGTCTCTAGTGCTGGACAACACCTCACACATTTTCGACATGGAGGAGTCCGAGGTGATGGTCACCCGGCGGTACTACCGCTCCGGGGAGAGCGAGTATTACATCAACCGCCGCTCCGTCCGATTGAAGGATGTCAACGAGCTGTTCATGGACACGGGTCTGGGCCGGGAGGGCTACTCCATCATCGGTCAGGGTAAGATCGACGAGATTCTGTCTGTCAAATCCGCTGACCGCCGGGAGGTCTTTGAGGAGGCGGCCGGCATCTCCCGCTACCGCCACCGTAAGGAGGAGGCCGAGCGCCGCCTAGAGCGGACGGCCGAGAACCTGGTGCGCATCAACGACAAGATATCGGAGCTGGAGCTTCAGGTGGAGCCGCTCCGGGAGCAGAGCGAGAAGGCCAAGAAGTATCTGGTCCTGCGGGATGAGCTGCGGGGGCTGGAGATCTCCGTGTGGCTGGACACGTTGGAACGTATTCGGGCCAGCAATATCAAGCTGGAGGCTGACTATCAGGAGACCGCCCGCCAGCGGGAGGAGGCTAGAACGGCCCAGGAGAAAGCCTATGCCGCCGCCGAGACCTATTCGGCCCAGATGCGGGAGAAGGACGTGGAGGCGGACCGCCTCCGCTTTG
This sequence comes from Flintibacter sp. HCN-6482, assembly GCF_037892565.1. NCBI lineage: Bacteria > Bacillati > Bacillota > Clostridia > Eubacteriales > Flintibacter > Flintibacter sp. HCN-6482. The sequence goes on along the minus strand of NZ_JBBKBK010000001.1, from coordinate 384,737 downwards.
AGATGCAGGGCCGGGAGGCCCAGGCCAACGAGCTGGAGTCGGCCATCGCCGTACTGAAGAGCAGCATCCAGCACAACCTGGAGTCCGCCGCCCGGTTGAAGGCCGATTTGGAGCAGCAGGAGGGCCGGGAGGGCTCCCTGTCCGCCCAGATCGAGCAGCGCCGGGAGCGGCTGGAGGAGATCGAGGGCCAGTTGGCCCGAACCCAGTCAGATCTGAAGGTCAAGGGTCAGGAGGCGGAGGAGACCGCTCGCTCGGCGGGCACTCTGGCCCGGGAGCTGGAGGAGCTGCGGAACCGGGCTGACCTGGGCACCGCCGGCGCTGCCCAGGCCAAGGCTCTGCTGTCCGCCCTGGCCGCCGCGGCCCAGGAGGTGCTGGACCGGGATGAGACCGTCCGCCGGGAGGCCAATGAGCTGGAGGAACGCCTGGAGGAGGGACAGAAGGAAGTGCGCTCCGCCAAGCGCAGATATGATGACGCGGTGGAGGAGCGGGACGGGGTCCAAAACGTCATCAACGGCTATCAACTGCGGATGGAGGCCCGCCGGAAAAAGGCCGAGGGCGCGAAGGACGCCCACATGAAGCTCCAGATGGAGGAGAGCGCCCTCACCTCCCGGATCAAGCTGCTCACAGAGATGGAACAGATGCATGAGGGCTACTCCAAGGCGGTCAAGCTGGTGATGGGAGAAGCCCAGCGGGGGGCGCTGAAGAATATCCACGGTCCGGTGGCCGACCTGCTGAAGGTGCCCGACCGATATACCGTGGCCATTGAGACCGCCCTGGGCGGGGCCATGCAGAACATCGTGGTGGACCGGGAGGAGGACGGCAAGGCCGTCATCAACTACTTAAAGCGGAGAGATGGGGGCCGGGCCACCATCCTGCCCATCAGCTCCATCCGACCGGGAGAGCTCCGGGAGGGAGCGAGCCTGAGCAAAGAGTCCGGCTTCGTGGGAGTGGGGGACCAGTTGGTCCGCTTCGACCCCAAATATCAAAATGTATTTTCCAACCTGCTGGGACGGGTGGCGGTCATGGAGGATCTGGACGCCGCCATCGCCGCGGCCCGAAAATACGGCTATAAATTTCGTATCGTCACCCTGGACGGCCAGGTGCTCAACCCCGGCGGCTCTATGACGGGCGGCTCCGCCAGCCGAAGCGCCGGTATCTTGAGCAGGGCCAACGAGCTGGAGCGGCTGAACCAACAGCTGACTGACATCCGGGCACGGGTAGCCGATGGGGCCAAGGCACTGGCAGAGGCGGAGCGGGAGCAAACTGCCGCCGCCTATGAGCTGGACGCCGCCCAGAGCCAGCTGCGTCAGTGGGAGGACGCCATTTTGAAGGCGGAGGGAGAGCTGTCCCACGCCCGCAGCGTGGTCTCCGAGCTGGAGCGCCAACGGGAGAGCCAGGAGAGTGAGCTGGAGGGCTTGAAGAACCGCTCTGTCCAGATTGAAACAGACACCGCGGCGGCCCGTGTCCGCATCCAGGAACTGGAGGGGGAGACCGCCGCTCTAAAGAGCGAGGCCGAAGGCAAGGCCAAGGGGCAGACCGACCTGCAGGAGCGCACTGCCCGCATCGCCCAGGAGGTGGCCCAGCTCACTGCCGCCCAGGCCGCTCTGGAGGCGGAGCGGGAGGCCACCCGCTCTGGTCTGGAGGAGCTGGAGCGCCTGAAGGCATCCATGGCCGGGGACCGGGACCAGGGCCGGGCCCTGATGGCGGACTATGAGGAGAAAAACCAGGGCTTTGCCCAGGAGATCGCCCAGAAGGAGGAGACTCTGACTTCCCTCCGCCTGGAGAACCAGAGCCGGACCGACGCCATCGACCGCATGAACCAGGAGAAGCTGGAGCTGGAGGGGGAGCGTATCAAGGCCACCCGGGAGAGCCAGAGCAAAAACGAGGAGCTGCTCCGTCTGGAGGGAGAAGTGTCCCGCCTGGAGCAGAAGAAGGTTTCCGCCTCCATGGAGGAGAAGCAGCTTCTGGACAAGCTGTGGGAGAACTATGAGCTGTCCCACGAGGCCGCCCGCCAGCAGCGGGTGGAGATTGAGTCTGTTCCCAGGGCCAGCCGCCGCATTGGAGAGCTGAAGCGGGCCATTTCCGGCTTGGGGAACGTCAATGTAGGTGCCATCGAGGAGTTCCAGCGGGTCAATGAACGGTATACCTATCTCACAGACCAGCGGGACGACGTGGACCGGGCGAAAAGGGAACTGGAGGAGATTATCGCCAATATTACTGGCGAGATGAAGACCATCTTCGAACGGGAGTTTAAGACCATCAACGAGGCATTCGGCCAGACCTTCCTGGAGCTTTTTGGCGGGGGTAAGGCCACCCTGGAACTGGAGGACCCGGAGGATATCCTCAACTGCGGCATCGAGATTAAGGTTCAGCCCCCTGGTAAGGCGCTGAAGATCATCACCCTGCTGTCCGGCGGGGAGAAGGCCTTTGTGGCCATCGCCCTGTACTTTGCCATTTTGAAGGTCCGGCCCACCCCCTTTGTGGTGATGGACGAGATTGAGGCCGCTCTGGACGACAACAATGTGGTACGGTTTGCCCGCTATATGCGCTCCATGGCCGAGCGCACTCAGTTCATCGTCATCACCCACCGCCGTGGCACCATGGAGGAGGCCGACGTGCTCTACGGCGTCACCATGCAGGAGCAGGGAGTAAGCCGGATGCTGACGATCAACCTGAATGACGTGGAAAAGGAACTGAAGATCAGATAATGGCCCATGACCTCAAGATGGAGTTCAGTTGGAAGGGCTGAAGCTGTGGCCCCGATGGCCTATTGGCGGTCGATTTATGCTCTAACTGATAGGGCAGGGGAGGATATTACGGAGGTATACCGTGAAAGAAAACGACAATCAGAAAAATACCTGGATACCCATTGTGGGCGGTATCGTCTTGATTATAGTGCTGTTTATCGCTGTCAAGCTGATATTCGCCTGGCTGGGGGCGGCGGTCCCACCGGAGCGGCTGAATCCGGACCTGGCGCAGAGTCAGGGGGTGACAGAGCAGATGGAAACAGACGCCCCAGTCTTCTGCCCGTTCTGCGGTGAAACGCTCCACGACAGCTTCCGTTGGGGGCAGTTCTGTCCCTGGTGCGGGGAGAAGATAGAGCAGTGATATGAGAAAGCTGAAGTGCTTGCGATGCGGCCAGAGCATGAGTTGCATTAAGCGGGAGCATCTGTTTATGGGCCAAATTGGTTTACAGTGGGGAGGTATGCATTATCAGCCCAGCAGGGGGCTGGATGTGGATGTTTACTGCTGCCCGGACTGCGGGAAACTAGAATTTTACCGGGGAGAAAAGGACCGGGACAAGCGGGTGGCCGGACAATCCATAGCCCAGGTGAAATGTTCCAGGTGCGGAGGCCGCTATGACCTGGACAGCTGCAAGTGCCCCTTCTGCGGAGAAGAGAATGACAAGCTGTTTTAAGAAAGGAACGAATTGCCCATGGGCTTTTTTGATAAACTGAAAAAAATCAACATTTTTGCCAGCTTCGGCTCGGAGCTGACGGACAACTTCTATGACGAGCTGGAGGAGTCCCTCATCCTGGCCGATACCGGGATGGACGTGACCTTGGAGCTGGTGGAGGCGCTGCGCCGCCGGGTGCGGGAGGAGCGGATCAAGACCATGGAGGAGGCCCGCTCCGCCATGGTCCAGATCATCGCTGAGGCCATGAACACCGGGGGTGCGGCTCTGGACCTGTCCACCACCCCCTCTGTGGTACTGTTTATTGGAGTGAATGGGGTGGGTAAGACTACCACCATCGGCAAGATCGGCCATCAGCTCCGAAAGGAGGGAAAGAAGGTCCTCTTCTGCGCCGCGGATACCTTCCGGGCCGCCGCCGCCGAGCAGCTGACCATCTGGTCCGACCGGGCTGGGGTGGATATCATCAAGCAGCACGAGGGGGCCGACCCCGCCGCCGTAGTCTTTGACGCTATGAGCGCCGCCAAGGCCAGGAAGAGCGACGTGGTGCTTGTGGACACCGCCGGGCGGCTGCACAACAAGCAGAACCTGATGAACGAACTGAACAAGATTTCCCGGGTCATTGACCGGGAGTTGCCTGGCTGCGCCCGAGAGACTTTGCTGGTGCTGGACGCCACCACCGGTCAGAACGGTCTGATTCAGGCCAAGCAGTTTCAGGAGGCCGCCGGTATCACGGGCATCGTCCTCACCAAGCTGGACGGCACCGCCAAGGGGGGCATCGCCATCGCCATCGCCAGGGAGCTGGGCGTGCCGGTCAAGTACGCCGGTGTGGGCGAGAGTGTAGACGACTTGAAGCCCTTTAACGCCGCGGACTTTGCCCAGGCACTGATTTGAGATAGGAGCCAGATACTGGGGGGCGGGAAGATGGAGTTTAACTGGAGCCTGTTTGGCGCGTTGTTTGGGTTTGGGTTTATCGCCGCGTGGAAGCGTGATGGGTTCACCTGGAAAGATATGCGCCTGTGGGGCGAGAGGGTCACGCCCAAGCAGAGCCGGGAGAATCTGATTGGACTGGGCGTGCTGGGCGCCGTGCTGCTTACCGCCGTCCTGTTTTGGCTGGTGGATTGAGAAAATTTAAGAGATCAATTTACACACTATCCAAACATTTCTGGCCTGACCTGTGGTACAATAAAGAAAAAACGTGAGAGGAAGAAATTACCATGTCCCGAATCGACGGAAGAAAAAACGATGAGCTCCGCCCGGTGGAGATCATCCCTAATATCAACAAATTTGCCGAGGGCTCCTGCCTCATCCGCTGCGGCAACACCCATGTGCTGTGCACCGCCAGCGTGGAGGACCGGCCGCCCCGCCACGTCCCCGAGGGGGAGGGATGGGTGACCGCCGAATACTCCATGCTCCCCCGTGCCAACCGGGAGCGGTCCCGCCGGGACATCTCCAAGCTGAAGCTGAACGGCCGCTCCGCCGAGATCCAGCGGCTCATCGGCCGGGCCCTGCGCTCGGTAGTGGACATGAAAAAGCTGGGCCCCTGGAACATCACCATCGACTGCGACGTGCTCCAGGGGGATGGGGGTACCCGCACCGCCTCCATTACTGGGGGCTTTGTGGCTATGATGCTGGCCTTCCGAAAAATGATAGAGGCCGGTCAGCTGGCGGAGTACCCCGTCAGCGGCTATGTGGCCGCCGTGTCCGCCGGTATCGTGGATGATGTGCCCCTGCTGGATCTGTGCTATGAAGAGGATTCCTCCGCTATGGTGGATCTGAACTGCGTTATGGACGACCAGGGCCGCCTCATCGAGATCCAGGGAACTGGGGAGGAGCGTCCCTTTACCCTGGATGAGCAGCGGCAGCTGGTGGAGCTGTGTGAGAAGGGCATCCTGCGGCTCCAGGCCCTTCAAAAAGAGATATTGGGGCTATAAAAGACGGGAGGGAAGGACATGAAACTGGTGCTGGCCAGCAAAAATAAAAAGAAGCTGGTGGAGATGAACGATATCCTGTCCCAGCTTGGAATCGAGGTCTGCTCCGAGGCTGAGGCGGGGGTGGATGTGGAGGTGGAGGAGACTGGAACTACCTTTGAGGAGAACTCTCTGCTCAAGGCCAGGGCTGTTATGGAGGCCAGCGGCCTGCCCGCCATCGCCGACGACTCCGGCCTGTGTGTGGATGCGCTGGGTGGGGCGCCCGGCGTGTACTCTGCCCGTTATGGGGGCGAGGGACTGGACGACATTCAGCGATACCGCCTGCTGTTGGAGAACATGAGGGGGCAGATGCCCCGGACAGCTCGCTTTGTCAGCGTCATCACCTGCTGTTTCCCCAACGGAGATGTGATTTCCGCACGGGGAGAGTGCCCCGGCACCATCGCCTTCGCCCCCATGGGGGAGGGCGGCTTCGGCTATGATCCGGTGTTTTTCGTTCCCACGCTGAAAAAGACCTTCGCCCAGCTTACCGCCGAGGAGAAGAATGCCATCTCCCACCGGGGAAAGGCGCTGGAGGCATTTCAGGTCAAACTGAAGGAGTACCTGTCCAAATGACAGAAATCAAAAGATAGGAGATCATAACATAATATGGCAGAACTGACAAGCAAGCAGCGGGCCCAGCTGCGGGGGCTGGCCAACGGCATCGATACCATCCTCATCGTGGGCAAGGACGGCATTGGGGACAACCTGGTGAAGCAGGCCAACGACGCCCTGGAGGCCCGGGAGCTTATCAAGGGCCGTGTGCTGGAAAACTCAATGCTCTCCCCCCGGGAGGCAGCCGAGCAGTTGGCCCCCCTGACCCGGAGCGAGGTCGTCCAGGTCATCGGAACAAAATTTGTTCTCTATCGTCCAAGCCATAATAAAGAGAAAAAGGACAGAATCGTGCTGGTGACGGACAAGAAACAGAGGTAATCAATTTTATTCCTGCCAGCCGCTGACGCTTGGCGTGTTCTGGGCGGCGATGGGCTGTGGGCCGAGCTTCAGCCCCATCCTTCGGCCGAATTTGACAAAGCGGGGCTGCCCCTTTTTGGGGCCGTCCACCCTGATAAAAGTGAGAGAGGTGTCTGGCATGAAGATCGGAATCTACGGCGGGACCTTCAATCCCCCCCATCTGGGACACCTGGCCGCGGCAAAGACGGCCATTGAGGTGCTTGGCCTGGACCGGCTGCTGCTGATCCCGGCGGCGATCCCGCCCCACAAGGTCCTGCCCGAGGGTACGCCCCCGCCGGAGCACCGTCTGTCCATGGCGGAGAAAATGGCGGACGCGCTGCTGCGGCCCAAGGTGGTCCAGGTGTCCACACTGGAGCTGGAGCGGGAGGGCAAGAGCTACACCTCTGACACGCTGGAGGAGCTCCATCGTCAGTATCCGGAGGCGGAGCTGTGGCTGCTCATGGGAACGGATATGTTCCTGACGCTCCACCTGTGGCATGATCCCGATTCCATTTTGAGACTGGCCGGGGTGTGCGCCTTTGGCCGTACTGAACAGGACGGGGAGGAGCTCTTTGCCCCACAGCGGGACTTCCTCTGTGAGAGATATGGCGCGAAAGTGACCACCATCACTCTGCCCGGTCTGGTTGACATCTCCTCCACCCGCCTGCGGAAGCTGCTGGGCCAGGGGGAGGGGAGAGAGTACCTACTCCCCGCTGTCTATGGGCACATTCTGATGAATGGGCTCTATGGTACCCACGCCGACCTGAAACATCTGGACATTCCAGAGCTGCGGGCCTGCTCCTGCTCCATGGTCCGACAGAAGCGGGTGGCCCACATCCGCGGCACTGAGGAGGAGGCGGTCCGTCTGGCACGGCGCTGGGGGGCCGACCAGACGCTGGCCCGACGGGCAGGCATCTTACATGACTGCACCAAGTATTTAAACCTGGAGGAGCAGTTGGCCCTGTGTGAGAAATACGGGGTCGCGCTGGACGAGCTGGAGCGGTCAGCGGTCAAACTGCTTCACTCCAAGACCGGGGCGTGTATCGCCAAGGCGGTTTTTGGGGAACCTGATGAGGTGTACTCGGCCATCTTCTGGCATACGACAGCCAAGGAAAACATGACGACACTGGAAAAGATCCTGTATGTGGCTGATTACATAGAGCCCAACCGGGATTTTGAAGGGGTGGAGCGCCTGCGGTCGCTGGCCTATCAGGATCTGGACAAGGCCCTTCTCCTGGGGGTGGAGACTACCATTCAGGAGATGGAAGAGAGAAAGCTGCCTGTCCACAGCAGGACGTTCAAGGCCCGGGACTGGCTGAGGTCCCACGGAGTAACGATAGAGGAAGGAACCGAATGAGCGAACACACCAGAAGACACGGAAAACGACAGGTCCAGACCGAGCGCGCTTCCTTGGGGGAATATTGGGTGCGGTACCGGGCTTGGGTCCATGGGATGAGCCGGGGAGAGAAGATCCGCTACCGCGCCTTACAGACCGCGGTGTTCCTCTCCATCCTGATCATTGTGGGCTATCTGATTCTAAGCGCCTGGATCAAGCTGCCCGATACGTCGGACCTGCCCGGCCAGACCACAGGAGGACAGACTCAGGGAGACACCTCTGATTTGAGTTATGACGGGGCGGAACTGCCCCAGGTGGCCATGAGCGGCCGAAGAGAGGGAGTGTATACCTTCCTGGTAGCTGGCTTAGACCAGGTGAGCAATTCCACAGACACAATGCTGCTGGTGACCTATGACACTAAGAATAAGACTATCGATGCCATCAGCCTGCTCCGGGACACGATGATCAACACCAGCGCCACAAGGGGCGCACAGAAGCGGCTCAATGTGGTGTACACCCGGAATCGGGGGTCCAGCGACCTGCCAGAGAAGGAGCGGGTGGAAAAGGGAATGACCGCCTTGAAGCAGGAGGTGAGCCACCTTACTGGAATCTACCCGGACTTCTATGTCCTGGTGGAGTGGGAGGCTGTCGGGGAACTGGTGGACGCCATTGGCGGAGTCTATTTCGAGGTGCCCTTTGATATGGACTATGACGACCCAACCCCTGGCCAGGACCTGCACATCCACCAGGAGGCAGGGTACCGCCTGTTGAACGGCCAGGACGCCATGGAGGTTATCCGCTTCCGCAAGAACAACGATGGCACCCACGCCCTGGGGGACAGCGGCCGGACCGCTATCCAGCGGGACTTCCTCACAGCGGTGATCAAGGAGTGCCTCCAGCCGGATATTCTCCTCAAGCTGCCGACGCTGGCCCAGATATTCACTGAAAACGTGTCTACCGATTTAAGTGTGGGCAATATTCTGGCCTTTGCCCAACTGGCCATTGGGATGAACGTAGAAGAGAACGTGACGTTTGTCTCCCTGCCATGGACAGGCGTCAGCTATGACGGGGCATCTCTGGTGCTGGCCAATGAGAAGGAGCTGCTGCCCTTGCTCAACGACGGCCTCAATCCCTATGTGGGGGAGATCCAGTCCAGCGACCTTCAGCTGATGTATAAGAAGAGTGGAGGGGGCTACGGTGTGACCAACGGTACACTGTTGGACTCTAGAATGGCCAAGCCTGTAGTGGCGCAGAAGCCTCAGGAGGAAGAGAAGGAGCCCACAGAAGAGGAAGAAACGCCTGATGTTCCCCCGGTGGAGGAACCCAGCGGAGGGGCCGAGAACCCTGGTGAGGAAACAGGGATCGGTCAGGAAGGTGACTCTTCTCAGGGAGAAGGAGGAAATGGCAGTACCGGCCAGCCCCCTGACGAAGAGGGGGAAACGGGTACTGATACGCCGCCCATCGTGACCATCGACCCGGACGACGTGCTCCCCGACCCGGGGAGCGGTTCCACCAGTCAGGAGACGGAGGAGGAACCGCCGCCCTCCCAGGATATCAGGCCTTCATAGAAGGGGAGACAGCGGCTTCAAGCAACAATATATAAGCAGAAAGGGGAAAGAAGATTGACTTCTTATGAGATGGCCATCGCGCTGGCCAAGGCCCTGGACGGGAAAAAGGGGCAGGATATCAAGGTGCTCAAGACCGAGGAGCTGACCACGCTGGCGGATTACTTCGTGCTGTGTACCGCCACCTCCAGCACCCAGGTGAAAGCGATGTCAGACGCCTGTGAGGAGGCCATGGAGAAAAATGGCGAGCAGGTCCACCACATTGAGGGACACCGGGGCGGCACCTGGCTGCTGATGGATTTCTCATCCGTTGTGGTCCATGTGTTTACCGATGAAGCTCGAAAGTTTTATGACCTGGAGCGGCTGTGGGGCGACGCTCAGGAGATAGACTTGGCACAGGCGCTAAAGTCGGAATAAATGTATAAAACAGAGGGGTGTTCCGGTCGTTATATCCGGAACGCCCCTCTTGAATTTCCTCTTGACGGAAGGGAAAAGACTTCCTAGAATAAAACGGACAGGGAAAAGAGGAGATGGGATAAGCATGGAACTAAGCCTGATGCTGATGGAGCAGATATTGGCCATGGTGCTCATGGCCGCCGCTGGCTTTTTGGCCGCCAAAGCGGGGGTCCTGACTGGGGACCAGAGTCGGGTGCTCTCCAAGGCGGTGCTCTATATTGCCCTGCCCTGTACCTTGGTGAATGCTTTTCAGACAGACTATGATCCAAATATCCTGGGGGCGTTTTTAGTGACGCTGGCCATCGCGGTTCTGATACATGGAATATTTTGGCTTGTCTGCTGGCTGTTAGATAGGACTGGGCGCCAGCTTACCCCAGCAGAAAAGGCCTCGGTCATATACAGCAACGCCGGAAACCTGATTATTCCCATTGTATTGAATACGCTGGGGCAGGAATATGTCATTTATACCTGCTCCTACATGGCCTTTCAGGGATTCTTAGTCTGGACCCATGGGCAGAAGCTTATGGGGGGCGAAGGCCGGCTCACGCTGAAAAAAGTGGTGAAAAACCCCTGCCTCTGTGCCATACTGATGGGCATGGCACTGTTTTTCTTACATATCCGTCTGCCTGATGTGTTGGGTACCGCTGTTTCCTCTATGGGGAGCTGTGTGGGCCCCCTATCTATGGTGGTGGTGGGTGTTCTGCTGGCGGAAACAGACTTGAAGGCCGCTTTTTCCTCGCGGGGGATATACCGGGTCGTTTTCCTAAGGTTGATCATTCTGCCATTGCTGGTAGTGGCTCTATTGTGGGGAGTAGAGCGGGTCTGGGGACATAGCCAGATCCTACTGGTCAGCCTGCTGTGCGCGATAGGCCCGGCAGCCGCTACGTTGACCCAGATGGCCCAGCTCTATAAGAGCGCGGAGAGCCGGTACACCTCCTCTATAAACGTGGTGACCTCGGTATTGTGTGCCGCCACTATGCCGCCGATGATCGTTTTATTCCAAATGCTGACAACGTAAGAAGCTGCCTCCGATTTTTAATCGGAGGCAGCTTCTTATTTCCCTCGGATAACAGTCAAAGCCTGACGGCAGTTGACCACCTGGTTGACCAGCTGGTCGCCGCCATACTCCCCGTCAATGGTCCAGGGAATGGGCTGGTCAGAGGAAAAGGTAAGCTGGGAAGCCTGGAAATGGATGCGGGAGCCGGCCCCCACCGGATTCTGAGCGAACAGAGTCTGGAAGCCATCGGTGACATCGGCCAGACTGACCGGCTTTTTGACCAGATCTACCTCGAACAGTCCGTCATCCAGCTCTACGTCCTGTTGAGGCAGCTTGATGCCGCCGATGGACAGGGCGTTGCGCACCATGCCGAAGTAAAAGTCATCCTCCAGAACCTGACCATCGTATTCTACTTTAAGATGGTAGGGGGAGATGGTGGGCAGAGAGGCAATGCCCTCTACCACATAGGCCAGATGGCCAAATGTGTTTTTCAGATCCTGGGGAGTGGCGTAGGCCACATGGGTAAACGCGCCGAAGGCGGCCACATAGACGAAGGGCTGCCCATTGAGTTTTCCAATGTCAATGTGAAAGGGCTCGCCTTCGCCGGCGGCGACGGCAGCGGATTTAATCGGGGAGCGGGGGAGATTTAGGGTGGTAGCGCAGTCATTGGTGGAGCCGGAAGGAATATATCCCAGCATGGGTGGGGCGGACAACTCCATCAGCCCGGTTACAGTTTCGCTTAAAGTGCCATCGCCGCCGGCACATACCACCCGTTGGAAACGGGGACCCAGCTCTTTGGCGGCTCGGACAGCGTCCCCCTTGCACTGGGTGGGGTAGACAGTGACCAGCCACCCAGCCTTGGTAAAGACGTCTAAGACCGGAGAAAGACTGCCGGGCAGCTGTCCTTTCCCGGATGTGGGGTTATAGATCAAGAGAGCTTCCTTCAAAACGATCCCTCCTTGCCTGTCAGATTTTATAGGAAAACAGCCTGGGCTTGGTGGACCAGCCTGATTAATATTAATAGTAGTATTATTATAGAAAGAGAAAAGAAAAAATCAAGAGAGATGTTGTAAATCTTTACATAAAATTAAGGCGCAAAAATAGAGGTTTCTTGTGCCACACTGGGGCTTGCGCCCATGGGGCAAAACGGTTAAAATACCTAAGATAGTATGTCGTAACGAGGTGGATTAACGACGATGGACCGAAAAACGTTAAAAGCGGCTTTCCCCGCCACGGTACCGGTGTTGATGGGGTATCTGGCTATCGGGATGGCCTTCGGGCTGATGCTCCAGTCAGAGGGCTATGGCGTAGGCTGGGCCATTCTGATGAGCATGACCATATACGCAGGCTCTGGGCAGTATTTGGGGGTTCCCCTGTTGGCTACGGGGGCGACTCTAGGCCAGACGGCCTTTCTGACTCTGATGGTCAATTTCCGGCATCTGGTCTATGGCCTGTCCATGCTGGAGAAATTTCGGGGTATGGGCCGCCGGAAGCTTTATATGATTTTTTCCCTGACGGATGAGACCTATGCGTTGCTTAGTTCGGCCAAGGTGCCCCAGGGGGTGAAGGAGCACGATTACTACTTTGCTGTCGCCCTGCTGGACCAGAGCTACTGGGTGCTGGGTTCTGTGATCGGCTCTCTGTTGGGGGCCGCGCTGGGCTTTGACACCACGGGAGTGGATTTTGCCATGACCGCCCTATTCCTGGTCATCGCCGTGGGCCAATGGAGGACCGCCGGCAGCCATCTGCCTGCTCTGCTGGGCGGAGCGGCCACTCTGGTCAGCCTGCTGGCTGTGGGGGCGGAGGAGATGCTGCTGCCTGCCTTGGGAATTATGGTGGCCGTCCTGGTGCTTCTCCGTCCCACTCTGGAGGAGCAGGGGCGGAGAAGGCCTGCCGCGGTGAGAGAGGAGGGGGCCCGATGACCACGATGACAACGGGACAGACCCTGGCCGCCATCGCGGTGATGGCGGTGGTCACCTTTTTGACCAGGGCTCTGCCCTTCCTCCTGTTTGACCGGGGAGGAGAGCCTCCAAAGGTGGTGCTCTATCTGGGGCGGGTGTTACCCCCGGCAGTCATCGCCATGCTCATCGTATATTGTTTGAAGGGAGTATCCTTTGCCACACCAGCGGGCTGGGTCCCCGCCCTGCTGGCCAGCGCCGCGGCAGTGCTCCTCCATCTGTGGAAGGGGAATGACCTGCTGTCCATTTTTGGGGCGACGGTGCTGTATATGGTGCTGGTGCAGGGCGTGTTCAACTGATGTTGACGATGTGAGGAACGAGAGGAAACGATATGAGAGAGACAGAAGAACTGGCCCATTTGGACCGGGAGATAGAGCGGCTGCTCCGCCGGCGCCTGGAACTGGTGGCCGGGCCGGAATCTGGGAGTACCGGCTACGACCAGTGCAGGCGGGCTATGGAGGCCGCCCGCTGCCCGGTATCCCAGCCCAGAGTGGTCTATCAGGGAGTAGCCGGAGCGTACAGCGAGATGGCCGCCCTCACCTTCTTTGGGAAGGAGGCCCGCTGTCAGGGGCTGGCCCGCTTTGAGGATGTCTTTGAAGCTGTCCATCGGGGGGAAGCGGACTATGCTGTCCTCCCCATCGAGAACAGCTCCACCGGCGCTATCCGCCAGGTATATGAGCTGCTGACCCAATATCAGCACTATATCGTAGGGGAGGACACCGTTAGGGTGGAGCACTGTCTGATGGCGCCCAGGGGAGCGAGTCTGGACACCATTACCCAGATCTACTCCCATGAGCAGGGCCTGTTCCAGAGCGACCGTTTTCTGTCCCGCCACCCGGAATGGGAACAGATCCCTTTTGGGGACACGGCGGGCAGCGCCCAGTATGTGGCCCAGACCGGAGACATTACCAAGGCCGCCATCGGCTCGGCACGGGCGGCAGAGCTCTATGGGCTGGATATCCTGTACCGGGGCACCAACCACAACAGCGGAAATACTACCCGCTTCGTAGTCACCTCCCCGGTGATGGAACTGCGCCCCGGAGCGGACAAGATCGCCGTCCTGCTTTCCGTCCCCCACCAGGTGGGAAGTTTGCAGCGTATTTTGACGGTGTTCCTGCTCCACGGGCTCAACCTGATGAAGATCGAGTCCAGACCCATGCCGGACAAGCGGTGGGAGTACCTTTTTTTCATGGAGTTCTCCGGCTCCCTTACCGGACCGGGGATGGAGGAGGCCCTGGAGGAACTGTCCCGGTCCACCTCCTATCTCCGGGTACTGGGCAACTTCAAAAACAGCCTGACAGAGGGATAACGAACAGGAGGAGAGCAGATGGCCAACACTGTGCTGATTACCGGGGCCTCACGGGGCATCGGAGCCGCCACCGCCCGGTACTTTGGAGAGCAGGGCTGGCAGGTGGCGGTCCACTACCACGAGCGGGAGGACCTTGCCCTGGAGCTGGTGCGGGAGCTGCGGGAGATGGGGACCTGTGCCGTAGCCCTGGGCGCGGATCTGGCCTGCCCGGATCAGGCCTCTGCCCTTCCTGCTCGGGCGGAGGAGGCTCTCGCCACTCTGGACGCTCTGGTGTGCGGCGCTGGGATCGCCCTGCCCCAGCAGCTCGTCACGGATACCAGCGACGATGAATGGCGGCGCCTGATGGGGATAGATCTGGACGGCGTCTTTTATACCATACGGGGGGCCGTCCCCTCCTTCGTCCGGCGGCGGCAGGGCGCGATTGTCACCATTTCCTCCATGTGGGGAACCACGGGAGCGTCCTGTGAGGCACCCTATTCCGCCGCTAAGGCGGGCGTCATCGGTTTGACGAAGGCTCTGGCCAAGGAACTGGGGCCCTCCAACATTCGGGTCAACTGTGTGGCCCCCGGTGTTATCCAAACGGATATGAACCGGCATCTGTCCCAGGCGGATATGGACGCTCTGGCAGATCAGACACCTCTGTGCCGGACCGGTGATCCGGAGGAGGTGGCTCGGGCAATTTTCTTTCTGGCCTCCGAGCAGTCTTCCTTTGTCACGGGCCAGGTCCTGGGCGTGGATGGCGGCATGGCGGTCTAAAGAGCGGGAGGAGAGGCAGAAAAGTCTCTCCTCCCGCCTGGCTTTTTACGAAAAGCATAAAAGGGCGGACCAAGCCCAGCCCCCTGACAAATAACAACAAAAAGAACCCGGTTGTCAAAGAAACAAAAAGTTGCTATAATAAGAAACAAAGTGGGTATTTTTTCCCCAAAAGGGAATAAATGTCACCTACCCCCGAGAGGAGGACGGCTCCATGTCCCGACAAAAGGGCGGTTTTGGCGGCTATCGTGGCCGCAGAACGCTGACCGATATATTGAGATTGATCGCGGTCGTCCTGACCGTGTTGGTGATTTTGGTGCTGGCGGGACTATTTTTCGGTCAGAAATATATTGTCCAGACGGACCGGGGCCTTCAGTTTCAACTGCCTCAGGCCCTCCGCCCAGGGAAGGAGGAGCCCGATATTGGAGACATCAGCGTGGTGATCCAACCCTCGGATTCAGAGCGGCGGGAGGAGCCTGAGCAGGAGCCGGAGCGCGCCCTTACGGCGGCCCTTCAACTGCCCTTGTCCGCCGTGCTGGACGGCACCGCGGTCGGAAGCATGGAGGAGGCCGGAGCTAATGCCCTGATCCTACAGATGAAGGGCAGGGAGGGCCAGCTGAACTGGGTGTCCCAGCAGCCCTTGGCCGTAGCTGCCGGAGTCAGCGGGCAGGACCAGTCGGTCAACGATGCCCTGACCGCATGGAACCAGGGCGAGGTCTACACGGTGGCCAGGCTATGCTGTTTCCGGGATAATACTCTGCCCTATCAAAATAACGCAGTGGCCCTCCGGGCCAGCTACGGCAACTGGAGGGACGAGCTGGGACTGCGCTGGCTGGACCCGGCTAAGGCCGAAGGACAGGCCTATGTCGCCGGCCTGTGTGGGGAACTGGCTGCCCTGGGCTTTGACGAGATCGTGCTGGAGTGCTGGGCCTATCCCAGCCGGGGAAATCTGGATGTGATTACCGACGGCCCGGCGGGGGACAGGCAGGCTGTGACTGATTTGGCGTTGGCCTTGCTGGAGCAGATTGACGCGGAGACAGAGGGATACGATGTCAGGATCTCTTTGGTGGCGGACGGGGAACTGCTTGAGAGAACGGGCCTGGATCTCAACAGCCTCGACCAATGGGAAGGAAATATTTGGACAGTGGGAGAAGGAGAATATCTGGCAGGACTGGACGAAAATGCGGACGGCGGTCGAATCGTCCGGATCGTATCTGCGCTGGAAGGGAAAGAAGCGGGAGCGCAGGGTGTGCTCCCGGAGCCGGAACTGGGATAAACAGAAGCCGCTGGCTGCGTTATGCAGCTGGCGGCTGTTTTCCTTTCAGGGGAGGGGCTGAAAATGCAGGAATAAAGATGACGGAATTGTAAACTATCGCAAAAGAGAGAGGGAATACCCCGCAAAAGATGTGCGATAGAGGGTGAAATAAAACGAAAAATGCCGCATTATAAAAAAGGTATACGAAAGATAGATAAAATAAAGCTTGCATTCCTAAGTGATTTCACATAGAATAAAAGGTACATAATTTCATCAGGAAGCGTGGATGAAGATGAAAAGGTGGTGAGGATATGGCAGTGGAAGCCATCCAAAAGGTGACGCAGGTCGAGGCGGAGGCCGACCGCCGCAAGGAGGAGGCCATGGCCGAGAGCAAGCAAAAGCTGCTGGTGGCGCAACGAGCTGCCCAGCGGCTATTGGCGGATAGCCGGAGTGAAGCAGAGAATGAGGCCCGTCAGATGCTGGTTCAGACAGAGGAAGAAGCGGCTAAGGCTACCCAGAAGGTACTGGAACAGGCCAAATTAGACTGTGAGCAGTGGAAGCGGACAGCTCGGACCCGGCTGGACCAGGCCGCCCGCGCAATCGTAGAAAAGGTTGTGAATCGCTGATGGCCATCATGAAAATGAAACGCCTGCGGTTGATCGCCATGGCGGAGGACCGGGAGACCATCCTCCGCACCCTCCAGCGCATGGGATGCGTGGAGGTCAGCGAGGCCGGGGTGGAGCCCTCGGAGGAGGGAGATGCCTCTGGGCGGGAACTGCTCCAGCACCTGCGGGACAAAGTGTCCCGGCTGGATGCCAGTGGGCTGGAGCGGGCCCGGGAGGAGCGGGGAGAGGCGGAGCGAGCTCTGGCCACGCTGAAGCGGTATGCCCCGGAAAAAGGGAAACTGCTCCAGCCCCGGCCCGACCTAAAGGAGGGAGAGCTCTTTGACCAAGGGCGGGCCCGACAGGCCCTGGATGGGGCCCAAGAGGTCAACGAGGCAGAGCGCCGCATGGCTGCCATCCACAGCGAGCAGTCCAAGCTGCTGGCCCAAAAGGCCGCTTTGGCGCCCTGGCTGGAACTGGACCTGCCCCTGGAGACCCAGTCTACCCACCAGATTATGATCCAGCTGGGCACCCTGCCCGCCAATCGTCCCTTTGAGGAGGGGGAGCAGGCGGTTCAGGGGGCCGGAGAGCTGGTTCAGCTGACTCAGATATCGGCGGATCGGGAGCTGCGGTACTGCCTTCTAGTATGCCACACCAGCCAGGAGGAGGGCGCCCTAGAGGCGCTGAAGGCTCTGGGCTGGTCCCGTGCCAATCTGCGGGATTGGACGGGGACGGCGGCAGAAAACACGGTCCGGCTGGACCGGGAGCTGGAGGAGTTGGCCAAAGAGTTGGCCCAACTGGAGGAGAAACTGGCCTCCATGGGACACCTCCGGCCCCAGCTTCAACAGCTGGCTGACCTGGCCCAGGTGGAGAGTGACAGAGAGGAATCCCGGGGAAGGCTGCTGAATACCAGCCAGACCTTCTATCTGGAGGGCTGGGTGCCGGAGGAGAACTGGCCCCAGTTGGAAAAAGCCCTGGAGAAATATCCCTGTGCCTATGAGGCGGCCGATCCAGTGCGGGAGGAGTATCCGGATGTACCGGTGAAGCTGAAAAACAACTGGCTGACCCGGCCGTTGAGCATGGTCACAGATATGTACTCCCTGCCCGCTTACGGAACGGTGGACCCCAACCCCCTGATGGCCCCCTTCTTTATCCTGTTTTACGGGATGATGATGGCGGACATGGGGTATGGCCTGCTGATGATGGCCGTTGCCTGGGTGGTGGTGAAGCGGGCAAAGCCCGAAGGGGCGACGATGCGGCATATGTTCCCGCTGCTGGGGCTGTGCGGCGTGAGCACCTTTATCTGGGGAGCGGTAACGGGAAGCTTCTTTGGCGACTTCCTCACACAGCTGGTGGCGCTGACCACTGGAGGCCAGTTCGCCCTGCCCGCCCTATTTTCCCCGGTAGATGACGCCCTGGCGGTACTGGTAGGCTCGCTTGTGTTGGGCTTGGCTCAGATCTTTACTGGCATGGGGATCAGCATGTACCGCAAGATCAAGCGGGGGGCTGTGATGGAAGCTCTGTGCGGCGAGGGAGCCTGGTACCTGGTCTTTCTTCTGGCCGGCGTGGCCGCCCTCACCGGACAGATCAAGGCTTGTGCCATTGCCATCGTGGTCCTGCTGCTGTTGACCCAGGGCTATGGGAAGAAAGGCATAGTGGGCAAGCTGGTGGGGATCGGCGGGTCGCTATACAACAATATCACCGGCTATTTCAGCGACATCCTGTCCTATTCCCGGCTGATGGCCCTGATGCTGGCGGGGGCTGTGGTGGCCCAGGTGTTCAACACCCTCGGCTCAATCACCAATTTCCTGCCCACCTTCATCCTGATCTCTATGATCGGCAACGCCCTGAACTTCGCTCTGAATCTGCTGGGCTGCTATGTCCACGATATGCGGCTGCAGTGTCTGGAGTACTTCAAATACTACTACGAGGACGGGGGTAAACCCTTCCGTCCCCTGGAGTTCAAGACGAAATACTATCACATCGTCAAAGAATGAGAATAAGGAGGAAACAACAATGAGTTTTCTGGAATCTTTCGGCGGTTTGGCCCTGGCCCTTCTGGGCGCCAGCCTTGCGGTGGGATTGAGCTGCGTGGGCTCCGCCAAGGGCACCGGCATCGCCGGTGAAGCGGGTACCGGCCTTCTTAGCGAGGACCCCAGCAAGTCCGGTAAGGTCATGGTGCTCCAGCTGCTCCCCGGTACCCAGGGGCTGTACGGCATGGCCGTGTTCTTTGTGGCCCTGATCCGCATGGGCTTTATGGGCAACGCTCTGGCGGTGAGCGAGGCGATGTCCGTCCAACTGGGCCTGCAATTTTTCTCCGCCTGTATGCCTATGGCGATCGGCGGCCTGCTGTCCGCTATCGCCCAGGGCCGCGTGGCTGCCGGTTCTATCAATATCCTGGCCAAGAAGCCGGATGACTGGTCCAAGGGCCTGATTCTGTGCGGTATCGTGGAGTTCTACGCCATTTTGTCCCTGTTGTGCTCTATGATTATGCTGTTCTCCCTGAGCGTGCCGCTTTAATTTCCACCGAGAGGGGACGAACATATGGAAGGAATCGAAAAGATCACGGCCAAGATCATTCAGGACTCTGAGGCGGAAGTGACCCGCATTCTGGAGGAAACGGAGCGAAAGGCCCGCTCCATCGGCGAGGAGGCCCAGGCCCAGGCCGACCGAGAGCGGGAGGAGATTTTGGCCCGTGGCCGCCGGACCGCCGACGAGCGGCTGGAGCGTCTGAAATCCGCCGCCCAGATGGAGCGGCGCAAGCTGGAGCTGGCCGCCAAGCAGGAGGTGCTGGCCGAGGCATTTGACCTGGCCCTGGAGAAGCTGTGCACCATGCCTGAGCAGGAGTATGTGGCGCTGTTGACCAAGCTGGCCCTGGAGGCGTCTTCCACTGGCCGGGAGCAGCTCATCTTCTCCCCCCAGGACCGCAGTCGGGTGGGCAAACAGGTGGTGGTGGCAGCCAACGAGGCCCTGGTAAAAGGGGTGGCCCCCGAACTGCCCGAAGCGATCACCGAATCCAAGGTAGGAGCCTTCCTGGGCAAGGTGGTCAACACCACTGCCGCCATGGTTACAGGTACCGGCCTGCTTACCCTGAGCGAGGAGACCCGGCCTATCAAGGGTGGCTTCATCATGGTGGACGGGGACATCGAGGTAAACTGCGCCTTTGAGACACTGGTTCGCCTCCAGCGGGAGAAGCTGGAGAAGGAAGTGGCCGGCGTGCTGTTCCCCTGAGAGTTGGGACAGAGTGAAGAGTCAGGGGGAAGAGCGGAGAAATGCCCTTTCCCGCGGGATCTTCACTCTCCACGCCCAACTCTCCACTCTCAAGTAAGGGAGGGAATATTTTGTCCCACCAGATAAAGGATATAGACTACCTGTCCATTTCTACCAGGATCCGGGCCATGGAGAACCGCCTGCTGACAAGGGAGAGGATGGACCGGATGATTGACGCCAGGGAGAACGGGGAGGTTATGAAGATCCTCACCGAGTGCGGTTACCCGGAGGATAGAGGAGGCGGGCTGGAGGGCGTGCTTGCCCAGGCCCGGGCCGATACCTTCCGAGACATCGCCGGGGCGGTACCAGATCCCCGCCTGGCGGAGATATTCCAATTGAAATATGATTATCACAACGCCAAGGTTATTCTGAAGGCCCAGGCTGTGGGCGCCGACCCAGAGCGCCTACTGCTGGCCGGTGGGCGGTATGACCCCAGAGAGCTGCTGGAGGGATGGCGGCGAGAGGAGCTCCAGGGCTGTTCAGAGGAGTTCCAGCGGGCTATGGCCCAAGCATGGACCCTTCTAAGGGAGAGCCGGGATCCCCAGCAGGCCGATCTGCTTCTGGACCGAAGCTGCTATCAGGAGATGGAACGACTGGCCCAGGCGCTGGGCAGCCCCTTCCTCCTGGGCTATGTCCGGCTGAGTGTGGATGTGGCCAATCTTCGGACCGCTGTCCGGGCGGCCCGAATGGGCAAAGAGGGAGACTTCCTGCGCCGGGTGCTGCTGCCAGGAGGAAATGTGTCTCAGCAGACAGTAGCTTCCGCCCGGGCAGACACGCTGGGCGAGGTGTTCCAGTCGGGACCCCTGGCCCAGGCCGCCCAGTTGGGGGCCAAGGTAGCCCAGCCCGGTGGAGGCTCTCTGACCGCCTTTGAAAAGGCCTGTGACGATGCGCTTACAGCCTATTTGGCCGCCGCCCGTATGGTCCCCTTTGGGGAGCAGACGGTCATCGGCTACCTCTATGCCAAGGAGCTGGAGTTTACGGCAGTCCGCACCATCTTTGCCGGGCGGGCAGCTGGACTGGACGGAGATACCATCCGGGCCCGGCTTCGGCAGACCTATGTATAAGGGGGGTGGCTGGAGATGTATAAGATCGCGGTGATGGGCGACGTAGACAGCGTCCTGGGCTTTAAGGCCCTGGGGCTGGATGTATACCCTGTGGCTGGCCCGGAGGAGGGGCACGAGACGCTCCACCGGCTGGCCAGGGAGAATTACGCCATTATCTATATGACCGAGCAGCTGGCCGACAAACTGACGGCTGACATCGCGCGGTATAAGGACGCGCTGACCCCGGCGATCATTTTAATTCCCGGAAAGGAGGGTCCCCTGGGTATCGGCATGGCCAATATTAAGACCGCGGTAGAGCGGGCTGTGGGCGCTGATATCCTATGACGGACCAGGGAGAGGTCCTCCGTCTTGCCTCGCTGGAGGAGGCACCGCGGCTTTTCCAGCTGATCCTCCAACGGATCACCTGGCTGGAGGAGCGGGGGATACGTCAGTGGGAGCGGGATGACTATCTTACCTATTACCCCTTGACCTATTTCCAGGAGCGGGCCCGAAATGGGGAGCTCTATGGCCTGTGGAGGCCCGACGGGGTGCCCAATGTGGTGGCGGTGCTGCTGGAAGAGGATGATCGCTGGCCTGCTGGTGGGTCCGCGCTCTATATCCATAACCTGGCCGCAAACCCGGATGCCCCAGGCGCCGGGGAGCGGATGCTAAGGCAGTGTATGGCACTGGCCAAAGCCATGGGGAAGGACTATCTGCGTCTGGACTGTGGACGGAACAATCCAGCGCTGAATGACTACTATGAACGACTTGGCTTCTCCTATGTGGGCCCAATGGAAGTGGGCAGCTACCAGGGTAACCTGCGGCAGCGCCCCCTCCTTTGAAGGCCAGTGGAACAGAGCCAGAAGAAAGAAGGTTTAGCCTATGGGAAAGATCGTCAAGGTCTCCGGCCCGCTGGTGGTGGCCACCGGTATGGAGGAGGCCAATATGGCCGACGTGGTCCGTGTGGGCGAACAGCGCCTCATCGGCGAGATCCTCACCATGACTGGAGACTCTGCCTCCATTCAAGTCTATGAGGAGACCTCCGGACTGGGCCCTGGGGCCGAGGTGGTCACCACCGGCGCCCCCCTGTCTGTGGAGCTGGGCCCCGGTCTGGTGGAAAATATTTACGACGGCATCCAGCGCCCCCTGGAGGAAATCATGAAAAAGGTCCAGGGGAACAACCTGCCCCGCGGTGTGGAGGTCCCTGCCCTGGATCGGGAAAAGAAGTGGGAGTTTGTCCCCACAGTCCAACCGGGGGCCCAGGTGGTGGGCGGTGATGTCATCGGCACTGTCCAGGAGACGTCCTCTATCCTCCATAAGATTATGATCCCCCCGAAAATGAAGGGGAAAATCCTGTCCATTCAGTCCGGCACCTTCACCGTTACGGAGACGGTAGCTGTTCTGGAGCGGGAGGACGGCTCCCAGGTGGAGCTGCCTATGATGCAAAAATGGCCCGTCCGTGTGGGCCGGCCCTATAAGCGTAAGTATCCCCCCGTCATTCCCCTCCAATCTGGCCAGCGTATTGTAGATACCTTCTTCCCTGTGGCCAAGGGGGGCACCGCCGCCATCCCCGGCCCATTTGGTTCTGGTAAAACGGTGATGCAGCACGCCCTGGCCAAGTGGTCCGATGTGGACTTGGTGGTCTATATCGGCTGCGGCGAGCGGGGCAACGAGATGACCGACGTGCTCCGGGAGTTTCCCGAACTGGTGGACCCCCGCACTGGAGAGTCCCTGATGAAGCGGACTGTCCTCATCGCCAACACCTCTGATATGCCGGTGGCCGCCCGTGAGGCGTCTATTTATACTGGTATCACTATCGCAGAATACTTCCGGGATATGGGCTACGCCGTGGCCGTCATCGCTGACTCCACCTCCCGCTGGGCCGAGGCTTTGCGTGAGATGTCCGGCCGTCTGGAGGAGATGCCCGGCGAGGAGGGCTACCCAGCCTATCTGTCTTCCCGTCTGGCTCAGTTCTATGAGCGGGCCGGCTCCGTGGCCTGTCTGGGGTCCGATGGGGACCGCCGGGGCAGTCTGACCGCCGTGGGCGCCGTGTCCCCACCGGGCGGCGACCTGTCCGAGCCCGTGTCCCAGGCCACCATGCGTATCGTCAAGGTGTTCTGGGCCCTGGACTCCTCCTTGGCCTATCGCCGCCACTTCCCGGCCATCAACTGGTTGACCTCCCACTCCCTGTATCTGGATTCCCTGAAGCCCTGGTATGACGAAAACCTGGGCAAGGAGTTCCTGCAGAACCGGGAATGGGCCATGGCCATCCTCCAGGAAGAGGCCAGCCTGAACGAGATCGTCCAGCTGGTGGGCAAGGACTCTCTGTCCCCCAAGGACCAGATCACTTTGGAGACTGCCAAGATGATCCGGGAGGACTTCCTCCAGCAGAACTCCTTCGCAGACATCGACTCCTACTCGGAGTATGACCGCCAGGCCCGCCTGCTGGCTATGATTCACCAGTACGACCAGGAGTGCCGGGGCGCGTCAGAGCGGGGAGGCGATTTGAACGCTCTGTTCTCCATCCCCGCACGGGAAAAGATCGGCCGGGCCAAGTCCGTCCCCGCTTATCTGTATAAAGACTCCTACGCCAACCTGTTGGTGGAGATGGAGGAAGAGATCAGCGCCATTGCCGAGAAGGGAGAGGATGCACTGTGATCCGAGAGTATAAGACGATACAGGAGATATCCGGCCCCCTGATGGTGGTGGACCGGGTACAGGGCGTCACCTATGACGAGCTGGGAGAGATCGAACTGACCGACGGCACCGTCCGCCGCTGTCAGGTGTTGGAAGTAAACGGGAATACCGCAGTGGTCCAGCTGTTTGAAAACTCAGCCGGTATCAATCTGGCGGACTCCAAAATCAGGTTCCTGGGACACCCTCTTCAACTGGGGGTGTCCGGAGATATGCTGGGCCGGGTGTTTAACGGCATGGGGGAGCCTATTGACGGCGGCCCAGCCATCCTGGCCGACGAGTATCGGGATATCAACGGTCTGGCCATGAATCCCGCCGCCCGCAACTATCCCAATGAGTTCATTCAGACGGGTATCTCTACCATTGACGGGCTGAACACCCTGGTCCGCGGCCAAAAGCTGCCTATCTTCTCCGGGTCCGGCCTGCCTCACGCCGCTTTGGCGGCCCAAATCGCCCGGCAGGCCAAGGTGCTGGATGGGGAATCCAACTTCGCCGTGGTTTTTGCCGCCATTGGCATCACCTTTGAGGAGTCGGAGTTCTTCGTCCAGGAGTTCCGGCGTACCGGCGCCATCGACCGTACGGTGCTGTTTACCAATCTGGCCAACGACCCGGCAGTGGAGCGTATCGCCACGCCCCGCATGGCCCTGACAGCGGCGGAATATCTGGCCTTTGAGAAGAATATGCACGTACTGGTCATCATGACCGACATCACCAACTATGCCGAGGCGCTACGGGAGGTCTCCGCCGCCAAGAAGGAGGTCCCAGGCCGCCGGGGCTACCCCGGTTACCTGTATACCAACCTGGCGACCCTGTACGAGCGGGCAGGCCGCCAGCTGGGCAAGGAGGGATCCATTACCCTGATCCCTATCCTGACTATGCCGGAGGACGACAAGACCCACCCCATTCCCGACCTGACCGGCTATATTACCGAGGGGCAGATCATTCTTTCCAGGGAGCTGTACCGTAGGGGCATCAATCCCCCGGTGGACGTACTGCCATCCCTGTCCCGCCTGAAGGACAAGGGCACCGGAGCGGGCAAGACCCGGGAGGACCACTCAGGCACCATGAATCAGCTCTTTTCTGCCTACGCCACCGGAAAGGAGAACAAGGAGCTCATGTCCATCCTGGGCGAGGCGGCGTTGAGCCCCACCGACCTGCTCTATGCTAAATTTGCGGATGAATTTGAAAAGCGGTACGTTTCTCAGGGGACAGATGAGAACCGCTCGATTGAGGAGACGCTGGATCTGGGCTGGGAGCTGCTATCTATCCTGCCCCGGAGTGAGTTGAAGCGGATCAAGCCGGAGTATATCGACAAGTATTTGCCCAAGAAGGACTAAGGGGGGAGTGAAATGCCTTCCACGACCATCAATCCCACCCGTATGGAGCTCACCCGGCTCAAGGGCCGGCTAAAGACCGCCCAGCGGGGCCATAAGCTGCTCAAGGATAAGCGAGATGAGCTGATGAAGCAGTTTATGGACGTGATTCGAGAGAATCGTTCCCTGCGCCGCCGGGTGGAGGAGGGGCTTATGCGGGCCCACGGCTCCTTCACTGTGGCCGCGGCTCTGATGTCTCCAGAGATGCTGGAGCAGTCCCTGCTCTACCCCAAGCAGTCTGTGGAGCTGGATATGACCTTCCAGAACATCATGTCAGTGGACGTGCCCAAATATGAATTCCGCACCAGCAGCCAGGACCCAGGGGAGATCTATCCCTATGGCTTTGCCCAGACCAGCGGCGAGCTGGACGACGCGGTAGACGCTATGTCACAGGTGTTCCAGGATATGCTGAAGCTGGCGGAGATCGAAAAGACCTCACAGCTTTTGGCGGAGGAGATCGAGAAGACCCGCCGACGGGTCAACGCCCTGGAGTATGTGAAGATCCCGGAGATGCAGGAAAATATCAAGTATATCACCATGAAGCTGGATGAAAACGAGCGGGCCAACACCATTCGACTGATGAAGGTGAAGGATATGCTTCTGAAGGAGGCCATCGAGGATCGGAGAGCCGAGAACGCTAGAGCCGCAAAGGTTTTCAGGGCTTCAGGTGAGGCGCCGGAAGAGGTTTAAGGCGTATGTTTCCTCACTTTGTCAATGGGACAAGATAAAAAAGGAGGCACTGCCCGGAAAATCCAGGGCAGTGCCTCCTTATTATATTTAACCCACTGTTTTAGACGTATGGAGGAATGGGTCCCCTCCATCAATACCCCATATCCAGTCCGGCTTTCCTGCGGCCGCGGAACTCGGCCGCGGCAGTGAACAGCACATCGGAGGAGGAGTTAAGTGCGGTTTCACAGGAGTCCTGAATGACACCGATGATAAAGCCGATGCCGACCACCTGCATGGCTATGTCGCTGGAGATACCGAACATACTGCAGGCCATTGGGATGAGGAGCAGCGAGCCTCCCGCCACGCCGGAGGAGCCACAGGCGGCCACAGAGGAAACCAAACTCAGCAGGAGGGCAGTGGGAAAGTCCACAGAGATACCCAGCGTGTTGGCGGCGGCCAGGGTAAGGATGGTGATAGTGATGGCAGCGCCAGCCATGTTAATAGTAGCTCCCAGGGGAATGGAAACGGAGTACTTCTCCTTATCCAGACCCAAGTCTTCACACAGCTTCATATTCACCGGGATATTAGCCGCCGAGCTGCGGGTAAAGAAAGCCATGATGCCGCTGTCCTTCAGACATCGAAAGACCAGGGGATAGGGATTTTTCCGAATAGCCAGGTAGACGATGATGGGGTTGACGACCAGAGCTACCAGGAGCATACAGCCTACTAAGACCAGAATTAGCCGGCCATAATTCAGAAAGGACTCAAAGCCGGTATCGGATACGGTGGTATAGACAAGCCCTAGGATGCCGAAGGGGGCGCAGCTAATGACCCATCGGATTGCGGAGGACAGCATATTGGAGATGTCGCCCAGTACGGTCTTGGTGCCCTCGCCGGCCTCACGCATGGCTAGTCCAAAGACAACGGCCCACAGCAGCACGCCAATATAGTTTGCTTCAGCGATGGCGGAGATGGGGTTGCTTACGGCGCTGTTCAGCAGATTCTGGAGCACGTCAGCGATGCCGCCAGGGGCAGCCTGCTCGGCCTGCTCGGCCAAAATCAGAGTGGATGGAAAGAGAAAGCTGGTCACCACGGCGCACAGCGCGGCCAGAAAGGTGCCAATCAGATAAAAGACGATCACAGCGGACATGTTGCTCTTAGCTCCCTTTTTATGCTGTGAGAGGGAGTGAAGGACGAGGAAAAAGACCAGCAGAGGGGCCAGAGCCTTCAAGGCATTGACGAACAGAGTGCCCAGGATACCGATGACGGAGGCCTGAGGCAGGAGGGCGCCTAGAGCGGCGCCCAGAATAAGTCCCACGATGATCCGTTTGACTAGGCTGATATGGTTCCACTTGTGTAAGAGTTCCATACTTCCGATTCCTTTCTTTGGTGAAGTAAAGGGGAGCGTAACCCTTTACCACAGGGCTGAATAAGGGACCGCTGACCTGCCCTGAAGGGACAGTGGCTGGGCACGAAAATTCAAAAAGAAAGACACGACATATGTCGTGTCTTTCCACTTGGAGCGAGTGACGAGGCTCGAACTCGCTACCTCCACCTTGGCAAGGTGGCGCTCTACCAGATGAGCTACACTCGCAGCGACAAATGGTATTATAACAGAAAACAGAGCGATGTCAACCCCGAAATTTAAATTTTGAAAAAATATAAAAATGTCTTTGTCATGATTGGTTGACAAATTTGCAACAAAATTTAGTTGAGGAAATTATATTGCCTTTTATTCTGTTCATTGTGACCGCCAAAGGCTGCTTAGAGAATTTTCCATTTTTTGATATAATTGGCTTGCTTTTGTGTAAAGGTAAGGAAAATTTTGATGCGTTACCGCATTCATGGGATCAAGTGAGAAGCCGCCGGAAATATCCTGGAATTGACATATTATAGAGAACGTGATATAAAAAATATAATAATTGGCATGAGAAATGCAGGATTTGCCGCTGGGTACAGCAGAATATTTTTGGGATTGAGCCAGAAGCATGGAGAAGTAGGATATGGTACAGTATTTAGAAAAAATCGAAAAGAACAAAAGCTACAGCACGAAAATCTATCAGCAGATCAAATCGCTGATCATTACAGGCAAGCTGAAAGCGGGAAGCAACGTCAACGAACGGGAATTCGCCTCCATGCTGGGGGTGAGCCGGACGCCGCTGCGAGATGCGCTGACCCTTTTGGAGAAGGAAGGCTGGGTGGAGCAGAACGGAAAAATACGCATGGTTGCTCCTCTGTTGTGGCGGAACATTCTGGAACTGCTGGAGATTCGGGAGCCCATCGACATGCTCGGCTTTGAGCTGGCCTTTTATAAATATACACCGGAGGACTTTGCCCACCTGCATGGCATCCTCCAGGAGATGATGGACGTTACCAAGCAGGATCACGGTTCCTATTACAGCATCATGGCGCTGGATACCAGCTTTCACCGCTATATCAATCGAAAATCCGGGAATAGCATCTTATTTACCTTTTCAGAGGAGATCAACGAAAAGGTGACCCGAGCTTCTATCCTTAGCATGAAATACAGTGGAAAGGACGGCAATGCTTTTGCTCAGGAGCACCTTGCCATTCTGAAGTGCATGGAGAGCGGAGACTATGAAAATGCGTGCCGGTATCTGTCGGAACACTACAGCGCATGGAGGCAGCGAATGCTCTCGCTGCCGGGACACCTTGGCTTTGATCCGGCGAATCTGGATACCAAGCTTCAAGAAGAGTTCGTCACAATAGACAAATAATATCGATAATATTTGGATAATATAGAAAATTCGCCTGATTTGGGTTGACTTTTTGGTGTAGTTGATGTATAAATAAGTTGCTATTTTTGGTATGCCAAACGCCAAATGCCAAATACCAAGTGCCAAGATAAGCAGAAATTAGATTAGATGGTGTAGGGGAAAGAAATGTTTCCGCCATCATAATTAATGTAAGAAAGGAGAATCAAAAATGAAACTAAAAAGGAACCTTGCATCCCTGCTTTCTGCCGTCTTGTTGCTCCCAGTGCTGGCCGGTTGCGGAAGCGGGGACTCCGGCAGCAACAACGAGCCCCGGGTATTAAAATTCACCGATCAGAACTCCGCATCCTCCGACGCCGGCATCTGGGAACAGCTTTTTGCCGACAAGGTATATGAGTACACAAAAGGCGAGCTGGAAGTTCAATGCTACTTTGACAACACCCTGTGCGGCTACGATATGCAGCCGCTCCAAGCTGGCATTGTGGACTTCATTCAGTATGTGCCCTCCTCTGCTGGCGACCTGGATCCCAGGCTGGGAGCCTTTGACGCCCCCTATGTCTATCGGGACGCGGCGCACCAGGAGGCGGTGTTCAACCCCTTCACCTCTGAGCCCCTGCGGGCCATTAACGAGGCGCTGGAGGACGACCATGTCATGCTCCTCACCGCCTTCAACTCTGGCGACCGCCAACTGACCTGCAACTTCCCCATTTACGACCTGAGTGATATGAAGGGTGCCAAAATCCGCGTGGTCGCCTCCGACCTCTATCAGGTGCTGTTTGCCAACGCCTTCGGTGCGGCCGCTACGCCAATGGCCTTCAGTGAAGTGGCGACCGCCCTGATTACCAATGTCATTGACGGACAGGAGAATCCTTACTCCACCCTGGTGAGCTCCGCCCTGTATGAGGTTCAGGCCTACTGCATGGAGACCCGCCACCTGCCCACAAACCTGGGTCTGTGGATCAACCGTGAAACCTTTGACAGCCTGACTGAGGATCAGCAACAGGCCGTGATGCAGGCTGCGGTAGATGCCACCCATGAGATGAATCAGCGCATCGTGGAGAAGGAAGAGGGCTACAAACAGATCTGCATCGATGGCGGCATGACGGTCATCACCGAGGAGAACGGTCTGGACTTGGCTAGCTTTCATGAGGCCGCCGAGACAGTCTACGACTATTTTTCCGACGACTGGGGTGACATGATTGAACTGATTCAGAACGTCGAGAGCGAGTAGACGATTCTTCATCCGCACGTCCGTCGGGCATTCCCTGCTAATTTGTACGAAAGGAGATATTGCCATGTCTGCTTTGGGAAAAATCTGGGACGGGTTCCGCAGCCTTGTTAATTCTGTCTGTGGGATCTTCCTTATCGTCGTCATCGCGGCGCTTGACATTCAAGTTCTCTGCCGGTCTTTTCTGGGCTTTTCCACTACATGGAGCGAGGAAGTGGCTATGATGTGCTTTACCGGCCTGATCTTCTGCTATCTCGCTCAGGCGGAGAAGGAGGAGGCGCACCTGCAACTGGAGATTATCTATCAGATCTGGCCCAGAACTAAATTTTGGCTAATGGTAATCGGCAAGGTGATCTGCTGCATGTACTGCGCTTTTGTCATCTATAGCGAATACCTTCTGATTCCGCCCATTTCAAAGCTGACTACCGCTGCCACTCACATTCCCATCGTTGCGATTCATGCGCTGATCGTTCTGGGATCCGCCATGTGGATTATCCAGAATCTAATTAGTATTTCTGCCCTGATCAAAGAGAGGAGGGCTGAGAGAGCGTGAACATGCTGTTACTGTTGCTTGGCTTTGTGGCCTTGCTGGGGGTCGGCGCCCCCATCGTGGTGGCTATGGGTCTGCCTGCCATCGCATACTATATCCTGACCGATACGTCGCTGGCACTGGTGGGCTACTCTTTTTATCAGTCCTGTATGTCCTTTTCCCTGCTGGCGGTTCCAGCCTTCATCCTTATGGGCAATCTGGTCAGCGAGCTGGGAGAGACCACCCGCGGCTTTGACTTTGCCCGGGCGCTGGCAAAGGGAAAACGGGGTTACTCCTCCCGCGTAGCGGTTGTGTTGAGCCTAATCTTTGCTGGTATGTCCGGCGCGGCCATCGCTGGTGTGTGCGGCTTGGGCCCTATCTTCGTGGATTCTATGGAGGAGGAGGGCTACGAGCGGGAATACGGCGCGGCGCTGACTATCGCGTCTTCCACCGTAGGTCCCATTTTCCCGCCCAGCATTCCACTGGTGCTTTACGCCACTGTGGCTCAGATTTCCAGCGTGAAATCCCTTCTGGGCGGCGTAGTTCCCGCCATTGTGATGTCTGCCAGCCTGTTTATCTATGTCCTACTGGTGGACAAGAGAAAGCTGGTCAACCCGCCCAAGCCTTCCGTCACGAAGAAGGACGAGCGGCCGCTGGGGATCCTGTTCCTGCGTGCCCTTCCCATCATGATGGCTCCCGTTCTGATTCTGATTACTATGCTCTCCGGTATATTCAGCCCCGGCGAGACCGGCGGTATGGCGGTCTTGTATATGCTGATCCTGGGCTTGTGTCATCACTCCCTCACCTGGAGAGGCTTCCTCAACTGTGTAAAGGAAACCTGCAAGTCTGTGGCATCAATTATGGTCATCATGACGGCTGGCGGCATCTTCACCAAGGCGCTGATGTTGGAGCAGTTGCCAGAAAAAATCATGTCCCTGATGGGCCCCATCGCCCATATGCCCATGGTGGTCATCATCATGATCAACATTATCTTGCTGATTATGGGTATGTTCATGGAGAGCAACTGTGCGCTGATCCTCACCGCTCCCATCGTATTGCAGATCACCGCCAGCTTTGGCATGGACCCCGTCTACATCGGCGTGATGATGGTTATGAACCTGATGATCGGCCTAAGCACTCCGCCTTTTGGCCTGTGCATCTATGCGGTCGCCCGGGTGGCCAACGTGCCCTCTGAAAAGGTCATCAAAAGCGTGGTGCCCATGTATATCCCACTAGGCATCGCCCTGATTCTGACAACATTTTTCCCAGCTCTGTCCACCTTTGTCCCCAATACCGTGATGGCGATGCTGGGGGCATGATGGGGACGGCCGCGCCGTCCTTCCCGACTTTCCCCGAACCAGAAAACATATATCAAAAATTTGAAAAGGAGTATCACAACTATGACACAAGAAGAACTGTTTCAACTGGCACTGACCACTGACCCGGCCCAAATTGGGCACAGTGTCCAGGGCGGATATATGACCGGCATCTTCCCAATCAGCGACCACTTGAAGGTAATCGGTCCTGCCTTTACCATCCGTTTGCCCGGTACAGACAACGCCATGCTGTATTATGCGATGAAGCAGGCCCCCAAGGGCTCCGTTATCGTGATTGACCGAATGGGGGATAAGCGGATTGCCTGTCTGGGAGAGATGGTCGCCCGTTCCGCTAAGGTGCTAGGTATGGCCGGCATTGTGGTGGACGGCCCCAACACGGATACCCGCGCCATCCGCGAGATGGACTTCCCCGTCTTTTCCACGGGTCGCGCCTGCGTAACCAACACCTTTAAAGGGCTGGATGGAGAATATGGCATTCCTGTGAACTGTGGCGGCTGCGTAGTCCGCCCCGGCGACATCGTCTACGGTGACCTGGACGGCGTCGTCTGTGCCCCTGCGGACCAGTTTGAGGAGCTGGTCCTGCACGCCAAGCAGCAGGACGAGAACGAGGTTCTCTGGCGGCAGAATTTTGAGGCCGGTGGCTATGTCGACAAGTTCATCAATCTGGAAAAGCTTGTCAAGATTGGCGCCCAGGGCGCGATTGCGGACCTATGTAAGGTTGACAAGTAATCATCTGCCATGAATTGCAAGAAGGAGGCACCAGAAATGAAGCGGCAGAGCACCTTTGTCCTGGCCCAACTGGCGTCAGACGGAGATCCCACAGTCAATTTTGAGAAGGCTAAAAGGGCGGTTGCCGAGGCAAACGAGAAGTACAAGCCGGATCTGATGGTATTCCCCGAGTGTTTTATGAGCTACTTTTCAGACCACCCGCCCCGTGAGGTATCGCTGGCGACTGCCCAGCATCTGGATGGCACCTTTGTCACCGGTATGCGTGAGTTGGCCAGGCAGTACGGGCACTGGATCATCTTTGGCATGAACGAGGCGGTGGAGGACCCTGAAGATGACCGCAATTACAATACCATTGTGGTAGTGGACGACAGCGGCGAAATTGTATCCTGCTACCGCAAAACTCATCTGTATGACGCCTTTGGGTATAAGGAATCTGATAACATGAAACCAGGCGACAAATTTTTTGAGCCCATTGACACGCCGTTCGGTAGGATCGGGTTGTTTGTCTGCTATGAGGTTCGGTTCCCTGAAGTAGCCCGTTATCAGCGTTCCAGGGGCGCGGACATTATTATCATGCCAACCGCCTGGGTGCGCGGCGATCTGAAAAGCCAGCATTTCAATACATTGATCGCCGCCCGGGCGATTGAGAATACGGTCTATATGGTAGCCTGCGACAACTGCGGCCCAATGTTCATCGGGGAAAGCGTTGTTATGGACCCGATGGGCGTCACTATAGCAGCCGCTGGCGAGGAGGAAGGGCTGATGTGTGCCCATATCGACCTAGACCGTGTGGAGCGCGTGCGCGCCAAGCTTCCCGCCTATAAAGACCGCCGCCCCGAACTCTATACCATCTGACCCAACCATCCGCATACAAAGGCGGAACCTAAAGTCTTTTGATCATCGTAATATGGCCCTTTGAATATTCAGTTTGGGAAACGTGCTGCGCTAGGTTTCCCAAACTGTTTATTTTATTGGGACGAAAAATCGCAAGAAGAAGCCGAAATGACACACTTGCTTTCCGGGCTTATGCCTGGCCTTTCTGATCATCAGCGTAGCTGATTCATTCTGAGTGAGGAGCTTACAATGGGATTTTTGACTGGCAGTTGGTTGCTACTGTCAGAGGCTTCGTGGTGCTTACCCCTGTGATGGCCCAGTCCATGAGCCCGGTTAGTACCTCCTTGTTACACACATTTAGATTCCTCGGAAATCTTCTGACTAACGATTCCGGCAGAGAGGTGTTCCTTGGAAAAGTAGTGAGTCGCCTAACCGCAACAGGGGCCAGTATGTTGCGTTCCGGTGGGCTTCTGATGCCGGATACGAGTCCTACCCGCAGTTAAATCTGGGATGAAAGAAGTACTGTTCTGTCATCGGACAGGAAAACAGCATGGATAGACCAGCCAATTAACCTTTTAATAGACACATCTGGCATAGTGTAGATGCCCAGTAAAACGAACAGTAAAAAAAGGCCCCTGATGTAGGAAAATAGACTACATCAGGGGGTATTGCTATAAGAAAA
This sequence comes from Flintibacter sp. HCN-6482, assembly GCF_037892565.1. Classification (NCBI taxonomy): domain Bacteria; kingdom Bacillati; phylum Bacillota; class Clostridia; order Eubacteriales; genus Flintibacter; species Flintibacter sp. HCN-6482. The sequence goes on along the minus strand of NZ_JBBKBK010000001.1, from coordinate 351,053 downwards.
CGGAATTATACACATATGCAGGAATGTTACCTGCAATAGAAGCGATGGTCCAGGCAGGGAAGACGAAACGAAAAATAAATGAACACTTTGGCTTCAAAGATAATGAATGGAGAAAAAATCAAGGAATGTCTCAGTATATTCCTGGTGACAAAACAGTAGTGAGCCGAAAATGTATTAATATGATGGAATGCCATGAGCACATGCCAAAGATTTGTACATAAGGCGAAGCAGAATGGTAACATGAGAAAAGGAAGGTACACATTCTTGATGTATCTCCCCTGCTCTTTCCCTGGTATGTCAAGTCTCATTCAATCATCGTAAATTCGTGGTAAAATAGTTGCTTTTTACTTGATGAACAGTCCCTAAATACTGTATTTATGAGATTATCAAATTTACTATATTACTATATTTGATTTTGCAATCGTTAATGGGGGACCCTCAGCGCGGCAGAATATCCTCTGGGTCCCAGAGATATCCCCTTTGCTCCATCTCCGCGCTGGACAACAGGGAGAAGCCGTGCTCGCCATATTGGGACAGGTCCAGGTGGTACTGGCTCTCCGGGAGTTGAATGACATTCCAAAAATGGGGGGCGCCGTCCAACGAGCCCTCAATCACCTGACAGGAAATATCCAGCCGGTTATAGACCATAGCTGCCGCCAGGGCGAGCCCCTGGTCGTCGGCCCCCCTCTCCAGCAGGGCATGGTAGGCGGTGGACCCACCCTCTGGATTATATCCGCCGGCGGCATGGATGGCCTGGGCGGCTGCAGGGAGTAATTCCTCCGTAGTGAAGAACTGAGATTGGAGAATCGCCGTCATTTTTTGAACGGTCTGGTCTAGAACTTCCCTGCGGTGAACCAGCTCCTGCTCGTCCAGGTGGTAGTGCAGGCTGATCTCCACCACGCGCTGACTGCCGCTGTCTGGATAGAAGGCCACCGTGGCCTCAGGGAGATCCAGGGCGGTAGCCGGCGTAGCAAAATAGGCTTCCCGGACCAGATCCAAAATGTAGGCCTCATCCCCGTCAAAATAGCTAAGGCGAAGCACAGATTCTGGAGCGAAGGACGCCAGACTCTCCTCCAGTTCGCCACGGATGGCGGCAGCCCCGGTGGCCGAAACGATGGAGGCCACCTGTTCTTTGGTACGGCGATAGATGATCTGGACCTGGGCCTCGGAGTAGGTGACGATAGAGTCCACGCTGTGTTTGATGTACTCCACGGCATAGGCGCCCAAGGGGTCCTCCTGAACCACCTCACGGCAGGCATCCTCCAGGTCTTTGGCCACATCCTCAGAGTCGATATACAGACGGATGGTGCCGTTCTCCGCCCCGGTGCTGACCATGTAGATGAGCACATTGACCAGCTCCTGATAGCTGTCCGCCCGTAGAATGGAGGTATCCCCTTCTGTGGTAGGAGCCGCGTTGTGGGTCGTGATGTCCAGATACTCCCGGTCCAGCATGGAGGAGCACCCGGACAACAGCAGGGCGGCAGAGATGGCCAGACAGGCCAGAGATCGTTGCTTCATCAGTACACAGCCTTTCTTTGGCGGCCGGTTTTACATACCGAGCTCCTGGCCGATCAGTATGACCTCCATATGGGGATGGTTTAGGGGCGGCGCCCACAGGACAGTGAGGACCCGGCAGATTCGATCCGGGCTCTGGCAATCATAGCAGCGGTCGGCCTTCACCGCGCATGGGGTCCTTCTGCCCATACTCTGTGCCCTCTTGGGGGCCGCTACATTCCTAGCCCGCCACAGAGCGGAGTCCAAATCAGGGGCGATTTTATTGGTCCCTGCCACAAAGTAGACCTCCTGGTGTCCAAAGGCGGTAGAGGCTACCCGGTTCCCGTTTCCGTCAATGTTGATGAGCTCCCCGGTTTCTGCCACCGCGTTGACAGAGGTGAGGTACACCTGGGTGGACATGGCGTCCGTCAGGTCGCCCCCCTCCCAGTGCCAGACAACTTGGTTATGAGAGGACAGCTTGGGGTATAGCTCCATGCTTTTCAATGTCATGGAGCCGCCAAAGGCCACTGTTTTGCCGTTGATCCTGCTGTCCAGATAGTCGGCCGCCTCTTGCGGGGTATCAAAGTACCGGACGATGTAGCCCTTTTTTTCCAAATTCGCGGTCAGCTTTTTTAAATCTGTCATCGCAATATTCCTTCCTTTTTCTATATTTCATTTGGATGATAGAGCCGGAAGCCGTGGCCCAGGACCTCATGGGCATCACAGACGATCAGGAAGGCTTCGGGGTCCAGCTCCTTTACCGTCTGTTTGATGGCCACGATCTGCCGCTGCTTGAAGGCACACATGAGTACCTGCTTCTCCTCGCCGCTCCATGCTCCCTGACCATGGAGGACGGTCACCCCGCGCTCCAGCTGGTGGACGAGACCGTCCAATACGGGGCTGGACTTTTCAGTAATGATATAGGCGACCTTGGCGCTGTCCATGCCATAGAGTACCTTGTCGATTACTACGGTAGACAGGTAGAGGGAGATGATGCCATACAGGGCGCTGTTCAGGCTGCGGAAGGCCAGAGCCACCGCCGCGATGACTGCCAGGTCCACCGCCATCAGCAGCCGACCCATGGGCAGGTGACCGAAGGGCAGCTTCAAGAGCCGGGCAATCAGGTCCGTGCCTCCAGTGGTGGCCCCCTGGAGCAGAATGATGCCTAGGGACAGGCCTATTAGGACACCGCCGAAGACACTGGCCAACATAGGGTCCATGGGCTGGAATGAGTGGATAGCAGCCACGATGTCCACGCCCAGGGAGGTGGCGGCCATGGCGAAGAGAGAGGACAGCAACAGACGGCCGCCCAGGTACTTCCAGCTCAGAAGAAACAGGGGGATGTTCAGCGCTATGACCGCAATACCGATTGGGATAGCCGGGACTGCAGCGTTGATGATCTGGCCGAGACCAGTGATGCCGCCTAGACTGATTTGGTTGGGGACATAGCACCAATTGAAGCCAAAAGAGAAAATGGCGGAGGCAGCGACGATCCAGAAACAGCTTTTTATCGCGGAACCAAGTCCTTTTTTACCCATTCAGATACCTCGTTTGGATTCAGATGAGCTGGATCACAGCAGCGTCAACTGCTCCTCGCCCCGGTCCTCCTCCTTGAGCAAGGCGCCGGAGACAGGCAGGGAGCGGGCACGATACCGGGCGGCATTGACGATGGCAGTGCGATCCAGCGGCAGCACTTTCTCCACCCGGTATTTGGGCTTCAGCGTCATGACATTGACGCCCTGGGTGCTCCTGGTGGTCTTGGGGTTTAGGCTGGCGGTGTGGAAGACCACACACCGCCCCTCGGTGGAGATCACCGCCGCCTCAAAGTCCTCGATGAGCAGGAAGGCAGCCACCAGGGGGGACTTGTCGGAATAGGCGCCTGTGAGCTTCTTGCGGCGGGTCTGAGTTTGATAGGCGGACAGCTCCACCCGCGCGGCCTTGCCGTTTTCGAAGAAGAACAGTAGCTGGCCGGAGTAGTCCCCTGGAATACAGGCCCAGACTGCCCGCTCCTCCGGGTCCATCCCCAGCTTGGTGGGAAGATAGTCCCCTAACACGCTGGCCTTGGTGTCATCAAAGTCGGACAGGCGGGTCTTGTAGCACTGCTGCCGGTCAGTAAAGACCAGCAGCTCGTCCCGGTTGGAGGCCTCCCATTGGAGATATGGGCCGTCCCCTTCCTTGTATTTCTGCTCGCTGGACATCCGCAGGGACTGGGGAGTGATTTTCTTCAGATAGCCCTCCTGAGAGAAGAACAGGTGGACGGGGTAGTCAGGGATCTCCTCCTCCACCGCCATCACCTCATCTGCCTCATGGTCAAAGACGATGTCGGTCCGCCGAGGGACAGCGTACTTTTTCTTTACCTCCTCCAGCTCCCCAATGATGAGAGTCTGGATCCGCTTGGGGGAGTTGACAGTGTCCTCCAGGTCGGCGATTTCGTCAGAGAGTGTGTCCACCTCCTGGGTGCGTTTGAGGATGTACTCCTTGTTGATGTTACGCAGACGGATATCGGCCACATACTCCGCCTGTACCTGGTCGATGCCAAAGCCGATCATCAGGTTTGGGACGACCTCGGCGTCCTCCTCAGTGTCCCGGATGATCTGAATAGCCCGGTCGATATCCAAAAGGATACGCCGCAGACCCTTCAACAGATGCAGCTTCTCCTTTTTCTTGTTCATGGCGTAGTATACACGACGGCGGACCGAGTCCATGCGCCAGGCAGTCCACTCCTCCAGGATCTCCCGCACCCCCATGACCCGTGGCATCCCGGCGATGAGGATATTGAAGTTGCAGGACTGGCTGTCCAGCAGGGGGGTGAAGCGGAACAGCTTGGCCATCAGCTTGTCCGGATCAGCTCCCCGCTTTAAATCGATAGTCAGCTTTAGTCCGGACAGGTCGGTTTCGTCCCGCATATCGGCGATTTCCTTCACCTTACCGGCCTTGACCAGCTCGGTGACCTTGTCCATGATGGCCTCTGAGGTGGTGGAGTAGGGAATTTCGTAAATTTCGATCAGGTTCTCCGCCTTGTTATAGCGCCATTTGGACCTCACCTTAAAGGAGCCCCGGCCAGTGCGGTAGATCTCGCCCAGAGCCGCCTCGTCATAGAGCAGCTCACCCCCCGTAGGCAGGTCAGGGGCTTTCAGGGTGGACATGATGTCGTGGTCCGGGTTTTTCAAAAAGGCGATGGTGGTGTCGCACACCTCGCCCAGATTGAAGCCGCACAGGTTGGAGGCCATACCCACGGCGATGCCCTGGTTGGCGGAAACCAGCACGTTGGGGAAGGTGGTAGGTAGTAAGGTGGGTTCCTTCAGCTTCCCGTCATAGTTGTCCACAAAATCCACGGTGTCCTGGTCGATGTCCCGGAACAGCTCGGCGCAGATGGGGTCCAGCCGCACCTCGGTATACCGGCTGGCGGCCCAGGCCATATCCCGGGAGTAGACCTTGCCGAAGTTGCCCTTGCTGTCCACCAGGGGGTGGAGCAGGGCTCCATAGCCCCTGGATAGGCGGACCATGGTGTCATAGATGGCCGCATCCCCGTGGGGATTCAGCTTCATCGTCTGACCCACCACGTTGGCGCTCTTGGTCCGGGCGCCGCCCAGCAGACGCATCTGGTACATGGTGTACAGCAGCTTCCGGTGGGAGGGCTTGAAGCCGTCGATCTCCGGGATGGCACGGGATACGATGACAGACATGGCGTAGGGCATATAGTTGACTTCCAAAGTCTGAGTGATGGGCTGTTCCAACACCTCGGCCCGCAGACCCATGACGTTGGGATTATTTACTTTTTTTGCCCCCTCATCGGGGACTTTCTTTTTCGCCATTGGTATCAGTCCTATCTTACACTCTTGTTAAGAGGATATTGTGATTGGGAGCTGGAACGCTTCCCGGCCGCCTGCCGCACTGGGATCAGGCTGGCCAGACAGAGGAGAAAAAAGCTCAAAATTTGAGCCAATAGAATAAGATCCTGATCAAACCGAAGGATGTTCCACAGAAGAAACCCCAGGGGGGCCAGGGCAGCGTTGGTCAGAAACAGGATGCCAAGTACCCGGCACCAGCGCCGCCGTACATCCTCGGGCACAGCTTGGGCGGCCTGGCTGGCGGGGAGGCGCTGTGAAACTAGGCAGTGGTGACCAAGCAGAGCGGAAGCAGCTGTGATACAGCCGTCCAGGACAGGCAGCATGGGAAACCCGTCCCAGAAAACGAGAAAAGGAAAGAGTCCGGCGGCCAGAGCGACGACCAGGAAGTGGGACGAACGGTTCATCGTTTATCTACCTCCTTTGGCGTGTATCTCAAGCCAAAGGGGGTGGCGGCTAGACCGCCTTTGCCTGTTTCCCGCAGGGTGTGTGGGAGGGACTGGCCCACCTCACGCATAGCGTCCAGCACTTGGTCGGGGGGCACCCGGCTCTCAATACCCGCCAGGGCCATCTGGGCGGCAGACAGGGCGTCCATAGCCCCGATGACATTGCGCTTAACACAAGGGACCTCCACCAGCCCGCCCACCGGATCACATACCAGTCCCAGCAGGTTCTTCACCGCCATGGCGCAGGCGTTTGCCATCTGCTCCGGGGTACCGCCCTGGAGGTGGACCAGGGCGGGGGCGGCCATGGCGGCCGCGGAACCGATCTCTGCCTGACAGCCACCCTCCGCTCCGGAGATGGAGGCCCGGGCGGCGATGACCATGCCAAAGCCGGAGGCCACATACAGAGCCTCTACCAGCCTGTCCGCTTCCGCTTGAAACTGTCTGGCATAGGGGAGTAGAACAGCGGGCAGCACCCCACAGGCCCCGGCGGTGGGGGCGGCCACGATGCGCTTCATACAGGCGTTGCACTCCCCCATACGCAGGGCTCCGGCCATTACCTCAGACAGGAAGGGGCCGCAGAGGGGTTTGCCTGCCCGAATATAGCGGGCCATTTTGCCCCCGTCGCCGCCGGACAGTCCGCTGTGGGAGCGGTCCGTTTCCTGATAGCTTCTGTCCGCGTCCTCCATGGCCTGAAGCATGGCGGCCATTTTGTCCCAGGACTGTTGTGGGGAGATGCCCTGACGCTGACAGTCTGCCTGACGGATTGCGTCCCAGAGAGGGAGACCGGAAGAACTGGTCTCCTCCAGCATCTGTTGGATAGAAGTAAACTCGATCATTGACGTTCCTCCGACTCAGGCGTATATCGGGTGACCCGCAGGATACCGGGCAGCGCGCGGACCGCCTGGGCAGCCTCCTTAGGAATGGGCTGGTCGCATTCGATGACCATGACTGCGCTACCACCCCGCCCACCCCGGTTGAGCTGAAGGGTGGCCACGTTGATGCCCCGCTGTGCCAGCGCTCCGGTGACTTGGCTGACGCAGCCGGGCTGGTCGGAGTTGTGGACCACCAGGGTAGGCAGGGCCCCGGTAAAGGAGGTGTCCAGCCCGTCCACCTGGAACACCAGGATGCGGCCGCCGCCGGGGGAGGAGGCGCCTACTTCCAGTTGTCCCCCTTGGTCCCCCTCCAGACGGATCAGGACGCTGTTGGGGTGGACGTCCCGGAGGTCCCGGGTGGAGAAGGTGAAGGACAGGCCCCGCTCCTCCGCCAGGGCAAAGCTGCCCGGCACTCGGTCGTCGTCCGGGGACAGCCCCAGCAGGCCGGCGATGAGGGCCTGGTGGGTGCCGTGCCCCTCGCCGGTAGAGGCGAAGGAGCCGTGGAGAAACAGCTCGGCCCTCACGGGCTCCTGACCTAACAGTGACCGTGCCATCCGCCCGATGCGTACCGCTCCGGCGGTGTGGGAGCTGGAGGGGCCCACCATGACAGGCCCCAGGATGTCAAACAGGTTCATAGATGATTCCTCCGCTATGAGGTGGCGTGGGAAAGACAGAACAGAATAAGAAGCGGGGTAGATGTTTCGGAAAGAGCCGGAATAAAATACCCAAGCCGTTTAGAAAGACGGCGGCGGTTTTCTGGAGTGTCATCCGCCGTTCTTCGCCAGATATATGCCGCCATTGTTCAAAATAGCAGGGTGCTTGAACAGCGGTGTCAGCTTTGGATAATAGGATGCCCAATAGGAGCAGCCAGATACAAATGATGGCAGCACTCAATGGGATTGCCTCATTTTCTGATACTGCGCCCGCCTCCGCATATCCAGAAAGGCTTAGGAGATATCCGCCAGCTCCAAATATTTATGCCCATTGTCCGCAATGTGACTTTTCCGGCCCGCCAGGTCGTCGCCCAACAGCAGATCAAAGATATAGGCGGTGCGCTCCACATCTTCGGGCATGACCTTGATAAGCCGCCTGGTCTCTGGGTTCATGGTGGTCAGCCACATCATGTCAGGCTCGTTCTCGCCAAGGCCCTTGGAACGCTGGACTTCGCACTTTTTCCCCTCCAAAGAGGCCACAATGTCATTTTTCTCCTTGTCAGAATAGGCAAACCAGGTTTTTTCCTTACATGTGATCTCGTACAGGGGAGATTCGGCGATGTACACATACCCCTCCTGGATGAGGGTGGGGGTGAGGCGGTACAGCATGGTAAGGATTAGAGTCCTGATCTGGAAGCCATCCACATCGGCATCGGTACAGATGACGACCTTGTTCCATCGCAGGGCAGACAGGTCAAAGGCCGCCATGTCCTTGGCGTGCCTGTCCTTTACCTCCACGCCGCAGCCCAGCACCTTCAGCAGGTCGGTGATAATCTCACTTTTGAAGATCTTGCCATAGTCGGCTTTCAGGCAGTTGAGGATCTTGCCCCGGACCGGCATGATCCCCTGATACTCGGCGTCCCGGCTCATCTTGACGCTGCCCATGGCGGAGTCGCCCTCCACGATATACAGCTCCCGCTTGGAGATGTCCTTGGTGCGGCAGTCCACGAATTTCTGTACTCGGTTGGCCAGGTCCATGGTGCCGGTCAGCTTCTTTTTGATGTTCAGCCGGGTCTTTTCCGCGTTCTCTCGGGCCCGCTTGTTGATAAGCACCTGTTCACCGATCTTCTGGGCCTCCTGAGGGTTTTCAATGAAGTAGACCTCCAGCTGGGACCGGAGAAAGTCGGTCATGGCCTCCTGGACAAATTTGTTGTTGATAGCTTTCTTGGTCTGGTTTTCGTAGCTGGTCTGGGTAGAGAAGTCATTGGAGACCAGTACCAGGGCGTCCTGGATGTCGTTAAAGGTGATCTTGCTCTCACTCTTGGTATATTTGTTCTGTCCCTTCAGCCAGCCGTCGATAGCGGAGACAAAGGCGGAGCGCACCGCCTTGTCCGGGGAGCCGCCGTACTCCAGCCAGGAGGAGTTGTGGTAATGCTCGATGACCTGGACCCGATTGGAAAAACAGAAGGACACGGACAGCTTCACCTTGTACTCCGGCTTGTCAGCCCGGTCCCGGCCTTTTCGCTCCGTCTGCCAGAACACAGGCTGGGTCAGTGCATCCTCCCCCACCAGCTCTGACACATAGTCCTGGATTCCGTTGTCATATCGGAAGTCGGTAGTCTCGAACCTGCTGCCCACCTGGTTTTTGAAGCGGAAGGTGACGCCGGCGTTGACCACCGCCTGACGCTTCATGGTGTCCAGATAGTAGTCCACGGGAACATTGATGTCGGTGAACACCTCCAGGTCGGGCTTCCAGCGGAAGGTGGAGCCGGTCTTCCGGCCCCGGTCAGTGGGCTCCTTTTTCAGCCCGCCAATATTTTCCCCCTTTTCAAAGTGGAGGGTGTATTTGAAGCCGTCCCGCCAGATGACAGCGTCAAAATATTCGCTGGCGTACTGAGTGGCGCAGGCGCCCAGGCCATTGAGGCCCAGGGAATATTCATAGTTGTCCCCGTCAAGGTTGTTGTATTTGCCGCCGGCATACAGCTCGCAGAAGACCAGCTCCCAGTTGAACTTCTGCTCTGTCTCGTTCCAGTCCACCGGGCAGCCCCGGCCCTGGTCCTCCACCTGGATCGAGCCGTCCTCAAACCGGGTGACCGTGATAAGGTCGCCGTGGCCCTCCCGGGCCTCGTCGATGGCGTTGGACATGATCTCAAAAACGGCGTGCTCGCAGCCCTCCAGCCCATCGGAGCCAAAGATAACACTGGGGCGTTTACGCACCCGGTCGGCCCCCTTCAGGGAGGAAATGGATTGGTTGCCGTAACTGTTATTTTTCTGGGCCATAGTATTCTGTTCCTCACATTTCAAAGCCCGCCGGTTGTGCCGGCGTCTGGGATTTCATTTTTATAGAAAAGGGCGCAATCATACACTATATATAATATTACCAAAAATTGCGGTGGAAAGTCAAGGAAAGGGGAGGTCATCCTGTGCTCCGGATGCATAAAGGACATAAGAACGCCAAAGACTGTGAGAAAGGGGGATGGGTATGGAGTGTTTTCAGGTCATCGAGTCGGGAGAGGGCATCGAAGGACGTATCTTGCGAGCCCTCTCGCGGAGAGGCGGTATGACAGAGCGGTATGCGGCGCTGGAGCACCCGGCCCTGCTGGTGGTATCACCCCAGGCGGCGGCCGAAGGCGCCGAGCTCCCAGGCGCCTGTCGGACCATCCTGCTGCCAGGGGACGCGGGAAGGATGCTGGAGGGGCTTCGGGCGGCGAGCGCGGTGAGCTATGGAAGCTCGCCCCGGGACAGCCTGACCATTTCCAGCCGGGAGGGGGACAGGCTGTGGGCTGCCCTCCAGCGGGAACTGGTGACCCTGGGCGGCCAGGTGGTGGAGCGGCAGGAGTTTCCGCTGCCTCTGGGACCAGACGGGAGAGCCATGTCCGACCTGGCGGTGGCCGGCGCGCTGCTGCTGCTGGGCGTGCCTCCGGAAGAACTAGAGGGAGAGGATCGGGGCGAGTGGCTCTGACGCAATTTTTTCTTTTGCCAAACAAACCCAGCCAAAATTCTGCATATCTGACCTGTTCCAGCAGATACTATGCCTGTCACAGTAAATTGAACCGCAGGAGGCAAAATCATAGATGAAAGCGACTGGAATCGTGCGCCGGATCGACGACCTGGGCCGCGTTGTCATACCCAAGGAGATCCGCCGCACCATGAGGATCCGCGAAGGTGATCCGCTGGAGATCTACACAGATAAGGATGGCGGAGTGATCTTCAAAAAATACTCCCTGATGGGCGGGCTGGTGGACTTTGCCGGCCAGCTGTGTGAGACCTTGAACCGGACCACGGGCCGGGTGACAGTCATCACCGACCGGGACAGCTGTATCGCGGTAGCCGGGGCACCCAAGCGCGAGCTGATGGAAAAGCAGGTATCCTCTGAACTGGAACGGCTCATGGAGGGGCGGCAGATCTACCAGCACAAGGGGGGAGAGGCGCCGCTGCCCCTGTGTACCGGAGAAGATAAATTCTGCCTGGACACCGTGGCCCCCATCCTTTCAGAGGGGGACGTGCTGGGCAGCGTAGTCTTTGTCGGCCGGCCGGAGGATCTGGAGGGCGGCGAGGTGGAATACAAGCTGGCCCAATCCATCGCCGGCTTCCTTGGCCGCCATATGGAGGGATAAGGAAAACCGGGAGCGAGAAGCTCCCGGTTTTTTGCGCCTGTCCGATAGAAAAAGAGGGGTTACAACCCGGCCCGGAAGAAATTCAGAGCGTTTTGGTACATGATCTTCTGGACCAGAGTGGGGGGGATGCGCCGTCCGGTCAGATAGTCCCACAGTCCCGCCGCCTTAATGGGACTGTCCAGACAGGGGGGCAGGTCGGCTCCGTCGAAGTCGGAGCCTAGAGCCAGACAGTTCTCCGCGCCAAGGTCCAGAAAGTGGGCCGCATGGCGGTACAGATCTTCCAGGCCGGCGGGGCAGCCGTCAGAGCGAAGGAAGGGGGAGTAGTAGTTCAGCCCGATCAGACACCCGCGGGCGGCCATCTCCCTGATCTGCCAGTCAGTGAGGTTGCGCCGGTGACCGCACACCGACCGGGCGTTGGAGTGGCTGGCCACAAAGGGCTTTTCCGAAATATCCAGCAGGTCTTCAAAGCCCTGGTCGTTCAGATGGGAAACATCCACCAGAATGCCCTGCCGCTCCAACTCCTGAACGGCGGCCTTCCCAAAGGAGGACAGGCCCCGGTCCGTCTCATGGCCGGAGCCCAGCTCGTTTTCTCCGTTCCAGGTGAGGGTCATCATCCGCACTCCGTCCCGGGCCAGCCGCTCTATGCGCTCCAGCCGTCCACCCAGGGCTGCTCCATTCTCCACAGTGAGGATAACCGCCGCCTTTCCACAGTCCCAAGCCTGACAGATATCGTCGGCGGTGCGGCAGGAAAGGACTTGGGAGGACAGGCAGCCCATCTGGCGGATAAAACTGCGCTGGTGGAAGGCGTAGTAGCCCTCGGCCTCCTTTGGGGTCAGACCGTCGGGGATAAAGATGGCGCAGCACTGGCACCAGCTTACCCCCTGGGGAATCTTGGACAGGGCAAAGGAGGAGAGGGGGTCGTCCAGCGTGTCCCGGCAGCGGGTGGGGTCCATAAACGCGGTGAGAGTGTCACAGTGAAGGTCGAACACGGCAGAAGCGGGCATGGGGAACCTCCTTTTGTTTTTTTTCATTCTATGCGTGGGACCTGGAGTTATTCTGCTTAGAAACCCGCTTGGGGTTGGAGGGGAACCAGCCCTTAGCCACCCGTTTTTCCTGCTGCTTCAGCTCCAAGATGCTCCAAAGACAGCTGCACCCCAGCACCCCCAGGGCAGAGGCGCCTATGGAGTTGTCTACCAGCAGACTGCACCCAAGAAAAACCAGTCCGGCCAACAGAAAGAAGGGCCAACATCGGGCGGACCAGTGGTACTCGGCACGAATGACAATAGGGTGGAACAGGCCGATACAGGCAAAGCACAATACAGCGGTGATGATACCTTCCAGATTCATATCGATCGATTCACCCCGGCTTTTTCATGGTTAGGCTGATCCGCTTTTTCTTCTCGTCTACCTCCAGGACCCAAACGGTGATGATATCCCCTACGGTGAGCAGTTCGGAGGGGTGCTTCACTCGCCGGGGCAGCTTAGAGATGTGGACCAGGCCATCCTGATGTACACCGATATCCACAAAGACTCCGAAATCAATAACGTTGCGCACGGTGCCCTGAAGCTCCATGCCCGGCTTTAGGTCTTTGGCCTCCATAACATCAGTGCGGAGGATGGGGGGCGGCAGCTCGTCCCGTGGGTCCCGGCCCGGCTTCATCAGCTCTTTGATGATGTCGGACAGGGTAGGAAGTCCTGCTCCGCATCTCTCTGCCAGTTGGGCAAGCCCGATGGCCTCCGCCCTGGCCTTCAATTCCGACAGTTCCCCTGCCTTCACGTCGTCCAGCGTATAGCCGCACTCCGCCAGCAGCTTTTCCGCGGCTCCATAGCTCTCCGGATGGACGCCGGTGTTGTCCAGCACGCTGCCGCTCTCCGGCACCCGGAGAAAGCCGGCGCACTGCTCAAAGGCCTTGGGGCCTAGCTTTGGCACCTTCAAAAGCTGCTTCCGGGCGGTAAAGGGGCCATTTTCTTCCCGGTAGGCCACTAGATTCTTGGCGGTGGCGGCGGTCAGGCCGGACACCCGCTGGAGCAGGGAGGGGGAGGCGGTATTGGCGTCCACTCCCACCGCGTTGACACAGTCCTCCACCACACCGTCCAACGTTTCACCCAGCCTGGCCTGGGGCATGTCGTGCTGGTACTGGCCTACGCCGATGGCCTTGGGGTCGATCTTCACCAGCTCGGCCAGGGGGTCCTGGAGCCGCCGGGCAATGGATACGGCGCTGCGCAGGTTTACATCGAACTGGGGAAACTCCTCGGCGGCCAGTTTGCTGGCCGAGTAGACGGAGGCCCCCGCCTCGCTGACAATCATGTAGGACACTCCGCCGCCTATCTTTTTGATGAGCTCTACCGTCATCTGCTCGGTTTCACGGCTGGCGGTACCGTTTCCGATGGCGATATGCTCCACCCCATATCTCTTGATGAGAGCGGCCAGCTTGGCGATGCACTCCTGCTTCTGCCGCTCCCCGTGGGTGGGATAGACCACCGCCGTGTCCAGCACTTTTCCGGTGCCGTCCACCACCGCCACCTTGCAGCCCATCCGGTAGCCAGGATCCAGCCCCATGGTGACCTTGCCCTTGACTGGGGGCTGCATGAGTAATGGCTTCAAATTTAGGGCAAACATATGGATGGCTCCCTCGTTGGCCTGGTCAGAGAGGGTACTGCGGATCTCCCGCTCCATAGAGGGCTGGATGAGTCGGTCGTAGGCGTCGTCCGCCGCGTTGCGGACGAACTCCATAGCGGCGGCCCCAGGGACAGTGAGGCGGCGGACAGCGACATGGGCGGTCTCCGGGTCCAGTTCCACCGATACCTTCAAAATACCCTCCCGCTCTCCACGGTTGACGGCTAGCACCTGATAGCCTTGGAGGCGCCCTACGGGACACTTAAAGTCATAATAAAGCCGGTACACACTATCCTCCGGCTCCTTGTCCGCCGCCCGTGAGACCAGCACGCCCCGTCGGAGATACAGGTCCCGGAGCTCCTTGCGAATCTCCGCGTCGTCCGAGATAAGCTCGGCGATGATATCGCTTGCCCCCTGAAGGGCGTCCTCCAAAGTTTCCACGCCTTTCTCCAGATCGACAAAATCTGCTGCCGCCTCCTCCGGTGTCACGGCAGGCCCTTTGCCAAACAGCAGCAGAGCCAGGGGCTCCAGCCCCCGTTCTCTGGCTGCGGTGGCCCTGGTGCGCCGCTTTTGTTTATAGGGACGGTAAAGGTCCTCCACCTCAGCCAGAGTTATCGCCCTATCGACGGCGGCCGCCAGGTCTTCGGTGAGTTTGCCCTGGTTCTCGATAGATGCCTTTACCTCCGACTTTCTGGCTTCCAGATTGCGCAAATACTGGAGCCGGTCCGCTAATTGGCGGAGCAGCTGGTCGTCCATGGAGCCGTGGAGCTCTTTTCGATACCGGGCGATAAAGGGGATGGTGGCTCCCTCGTCGATAAGGTTGACCACATTTTTTATGTGTGCTTCGCTGCGGCCCAGCTCACGGGCTAGGGCCTGAATGATAGCGTCCATAGCATTCTCCTTGGTGAAAAATTTTGGGGTGGCGGGGCGTTACGGCTGGAGCGTCGATTTGTAATAGGTCCCAAAATCGGCCAGGGCGTCGATAATGGGCAGCATCTCTTTTCCCAGCTCGGTTAGGCCATACTCCACCCGCGGGGGCATGGTCTGATAGTCCCGGCGATAGGCGAGGCCGTCGTCGATCATCTGGCGCAGGCTGTCCGTCAGCACCTTCTGGGAGATCCCGTCCAGATCCCGCTGCAGCTCGTTGAAGCGCCACGGGCGCGCCTTCAAATTGCGCAGGATCAGCAGCTTCCACTTCCCGCCAATTAAGGATACCGCGGTGGCCACTGGACAGGCCGGAAGTTCCTCCTTCGTTTTCATGGCGATACACCTCCGGGCACAGTATAGCACATCGTTTTTCGCGTGTACAGTTATAAAAAGGTGCGTACTTGTAGCCGAGTATGCGGTGGCTGTACACTAAAGGCATGCAAGGCGACTTGCGAACAAGATTTGGAGGTCAAAACCATGACAAACTACACGAAAATCAACATTGGGACTGAGGACCGCGCCGAACTACATGATAGGCTGGGCCTGACCGGCGCGGAGGTCAGCGTCAACCGGCTCCCCGCTGGGGCGGGGGTGCCCTTTGTACATTCCCACAGGCGAAACGAGGAGATCTACGGTATCCTGGCGGGAGCGGGCAGGGCGGTCATCGACGGAGAGAACGTCTCCCTCGCCGCTGGGGACTGGCTGCGGGTCGCCCCGGCTGCCAAGCGACAGTTCTCCGCGGCGGAGGATTCCGGCGTCACCTATGTCTGCATTCAAGTCAAGGAGGGCTCCCTGGGCGGCTTCACCGCGGAGGACGCCGTCGTGCACTGAATCAAAGAAGCGGTCAAGGTGGCACAGGGACTGCCCTGACCGCCCCCTTGACGGGAAGTGATGCGCCTGTGGGCATCCAGTATGGCGCAACAACTCGGCACGCCACAAGTCCTGCTTTCCTTTTCTAAGACGCTGTGCTATAATATTCCCGCCTCAGGTGCCCGGTTTCCGGGAGAATAGGGAAGAGACGTATGTCCACGGTCACGCCGCTGTGAGAGGGGAGCCCACCCCCGATGTGCCGCCGGCATCTGCCGGGAAGGCGGGGGAGCGGGTGGAGAGCCTTGAGTCAGAAGACCTGCCTGGGAGCTTGCTTGCCCGCGCCGCGAGTGACGGCAAGGGCGGAAGGAAAATATTATGAGAAACAGGAAAACCCTGCTGGCGGCCGCAGCGCTGATGATCGTCGCCGCCCTCATGGCCGGCCTCTGGTACTTCACCAGGCCCCAGACCCAGGTGGGCGACAAGACTGTGGTGGTGGAGGTGGTCCACGGGGACGAGAGCGCTAAGGAGTTTACTTACCACACTGACGCCGAGTATCTGGGTCAGGTGCTGGTCGAGGAAAAGCTTGTGAAGGGCGAGAGCAGCCAGTTCGGCTTATATATTACTACAGTAGACGGGGAGACCGCCCAGGAGAGTGAGAACCAGTGGTGGCGCGTCACCCAGGACGGCGAGATGGTGAACACCGGAGTGGACACCACCCCGGTCCAGGACGGCGACCACTTTGAGCTGACTTTGTCTACCTATTGACCATGGGAGAGAGGAGACCCCTCAACGGGGCGAAAAAAGTGGTGCTCTGTGGACTGATGGCCTCCACGCTGACAGTGTTGAAGATGGTCCTGTCCCCTCTGCCCAACATCGAGCCGGTCTCCCTGCTCATCCTGGTGTACGCTCTTGTTTTTGGAAGGCAAGTCCTCTCAATCATCCTTCCCTTTGTGGTGGTAGAGGGACTGCTGTACGGCTTCAACCCTATGTGGTGGTTAGGCTATCTCTATGTCTGGCCCCTGTGGGGCCTGATCTGTACCAAGCTGCCTCCGGGCCGCCCGCTGTTACTCGCAATGGCAAGCGGCACCTTTGGACTGGCCTTCGGGGCGCTGATGTCGGTCCCCTATTGGGTCACCGGCGGCCCCTGGGCGGCCCTGTCCTGGTGGATATCCGGTATCCCGGCAGACCTGCTCCACTGTGGGGGAAATTTTGTCCTGGCCCTGGTGTTGGCCGACCCGCTGTATCAGGTCCTGTGTAAGTTGCGAGACAAAGTGTTCCGCTGAATCATGCCGAAGAAGGAGAACGACCATGGAGGAACAGATCAAAAGGCTTCAGGAGTGGATCGATGGGAGCGAGTCCATTGTCTTTTTCGGCGGGGCTGGAGTGTCCACCGAGAGCGGCATTCCTGACTTCCGAAGCGTAGACGGCCTGTACAACCAGAAGTATGACTATCCCCCGGAGGAGATCTTGAGCCGCACCTTCTTTGACCGAAGGCCGGAGGAGTTTTACCGCTTCTACCGGGACAAAATGCTCTGCCTGGATGCCCGGCCCAATACGGCCCACCAGAAGCTGGCCCAGCTGGAGCAAGTGGGTAAGCTCCGCTCAGTGGTCACCCAGAACATTGACGGGCTGCACCAGATGGCCGGGTCAAAGCGGGTGTGGGAGCTGCATGGCTCGGTCCACCGGAATTTCTGTATGCGCTGTAAAAAGCCCTATCCCGTGGAATTTATCCGTGACAGCCAGGGGGTACCCACCTGTTCCTGTGGGGGGACGGTGAAGCCTGATGTGGTCCTCTATGAGGAGTCGCTGGACAGCCGGGTGCTGGAGGGAGCTCTGGCCGATATCCAGCAGGCGGACCTGCTCATCATAGGGGGCACTTCGCTGGCGGTCTACCCGGCGGCCAGTCTGGTGAACTACTACCGGGGAGACCGGCTGGTCCTCATTAACAAGAGCCCCACGCCATACGACAGGCGGGCGGACCTAGCCATCGCCGGACCCATTGGAAGGATATTGGAACAGATACAGGCAGAAGGATAGAGCACAGAGGGGGCGGGCCTTGGGCCCGCCCCCTCTGTGTTCAATGTGATATCTCAATGGCGCTGGTGGGGCAGCTCTCGGCGGCCTCCTGGACCTGGCCTTCCCACTCTGGCAGGATCTCGTCCCGGGCGGCGGCCACCCCCTCGTCCGTCATAAGAAAGGCGGTGGGGCAGATACCGGTGCACAGGCCGCAGCCGATACAGTTTTCATTTACATGGGCGGTCATACAGGCTCCTCCTTATCATAGAGTTTCCATAGTATGGCGCTATCCCCGTGTTTTATTCTTGATTTGCCTGAAGATCGATTCAAAGAATCCATCATCTTAGCAGCGTATTTGGCCCCTGTGAACAGATCCCTCTGCCTGCATAGACGCAATATCTTTACGGAGGGCGTGGCCTCCAAGGGAAAAAATTTTGCCATTTGCCGAAAAAACAGGGACGGGGAGAGAAAATTTGTGGATTTCACGGCGGATTTTCCTTGACGGGAGGGAGAGAAAATGCTATAATCTCAACTTGCGGTGGTAGGGGCTATTGCGCCCTTTTACCCGATGACTGCTTCTGAAACAGGAGGGAGGAGGGCACCGGAATGCTGAGTGAACTGAACAGCGCCGATAAGGTGGCAGGGGCCAAGCAGGTCAAGCGCGCCCTCAACGACGGGCGGGCTAAAAAGCTGTTCCTGGCCGCCGACGCAGACCCCCGGGTCACCGAGCCGCTGGCGAGGCTGGCCAAAGAAAAGGAAGTCCCGGTGGAGGAGGTCTCCACCATGAAAGAGCTGGGCGCCGCCTGCTCCATTGCAGTGGGCAGTGCAGTGGCTGTCCTGCTGTGATCTGATTTTAATGGAATAAGATTTCCTTATTCTGTTAAAATATATTACGCCCCCTCAGGGGCAGATTTTCAGAAAGGAGGAAAACCATGCCTACTTTTAACCAACTGGTACGCAAGGGACGCCAGCAGGTGACTTACAAGTCCACCTCTCCCGCCCTGCAGCACGGTCTGAACACCCTGAAGAACAAGAGCACTGATCTGCCTTCTCCCCAGAAGAGAGGTGTGTGCACCGCGGTCCGTACTTCTACTCCTAAGAAGCCGAACTCCGCTCTGCGTAAGATCGCCCGTGTGCGTCTGACCAACGGCTACGAGGTCACCGCCTATATCCCCGGTGTTGGCCACAACCTGCAGGAGCACTCCGTGGTCATGATCCGCGGCGGCCGTGTCAAGGACCTTCCCGGTGTGCGTTACCACATCATCCGCGGCACTCTGGATACCCAGGGCGTCAACGGCCGTATGCAGGCCCGTTCCAAGTACGGCGCCAAGCGTCCCAAGGCCGGCAAGAAGTAAGAGGGTTACTTCACACTGAAATTGCATTGTGCGTTTGCGCAAGGCAACCCCGCCTTGCCGAGCGTTTACCTATATATTGTTAGGCAGACCTCGGACAGGCATTACACGGATCGTTTGCGAAACGGTTCGAGTACCTATGATTTCTAATTTTATAAGAAGGAGGGAAGCAAAGTGCCCAGAAGAGGAAATGTACCCAAGCGGGAGGTTCTGCCTGATCCGCTTTACAACTCCGTCCTGGTTACCAAGCTCACCAACAGCATCATGCTGGATGGCAAGAAGGGCGTGGCTCAGAAGGTGGTCTACGGCGCCTTTGACATCATCAAGGAGAAGACCGAGAAGGACCCCATGGAGGTCTACACCCAGGCTCTCGAGAACATCATGCCCTCCCTGGAGGTCAAGGCCCGCCGTGTAGGCGGCGCTACCTACCAGGTGCCCATCGAGGTCCGGCCTGAGCGTCGTCAGACCCTGGGTCTGCGGTGGCTGACCGCCTATGCCCGCAACCGCGGCGAGAAGACCATGAAGGAGCGGCTGGCCGGCGAGATTATGGACGCTGCCAACAACACCGGCGGCGCCGTGAAGAAGCGTGAGGACACCCACAAGATGGCCGAGTCCAACAAGGCTTTCGCTCACTATCGCTGGTAATCTAAGAGGAGACAAAGTATGCCTAGAAAAGTTTCTTTGGAGAATACCCGCAATATTGGTATCATGGCCCACATTGACGCGGGTAAGACTACCACTACCGAGCGTATTCTCTACTACACCGGCGTCAACTACAAAATTGGCGAGACCCATGAGGGTACCGCCACCATGGACTGGATGGCCCAGGAGCAGGAGCGCGGCATTACCATCACCTCCGCCGCCACCACCTGCTACTGGAAGGGAACCAAGGATCAGTTCCCCCAGACTCGTATCAACATCATCGACACCCCGGGCCACGTGGATTTCACCGTGGAGGTGGAGCGCTCCCTGCGCGTGCTGGACGGCTCTGTGACCGTCATGTGCGCCAAGGGTGGTGTGGAGCCTCAGTCTGAGACTGTCTGGCGCCAGGCCGACCATTATAAGGTCCCCCGTATGATCTACGTCAACAAGATGGACATTATGGGCGCCGACTTCTACAACGTGCTCAACATGATCCACGACCGTCTGAAGTGCAACGCCGTGCCCATCCAGCTCCCCATCGGCAAGGAGGAGACCTTCAAGGGCATCATCGACCTGGTGGAGATGAAGGCTGACGTCTACTACGACGAGGTAGGCAAGGATATGCGGGTGGAGGAGATCCCCGACGATATGATGGAGCTGGCCCAGGAGTACCGCACCAAGCTGCTGGACTCTTGTGCCGACATTGATGAGGAGATCATGGAACTTGTCCTGGAGGAGCAGCCTGTTCCTGAGGATATGATCCGTCGCGCCATCCGTAAGGGCACCATCGATAACCTGATGGTCCCCGTGGTGTGCGGCACCTCCTACAAAAACAAGGGTGTGCAGAAGCTGCTGGATGCCATTGTGGACTATATGCCCTCTCCCATCGACATCCCCGCCATTAAAGGTGTCAACCCTGATACTGAGGAGGAGGATGAGCGTCCCGCTGACGACAACGCCCCCTTCTCCGCTCTGGCCTTCAAGATCGCCACCGATCCCTTTGTGGGCCGCCTGTCCTTTGTGCGTGTTTACTCCGGCGTGCTGAACACCGGCACCACCGTTTTGAATTCCACTAAGAGGCAGAAAGAGCGCATTGGCCGCATCCTGCAGATGCACGCCAACCACCGGGAGGACATTGAGTGCTGCTACTCCGGCGACATCGCCGCCGTGATCGGCCTGAAGAATTCCACCACCGGCGACACCCTCTGCGACGAGAAGGCTCCCATCATTCTGGAGTCCATGGAGTTCCCCGAACCCGTGATTCGTGTGGCTATTGAGCCCAAGACCAAGGCCGGTCAGGAGAAGATGGGCATTGCCCTGATGAAGCTGGCCGAGGAGGACCCCACCTTCAAGACCTACACCGACGAGGAGACCGGCCAGACTATTATCGCCGGTATGGGCGAGCTCCATCTGGAGATCATCGTGGACCGTCTGCTCCGGGAGTACAAGGTGGAAGCCAATGTAGGCGCTCCCCAGGTGGCCTATAAGGAGACCATCAAGAAGAGCGTGGAGCAGGATACCAAGTATGCCCGTCAGTCCGGCGGTAAGGGCCAGTACGGCCACGTCCGCATCACGGTGGAGCCCAACGAGTCCGGCAAGGGCTATGAGTTCCTGAACGAGATCACCGGCGGCGTCATCCCCAAGGAGTATATCCCCGCCGTTGACGCTGGTATCCAGGGAGCCATGCAGGCCGGTGTTCTGGCCGGCTACCCGGTAGTGGATGTGAAGGTACACCTGACCTTCGGCTCCTACCACGAGGTGGACTCCTCTGAGATGGCATTTAAGATTGCCGGCTCCATGGCCTTCAAAGAGGCCTGCCGCAAGGCCACACCCATTCTGCTGGAGCCCATCATGAAGGTTTCCGTCATCGTGCCCGACGACTATTTGGGCAATGTCATCGGTGACCTGAACAGCCGCCGCGGCCAGATCCAGGGCCAGGAGAGCCGTCCCGGCGCCACCCAGATCGACGCCCTGGTGCCTCTGGCCAATATGTTTGGCTATGCTACCGACCTGCGTTCCAGCACCCAGGGCCGTGGCCAGTACTCTATGGAGCCCCACAGCTATGTGGAGATCCCCAAGAGCATCGCCGACAAGATCATTGCCGAGCGCGGCCGCAACACCCAGGATTAATTCCGGGTGTGTTGGAAAATAGGGTTGCATTTGCGCTCAGAATAGGATAAAATGTCCCTGATGCGATGGAACCCACGCAAGTTACGTCTATAACTGTAATATAAGGAGGAAATTCCAATGGCTAAGGCAAAATTTGAGCGTACTAAGCCCCATGTAAACATCGGCACCATCGGTCACGTTGACCACGGCAAGACCACCCTGACTGCCGCCATCACCAAGTACCTGGCTCTGCAGGGCAAGGCCCAGTATGAGGATTACTCCAGCATCGACAAGGCTCCTGAGGAGCGCGAGCGCGGCATCACCATCAACACTGCCCACGTGGAGTATGAGACTGACAAGCGTCACTACGCCCACGTCGACTGCCCCGGCCACGCCGACTATATCAAGAACATGATCACCGGCGCTGCTCAGATGGACGGCGCTATCCTGGTTATTGCCGCTACCGACGGCCCCATGGCTCAGACCAAGGAGCACATCCTGCTGGCCCGTCAGGTAGGCGTGCCCGCTATTGTTGTCTTCCTGAACAAGTGTGACCAGGTGGACGACGAGGAGCTGCTGGAGCTGGTGGAGATGGAGGTCCGTGAGACCCTGTCCTCCTATGAGTTCCCCGGCGACGAGATCCCCATCATTAAGGGTTCCGCTCTGAACGCTCTGACCTGCGAGTCTGGCGATGTGAATGATCCCGACTTCGCCTGCATCAAGGAGTTGATGGATGCTGTCGACGAGTATATCCCCACTCCTCCCCGTGATGACTCCCTGCCCTTCCTGATGCCCGTCGAGGACGTGTTCACCATCTCCGGCCGCGGCACTGTGGCTACCGGCCGTGTGGAGCGTGGCCAGCTGAAGGCCGGCGAGACCGTCGAGATCGTGGGCCTGTCCGAGGAGAAGAAGAGCACCGTGGTCACCTCCATGGAGATGTTCCGCAAGACTCTGGACTTCATCGAGGCTGGCGACAACGCTGGCTGCCTGCTGCGCGGTATCGCTAAGACCGACATCGAGCGTGGCCAGGTGCTGTGCAAGCCCGGCTCCATCCATCCCCACACCAAGTTCAAGGGCCAGGTTTACGTCCTGTCCAAGGACGAGGGCGGCCGTCACACCCCCTTCTTCAACAACTACCGGCCCCAGTTCTACTTCCGTACCACCGACGTGACCGGCATCATCACTCTGCCCGAGGGCACTGAGATGTGCATGCCCGGCGACAACGTGGACATGGACGTGGAGCTGATCACCCCCATCGCCATCGAGCAGGGCCTGCGTTTCGCCATCCGTGAGGGCGGCCGTACCGTGGGTTCCGGCGTCGTCATCGGCATCAACGAGTAAGTTTCCTATCAAAAGAGCGGACTTCTGAAGAGGCCCGCTCTTTTTCTATTATGAAACAGGAGGTGAGCGGTGTGGAATATAACTACGAAAAAGTGGCCCAGTCCCTGAGGCTGATGTATGTGGGCAATATAATTATAATTGCCAGTATTCTATGTACGATCCTTGCGTGGATTATCCCGCCCTTGGTATTTTTAGTGGCAATGGCGGTCTTGGGGGGGACGGTCATTTCGTTAGTGGGCTTGGTGAAGCTGCGCAATGAGCACCAGGCATATAGGAACGCGGTGATCACTCTGGTCATTGTGTTTGTAGTCGGCCTGTTCGCGAATGATGAAACAATATTCGGTGCCCTGATGAGCATGGCCCAGGATATCTGCAACCTGCTCATGACTTACTTTGTAATTAAGGGGACCAATGCGGTTTTACAGTCAAAGGGCGCTGCCGGCCAGATGGAGCTGGGAAAAAAGGCATGGAGATGGCAGTTCATTTCCTTTGGGGCAGCGTTCCTGTCCGGGGGGATTACGCTGTTGTGCCTGCTGCTTTCTGGCAGTCTCTTGGATTCTCCGTCACTCATCTTGCCCTTGATCTCGGTGTTTGCAAGTTTGGCAATATCCCTGGTGGCGTTGGTGTATTATCTGCGTTATCTCAAGCAGAGCAGCGAATTTCTTATCTGACCTGGTTTGGGGGCGTTTGACCTGAAGGGAGAACGCCCCCATTATTCGTATGGATGGATAGGACGTTGAAAGCTCCCACAATATTTTTTCAAGAGGGGGGTTGACAAGGAGACGGGGAGCGGCTATAATAATCCCAACAATTAGACAGCGGTAAACCTTTGAGAAAGAGGAGTAGCCGGTGCGGCAAACCTGAAGAGAGTCCCGGAGGGTGAGATCGGGGCGGGGAGCGGCCGAGTGAATGGACTTTCGAGGGCGGCTTGAACGGGAGACCTAGTAGATGCCGACGGGGACCCACCCGTTATCCATCGGGCACGCGTGATGGCGCGTGAAGCGAGCGGACGTGCAAACGTCAATTTGGGTGGTATCGCAGGAGTACAGCTCTTGTCCCATATTATGTGGGATAGGGGGCTGTTTTTTTATACTCTGAAACAAAGGCCGCCGGCAACGGCCCCTCCATCACCCACCCAAACCAATCTAAGCCCAAACCGGGCAAATAATGGAGGTAAATACCATGAAAAAGAACAGCACTTTGAAGAAGCTCCTGGCTGCGGCCCTGTCCCTGTCCCTGGCGCTGACCCTGGCCGCCTGCACAGGAGCCGGAAATGACTCCGGCAGCTCTGGCGCTTCCAGTTCCGATGGGACCGCCGCGGGAGGAAGTTCCGCCTCTGCTGCAAAGACGGAGTATAAGATCGGCTTGGTCAAGTATATGGACCACGCCTCTCTGGATCAGATCGAGAAGAACGTCCAGAAGGAGCTGGATGCCAAGAGCGCCGAGCTGGGAGTGACCTTCAATTACGCCGACTATACCTATAATGGGCAGGGGGACGGCACCACACTCAATCAGATCGCCGCCCAACTGGTGGCTGACGGGGTAGATGTGGTCGTGCCCATCGCTACGCCGGCCGCCCAGGTGATGCAGTCTGTAGTCACCGATGAGGACATCCCAATCATCTTCGCTGCGGTGTCCGATCCTGTCACCGCTAATCTGGTCCAGGACATGGACGCTCCTGGCGGTACCATCACCGGCGTCAGCGACGCCCTGAACACCGAGATGATCATGAAGATGATGCTGGCCGTAGACCCCGACATCCAGACCGTGGGCCTGCTCTACTCCAAGTCTGAGGATTCCTCCAAGAAGCCTATCGAGGAGGCTAAGGCCTTCCTGGATGCCAGCGGTATCTCCTATGTGGAAAAAACCGGCACCAATACTGACGAGGTCAACTCCGCTGTGGACGCCTTGATCAGCGCCGGTGTGGAGGCCATCTTCACCCCAACGGATAACACCGTGATGCAGGCCGAACTGTCTATTTTTGAGAAGCTGAACGAGGCTAAGATCCCTCACTATACCGGTGCCAACTCTTTCGCCCTGAATGGCGCTTTCTTTGGGTACGGCGTTGACTATGACGATTTGGGGGCCGAGACCGCCGATATGGTGGTGGACCTGCTGGTGAACGGGGCTGACCCCGCCACCACTCCTGTGGTCATCCTGGCCCACGAAGCGGCCACCATCAACACAGAAACCTGTGAGGCCATCGGTCTGAGCCTAGATGATGTGAAGGCTGCCTTTGCCACCCTTGGTATCGGCGTGGTGGAGATTACCACCGCCCAGAGCTTCAGCTGAGTCCATTCTGTAAAACCTCGGTCTGGGGACGCCGCCCAGTGCGGCGTCCCCAGTACCGCCATAAGGAGGAATCCCTGTGCCCGCTATTTTATCCCTGCCAGCCCTCCAGACTGCACTAGAGGTGGGGGCGATCTACTCCCTGGTGGCCATGGCCCTGTTCATTAGCTTCTCGATTCTTAATATTGCCGACCTGTCCACAGATGGCTGCTATACTCTGGGGTTTGCCGTAGGGGCAACTGTCACTTTGGCCGGGCATCCCCTGCTGGCCCTGCCCGCCGCCATGCTGGCTGGAGCCTGCTCCGGCTTTGTCACCGCCTTTCTCCAGACCAAGCTTGGGGTGGAGAGCATCCTGGCCGGCATCATTGTCAACACAGGGCTGTACACCGTCAACCTGGCGGTGATGGGCTGGTCCTCCAACCTGTCTATCTACGGCAGTGATTCCCTATTTACGCTGTGCAAGGAGCTTTTTCCCTGGGAGTGGTGGGCTAAGTGGCATGAGCTGGTGGTGCTGGCGGTGATCCTTCTGGTGGCCGCCCTGTTGGTAGTCCTTTTTTTCCGCACCCGGCTGGGCCTGTCTATCCGGGCCACAGGGGACAACGCGGACATGGTCCGGGCTTCCTCCATCAACCCCTCCTTTACCATTACCGTGGGACTGTGTCTGTCCAATTCCCTCACAGGGCTGGCGGGCTGCCTGATTGGACTTCTAAACAAGAGCTGTGACATCAATCTGGGTACCGGAATGGTGACAGTTGCCCTGGCCTCCCTGATCATCGGGGAAAGCTTAATGGGCCGGGGCTCCATTCCCCGCCGGGTGTTCGGAGTCATTCTGGGGGCCTGTCTGTACCGCATCATCATCGCCGTCGCTATCAGTACCAGCATCGTGCCTACCGAGGGCTTCAAGCTGGTGTCTGCCCTGATTGTGGCCGTGGCCATCGCCGCCCCACAGGGAAGAAAGCTGATCGCGCTGCAGCGGCAGAAGCTGGCTGCCAGAAAGAGAGGGGGCGGAGTCAAATGCTGAAGCTGGACCATATCTCCAAGACCTTCAATCCAGGAACGCTGAATGAGAAGAAGGCCTTAGACCAGGTGGACCTCCACCTGGAGCGGGGAGACTTCGTCACCATCGTAGGCTCCAACGGGGCGGGAAAGTCCACCCTGTTTAACGCCATCGCCGGCAGCTTTCTCGTGGATAGCGGCTGCATCCTCGTGGACGGCCAGGATATCACTTTTATGGCCGAGCACAAGCGATCCAAGCATATTGGACGGCTGTTCCAGGACCCCATGCGGGGGACTGCGCCCCACATGACGATTGAAGAAAACCTGACCCTGGCCGCCGGGAGCGGTGGCTGGTTCGCCCCCCTGACACAGAAGGACAAACAGCGATTCCGGGACCAGCTGGCTCTGCTGGATATGGGATTGGAGGACCGAATCAAGCAGCCGGTGGGGCTGTTGTCCGGCGGACAGCGCCAGGCCCTGACCCTGCTCATGGCTACCATGAATCCGCCATGGCTTCTCTTATTGGATGAGCACACCGCCGCCCTGGATCCTGCCACGGCGGAGAAGGTGTTGAAGATCACACGGGAGGTGGTGGCGGAAAACAGGATCACCACCCTGATGGTCACCCACAATATGCAGCAGGCACTGGAGCTGGGCAATCGCACCCTGATGATGGACTCCGGCCGCGTCGTGCTGGACATCCAGGGGGAGGAGCGGAAGGGAATGACAGTGTCTGACCTGCTGGCACGCTTCAAGGCAGGGGTGGGCAGGGGCCTGGACAACGACCGTATTTTGCTCTCCTGAGAGGGCGGATTTCACAGTTTTTTTACAGACTTTTGCCTCGATCTGTGCTATCCTGTCCATAGAGATATAGGGGGCCTCCCCGCCGGAAAGGATTGAGAGTATTGAATGTGATATCCCTGCTGACACCAAAGACAAACGTGGCCTGGCTCTATGAGGACTGGACCATCCGCCAGGGGCTGGAGAAGCTCCGTTTCCACGGCTATACCGCTATCCCAGTGCTGGCCAAGGATGGGAGCTATGTGGGTACAGTCAGCGAGGGGGATTTCCTCTGGTGCCTGTTGGACCAGGGGAGCGGGGATATCCAAACTCAGGAGAAGCAGCCCCTCCGCAGGGTAATCCGCCCCGGCTTCAATCCGGCGGTACGCATCGATGTGGCCCTGGAGGAACTGGTGGAGCGCGCTCTGCGCCAGAGCTTTATCCCCGTGGTGGACGACCGGGGTGCTTTTGTGGGCATTGTGACCCGCCAAAATATCATCAAAAGACTTACTGTCCTGAACGTGGAGCAGCCCGCTGCCCATATGTAACAGGATCTGCTGCTGAACCTTCACAGGGCCGCCACAGATGTGGCGGCCCCAAATTTTTTCTTTTGTGGTGAGATTTTTACCGCCTCTGGCGGATATTACTGAATGAAAGGCCTTTCAAACAGAGACTTCCAAGGAGGTGAGCGGCTTTGACCCAGGAAGAGTTCAGCCGGGCGGCTCAGACCTATGGCGACATGATCTATCGGGTGGCCTACCACGCTCTGGGCTGCCGGGAAGACGCCGAGGACGTGATGCAGACGGTCCTGCTTCGGCTTTTTGAGCAGAAAGCAGAGTTTGAGAGCGAGGACCATATGAAGCATTGGCTCCTGCGGGTATCGGTGAACGAGAGCCGCAAAATGCTCCGCTCTTTTTGGCGGCGCACTGCCGTCCCGCTGGAGGAATGGCATGAGCTGACCGCACCCGAGGACCGGGAGCGGGCGGAGCTGATGGGGGCGGTGATGGCCCTGGAGCCGAAATACAGGCTGGTCATATATCTCTACTATTACGAGGGGCTGAGTGTGGCCGAGACGGCCGCCGCCCTGCGTGCCAATCCATCCACGGTGCAGACCTGGCTGCTCCGGGCCCGGGCCCGGCTGCGAAAGGAATTGTCCGAGGAGGAAGAGAAGGAGGGAAGTGTCTATGTTCGACCCCAAAGTGTACCGTAACGCATGCCGGGAGCTCAACGCTTCCGAGGAAAAGATCAAGGAGATCATCGCCATGACTGAAAACAAGGACCGTAAGAACTCCCGCCGAACTATGCGGACCATATTGGTGGCCTGCGCCGCCATCACTATGATGGTAGTGGGGGTGGGGGCAGCCAACCCAGAGGCCGCCCAGGAGATATTCGGACAGATCGTGTCCGTCATCAAGGTGGACCAATACCGACAGGACATGATCATGGATACCGGCGAGCATATTACCACCTTAGAAGTACCCCAGGCCACGGTAGAAAACAGGGATGGACGGGCTATTCTGGTAGTAAACGGGGAGGAAGTGGATATTACAGAGGAGCTTGAGGCAGACGGCAGCTATGTGTACGACAGGACTACCTTCGGAACTCATTTGAGAGTCACGGTGGAGGGTAACGTGGAGAAGTGGGAGATGGCCGTGTCCATCGGGGAGGCCGATGGAGAGGAGTACGGGACCGTCTACTATGACAGTGAAACCGTAGAGGACGCACTGGGCGGCTCCTTTATGAACGGGCTTCCTTTTGAACAGGTCGAGGCGGAGCAGGAAGAGGGCATGGTTACCATTATCGGGAACGGTGAGAATGACGCCAGCCCACGGACATCGGCAACACTGAACCAGAAATGACAAACAGCGAGGGCGTGTCCAGTGGGAGAGATAGGGTTCCAAGAAGTTTTTCTGTCTCATATCTTCCAGATGTCGCTTTATCATAGCACTTCCTCTAGGACTTTTCATGTCGGGCTGGTAAGTCTGTGGCGCCAGTCGTGCCAATGAAACCAGCAACTACGCAGTTCCATCCATAAATCTTACCCTTAAAATGAGAATGAAGGGGGACATAGTCCCCCTTCATTCCAATTTTTATGCGCCAGATCTCTGTATGTATTCTTTTATCTTGTGGCACATAAGATTCCAGACCCTAGATTCAGCTCTTCAGACGACAGTGGCAGCAGATTAACCAATCAGATTGATGAATACACGGATAGCCAACAGAACTGTGACCACAAAGATGACAGCAAAGATGATGTTTAGGTAAAGTCGATTAGCGTGGTCACCCATGAACTTCTTATCCGAGGTGATTCTCCAGATAATGCCGCAGATAATAGGCAGCAACAGACCGTTCAAGGCCTGGGCCATGATGACCAGTTCCGCGGGGGAGGCTCCGAATAGGAAGATGAAAATCAGGGGAATACCGGCACCTAGGATCATCCAGAGACGGCTGCGAGGAGCCTTCATATCCTCTTCCTGATCGGTGGCCTGATTATACAACATAGGTAACAACTCAATGCGGAACAGACCGGAGGAGAAGGCGGCGGCCCATAGGCCCAGAGAGAACAGAATACCGGCATAGCGGCCCAGAATAGGAGTCAGTTGAGCGGCCATGTCGGAGGCGCTGCTGACAGTGATACCTAGGGGGAACAGGTTAGTGGCTGAACAGACAACGATAGCGCTGGTGATTAGGGCGGTGACAATGCAGCCAAACACCAGATCGAAGTGGGCCATCTTCATTTTAGTTTCCTGAGGCAGACCGGCCTCGAAGGAGCCCTTCTTGAAGTAGCGCTGCTTGTGCAAGGCGGACAGGGAAACCGGAATGTCCGGTACCATGGTGGTAGCCAGCATAGCCAGGACTAGCATGTAGTCACCATTAGGAATCTGGAAGGAGAAGCCCTCGGACACCAGGTCAGACATATTGGGCTGAGAACCAATAGCGGTGGCGACGAAGGCGACGACCATCAGAATGACCAGTACCTTGGTAAAGCTTTCCAGAATGCCGTAGCGGGAGGTCCAGGCCAGCACAAACGCCAGCCCAATCATGATAGCCGCCCATGCGATCAGAGAGATTTGAGGGACAAAGTAGTTCATAGCCATAGCGGCGCCGGTGAAGTTGCCCGCCTGGAAGATCAGGCAGCCGAACATGATGCAGTAGTACAGGACCATTGCCCATATTTTACCGAAGCGCATACGCACCGCTTCCATGATGGTGACTTCCTTGGCCAGAGCCACGCGGATAGCGGGCAACTGGTAAAAGAAAGAGGCTAGGGCGGCCAGGATAATGACCCACAGGAGCTTGTAGCCATAGCTGGCGCCCATGGAAGAAGCGGTGGTGACACTGCCGGGTCCGACCACAACGGCTGAGATGACGATGGCGGGGCCAACGGCTTTCAAATAGTCCATCGCGCTGGGCTTTTTCGCTTCGTTCATACGTTGTACTCCATTTCCTTTTAGATTTTGGGGGGCTGATGTTCTCCTTACAACTTGCTGCTGTCTATGTCGCTGATGAGCATATAGCCTGGGGAATGAGAGATCAGAAGGTCAGGTTTAGCCTGAGTGGCTACGTTCTGGGGTGTGACACCGCAGGCCCAAAAGACTGGAACCTCGTCAGGACCGATATCCAGCGGATCACCATAATCAGGGTGGAGCACATCCTTGATACCGATGGCATCAGGATCGCCAATCTGGACGGGAGCGCCGTGGGCGTAGTCCATGGGTTCTGTGATTTTGACAGCCAAGTCCACCAGTTCCTTCTTGACCGGGCGCATGGACACCACATAATTGCCGTGGAACAGCTTACTAGGCTTGCAGGCGATATTGGTATCAAACATAGGAACCCGCTTATTCTCTTCGTAGTGCTTTAGCGGGATACCGGCTTCCACCAGCCTGGATTCAAAGGTGAGGCTGCAGCCAATGAGGAAGCCTACCATGTCCTCATTCCAATAGCCGCTGACATCCTTGACTTCCTCCTCGAATACACCGTTACGGTAGATGCGGTAGAGAGGGATATCCGTAGTGATATCAGCCCCCTCCGCCATCTTGTGAGAGATGGGAGAGCCTTGGTCAAAGACCTCTAAGATGGGGCAGGGCTTAGGATTCTGCTTCATAAATTGGAGGAAATCTTCGCCATAGCGGCGGTGCAGGATAACCAAGTTGCCCTGGATGTAACCAGGGCACAGCCCGGCGGTGGGGAGCACTAACTCCCCAGTGCGGAATTTCGCCCGCAACTCAGCGGGAGAGAGGGAACTGTAGTCTTGCATGATATCCGTCCTTTCTGCCATATCTCTGCTCCGCAGGCATCATTGGGCAAAGTTTTTGATCTGGATGCCTTCACGATGGAAAGCGGCTTTCAAGGCTAACACAAATTCCACTGCGTGGGCTCCGTCACCATGGACCAGAATGCTCTCTGCCTTGATGCCGATATCCTTCCCAGTAGAGGTGGTGACCTTCCCCTCCTTGACCATCCGGATCACCCGGGCCACGGCTTGGTCCGCGTCTTTGATCATATCGCCGGGCTGTCCCCGGGGGACTAGTGAGCCATCCTCCATATAACCCCGGTCCGCAAAGGCCAAGGATACAGTTGGAAGCCCCATGTGGTCCGCTACATCCTTCAGGCAGGAGTTGCCGTAGTACAGAATACGGATAGAATCGTCGAAGCTGGCGGTGGCCTCACATACCGCGCGGGCGGTATCCATATCGGCCTGGGCTACGTTTCCCAGGGCGCCGTGGGCACTAATGTGGAGCAGAGGGACACCGGCAGCCTTGGTAAAGGCGTAAAGGGCACCGATCTGGTAAGTAATAAAGTCCCGTAACTCTTCCTTTTTCATAATCATCCGCCGCCGTCCGAAACCCTGCAGATCAGGGTAACTGGGGTGTGCACCCACGCCCACGCCGTACTCTTTGGCCAGAGCCACCGTGTGAGCCATAACCACTGGATCACCGGCATGGAGGCCGCAGGCCACATTGGCTGAAGACACATGGCGCATGATCTCGTCATTTGCTTCCAGGGTATAGTTGCCGAAGCTTTCACCCAGGTCGCTGTTCAGATCTACTTGGTACATATGGTTCCTCCTTGCTTCTGTTTTCAGATGAAAATACAAAAAGGCAAAGACATCTTGTCAGGATATATCCCGAAAGACGTCTTTGCCTTTGCCGCCTACAGTATAGACCTGTATCCAAAGATAGTCAATGGGATTTGTGATATCTCAAATGATTCTGTAGCACATTCTAAAAGCCGAGGTCTTACTTATACCTATTTCTATAAGAATCCTAAAACTTTTCAGATGGAATCTGTGGATCCAAGCGGCCTTTTCATTTTGCTGGGGAAATGCCTACACAGTAAGTGTTGCCATTGACGCTTACCCGGTAGATGGACTTAAAGTCCTGGTCATAGACCTGACGTAACCGCTCATACTGGGCCCTCTGAGCCAGATAAAGTTCCTGCGCCAGATCCAACTTGATCGCTTGGAACCGAATTTTATCACCGGGAGCGCACTGAGCGACCAGGGGGATATCCACCGAGATGATATTGGCGATCTTGGTATAGCCGCCGGAGCCCTGGTGCTCACTCATCATGATGATGGGCTGTCCGCTGCCGGGTATCTGGACTGCGCCCAAGGGAATGCCGTCGCTGATGATGTTGGCATCCGTGCTGTGCTCTACCTTGGGTCCGTTGAGTCGGTATCCCATACGGTCAGATTTCTCATCCACGGTAAAGGTGCTGTTTAAAAAGGTATCCAGTCCTTCCTTAGTAAAGCGGTCGTCCTGGGGACCTAATATGACCCGGACAGTAATTTCTTTGGAAATAGGGGGTTGAGGTGGCAGACGGCGGACCGCCAGATTTGGAATCTGGGCCCTAGGAGAGGCAAAGGGAATGGTATCTCCGGCAGCCAGCTTTCTGCCCTGAAATCCGCCAAGTCCAGATCGGAGCAAGGTGGATTTACTTCCATAGAGAACCGGGACATCCAATCCCCCAGCCACAGCCAGATAACCTCGGCAGCCTGCGCGGGCTGGCCCTATCTGGAGTACGCTGCCTGCCTTAGCTGGCCAGGCCTGCCCTAGTGGGACAGGAACTCCATCCAATGTAGCGCCCATATCAGCGCCAGTTAACGCGAACACATTGTCCTGGGTAAACTGGAGCTTAGGGCCCAAAAAAGTCATTTCAAGAACGCCCTCACCCAGGTCATTGCCTACCAGCAGGTTAGCCAGGCGCATTGAGTGGAGATCCATAGCTCCCGCGGGGGACATTCCAATGCGCTGGTGGCCAAAGCGGCCTTCATCCTGAACGCTGGTCAGAGGACCAGGAGAGATCACTTTGAGTCCCATGTTACTCACCTACCTTTCTTTCGTAGGTAACCGGTTGATATTCACCGGCCAGGGACAGTTTCCGAATCCTGGCGTATTCCACCTGGTCAATAGGTACGAACTTGAGCCACTGCCCGGACAGGCAAAATGAGGCCGGATCTTTTTTATCATCATAGAGTATTACGGGTGTACGGCCCACCACCTGCCAGCCACAGGGAAGATCGAAGCCATTGAGCACCGTCTGGTCCGCCCAGATGGCAATAGAGCCCTGAGGTATCTTGGTCCGCGGAGTGGTCCGACGAGGAACGGTGAAGGTCTTGACCGGATTGCCCACATAGGAGTGACCGATGGCAAAGGCCTGGAAATAGATGTAGCACAAATTAGCTGAGTGGCGGTGAACAAACTCGTCCCAGGTGATCTTCTCATGAGCCAGCACATCCTCTCGGTCTGGGGCCGTTTCCCGTCCGTCCCAGCCATCATAGTGTGGGGCGTTTGGATCCAGATCCACTTCTCCTCCATAAAGCACCGGCAGTTCGATGACTTGGCCACCAACGCTGGCCTTGCTTTCTGAGAAGTCAGTCAAGGCTAAGATACAGGCCTTCAATTCCTCATATCGCACCACTTCAGGCCTGTAATAGACGATCAGCGTCCGGTATGCAGGCACTGTTTCCACCACACCCGGAATATGGGCGGTGGACAGTGCTTTATCCAGTGCATGGACCTGCTGGTTGACGGCTACACTGATCTCATTTTTAAACTCAGCGCACAGGGCACAGTCGCCTACAGGCTTGATCACAAATTCAGCCATAACTTCAGCATTCTCCCTTCCAATAACAGGGCAGGGGCTCATAACACGCAACCCAACACAATCTCATGGGCACCAGAGTTGCGTCAAGATTGCTAGGCCCAGCAAAATAACTTCCTAATAAACTAATTAGAATGTTAATCCAGGCTCATTTTACTATCTCTGCCACGTTAAAGTAAAATACGAATAAGATTATAGAGTTATCTCAAAAAATATATAATGAATAAACAAAAAATTTTCACTTTCTTTAAGACTGTTTGTGAGTATTTAAGAAATACTTTAATTTGCTAACTTTTACTATTTTATCTTTGCGGCCTATTTTTTAACCGATAAAAAAAGGGCTGCTTCTCTCTAATGAATAAGTCTCATATTTTTGCGCCTCCCTACTTTTCTATCTGCCATGCGGCACATGCCCTTCACATACGCTGTATAGGATCGCCAAAAATAATCGTATCTCAGCCTGATAAGAGTCCTCTTTAAAATGATCTGTCATCCTAAATGGATGCCGGAACAGTCCGTGCAAATGGTAGAGAATGTGCGCTGCGTTTGGCTGTTGTGGGAGAATGTCAACGATGAGAACTTCAATATAATTAATCAACATGAGCTGCTCCGAAGATATCCCAAGGCACCTCTCAGGCGAATAGGTACTAGTAGGGGAATATGTGGGTAATGGGGTTACAGATTCTAACCACAGTCAGCCCAATTCCGGCTATTTCTACACCGTCTCAAACAGGGCGCGGTTAACTGTAAGGTATACAGAGACCCTGAATCTGACCTTCTGCAACTATGGCGATCAAGGTTGTGTTCTAAACCGCTTTTTCCCCTGCCTGGAACCCGGATCATCACCTTTGGTGTTCCCAAGGTGGGCAGTTCCTTTTCCTTGAGATCATCATACCGGGTGAGCGGATTTTTCTCTGTCATAAGTTCCCGAGGAAAGATAAATTGTGAAAATGCTTTCAGGTATATTTGCCCATAGCTTTAAAACACACAATTTTGTGTACAAAACAAGGCATGGGGTAACTGCAGTACAGTTTGCCAACGACTGGGATTTCAGTGTTTCATGATCCATTGTTTATGTACCGGATTGTTAAGTGGACACTGCGGACAAAAGATACAGATTGTCTAGAACTTTATCAGGGAAGTGAAACAAGAAGATGGCAAGCGGACCATTAGAGGCGGAGAAAAAGCAGGACAGCATAGCAATCCACTATGCTGTCCTGTCACAGAATAATTATGTTCTTATGGGTGTACCGCTAAGTCCCAAGCCGCCTATACAAACTGCTGTGATTCATTTTAGGTCCAACTGAGAGACAACTTTTGATATGAAAACTTGCTCCGTGGACACGCCCTTGTTGTTACCGAGCCAGGTAGGTCTTATAATCCTGATAGTTTTCCGCCAGCAGCCTGGGTGTATCCAGACCGTAGGGACACTTTGATTTACATTGATTACAGTGTAGGCAGTTCTCTATCTTCTTCATCTCCGCCTGCCACTGGTCAGACAGCCAGCTGGCCTCCGGAGCCCGGCGGAGCATCAGAGACATCCGGGCACACTGGTTGATTTCGATGCCAACAGGGCAGGGCATACAGTAGCCGCAGCCTCGGCAGAAGTCGCCGGCCAGCTCCTTGCGGTCGTGGTCGATGATCTGCTGGTACTCCTCGGTCATGGCCGGTGTTTCCCGGACAGCGGACAGGAACTGATCCAGCTCCCACTCATGCTGAACACCCCAGATAGGAACCACAGTGGGCTGCAGAGCCATCCAGGCGGCGGCCGCCAGCCCGCTTCGGATCAGGCCACCGGCCATTCCTTTCATGGCGATAAAGCCCATCCCGACCTTTTGGCACTTGTCCACCAGCTCCTGTTCCTGGGGCCCGGCCAGGTAGCTGTATGGGAACTGGAGCGTGGCGTACAGCCCGGAGTCAATGGCCTCATGGGCCACGGCCAGCCGGTGATTGGTGATGGAGATATGGCCAATCTTGCCCTGGGCCTTGGCCTCCAGGGCGGCATCATACAAGCCATCCTCGCCGCCGGGCTTGGGGCAGAAGGCGGGGTTATGGAACTGGTAAATGTCAATGTAGTCGGTGCGCAGGTTCCGCAGGCTGGTTTCCAGGTGCTCCTTTAGCTCCTGGCCAGTCTTGGCGTGGCTCTTGGTGGCGAGGATGACCTTGTCCCGAATCCCCTGAAAGGCGTAGCCGATCTTTTCCTCACTGTCGCTGTAAGAGCGGGCAGTGTCAAAATAATTCATGCCGCCGTCCACAGCCTTCCGCAGCAAATAGGCGGCCTCCTTCTGGGAGATACGCTGAATGGGCAGGCAGCCGAAGCCATTTTTCTCGATCTGGATGCCGGTACCGCCCAGAGTAATCGTAGTCATAGATATTCCTCCCTTTCCTTATGGATTATGCTCCCTGGCCTCTATTAAATGACGGTTTGTCCCCGATGTCAAGTAGGAGGCCCCATTTTATCGGAAAAAGAGACAACGGTAGACACCGACGGGGCCGGGTGCTATAATCGGGAAAAAGACACAGTACGGGAGGGAGCCGTTTGGACAACGTATTTCAGCGGGTCTATGAGATCACGGCCCGGATACCCTATGGCCGAGTAACGACTTATGGACAGATTGCCAGGTTGCTTGGCAATCCCAGGCTGTCTCGTATCGTGGGCTGTGCGCTGAATGGGGCGCCGGCGGACTTGCCCTGCCACCGGGTGGTCAACCGCCTTGGGGGACTGAGCGACGCTTTCTCCCCTCTGGGAAAGGAGAGTCAGCGCCTGCTGCTGGAGATGGAGGGGGTGCCCTTCCGGCTGGATGGCGGGGTGGACCTGACGGCCTGTATGTGGTACGGCGAAGAGGAATAGAAACCTGGTGCAGGGGCTCTCCCACAGGAACATTGACTGTTCAGTATAGGAAAGCAACCGGAGTTCATGCTGTTTCTCTGACTGGCTCGGTCTCTCCCAAAAAGTTGGATGAAAAAAGCAAAAGAGGGGATACCGAAAGCTGGATTGTCTGCTTTCTCAGAGACGATTGAAAAGAAGCTCTACGGCAAAGTCTAAAAATATATAGGCAGATTTGTAGATACAGTCAGATTTTGTGAAGAGGGATGGCTAACAAAAGCAAAAAATCTGCTCAACTTATATGGCCGTAGAAGTGCGGTGCTCCGCCATGGTCATAGTAGACAAGAAAAGCGGTTCTGTTCACTGACCCTTGGACCGCACATAAGTAGGGAGGGACCACAGCCACGCACCCAGAAAGACCACCCCAAGAGCCAAGTACGCTTGGGTTCCTCTTTACAAAAGGGATCAGACACTCAGTCCGGTGATGATTAGATTGACGGCCATGAGGGGCAACAGGATAT
This sequence comes from Flintibacter sp. HCN-6482, assembly GCF_037892565.1. Lineage (NCBI taxonomy): Bacteria > Bacillati > Bacillota > Clostridia > Eubacteriales > Flintibacter > Flintibacter sp. HCN-6482. Next base: position 313,786 of record NZ_JBBKBK010000001.1, on the reverse strand, counting down.
AGGCCACCAGTGAGATCTTGTTCTTGTCGATCTTCCGGAACACTTTCAACCCAAGTACGCCGGCTAGCAGCGCTGCCGCTGCGGAGGTGGCTAACATAGGTGCCGCCTCCAACGTGATGTTGTGATAGACAAACAGATGCATGGCGCTCGAATAGAGCCCGGAGAGAAGGAAGCTGAACTCTAGGCTGGCTTTCATATTCAAGGGGGTTTCGCACACATTCATATAATAGACCAAAAAGAAAGGCCCCACAATATTGAACATGCCGGTGGAAATTCCGGTAATCAGCCCGGCACCAACAGCTGTATACCAGCGGTTGGGCAGCACCAGTTGACGGCGGCGCATGATGAAAAAAATAGCGGTTACCAACAGAAGCAGACAGGCTAGGATGATGCGCAGAAGAAGTTCATCAAATTGGTCCAGTAGATACAGGCCCAGATTGATGGTGGTCAGACAGGAGAACACGGGCAACACAATCAGCCGCCACTGCAGTTCCCGACAGAGGGCTAGGGTCATCTGGAGACCAATGACAACCACAGTCACCGCGGAAATGGCGGAACATACAGACATGGGTAGAAAGAGGGGCATCAGGGCCATGGCCATTAGAGCGTAGCCAAAGCCGGCAGCTCCTTGAAAAAAAGCGGCGGCAAAGTTGATGACTGCTACAAGAAGCATAATCTGGGGCTGATTCATGTTACCCTCCTTTTCGTCGAGTTTGGCATTTAAGAAAAGCGGGGCGGCCCAAGGGCTTCCCCGCTTTATCTTACCACCATTTGATCTGTTCGGTCACATGATTTCGAATTGCAATGAAGTCAGGAGCGGTAACATCCCGCGGACGTGGTAGGTCTACCTGCACTTCCTCCTTGATGTGGGCCGGCTTGTTGGTCAGGATTAGGATGCGTTCAGCTAGATACACGGCCTCCTCGATGTTGTGGGTAATGAAAACCACGGTGGTACCGATTTCCTTCCACAAGCGGATAACCTCATCCTCCAGATAGAAGCGCAGTTTGATGTCCATCTGTCCATATGGCTCATCCATCAGCAACAGGTCAGGCTGGAGGGCAAAAGCGCGTCCGATAATGATGCGTTGGGCGGTAGAAACGGACAACTGGTGAGGGTAGCGGTTACGAAACTCTTCTAGGCCTAACAGCTTGATGATATTTTCTACTCGACGATCAATCTCATTTTTGGGCAGCTTCTTGATTTCCAAGCCGAAACGCAGGTTCTGTTCTACCGTGAGCCAAGGCATGGAGGAAGGCTCCTGGAACACCACCGCCAAACTGTGTTTTTTGGGATCGGCGGGCTCACCGTCGATATAGAGTTCTCCCTTTGTGGGCATATAGATGCGGGTGAGCAGATTGAGGAAGGTGGTCTTACCACAGCCTGTGGGGCCTACCACACACAGGAATTCTCCCTTTTTGATATTGAAGGACACATCGTCCAGCACATGTAGGTCCCCGAAGTATTTGGTCAGGTGCTCCACCCGTACTTTATATTCTTGCTCGCTCATAGAGTACCTCCCATATCAAAGCGCCAGATCCGTATTATCGGAAATCTCGGACCGGATGCGCAGAAAATCCGGAGACGTAGTGTTCCGGGGACGCCCCAGTGAAGCCAGATCATAAACCTGCTTTACCCGGGCGGGGCAGTTGCTCAACAGCACAATTCGGTCTGCCAGATAGACAGCCTCCTCAATGTTGTTGGTGACAAAGAGGATGGTGCGCCTTTCTTGCTCCCAGATACGCAGGATCTCTTCCTCCATGGCATACCGGGTTTGGGCATCCAGCTGGCCAAAGGGTTCATCCATCAGGAGAATCTGAGGATTGTTGGTATAGGCACGGGCAATTCCTACACGCTGCTTCATACCGCCGGAGAGCTCATGGGGATAGGACTTTTCAAAGCCTTTCAACCCCACAAGATCGATGTACTTCTGGGCGGTGGCCCGGCGCTCCTCCTTGGATACGCCAGCTACCTCTAGACCAAATTCCACATTGCCCATGACAGTGCGCCAGGGCATCAAATTCAAAGACTGAAACACCATGCCGATACGCTTATCGCTGCCGTGAACTTCCTCGCCGTCCAGATAGATTTTGCCACCGATAGGTTTCTCCAATCCGGCGATCATGTTCATCAGTACGGTTTTACCGCAGTGGCCTGGGCCTAGGATGACCAGAAATTCATTGTCGTAGACCTCGAGGGAAACATTTTCCACTGCATCCTTGACTGACTCGCCCACGACGTAGCTCTGACAGATGTTGTCCAGTTTCAGAATTACTTTCTTTTTCTCGTCCATGGGCAAATCAACCTTTCTGCAATTTGCGTGATAATGGCCAGCATAGCGCCCACGATACCAATGGCGATCATGCCGGTCAGGACCAGGGGCATATCGATAGAGTCCATGCCGCGGGAGATCAGGAAGCCCACGCCTGCGTCAGCACCCAGCATCTCGGCAGCCAAAACCACCATCCAGGCGGCACTGGTAGAGGTACGCACGCCGGCAAAGATGGCGTCCAGAGAAGATGGAATAGCGATCTTGAACAGGCGCTGTCTGGGTGTGGCATTAAAAACGGTACCTACGTCCAGATACATTTTATCCACAGAACTAAGACCGGCCTGAGTGTTGACCACAATAGAGGCCAGAGAACCAAAGATAACGATGAGGACCTTGGGGAACTCACCAGCACCAAACCACAGTGTGATCAGAGGAATCCAGGCTAGCGGAGGGACGGCACGGAAGGCGTTGAATAGAGGGCCAAAGAAGGCACGGGCCCTGGGGCACCATCCCAGCAGTACGCCAAAGGCGATACCAGCAGTCCAATCGAAGACGAGAGCCAGACCGATGCGCCGTAGACTGACCAAAGCGTGACCGACCAAAGTCAGTTTCTTTACCGGATTGGTGAACAGGCGAACTGTACGATCCCACACTGCCTGGGGAGTTGGGAAGTTGGAATTGGCGCCGGAGGAGGCTAACAGCCAAAGGGCCACCAACAGGAGAAGAGAGACAATAGGGAGGATACGGTAAAGAACCTTAAGCCGTTGTTCCCGAATCTCTGCTGCGCTCATATGCGCGGTTTTCTTTTCCATACTACACATACCTCCATCCTAGGAAGATACGCTCCAGCCTGTTGATGATAGCGGAGATGATGACGCCCAGCACGCCGATGACAACAATCCCCAGGATGATCAGATCTACGCGGGCATAGGAACGGCCCATCAGGATCATGTAGCCCAGTCCGCTGGAAGCGGCCAGCATCTCAGCGGCCACCAGAGTGGCCCAGGCGTTGCCGATTGCAACCTTGATGCCGGCGAAAGTCATGACCAAAGAGGAAGGAATCCCCACTTTTACGAAGACAGTGAAGTAAGAAGCGCCAAAGGTCTTGCCTACGTTTTTCAGGACCTCCTTGGTCTGCCGGATGCCGGTATAGGCGTTGATTAGACAGGGGACAAAGGCGGCAAAGAATACGATGAAGGACTTGGCCGGCAGGCCGATGCCCAGCCACACAATGGTCAGCGGAATCCAGGACACTGGGGGAATAGGGCGAATAATCTCAAAGATGGGGCGAAGAAAGCTGTCGGCTCCCCGATACCAGCCCATCAGCCAGCCTAGAGGCACACCGATGACTACAGCCAGCAGGAAGCCCAGAAGGGCCACCTGTAAACTGGACCAGATATGGACCGTCAGCACCGCGCCGTCTGGATTGGGATCAGACAGTTTGGTGACGAAAAGACGAAGGACTTCCAAAACGTCACACAGAATTCTGGAGTCTACAATGCCGGACAGGGCTAACCCTTCCCAAATGAGCAGGAAGAGAAGGATACCGGCGAAAGACAGGGTGATGTTGCGGTAGGTTATCCGGTGTTTTTCACGCTCAACCAGCGCGACACGCTCAGCCGCAGTCATCTCATGAATGGGTTCGCTCAAAAGACATCCCTACTTTCCGAGCTTTGTGTCTCAAATATCAGATATGCAGAGGCGGAGATGCACTCTGAGAACGTTTGGACTGATCTGTAGACAGAAGCCAAATTCAGTTTTCACGTCCGCAAAGCGAATCTTCCTCCCGCCTCCCATGGGGCGGGAGGAAGACTATCGAAGGCATTTATCGACCCAGCATCTCTTTGACAGCCAGAGCGATGGAATTGTCCACCCGCTGATCGTCCAGGAACTGGGTGCGTTGGGCCTCGGTGTAGCTGCCTACGCTGGTGAAGAAGTCAAATCCGGAGAGGATGTCGTTCTCAATTTGCAGTAGGTCACGAGAAGTATACAGGCCAGCTTCGTCGGGTTCAGTTTCAGTAAAGAGTGCGATATACTCATCTACCGTGGGACAGCGCCACCAGTTAATGGTGCGTTCAGCGATGCTCTCGTCACACAGGAAGCCTTCTTCGTCGCAGTGCTCCAGATACCAGGCGGCGGCCTGAGCGGCATTGCCCTCGGACTCGGTAACCCACTCATAGGTCAGATGGAAAACAGCGACTGCAGCAGCCACTAGGTCGGGATTACTCTCCATGATCTCGGTCTGGGCGAAGGTACAGCAAGGGAAGGGCAGGTTCAGCTGGCCAGAGTCAGTGACACGAACATACCCTCTGTCCTCAGCGGACAGGGCGATAGCGTTCCAACACACCAGGGCGTCACCAGTGCCGCCGTTAAAGCCGGTCAGACCGTTGGCATTGTCCATGTTGACACTTTCCACGTCGGAGAGGGTCAGGCCCATGGTCTCGAGATACTGAGCCAGGACCGCCTGACCGGTGGTGCCAGCAGGGTAGACCACGGTAGCTCCCTTCCATAAATCGGGGTTAGTAGGGTCATTAGCCAACTCAGAGTCGGGCCGTACGAAAATGGCCATGTTCTCCTCGTAGTCAGTAACATCTACGAGGGTAAAGTCATAACCAGCCAAGGCAGTGCATACACCGCCCAAACCGCAGGATGCCATGTCCCATTCGGAGTTGGCCTCCATCATGGCGGGGCCACCGGTGAAGCAGCTATACTCCACATCGATGTTTAGCGCGTCGAAGACGCCCAGATTATCGGCAAAGAGGAAGGCATAGGAGAGGGGAGAGCCGGTAAAGAAGCCGATGCGCAGAGTCTGGCGGTCTTCAAAGGGGGTTAGACCAAAGGTCAAATCCTCAGGGGCGGTGGCGCCGTCTATCAGCTCCACTTCGTGGCCGCCACCGGAGGAAGTGCCACCGCTGTTGGCGGAGTTGTTGCCTCCGCTACTGCCATTTTCGTTGCCAGAACAGGCGACCAGAGCGAACATCATGGCAAAAGAGAGGAGCGTTGCAAGGAGTCTTTTTGTGGTTGCTTTTTTCATCTTTACTTCCATCCTTTCTAAACATATATCGACCGGGCGGACTACCGGACGGTCACTATCCAGCCAAACCCTGTGTGATTCCAAAGGGAAGGGCTTTTTAGTCAGCGCAGGGATGGCCGCAGGTGCCATCATAGCCCTCGTTCTTCATGCATAGATGAACAGCGCCGATCTTATAGGTCTTAGGCAGAGCCAAGATATTGGGGTTGGGGCCGACAAACTTCTTTTTGGCGTCCTCCAGGGCTTCCTCGAAGGTGGACCGAGTCTTCAGCCCCATAGAGCGGGCAATACCCGGTTCTTGGGCACCCACAATATAGATGGCGGAAGTGTTCATCTCGGCAATGTGACCGCAGCTCATCATGGAGAAGCCGTGGAAGGGGTGGAAGGCGTTGCAGAAGCGGTACTTGCGAATATACTCCTCATTGGTAGCGAAGTACTCGCCATAACGGTCCATGTCGGGGAGAACGTTCATGTAATCATGCTGGAACATCTCGTATAACTCCCTCAGATAGGGCCAACGTTCGTCGTGAAAATAGCCGTTACAGATGCTAGAAACGATGAATACACAGTGATCACTCATGACTCTCTTGTGGCGGATGACCTGAGCTGACAAGGCCTGCATCATCTGGATAGGGTTGGTACCCATGCCATTGCCATAGTGGAAGTCTTGGGGCATGCCGAACACCACTACATCATACTTCTTTTCTGCCCAGGGCACATAAGTCCGTTTGTCGGCGACATCCCAGGACACAGGTTGCATCTCCTTAGCATAGCCGGAGAAGATAGCGATCTGACGGGAGTAGGTGTCTAGTACCGCGTCACAGCAGAAGAAGGAGTGGCCCATCTTCTCTTCCATATGCATACCGATCTCATCGAACTTGGTACGCATCAGATTGTGGCCGGACACGGGGGTGAAGTCGTCCCGGTGCATGACCTTGGGGACGTGATGACTAGCAATAGAGCGCCAGTGGGTGATGCCGGTAGTACAGTGCTTATAGCCGCCAGAGTATCCGCCGTAGGGATTGCCTTGGGTGTGTCCGATAAGAATGGGGATATCGCAGTCAAAGACATACTTGTTCATCAGCACCGGATCACCCCGCTGGGTGGTACCTAGATCCACCATGTGGTCGGGATCCTCACTGTCGTGACTGGTGATCTGGTTGGTGTAATAGAACTCATTGAACAGATCATCACCCAGAATCTTCTTCATCTCGGCCACTGTGGCTCGGGGATGAAGGCCGTTAGAAAACAGCAGAAGAATGTCCTCTTTTGCTACTCCAGCAGCGTACAGCTCATCCAGACAGGCCCGGATGGCCACACGACGATGGGAGGTAGGCTGGGTGCCTCCCTTCACAATGTCAGGAATGACGAAGACCACTGTCTTGCCGGGGCCAGCCAACTCCCGCAGAGGCTTCATGCCGATGGGGTGCTGGATAGACTCCAGGGTGGCAGCATACAGGCTGTCCCAGTCTTGGGGCAGACAAGGGGGATCGGGCACGGTTTCACCGGGGATAAAGATATCGGTGCTGTCAGGCAATTCGGCGCTCATAAGGCCTTGGCCGTATTCAAAATCCAGTTTCATGCAGGGAACATCCTTTCTAAACATAAAGTTTGGGTCAAAGCCTGGTCAAGAGATTTTGTCGTAGTGACGACTAAATACCTTATATAGGGCACTGGTATCCTGAGTACCCAAGCCCTGACCATGGGCGATCTCATTGTACATTTGAGCAGTGCCGGCGATCAGAGAGGGGGCGTCGGCATCCTTGGCCATCTGGAGGGCTAGCTTGGTGTCCTTAATCAGTAGGTCCACCGTAAAGGCAGGGGAGTCGTAGGCTTCATTGACGATGCACTTGCCCACTTCACGAAACAGACCGCTGACAGTGGCCGCGGTGGATGAGGCTACAGTATCGTAGAAGACCTCCTTTTTGATTCCTACATGGTCACAGATGGCCATGACCTCGGAGGAGATGGCGTTGATGCAGGAAAACATCATCTGGTTCAGCAGCTTTAAAGCGTTGCCGGCCCCGGAGTCCCCCACCAGTACAGCGTTGGCTGCAAAGCACAGCAACACAGGCTTCACCTTCTCTAACGCTTCACCAGAGCCACCAGTAGGCAGCATCCACTTGCCTGCCGCCGAGGGACGACCCAGGATGGGACAGTCCAGATAGGCTGCGCCGCACTCACCTACCCGGGCGGCCAGCCCCCGGGTAGTCTGGGGATCTACAGTGCTGGTGTCGATGACCACATGGTCAGAGGTAAGGGATGACATCATACCGCCCTCGCCGAAAAGAACATCCTCCAACTGGACTGGGCTGGGCAGGGACATGAGGATGACTGAAGCCTGTTCAGCCACCTCTTTAGGAGTGGGAACCGCCTGGGCACCCAGAGCGGAAGCGGACTGGGCGGCTGTGGGAAATTTATCGTAGACTACAACGCTGTAGCCTTTGGCCAGCATTCCTTCCAGCATACAGCGGCCCATGCGGCCACAACCGATTAGACCGACCTTTTTGATGGGTTTATTGGCACCGGTCCAGGATATCATACAAAACTCCTCCTTCGGCATCTTTGGGTACGTCGATGTTCAATAGCTTACTCAGTGTAGGCGCTACGTCAATGATCTTTGCGGGGAACTTTCGTTCGTACTGGGGCACACCTGGACCAGTCATAATCATGACCGCATGCATATCGTGGAGCGAGGGGAGAGCTAGGTGAACACCAGTGAAGTTGCGGCACAAGCCAGCGGCTTCGTAAAGTTCGGGGTTAGCGATGACCCTTTCGGTACCATCCCGATACTGAATCTTGCTGCGGTAAATGAAGGGGTGGGACATATAACCGGGCTTCCAGGCGTATAGCACGTCGCCCACGCGGTCATAGCCGGGCCCCTCATAGATGCCCAGAGTGCCAGCCTCCTTCTTCTTAATGGCCAGAGCGACCACCTGATCTCCGGTTTCCGGATCCCGCATATTCATCAGGCAACGGATGATTTCCTCCTGGACTTTTTCATAGTCCTCAGGCTCCACGATGCCGTGAGGGTCTCGCCCCTTCAGGTTAATGAAGATGTGGGCGTGACAGGGCTCCAGGGGATGGCACTTGGTGTGCTCCCAGTTGATAGTAAGGTTGCTGGGATCGTCAGTGGTCAGATCCAACACATACTCCAACAGACCGGCACGGGCCAGGTGCTCTTTTACATAAGGGTTCCAGTCCAAATGGGTCATGCCGTGGTCGGAGATCAGGATCACATATGTATTGTCCAAGTCCACAGCATCCAGGATCCTTCCGATGTTCTCGTCCACCTGTCGGTAAGTCTCCCGGATCATGTGCCAGCAGAAATCAGCCTTGTCCGGGTCATATACCCGTGCCTTGGGCTCAATGCCAGCGTAAAGGACATGCTCGATGTGGTCGATAGTGCCTACCCAGGAGAAGGCCATGTCCCACTGCTGATGCTCAAGCACATACTTTGTGGCGTTGCCCCACCAGTTGGCGTGCATCTGCAGCTGGTCCAGGTAGAGTTCTGGAGCCATCCAGCCATCCATGAAGGCCCAGGGATCGTCAACCTCCATATAGGTACCGGCCACGGCCTCTACCTCCTTGCTCAGGGAGGAGGGAACGGAATAAGGCTCGGCCATGTTGATGGCGCTCTGGTACAGTTTGAAGTTCTTCCCGTCTGGGGTGAGTTGGAGGATCTGGAAACGGAAGCGGCCGTCCCGTTCATAGTCCCGAGCCTTGAAGTTTTTGGTAATCCAGGGACCTAGTTCCCCGTGGGTGATGTCGGTGATGGCCTGAGCGGCGTCCTTGGACTCAGAGATCAGCATACGATCATAGCCCGTGTCGGTGGAGGCGTACATCAACACATGCATGGGGTAACCTTCCACATAGGTGGGGGGGACCACAATGTCGAATTCTAGTGGCGGGCGCTTGCTTTCGGGCAGATTAGTCCAACCTTCAGCGGGTCGGGCTTCTAGCTGGACCGCCCGGCCGGGGATCTGGTTGCAGCGCAGCTTCTGGTTGGAGAAGCAGGCGCTGGAAGCCACGTCCCACAGGGGCATGAAAAAGTAGCGGAATGGTGGATTCAAAGAGCCGGCCAGCTGGCAGCCGTCTTCCTCCGAGATAGCGCCCATGGGGAAAGTGACCGGCCAGTTTATGAGGGCCACCTTTTTACCCAAACGCTTGCCCACGTCCCACATGGTTTCGCACAGTACCTCGTTGCGGTCGAAGGAAGTGTGCCAGTGATCTAGGTCCTCGCCCAGGTGTTTCACCATCAAGCTGGGCACTCCGTTGGTGCCGGATCCGGCACCGCTGACGATGGCAGTCCAGGCTGCGGCAGTCAGAGGCGGGAATACTGTTTCCAATCGGGAAAATATCCCCTGCTTCATTAGCTTGGCGGTGTTGGGCATAGCGCCCTCTGCGACAAACTTTTTGACCAAGTCCGGCATAGCAGCGTCCAGACCAAGGAACAAAATTTTCTTTTCCATAATGCCCTCCTTTTCTGATCTGAGGCCTAATTTATATGGCCTCGTAGGTAGTTTATGGGGCAGCCTAAGCTGCCTGTTGATGTGGTGTTACGAAAGTTGCGTAGTGCAACACCTCCAAAAAACTGGCGCAATATTCGTCAAAATGCTTGGTTGATAAAGTTTTAACAATATATTTTCTGTAATATTAACGGATGAGTGGATAATATCACTGTTTTTTTCGTTTTGTCAATGAGAAAAAACGCAAACGTTTGCCTAACGATGCGTTGGCGTTGGTTGCCATCCTGGAAAGTTTGTAGTAAAATAAAACGCATAGTGCGGCGACAGTGTTGAAGCCGATTAGTAAAGGAGCATTTGGATGAGCATTAGAGAAATTGCGCGGCGGGCGGGAGTATCGCCCTCTACGGTCTCTCGCATTGTCAACAGCAAAAATGTTTCGGCGGCCAGCCCGCAGACACAGGAGCGGATCTGGGCAGCTGTACGGGAATTGGGTTATGTCCCCAATCAACATGCCAGACAGCTAAAGCGTCCAGAGCTGGATCAGAAGCCCCAGAATCAAAATCTGGACTGTGTCTATGCTCGTACTATTGGCCCCTATTTGGATCCCTTTTTTACGGTGCTAATGCGGGCAGCGGAGATTACCGCCTTTGATGCGGGGTATAATCTTCGCTATCATTACTCTGTGGCCGATATTCAGGATGGAAAAGCCCCGTTTACCGACACTAACTCTGACTCGGCCGTAGTCCTAGGCCGCATCGAGCCTCGTTCTCTCAGCCTGTTAAAAAAGTGGTATAAAAATATCGTCAATATTGGGCAGAACTCTGCGCCTGATGGGATCTTCGATCAGGTGATCTGCAGTGGTTACCAGGCAGTCCGCACCTGTGTGGAGTACCTGCGTTCGCTAGGCCATAAAAAGATCTGTTATATGGGGGAAACGGACAACGAGCAGCGATTTCAAAGCTATCTGGACGCCATGGCCGATCTGGAACTAGGTGACCTGACCCCCTATGTGGCACGCTGCTTGTTTAACCCAACCGATGGGTACGAGGCTACCAACCGGCTGCTGGACAGCGGGGTGGAGTTTACAGCCATTTTGTGTGCCAACGATATGAATGCTGTGGGCGCTATGAAAAGTCTGCGGGAGCATCGGCTGAAGGTTCCCCAGGATGTCTCTATTATCGGTATCAACGACATGGAAACTGTCTGCTATCTGGATCCTATGCTTACGACCATCCATGTCCCTCTGGAGGAGATGGGACATCTTGGAGTAAAACTGTTGATTGACCGCATTGAGGGCGGACATACATCATCAATAAAAGTGGACGTTCCGTTTACGCTGATTCAACGGGAGTCTTGCGGTCCGGCCAAAAAACGCTATTAATGGAAGAGGACCGGCCGTGGCGCTCTATTGCCCGGCTGCTCTGTATGAAGCAAAGAGGCAGCAATCAACTCCATATGTCTCCTTATTGTCCAGATCGCCTCTCTGCTATAGACTTTCACTACTGAATTTGTACCCGAAATCTCTCCCTGTTCCTGCGCATTATGATCGCCGGCAGGTGTAGGCGGCCGGTAGAACAAACCATCAAATGATAGGGAGAAAAATCATTTCGTTTTAAGAGCAATGGAAAAAGCGTGCCGTTTTTGCGGCACGCTTTTCCTCACTTTCGCCTTTTGATCTCGGTTATTTCACTATAAGATTATCTCGAACGAAGCGGCATACTGAATATACAAAGATTACATCCACACCTGTTGTGGACAGATGATTGGGAAGATCATAGGTTGCGAGAAGAAAATCAAACAGAGTATGAACACTCGGCAGAAGGCTTAAATTCAATACAACGATCTCTCGTATGTATAAGCGCAACTCAGAACGAAACATAGCACACACAGAATCCAAATGAAAAAGCCCCTGGCAGATACCGCATTTGCGGTATCTGCCAGGGGCTCAGACTCCTCGATAAATGTTCCCTTATATCAAGGGGTACCTGTCCGGTCCCAGGGTATATTTCACGCCTGTCCCGCCAAAGCGATGGCCCGGTCAAGGATGCGGCCCGCCGCCGCCTCTTTAGACAGGAGGGGAAGCTCCTCTACCCGGTCCCGTGTGATCAGGGTGATGACGTTGGTATCCACCCCGAAGCCGGCTCCATCCACCTTCAAATTATTGGCGCAGATCATATCCACGTTTTTCTTTTCCAGCTTGACCCGACTGTTTTCCAGCATATCGCGGGTCTCCATGGAGAAGCCGCAAATGATTTGGTCCGGGCGGCGGTGCTCTCCCAGGTGCTTTAAAATATCCTGGGTGCGTTTCAGCGGAATGGACAGATCGCCCTCTCTCTTTTTCACCTTGTCGTCGCTGTAATCCGCGGGGGTGTAGTCGGCCACGGCGGCGGCCTTAAAGATGAAGTCCGCCTGCTCCTGGCGGCTGGTCACAGCCTGGAACATATCTTGGGCGGATACTACCTCCACAACCTCCACAAAGGGGGGGGGAGAGATGGAGGTCGGACCGGACACAAGGGTGACCTGCGCCCCCCGGAGCATAGCCGTTTTGGCAATGGCGTAGCCCATCTTGCCGCTGGAGTGGTTGGTCAGATAGCGGACAGGGTCCAGAGCCTCCTGGGTGGGGCCGGCGGTGACCAGCACTTTTTTTCCCGTCAGGTCATGGGGCAGAGCGATGGCTCGCAGGATATGCTGGACCAGCAGATCAGGTTCAGGCAGCTTACCAAACCCCACCGCCCCGCAGGCCAGCCGGCCGGAGGCGGGGGAAATGACTTCCCAGCCATAGCGCCGCAGAAGGTCAAGATTGTCCTGAGTCACTGGGTTTTCCAACATATGGGTGTTCATGGCCGGAGCGATCAGCTTGGGGCAGGTGCAGGCCAGCACCGTGGTAGTCAGCATATCGTCGGCCAGCCCGTGGGCCAGCTTGGCGCACACATTGGCGGTGGCGGGGGCGATGAGGACCAGGTCCGTCCGGTCGGCCAGGGCAATATGCTCCACCTGGTGGGCGAAATTGCGGTCAAAGGTATCCACCATACAGCGGTTGCCTGTCAGCTGTTCAAAGGTCAGGGGCGCGATAAATTGGGTGGCGTGCTGGGTCATCACCACCTCCACATTTGCGTGGAGCTTTACCAGGGCGGAAGCCAGATAGGCGGCCTTGTAGGCGGCAATGCCGCCGGTGACCCCAAGCAGGACGGTTTTTCCCTTCAGCATGGTGAACTCTCCTTTTGCGTTCAAATCAGTGTCTATTATACAAATTTCCTGCCGTGGTGTAAAGAGAAAAGGTCGGGAGAAAACGGAAAGGGACCGGGGGCGTATTCCTCCGCTCCGTCGGACAAAGTCCGTAAGTGCCTCACCCCCGGACCCTGTTATACGGGGGACGCACAGATGGGGGGCGGCAGCCCCTAGAGACCTTTGGCGCCTTTCCGTCTCTGAAAAGGCACCCAGCGGAGGTATGACAGGCTGTCAAAATTTTTCCAAGGCCCATCGGAGATACGGCAGGCGATCACATGGCGCCGCCTCTACAGCCTTATCAAATATCATATAGTCAAATAATTTTAAGCACTAATTATGCACTAAAAATAAATTTATAATAAGTTCAAAAGATATGCTTTGTTTATTAAATCAGAAAGTAGGCAAAGCATATGGCTGATAAAACCCATTTAAGCATCCGAATGGATGAAAAGCTACATGACAAGTTCAGATATGTAGCCGGAGCAGAGGGACGTTCTATGAGTGGTCAGATTTTGTATCTGATCCAAAAATGTGTTCGTGACTTTGAAAAAGAGCATGGCCCTATCCCTGAGGACGAGCTGAAGTGAGGGTGGGCGAGGCACTGCTGGACCTGCTCTTTCCGCCCAAATGCCCCTTTTGCCAGCGGCTGCTGCATGACCCACGGGCTCCCCTGTGTCCCAACTGCCAGGCCAGCCTGCCGTGGCTGACCGGAAGGGCGGGGGAGCGGCGGGTGGACTTTACCCAGGGCTGCTGGTCTCCGCTGGCCTACCAGGCCCAAGTGCGGGAGGCGGTCCAACGATATAAGTTTGCCCCGGCTCCGGCCTATGGCCGGCCCTTTGGCCTGCTGATGGCCCAGTGTGCCAGGGACCAGGGAGTGGAGGCGGAGCTGGTGACCTGGGCGCCCCTGTCCAAAAAGCGGCGGCGCAAGCGGGGCTTTGACCAGGGGGAACTGCTGGCCCGGACCGTGGGGGAATGCTTGGCGCTCCCTGTGCTCCCTTTGCTGGAAAAGAGCCGGCATACAGTCCCTCAGTCCAGTCTGCCCGATGGAGCGGCCCGTAGGGCTAACGCCCTGGGGGCCTATTCTCTGCTGCCGGGAGGGAGAATAGAGGGCGGGCGGGTGCTGCTGGTGGACGACGTGGTTACCTCCGGCGCCACCCTGAGCGAGTGTGCCCGTCTGCTGTGCCAAGGGGGTGCCAAGCAGGTCCTGTGCCTGACTTTAGCCCAGGCGGGAGAGGGTGGGGATAAATTAGAAAATAATAGAAATAATGGTTGAAAAGCCGGCGATCAGCCGTTATAATGATAGACGGCGGCAAATAGGTTTTGCCGATTTGGCTATACTATAATTGACAAAATAACTTGGCCCTGGCTGGCGGTCCGGGCCAGTGATGAATCAAGATAAGGTGGACGAAACTATGGGGCTATTTAGCAAAGATATCGGTATCGATCTGGGTACCGCTTCTGTTTTGGTATACATCAAGGGCAAGGGGGTCGTCCTGCGGGAGCCCTCTGTGGTGGCCATGGATAAGAACACCGGCAAACTGCTGAAGGTGGGTACCGAGGCCCAGGCCATGCTGGGCCGCACCCCCGGCAATATCGTGGCCATGCGTCCCCTGCGGGAGGGCGTCATCTCCGACTATGACATGACCGAGCGGATGCTCAAGGAGTTTATTAAGAAGGTGACCACCTTCTCCCTGTTTAAGCCCCGTCTTCTCATCTGCGTGCCCTCCGGCATCACCGAGGTGGAGGAGCGCGCCGTTGTGGACGCGGGCATCCAGGCCGGTGCCCGCAGAGCCTACCTCATTGAGGAGCCTGTGGCCGCCGCCATCGGCGCGGGTATCGACATCACCAAGCCTGACGGCCACATGGTGGTGGACATCGGCGGCGGCACCGCCGACATTGCCGTCATCTCCCTGGGCGGCGTGGTGGAGTCCGCCTCCATCAAAATCGCCGGTGACAAATTCGATGAGGCGGTTGTCAAGTATATCCGCAAGAAGCACAATGTCCTTATCGGTGACCGCACCGCCGAGGAACTGAAAATGACCATCGGCTGTGTCTTTCCCCGCCCGGAGGAGGTCACCATGGAGATCAAGGGGCGCTGCCTGATGACTGGTCTGCCCCGTGTATTCTCCGTGTCCTCCAGCGAGATGATCGACGCCTTTGAGGAGGTGTCCAGCCGCATCCTGGAGGCCATCCACGGTGTGCTGGAGCGCACGCCCCCGGAGTTGGTGGCCGATATCTCCACCAACGGCATCGTCATGACCGGCGGCGGCTCCCTGCTGTGGGGCTTTGACAAGCTGGTGGAGTCCCATACCGGCATCGAGACCCATGTGGCCGACGACGCCATCTCCTGTGTGGCCCACGGCACTGGCAAGAGCCTGGACAGCCTGGACCAGATGCAGGATGGCACCATGAACCTGTCCCGCCGCAAGCAGATGAACTATTGATGAGAATGAGTGTCCCCGGCCAGACTGGGCTGGCCGGGGATTTTCTAGCTCTTTTTTAGGCGGAGGAAGAGGACCGCGCACACCAGAGCGGCGGCCAACTCGGCGGCGGGCAGCGCCAGCCAGAGTCCCCATACACCCCAGAGGGCGGACAGGAGCAGGGCGGCCGGTACCACCAGGAACAGGCCCCGGAGCAGAGAGAGAAGTTGGGCGGGCAGGGCCTGCTGGGTGGCGGCGAAGTAGGTGGCGGCCATGATGTTGACGCCGGCCAGAGGAGCGGACAGGAAATAGAGCCGCAGTCCCTCCACCGCGGTGGCGGCCAGCACGGGGTCCCCCTCGCTGTTAAAGAGGGCGGCCACCTCCGGGGCGAACAGGGCCAGCAGGATATAGATGACCCCGGCCATCGCCAGACAGACGGTCAGGCCGTATCCCAGGACACGCCGGGCCAGGTCCGGCCTGCCCTGGCCGTGGGACCGGCTGATGAGGGGCTGGGCCCCCTGCGCCACCCCGGTAAAGACGGCAATGACCACCAGGGCCAGGTTGGCCACGATGCCGTAGGCCGCCACCCCCACGTTGCCCAGCAGGGACAGCATAAGGGTATTGAACACCAGCATGACGATGCCGGAGGACAGCTCGTTAATCAGGGAGGGGAAGCCCAGAGAGCAGGTGGCTCTGGCGGTTTTCCAATGGAGCCGGGTCCGAACCAGGTGGAAGCCGTTTCGACGGCGGAGCCGGTGGAGCAGCAGGATGGCCATACTGATGACAGGGGCGATCCCCGTGGCCAGCACAGCGCCGAAGATTCCCATATCCAGGGGGAAGATGAACAGATAGTCCAACAGGACATTGGACAGGCTGCCCACCAGCATGGCTAGGGAGGCCAGCTGAGGCGCCCCGTCGTTCCGGACGAAGGCGAGGAGGGTGTGGTTCAGGATAAAGGCAGGGGAGAACAGGAGAATGACCTTTAGGTAGGTATGGGTCATGGCAAAGACCTGCTGATCCGCGCCCAGGAGAAGGGTCAGGGGACGGGAGAGGAACAGTCCGGAGGCCACATAGACCAGAGCGGCCGCCAGGGCCAGAAATAAGGTGTTGGTGAAGATGGCGCCCGCCTGCTCTCCACCGTCCCGCCCCCGGTGGACGGCGTATTGGATGGCGCCGCCCATTCCCAGCATCATGCCGGTGCCCATCACCAGGCTGACGATGGGCAGGGCCAGATTCAGGGCGGCCAGGCCCTGGGTGCCCAGCCCCCTGGAGACAAAAAAGGTGTCGGCCAGGATATAGCAGGACAGCCCGACCATCCCGGCCACGTTCAGGGCGGCGTAGCGGAGAAAATCAGAAAAAAGTTCGGTGGTTTTCATCAGGTACCTCCTAAGACCGGCCCGGCGGGGGGCACAAAAAAAGCGCCAGCCCCTTCTATCTTCAACGGCCTAACGATAGAAGGTCTGACGCTTACACTCTTCCCCGGCGGCAAGAGCAAAGTTAGATATCAGTGTGCTATGATACCAGATGGGAGGCCCTGTGTCAAGAGCCGGAGCCCGCTGCCCTTACAGCTCGCTTTTTGGGGAAAATTGTGTTATACTGAAACTCCCAGAACGGGAGAGACACCCCTCGGGGATTCTGTGACGAAGAGAGGCGCTGAGTATGGAGAATGTGCAAGAAGTCCTGTCAAACGTCGCCGGCACCTTGAACCTAAAGACCTTGTCCTGGGATGCGGCGCTCCGGGTGGTAGTGCTGGTCCTGGTGGGTATGGCGGTCATCCGTGTCCTGATGAAGCTGGTGGACCGCCTGCTGGAGCGGTCCAAGTCCCTGGCCTCCCTCCACGTGTATATCCGCTCCATGGTCCGTGTTGGGCTGTGGTTCTTGCTGGTGCTGATGGCAGCGGGGTCCCTGGGCATCGACGTGACCTCCATCATCGCCCTGCTGAGTGTGGCCGGACTGGCTGTCTCCCTGGCCCTGCAAAACACTCTGTCCAACCTGGCGGGAGGGATCATGCTGCTGGTGACCAAGCCATTTCAGGTGGGGGACTATGTGGAGGCGGACGGAGTTGGCGGGACCATCGCGGCTGTGGATCTGTCCTATACCACCTTTGTTACCGTGGACAATAAGGAGATCTTTGTGCCAAACAGCCAGCTGTCCGCCGCCAAGATCGTCAATTACTCCGCCCTGGGCCGGCGGCGGGTAGAACTGACCGTCAACGCCTCCTACGACGCGCCTACACAGACGGTCAAAGAGGCTATCCAAGAGGTGCTGGACGCCATTCCCCAGATACAGCCTGATCCCGCCCCGGCCATCTGGCTATCTGCCTACCAGTCCAGCAGTATCCAGTATGTGGTCCGGGTATGGACTGCTGCCGGGGATTACTGGGACGTGTACTACGCCATTCAGGAGGGCCTGCGGGAGTCCTTTACCCGCCACGGGATCGAGATGACCTATGACCATCTGAACGTCCATATCCTGGAGCGATGAACGCCGCTTAGGCCAGCCGCACCCCCAGTCCGCGGGGCCTTCAAGGCATAGCCAGCCCGTGGAGAAAGCCGTCCAGCTGGGGCGAGAGGACCTCGCCAGCGATGACGGTGTTTTTATAGATCAGCAGGTTTACCTGTACGCCGGCTTCTCCCGTCGGGTAGTTGGTGATCTCATAGGTATAACGCTTGGCCCGCTTTCCAGTGTACTTTTCCAGGTCAAAGCCCTGGCCGGACTGGAGGGCGAGGTACTCGTTATAGCTCTCGTCCATCTCCTTGGGAATGAGCATCTCCTGGGTAGCGATAGGCTCTGGGGATACCTGCCAGCCAAAGTCGGCCAGATAGGCCACCCGGTCCTCGTTCGTCTTGACCCCTTTGGGGTCTGGGACAGAGGGCGAGGCCACCTCCCGGACGGCGGAGGTGCCCAGATTCAGCACCAGGGCGCAGCAGCAGGCCATAGCTGCCAGGGCCACCCCAAAGGCCAGCTTCCGCTTGGGGACCTTCGCGGTCACGATCAACACAGCGCATTTCTCCTTTCGTCGGCTCGTTCTCCCTTCACCATATGCGCCAAGGGACGAGGTTATACCCGAAAGGAGACAATAAGGGGTCCCAGCTTAGGATAGGGGGCCTCCAGAGATTCACAGGACGGCTCTAACCGGCTCTGAGAGGCGGCGAGGCCCGGTACAGCCATAGGGGAGGGGAAGGATATGCCGCTGGAACGGCTGGATAAGATACTGGCCTCCACAGGCCGCTGGTCCCGGCGGGAGGTGAAGGACCTGGTCCGCCAGGGCCGGGTACAGGCGGGGGGGATGCCGGCCGCCCGGCCGGAGGACAAGTTCGACCCCGCCCAGGACGAGATATCAGTGGATGGGCAGGTGGTGGACTGCGCCCCCTTCGTCTATGTGCTGATGAACAAGCCGGCTGGTCTGCTGTCCGCCACAGAGGACCGGCGGCAGAGGACGGTGCTGGACCTGCTCCCGGAGCATCTGCGCCGCCGGGGGCTCTTTCCCGTGGGCAGACTGGATAAGGACACAGTGGGCCTGCTGCTGCTCACGGACGACGGCCCGCTGGCCCATGAGTTGCTCTCCCCCAAAAAGCATGTGGACAAGGTATACTACGCCCGGGTGGAAGGGCAGCTGAATGAGGAGGACCGCAAGGCCCTGGCCTCTGGTATGGTTTTGGGGGATGGATCACAGTGCCTGCCCGCCCTGCTGGAGCCCCTGGGGCGGGGGAACGAATGTCGGCTTACCTTGCGGGAGGGGAAGTACCACCAGGTGAAGCGGATGCTGGCCGCGCGAGGTAAACCAGTGGCCTTTCTGCGACGTCTGTCTATGGGCCCACTCTCCCTGGGAGAAGAGCTGAAAGAGGGAGAATGGCGCCTTCTGACGGAGGCGGAAGTGGAGGCATTGCAAAGGATTCGGAGCGGCAGTTGAGCCTTTTGGTCGTTTTTCACAAAAAAATAGAGAAAACCTCTTGCCAAACAGGGGGGGCAGCCGTTATAATAGAAGCAGTGTTCAAAGAGATTTTAGGAGGGATCGATGTGTCAAGCAGGATGTTCCAGAGCGTCGTGCTCCAGATGAAGGACAGTGTCAATCGCACAGTGGGTGTCATCGACGCTGATGGGATGGTGGTCGCTTGCAGCGAATTGACCTGCATCGGAGAGCATTGGTCTGGCGCTGTGGTCGCCGTGAATGGGGCTGACAGCAGCATCGCCTATTTTGAGGGGAAGACCTTTAAGCCTCTCGCGGGCTGGGGAGCCCAGTTCGATTACGCTGCCTTTGTCAAGGGAGAGGACGAACTGGCCGCCTCCCTGTGCGCAATGGCGGTGGTGGCTTTTAACGGCGCAAAGACTTACTACGAGGAGAAGCATGACAAGGCTACCTTTGTCAAAAATATCATCTCAGACAACATTCTGCTGGGGGACATCTATACCCAGGCGAAGGAGCTCCACTTTGTATCTGAGGCGCCCAGGGCTGCTTTCCTGGTTCGCCAGTTGGGGCCTGCCGATGTTACCACCATCGACGTGATCCAGGGCCTGTTCCCCGATAAGCAGACCGACTTTGTCATCTCTATCAACGAGACGGATGTGGCCCTGATTAAGCAGCTGCCTGAGGGGGCCGACGCCAGAGAGCTGCAGAAAATCGCCAAACAGATCGCCACTGCCGTTACCCAGGAACTGGGTATCAAAGTGGTCATCGGCATCGGAACCGTGGTCAATCACATCCGAGATCTGGCCCGCGCCTATAAGGAGGCCGGGGTGGCTATTGACGTGGGTAAGGTCTTTGAGAATGAGAAGACCATTATTAACTATGAAAACCTGGGCATCGGCCGTCTAATCTATCAGCTGCCCACCATCCTGTGCCAGATGTTCCTCCAGGAGGTCTTTAAGAAGAACCCCATTGACGCCCTGGATCAGGAGACTCTGTTGACTATCAACAAGTTCTTCGAGAACAACCTGAACGTGTCTGAAACGGCCCGGAAGCTCTTTGTCCACCGAAATACCCTGGTGTATCGGCTGGAAAAGATTAAGAAGCTTACCGGACTGGACCTGCGGGAATTCGACGACGCTATCACCTTCAAGGTGGCCCTGATGGTCAAAAAATATCTTATTTCCCGGGGCATTGAGTCCTAAGAGAGCTGAGATAAAAAGCCGGGACCGACTTTTGTCGGTCCCGGCTTTTTATCCAATTCTTGCCCCACATGGGGCGGACGAAGAGTTGGGAAAAGACCCTCAAAAAATGCGGGGATAACCAGTCGGACGGGAGAGAAAGAAAGAAGAACTTTACTGATTTTGTCATTTACATAACACAGGATTTGTGGTACACTTTACTTTGATTACAACAGTCAGGGATGGAGATGGCGTTGCTTTTTTCTGTCGACTCTTGACAGGAAAAGGTTACAAGTGTAAACTATGAAGCGCGTCCCAACAAAATAGGCTGTCAAAGGTCTGGTAAAATATCCTCTGGAAAGAGGAGGAGCGGAGATAACATGATACGTCTGATCGATGTACATAAAGAATATGACAATGGAACTAAGGCGCTGAAGGGCGTGAATCTGCGGATTGACGACGGGGAGTTTGTCTTTCTAGTAGGGCCCTCTGGGTCGGGTAAGTCCACGGTAATCAAGCTGATCACGGCGGAGATTGCGGCCACTGAGGGGCGGCTAATGGTCAATGGCTACAATTTGAATAACATCAGTCCACGCCAAGTGCCCTATATGCGCCGGACGCTGGGCATCATCTTTCAGGACTTCCGCCTGATTGAAAAAAAGACAGTCCACGAGAACCTAGCCTTTGCCATGCGGGCCATCGGTGCCTCCAATCGGGAGCTACGGCGGCGTATCCCCTATGTGCTCCAGCTGGTGGGGCTGGAGCAGAAGGCTGACCGCTATCCTGGACAGCTCTCCGGCGGCGAGCAGCAGCGGGTGGCCATCGCCCGGGCGCTGGTCAATAACCCCAGCATGATTATTGCCGACGAGCCCACGGGTAACCTGGACCCCCAGCGATCCCTGGAGATCATGGTGCTACTGGAGCGCATCAATGAGCTGGGTACTACCGTTTTGGTGGTTACCCATGAGAAAGCGTTGGTCAACCGCTTTGCCAAGCGGGTCGTGGCCATCGAGAACGGACGTATCATCAGCGACGAAACGGGTGGGTACTACAATGGCGAGAAAGTTTGACGCGGGATATTATTTTAGCGAGGGGTTCCACTCCATTTTCACCCACGGCTTCATGTCCTTTGCCGCTGTGTGTATGATCGTGGCCTGTCTGCTGATTATGGGCTCCTTCTCTCTGCTGGCGGTGAACCTGGACCATATGCTGGGTGACCTGGAGGCGGAGAATGAGATGCTGGCCTATATTGACGAGAACTATACGGAGGAGCAGGCTCGGTCCATCCAGCCGGAGATCGAGACACTGCCCAATGTGACAAAAGTCACCTTCGTCAGTCGGGAAGAGGCTCTGGAGGATTACAAAGAGGGACGGGAGAACAACCCCCTGCTGGACGACCTGCCTGACGAGGTGCTGCGGGACCGCTTCCGCATCCATGTGGAGAACCTGGAGCAGATGGAACAGACTGAAGCCGCGGTAGAGCAGGTCACGGGCGTGGCCAACGTTCGAGCGGCAATCGATATTGCCAACGGCTTTGTGCTGGCCCGGAATATCGCCACCGGTGTAGCTGTTGTGCTGATCGGGATTCTGCTGGTGGTGTCCCTGTTTATCATCGCCAATACCATCAAGTTAGCCACCTTCTACCGCCGGGAGGAGATCGCCATCATGAAGATGTGTGGCGCCACCGATGCCTTCATCCAGTGGCCCTTCGTAGTGGAGGGCCTGATCTTAGGCCTGACAGGGGCTCTGCTGGCCTTCTTTGCCCAGTGGGGCATTTACCAGCTGGTGGCAAAATTGATTATCCAGGGCAACGGGTTGTCTCTGGTGACAATGGTCAGCTATACCTCTATGATTCGATACATTCTGGCCATTTTCTGCGGCACCGGAGCCCTGATCGGCGTATGCGGTTCTCTGCTGGCCATCCGGAAATTTTTGCAGGTCTGAGATAGGAGAGAAACTTATGAAGCATCAGAAAAAGCAACGTATCATGATGGGGGTACTGGCCGGTTTTTTGGCCCTGATGATGCTGTTGCCAATCTTGGCTCAGATATTGATTCACTGAGCGGATAGACCTGGGAGGAAATACTGTGAATAAGAGAAAGACCGTATTTCGCCGGGTGGTGACACTGGCGCTAGCGTTGGCTATTCTGCTGCCCCTTACAGGGCCCTATTCGGTGCCTGAGGCGTCGGCCGTTACCCAGGATGAGATCGACGACCTGAAAGAAGACGCCAGCGCCCTGGCAAACCAGAAGAAAGATTTACAGGCCCAGCTGAAGGACGTTCGGGCGGACAAGAACGCCGCCCAGCAGCAGAAGGACCTGATCGAGCGGCAGATCAACGTGATTCAGGAAGAAATAGACAACATGACTGCTCAAATCGAGAAATACGGCCAGCTCATCCAGGAGAAGGAGGTGGAGCTGGCCCAGGCGGAGGCGGACGAGGCGGAGCAGTACGATCTGTTCTGCCGCCGTGTTCGCTATATGGAGGAGGAGGGCGAGGTGTCCTACTGGTCCGTCCTGTTTTCCTCCGCTGACTTCAGCGATTTGCTGGACAACTTCATGATGGTGGAAGAGATCATGGAGTATGATAACAAGGTCATGGACGACCTGATTGCCATCCGGGAGCAGATAGAGGTGGACAAGGCTGAACTGGAGCAGGCCAAAGCCGCCCAGGAGGAAGCCCGCAAGGAGCAGGAGGCCGCCAAGAAGGAGCGGGAGGCCCAGGAGGCAGAAGTAGATAAGCTCATTGGCGAGATCAGCTCCCAGGAGGATCAACTGGAGGCCATGGAGGCAGAGCTGCAAAAGGCCGCCAATGCTCTGGATGCGGAGATCAGAAGAAAAGAGAAGGAGATGGCCGCCCAGATATCTGGTGTGCAGAGCGAGTCCGGCTTCCTGTGGCCCCTGCCTGGGTACACAACGCTGTCGTCCCTCTTCGCCGGACGCATCCACCCCATCACCGGCAAGAGGCACAATCACACGGGCATCGACATCCCAGCGCCCAAAAATACCAAGATTCTGGCCTCCAAGAGTGGTGTGGTCACCACCTCCACCTATAACAGCTCCTACGGCAACTATGTGGTGGTCTCCCACAGCGATGGGACTAGCACCCTCTACGCTCATATGAATAAGCGGGGCGTCAGCGAGGGGCAGACGGTGAAGCAGGGAGATGTGGTGGGCTATGTCGGTACCACCGGTTCCTCCACCGGCAACCACCTACACTTTGAGATCCGGGTCAACGGCACCCGAAAGGACCCGGTCAACTACTTTAAGGATATCCCCCTCTATGTCCGGTCCGGGGGTACCACCAAACGGTTGAACTGACAATAAAAAGCCGCCTCCCGGTATCGGGAAGGCGGCTTTTTAGCGGCGCCGTGGAAAAATGGAAATTTTCCTTGCGCCTGGGGCCCCTATCCTGTATAATACCAACGATAAAATGGGAGGTACAGGGGACTTTATGGTCCTGTGGGAGCCATCCCAGATACGAGGTGGACAAACTATGCTCCTTGCCATAGATATCGGCAATAGCAATATCGTCATCGGAGGTATTCAGGACGACCGCATCGCCTTCGAGGCTCGGATCGCTACCGACCACATCAAAACCTCGGACCAGTATGGGGTGGAGATCAAAAATATCCTATCCCTCTTTGATGTGAAGCCGTCGGACATCGACGACTGCATCATCTCCTCCGTGGTGCCTCCAGTGTTCAACTCCGTACGAACCGGTGTGGTCAAGCTGATCCGCAAACAGCCCATGGTGGTGGGGCCGGGGATCAAGACCGGGCTGAATATCCAGATGGACGCCCCCGCCCAAGTGGGCAGCGACCGCATTGTGATCGCCGTGGCTGCCCTGGCGGAGTACGAACCTCCCCTGACCCTGCTGGACCTGGGCACCGCTACCACCATTGAGGTGGTGGACCGGGGCAATACCTATGTGGGAGGATGTATCATCCCCGGCGTTCGGGTATCTTTGGAGGCGCTGACCTCCCGCACGGCCCAGCTTCCTGGAATCCGGCTGGACCGGCCCAAGAAGGTCATCGGCAAGAACACAGTAGACTGTATGCGCAGCGGCATTATGTACGGCACCGCCGCCATGCTGGACGGGATGCTGGACCGGGTAGAGGAGGAACTGGGCTATTCTACCACCGTGGTGGCCACCGGAGGCATGGCGCAGTTTATCGCCCCCCTGTGCCGCAGAGAGATGACACTAGAGAAGGATCTGCTGCTGAAGGGGTTGAATATCCTCTACAAAAAGAATCTCCAGGAGCGGAGAAAAGGAGAGGAATGAGGTAGAAGGTCCCGACCGATTAAATTCTATGAACCTAGCGATGTGTGGCTGGGAGGGAGGCTTGTGTCAGCCACTGGCATCTCTACCAACGGGGGACCACTGCGAATCCGAAGAGAGCAGGATAAAGCGCCTCCCTTCGTCAAAGTGACGAAGGGAGGCGCTTTTTTACGCGAACAGATCGATAAAGTAATGTTTATTATACTTCTCTGATTGGAAAATATAAATAGCCTTTTCCTGTTGCTGGGTCAGTATAATCGTGAACTGCTCCGACCAGAGAAATGCCCTCCTGATTCATTTGTCCAATGATTTTTTCAAACACCCCCCTATGGTTTTCAGCAACTATATACTCATAACTTGGTATTGTCCATTTTACCCATCCATCAGGTGCTTCTGCGCTATCAACACATTCTACCCCTGCCAGATACAAGCCTTTACGAAAGCCATCTTCCCACGGCTTAAATGAGTGAGAAATATCAGACATAGCACCCCATATTCCCACAATACTCCCATTTGCGTCTCTCTTTGCCAGATGCGCTACCTCACTAAAATTACTATTTGCATCATTCCACAATTTTTGAATAAATCCTTCGCCGTCTAATGTTGAGCCCTCTTTTCCAATGACAACAAATTTTTCCTTTATTACTTTCATCATTCTGTATCTCCTCAGATTCAAAGTTATTGGCAAAACAATTCCATCCTTTGAATATCTGCGATTTTGATTGCCTCGCAACTGATAGGAATGGAGCTATTTTCATAAAATCCATTGCGTACAGAACCATCTTTGAAATATACTCTTACAAACTTGCCATACATATCTGCATATTGCTCATGGAATGCTTAATTTCAGAAATAGATTCGCGTCCAAATAGAGGTTTATCTTTTTGGTTACTTTATCATATTTTCCTGTTTTATTCAATTCATAGTGAAATCGACGGAGTCAGGTCCCATTTGTCCAAAGGGGAATAGGGATGAGAGAGCAGGCCCCTTGACAGATGGGGAGAAATCCCATATAATAGGGCCCAACAAAAGCGATGCGGAAGAGAAGTATCCGGGTAGAACGGTGCAGAGAGGGCGCGGCTGGTGAAAGCGCTCCGGGAACCCCGGTGAAGTGGCTTCCAAGCTCCGCCCCAGAACGGTAGTAAGGGGCGGCGGTCCCCGCCGTTATGGGATCGAGCGCGGGCGCTGTGCCCGAACTCAGGTGGTACCGCGGTTTTTGATCGCCCTGAGCCAACGGCTTGGGGCGTTTTTATATTCCGAAAGGAGCAGAGCTACGCATATGAAGATCACCAATGAGACTGTCTATGACTGGGGAGCTTATGTGGCCATGAACCGCATGGTGACCCGGGCCACCCACAGGGGTCAGAGCATCGCTCTCCGGGTCCTGTTCGCAGCTCTGGCCCTGCTCCTCCTGTTTGCCGCACGCTTCCAGTTTACCGGCATCCTCCAGGTCCTGCTGGCCCTGCTGGGCGCTGTAATTCTGCTGTGGACCCTGTTTTTGAATCAGCTGAGGGCCCTCCTCATGGTGAAGCTCATCATGAAGGGAGTGAAGGTGTTCACCAACACCTTTGACCAGGAGGGGTGGACCGTCGCCGGCGTGGGCGGCGAGCAGCGGATGTCTTATGACGACATCGCCTCCATCCTGGAGGGGGACCGCTACTTCATCCTCCTGGAGGACAGCCGCCGGGGCTATATTCTGGACAAGAGGACCTTCGCCAGCGGCGAGCTGGAGCGATTCCGCTCCCTGATCCAGAGCAAAACAAAAAAGACCATTGAGAATGTCTGATTTTAGAAAGTAGGAGAAACGCTATGAGTATTGAACTGCCCAAGGTCTACGAGCCCCAGGAGGCCGAAGGCCGCATCTATGAGAACTGGGAAAAGGCGGGGTGCTTTAAGGGCCGCCGGGACCCGAAAAAGAAGCCGTTTACCATCGTCATGCCGCCCCCCAACGTGACAGGACAGCTCCATATGGGGCACGCTATGGACTGCACCCTTCAGGACATCCTCATCCGCTTCAAGCGGATGCAGGGCTATGCCGCCTTGTGGGTCCCTGGCACGGACCACGCCGGCATCGCCACCCAGATCAAGGTGGAGGAGGACCTGCGGGAGAACGAGGGCCTGACCCGCTATGACCTGGGCCGGGATAAGTTCCTGGAACGGGTGTGGGACTGGAAGGAGAAGTACGGCGGCCGCATCGTAGCCCAGCAGAAGAAGATGGGCTCCTCCTGCGACTGGGACCGGGCCCGGTTCACTATGGACGAGGGCTGCTCTAAGGCTGTCAGGGAGACCTTCTGTGAACTGTATGATAAGGGCCTGATCTACAAGGGGAGCCGCATCATCAACTGGTGCCCCCACTGTACCACCGCCCTCAGTGACGCGGAGGTGGAGTACCAGGACAAGCCCGGCCACCTGTGGCATATGCGTTATCCCCTCTCTGACGGGTCCGGCTATTTGGTGGTTGCCACCACTCGGCCGGAAACCATGATGGGCGACACCGGCGTGGCCGTCAACCCCAATGACGAGCGGTACAAGCATTTGGTGGGCAAGACCTGCATCCTGCCCCTGATGGACCGGGAGATCCCCATTGTAGCCGATGACTATGTGGAGATGGACTTCGGCACTGGCTGCGTGAAGATGACCCCCGCCCACGACCCCAACGACTTCGAGGTGGGCCTGCGCCACAATCTGGACACCATCCGGGTGCTGGATGACAACGGTGTGGTCAACGCCAACGGCGGCAAGTACCAGGGGATGGACCGGTACGAGGCCCGGAAGGCGGTCATCGCCGACCTGGAGGCCATGGGCCTGTTGGAAAAAGTGGAGCCTTACTCCCACAACGTGGGCACCTGCTACCGCTGCCACAACGACGTGGAGCCTATCATCTCCGCCCAGTGGTTCGTCAAGATGGCCCCCTTGGCCAAGGAGGCCCTGCGGGTAGTCAACGAGGGTGAGGTCAAGTTTGTCCCTGAGCGATTTGCCAAGACCTACACCAACTGGATGGAGAATGTGCATGACTGGTGTATCTCCCGCCAGCTGTGGTGGGGACATCAGATCCCTGTGTGGTACTGCGACGACTGCGGCCACATGACCGTCAGCCGGGAGGACCCCACCGAGTGCGAGAAGTGCCACTCTAAGAAGATCCACCGGGACCCTGATGTGTTGGATACCTGGTTCTCCTCCGCTCTATGGCCCTTCTCTACCCTGGGATGGCCGGAGAAGACCCCCGATCTGGACTACTTCTATCCCACCGACGTACTGGTCACCGGCTATGACATTATCTTCTTCTGGGTGGCCCGGATGATCTTCTCCGCCTGTGAGCAGACCAAAAAGCCCCCCTTCCACACTGTGTTTATCCACGGCCTGGTCCGGGACGACAAGGGCCGAAAGATGTCCAAATCTCTGGGTAACGGCATCGATCCTCTGGAGATCGCCGAGAAGTACGGCGCCGACGCCCTGCGCTTCAATCTGGTCACCGGCAACAGCCCAGGCAACGATATGCGCTTCTACACTGAGCGGTGCGAGGCTATGCGGAACTTCGCCAACAAGATCTGGAACGCCAGCCGCTTCCTGAAGATGAACCTGACCATTGACAAGTGCCAGCTGCCCGACAAGCTGGAGCTGGAGGACAAGTGGATCCTGTCCAAGCTCAACCGGGTCATTCCAGATATCACCGACAACATGGACCGGTATGAGCTGGGCGTGGCCGCCCAGAAGATCTACGACTTCATCTGGGACGACTACTGCGACTGGTATATCGAGCTGACCAAGACCCGCCTTCAGGGGGAGGACCAGGACAGCAAGGTCCGGGCTCAGCAGGTGCTGTGCTATGTGCTCACCCAGATGCTGAAGCTGCTCCACCCCTTCATGCCCTTTATCACCGAGGAGATCTGGCAGGCGCTACCCCACGGGGACGAGGTGGAGGAGGGCTCCTTCCTGATGCTCCAGTCCTGGCCCGAGCCCAGCGCCGCGCTGGACTTCCCCGCCGAGGAGAAGGCCATGGAGCTCATCATGGACGCCATCCGGGCCGTCCGCACCCGCCGGAGCGAGATGAACGTGCCCCCCTCCAAGAAGGCCCACCTCACCGTGGCGACTGACGAGGCGGAGGTGTTTGAGCTGGGCGTGCCCTTCCTGAAAAAGCTGGCCTACGCCGGCGAGGTGACCATCGTTCCCGCCGGACAGACCTCCGAGGGGGCGGGCCAGGTCACCGTGGTCACCCATGCCGCCCAGTTGTCCATGCCTCTGGCCGAGCTGGTGGATATGGAGAAGGAGAAGGCCCGCATGGAGAAGGAGCGGAAGAAGAACTTTGAGGAGCTCCAGAAGCTGAACGCCAAGCTGGCCAACCCCGGCTTTGTCAATAAGGCCCCCGCCCATGTGGTGGAGGCGGAGAAGGAGCGGGCCGTCAAGCTCGGCGAGCTGGTGGCCAAGCTGGAGGAACAACTGAAGAATATGTGAGAAAAAGAGCCGGGCAGGGGGATGCCCGGCTCTTTCCCCGTTGATCACGGGCGGATGCCGGGCGGCTTTTCCCCTCTGGGAAGGGGGGGACCGGGAACAGATCGAACAAAGACGGGGCCGCGAACCATATCCCCGGGCTGTCCCGCATATCCTGCCCATAGGAGGTGGGGATATGATCGGACAACTGGTATTCGGCTCGGGCGGGCCCAAACAGGGGGAGCGGGAGAGGCTCTACGGCCTGCCCGTGCTGCGGGTGCGGGCTGATATGGACAGCTTTTGGTGGGAGCGGCGGGTCAAGAGAGCGGGAAGGGCCCTGTTTCGGGGAGGAGCCCGCCGGGTGCTGGCCCCCAGGGGGTTTTCCTGCTGGCCCCTGCTGTCGGAGTATGGGCTGGCGCCGGTGGACCCGGGGCCCTTCCTGCGGGCCCAGTCGCCGGAGCTGGCGCTGGCTCTGCTGGAGCGGAGGGGAGCGGCGCCGGACCGGTCCACCGTGGTCTTGCGGGGGGCGCGGGCGGACTGGGAGATGACCCGCGCGGCCGTAGCCCTCTGTTCCCAGGTCCGGCACCTGGTCATCGACGCGCCCAAAGGGGGGGAGGAGCTGGCCCGGTGGCTGCGGGGGGAGTTCGGCGTGCCCATCCTGCCCCGGAGCGAGGGGGGAGAGGCGGCTCTCCGCTTCCATCCGGATGGGAGCAGGGGGGAGGAGCCCACCCTGGAGCTCTACGGACATACCCCGGACCTGGCGGGCCTGTCCCTGTCGGCCCCCCGCCTGGAGGAGGGGGATCGGGAGGACCTGGACCTGCTGGCCGCCCTGTATGAGTTCGGGCGGCTGAACAAAGAAGAGCTAAAAATCACTTGACAGCGGGGAATGGAGCACTTATAATGACACATACTGCATCAGTGTGCCCATTTCTTTATTATAATGTATGGCGGCCCGGCAGGCTGTGGGCCGCCCTTGGAAAGGTGTGCGAGGTATCATGGCAAAAGAGTATCGGTTGAGCCCGGAGCGGCTCAAGGAGTTACAGGATGAGATGAGCTACCTGAAGACCGTCCGGGAGAAGGAGGTGGCGGAGCTCATCAAGGAGGCCCGCTCCTTCGGCGACCTGTCCGAGAACAGCGAGTATGACGAGGCCAAGAACGAGCAGGGAAAGCTGTACTCCCGCATGGCCGAGCTGGACGAGATCCTGTCCAACTATGTGGTCATCGAGGAGGAGGAGGACGGCGGCGATTACATCCGCATGGGCTCCTCCGTCACTGTGCTGGACAAGGAGTTCGGGGAGGAGGAGACCTATAAGATCGTGGGCTCCCAGGAGGCCGACCCCATGAAGGGCACCATCTCCGAGGACTCCCCCTTCGGCAAGGCCCTGCTGGGCAAGAACGCCGGGGATGAGATCACCGTGGACGCTCCCGCCGGTCCGGTAGAGTATAAGATCCTGAAGGTGGAGCGGTAATTTTTCCAAGATACAGAGGATAGGAGTTGGCGATATGGCCGATCAGAATAACAAGAACAACCAGAACGCCCCCCAGGAGGAGAACCTCTCCCAGCTCTTGCAGATCCGCCGGGACAAGCTGAAGGAGCTCCAGGAGGGGGGGAACGATCCCTTCCAGATCACCCGGTTCGTGGTGGACAACGACTCCGCCAACATCAAGGGCAACTTCGACTCCCTGGAGGGACAGCGGGTGGCCATCGCCGGCCGGCTCATGTCCAAGCGGGGGATGGGCAAGGTGTCCTTCTGTGACCTGCAGGACAAGTCCGGCCGCATCCAGCTCTATGCCCGGAAGGACGAGATGGATGAGGCGGAGTATAACCGCTTTAAGAAGTATGACATCGGCGATATCGTAGGAGTCCACGGCGTAGTCTTTCGCACCCAGCGGGGGGAGATGTCCGTCCGTGTGGTCACGGTGACCCTGCTCTCCAAGTCCCTGTTGCCCCTGCCGGAGAAATTCCACGGCCTGACCAACACCGAGCTGCGCTACCGCCAGCGCTATGTGGACCTGATCGTCAACCCGGAGGTGAAGCGCAACTTCATCATCCGCTCCCAGTTCATCAAGCACGTCCGGGACTTTATGGACGGCCGGGGCTATATGGAGGTGGAGACCCCGGTGCTCAACACCATCTCTGGCGGCGCCACCGCCCGGCCCTTCATCACCCACCACAATACCCTGGACATCGATATGTATATGCGCATCGCCACCGAGCTGCCCTTGAAGCGGCTCATCGTGGGTGGTATGGACCGGGTATATGAGATCGGGCGCATCTTCCGCAACGAGGGCATGGACCCCAAGCACAACCCGGAGTTCACCACCATCGAGCTGTACCAGGCCTATGCCGACTTCAACGACATGATGGACCTGTTTGAGGACCTGCTGTCCTCCGCCGCCCAGAAGATCCTGGGCACCTACCAGGTGGAGTGGCAGGGGGAGCAGATCGACCTGACCCCCGGGTGGCCCCGTATGCCCATGCACGAGGCCGTCAAGAAGTACTGCGGCATCGACTTTATGACCATTTCCTCCGACGAGGAGGCCGTGGCCGCCGCCAAGTCCATCGGGGTGGAGCTGCCCGAGACGGCGGACAAGACCTGGGGCAACGCCCTGTACGAGTGCTTTGACCAGCGGGTGGAGGAGAAGCTCATCCAGCCCACCTTCATCACCATGCACCCGGTAGACGTGTCCCCCCTGGCCAAGCGCTCTCCCGCCGACCCCCGGCTCACCGAGCGCTTTGAGCTGTTCATCTGCCACAGCGAGATGGGCAACGCCTTCTCCGAGCTCAACGACCCCATCGACCAGCGCCAGCGCTTCCAGAAGCAGGTGGAGCTGCGGGACAAGGGGGACGACGAGGCCGGCATGATGGACGAGGATTTCCTCACCGCACTGGAGTACGGGATGCCCCCCACGGGCGGCCTGGGCATCGGCATCGACCGCTGCGTCATGCTGCTGACGGGCTCCGATTCCATCCGTGAGGTCATCCTGTTCCCCACTATGAAGCCTTTGGAATGAAACTGCGGCCGGCATACCAATGGGACGCCCCCATTGGTATGCCTTTCTGCACCTCCCGGCGGCCATAGGGCGCCCCAGGGGAGGCGTTGACTGGGAAAAAGGAGCCGTTGCGAGTGGATATCCTGGCGCGAAAAAAGCTGAACCCCACCCGGTACATCGTCTTGGGCTTTGGGGGCATTATTCTGTTGGGGGCGCTGCTGCTCCGGCTGCCCATCGCCGCCTGGGACGGACAGGCCACCCCCTGGCTGGTATGCCTGTTTACCGCCACCTCCGCCACCTGTGTTACGGGACTGGTTCTGGTGGATACCGCGCTGCACTGGGCGCCCTTCGGCCAGGGGGTGATACTGGTGCTGTTGCAGCTGGGCGGCCTGGGCTTTGTCACCCTCATGTCCCTGGTGCCCTTCGCCCTCCACCGGAGGATCGGACTGGCCCAGCGGATGAGGATGGCCTCCTCCCTCAATATGAGCGGGGTGGCCGGAGTGGTCCGGGTAGTGCGTCACGCCCTGATGGGCACCCTTCTGGCCGAGGGGCTGGGGGCGGCGCTGCTGGCCACAAGATTTGTCCCCATTTTCGGACTGGGTAGGGGGCTGTGGTTCTCTGTATTCCACAGTGTTTCTGCCTTTTGTAACGGCGGCTTTGATCTGTTCGGCGGGTACAGCGGACCTTACAGCAGCCTGGCGGCCTTCCGGGGGGACCTGCTGGTGATGGTGACCATCATGGCCCTTATCATCGTGGGGGGCCTGGGCTTTTTTGTATGGGAGGACCTGCTGGATGCCAGGTGCTGGCGTAAGCTGCGGCTGTATTCCAAAATGGTGCTGGGGATCACTGTGGCGCTGATTGGGCTTGGGACCCTGTTCTTCTGCTGTGCCGAGTGGGACAACCCAGCTACACTGGGGGCGATGCCCGTCTGGGAGCGGCCGCTGAACGCCCTCTTTCAGTCGGTGACCCTGAGAACGGCGGGGTATGCCACCTTTGACCAAGCCGGCCTGCGGGACAGCTCCGCGGTGCTGTCCATCATCCTGATGCTGATAGGCGGCTCATCGGGCTCCACGGCCGGAGGACTCAAGACGGTCACAATGGGGGTGCTGCTGCTGGCCCTGCGGGACGGCCTCCAAGGGCGGGAGGAGGTGGTGTTCCGCCACAGGACCATTCCACAGCGGCGGGTGATGGACGCCATGACCCTGGCGCTGACGGTGTTGCTGCTGTTCCTGACCGGTTCCATGGCGCTTTCTCTGATGGACCGGGTGCCCTTTGTCCAGGCGGCCTTTGAAGTGGCCTCCGGCATGGGGACGGTGGGGGTGACTATGGGAATCACCCCGTCGCTGACGGTGGGAAGCGCCCTGCTGATGGTCGCCCTGATGTTCCTGGGCCGGGTAGGAATCCTGTCCTTCTCCATCGCCTTCCTGACCAGGAAACAGGCAGAACATAAGATTTCGTACCCTGCTACTGACGTGATGATCGGGTAAGCGGGGAGGAGGGCCGCATGAAAAGTTTTCTGATTATTGGATTAGGCCGCTTCGGTGCCTCACTGGCAGTGGAGCTATGCGCTCAGGGCCACGAGGTGCTGGCGGTGGATATTCAGCCGGAACGAGTTCAGGCGGTGGCAGACCAGGTGACCCACTGTGTCGTGGGGGATGCCAGGGACCCGGAGGTGCTGCGAAGCCTGGGGGCTCGGAATTTTGACTGCGCCGTGGCAGCCGCCAGCGCGGATGTAGGGGTCAGCGCCCTCATTGTGCTGAACCTGAAGGAGCTGGGGGTCGCCCGCGTGGTGGGCAAGGCGAACAGCATGGTCCACCGCAAGGTGCTGGAGAAAATCGGGGCCGATCTGGTGATCTTCCCGGAACAAGAGATGGCCATCCGGCTGGCGCGGAGCCTGGCCAACGGTGATATTTTAAACTTTATCGAGCTGTCTGACGAGTTCTCCATTGTGGAGCGGCTGGTACCGGAGGACTGGGTGGGAAAGTCCATTCTGGAGCTGGATATCCGGGCCAAGTGGAGGGTTACCGTAATCGCGGTGCGCCGGGGAGAGCGCATGACCATCTCACCGGGCCGGGACTATGTGTTCCAGGCGCAGGATGACTGTATGGTGATCCTGGGGAGCAATGCGGATATCGACCGGTTGGAGAGAAGATGATGGAGCGGATTACGAGCCGGAAGAACCCCCTGCTGATGAAGATTCGCCGCCTAGCCTCTGGCGGGCGGCGGGAACGGCAGGCGGAGGGAGAATATCTGGGAGACGGGATCAAACTGCTGGAGGAGGCACTGCGGTGGAGCGCGCCCCTGACTGCGGCAGTGTTCGCCGACGGGGTAGAGCCCCCTGATCTGCCCAAGGAGGTCCGGGCGGTGCAGGTGCCTGGAGATGTGATGGAGAGCATCTCTCCAATGGCGGCGCCCCAGGGCGCGCTGTTTTTGGCCGCCCTGCCTCCGGCGGACCCGCCAGAGCAGCTGAAGGGGAGGCGGTATCTGGTTCTGGACGGCGTTCAGGACCCTGGTAACGTAGGCACCATCTGGAGGACCGCGGACGCCCTGGGAGCGGACGGCCTGCTGCTGGTCAACGGATGCGCGGACCCCTATGGGCCCAAAGTCGTTCGGGCCTCCATGGGGGCTTGCTTCCGTCTGCCGGTCTTTGAGGTGACCCCGGATGGGCTGGCCGGGCTGCTGAAAAAGGCGGAGCTGCCCCTGTACGCCACCGCCTTGGGAAAGGATACGGTGGACATCAAAACGGCGGACCTGAGCCGGTCCGCCGTGGTGATTGGAAGTGAGGGGCGGGGAGTGTCCCGTCCTCTGCTGGAGCGATGTGAAAAGACACTGAAGATACCCATGCGCCAGCGGTGCGAGTCCCTCAACGCGGCGGTGGCGGCCTCTATCGTCCTGTGGGAGATGGGGCGGTGATCTTCTCAACGCGGCGGCCGGCCGCCGATCCCCAGACAGTGGTAAATGACTTGGATGATCAGGGCCGCGGCCGCCAGGGTCACAGCAAAGAGCGCATAGGCCGGCACATAGCTGCCAAACCGGTCTGCAAGGATGCCGGGCAGGGGGCCAAAAAGAAGGACCCCCGCTGTATAGGACATGGTGATGGAACGCACGTACTTGCCATAAGTGCTGTCCGAGGACAGATCAGCGGCCCACACCGAGGGGGACACAGCGGAAACAGGTAGCCCCATTCCCAATAGTGTGATGGACAGAAAGGGGAGGGCGAGGCCGCCCAGAGGGGCCAGACAGCAAAGAACAAAGGCTCCCAGAAGTGAGCCGAAGGAATAGTAGTTACCCCACCGGCTGCCCATCCGGTCATAGACCTGGCCACAGAGAATCTTGCCGATACAGATGGCCAGTCCGGCATAGGACATTAGAGCGGCGATGAGGGCCTGATCGTAGCCCTCGCTGGTGTAGAGCACGGTCAGATGGGAAAAACCGGGGCCCCCAGGGCCGCCTACTAAAAAGGCGGCGAAAAGGATCAGGAGCAGATAAGACCGGCGCATCCCTCGGGGGGCCTGTCTGGGCGGGGGCGGAGGATCGTCCTCTCCCCCCAGATGATAGGGCTCCAACCCCAGTTCTGCCGGGGTGTTTCGGATCAGCTTCCAGGCCAGTAGAGCGGTGATAAGGATAAAGGCCCCCTCCCACAGAAAGGCGGCCCGCAGGCCCTGATGCTGGATGATCCAGGTGATGATGACAGGGGCAAAGATGGTGGATACCCCGCTGCCCGCGGAAGCCAGCCCCAGGGCCAGCCCACGCCGGTCTCGGAACCAGGCGCCGATGACCAGAGAGAGGGGGACCATGCCCCCATAGCAGTAGCCAAGCCCGGTCAGGGCGGCGGCCAGACAGTAAGTAAAAAAGCTGGTGGCCAGACCAAAACAGAAGTAGGACAGGGATAGCAGCACCACCCCCAGGGTCATGACCAGACGCAGTCCGAGCCGCTGACACAGCTGATTGACTGTCAGCAGAGCGGCCAGGATGAACAGACTGCGCGTGGTGGTGATCCAGGAGCCCTGCGCATTGGAAAAACCATTGGCCAGGATGATCTCGGGCTGGTAGATGGTGAAGACATTGACACCCAGTCCGATGGTGGAAAACAGGACCAGGGCGCTGCCCAGACAGACCATCCAGGCGTAATGTGGACGTTTCATGAAAAAACTCCCTCCCCTGCCTATACAATAGCGCCGGAGAGGAGATTTGTAAAGGGAAAGTTCCGGAGTGAAGGAGATGAGAGAATGTCGGCCTTGAGATACTGGATCTGGCTTACCACCCGCCATGATCTGGGCCCAGCGGGAGTGCTGGGGGTGTTGGAGCACTTCATCACTCCAGAGCGGGCCTATTACGCAGACCCGGAGGAATATGACTTTCTTCCTCTCCCCGCTGCTGCTAAAAGGAGCCTGTTGGACAAAGGCACGGACCGGGCGGAGGAAATTTTGGCGGACTGTGAGCGGCTGGGCGTACGTATTATGACGTTGCAGGACGCCGACTACCCCGGCCGCCTGCGGCAGATCGCTGACCCGCCCGTGATCCTCTACATTCGTGGGCGGTCCTTCCACTTTGATGAGGAGGCGGCCATCGGTGTGGTGGGCGCCCGGGAGGCTACCGCCTATGGGACGCTGTATGCCGAGCGGTTCGGGATGGAACTGGCGGCGGGCGGCGCTCTGGTGGTATCCGGTATAGCTGAAGGCATAGACTGCCATGCTGTTAAGGGTGCCCTGAAGGGCGGGGGACCGGTGGTTTCCGTGCTGGCCGGCGGAGTGGATGTGCCCTTTCCGCGGGAACACCGCTATCTGTATGAGGATGTGGCGGCTGCCGGGGCCCTGATCTCTGAGCATCCTCCTGGCACACCCCACAAGGGAAGCCACTTCTCACAGCGCAACCGGATCATCAGCGGCCTCTCCCTGGGTGTGCTGGCGGTGGAGTGCAGGAAAAAGAGCGGCACCATGCTCACGATGAACCACGCCATGGAGCAGGACAGGGACATCTTTGCTGTCCCCGGCCCCCTAGATGCCCCACTCAGCGAGGGGACCAACTACCTGATCCAGCAGGGGGCCAAGCTGGTCACCTGTGGCGGCGACATTCTATCCGAGTATTGGGCCCGCTTCCCCAGAAGGCTGGCGGCCTCCGCCCCGCTGACGCCAGAGGCCGCGCAGGCCCGGCTGGACAGTCTGGCCCAGGATAGGGAGGAAAAGCGCCGCACTGATCCCGCCCTGGAGGAAGTACCCAGCCGGGAGTTTATCCCCCGGAGCGGGCAGCGGGAGCGGTTCACCGACGATGAGCTGTCCCTCCTCAACGCCCTGGAGGACAGGACCCTGTCGCCGGACCAACTGGTGGAGCTGACCCAGATCCCGGCCAAGCGGGTGCTGTCCGCCCTGACCATGCTCCAGATACAGGGGGCGCTGGAGGAGCGGCCAGGCAGGCGGTATATCTCCCTGATGCGGCTGGAGGAGTAGCCCCCACCCTGATTCCATGTGACCTTCGGGAGCGGAATGTTCCCTTGATTTTTCCATCATCTAATTTGGAGGTATTCCAATCGTGCCAAATAAAACGGATCTAGTGATCGTCGAGTCCCCGTCCAAGGCCAAGACCATCGGCAAATACCTGGGGCCGGGCTATGAGGTAAAGGCGTCTATGGGCCACGTCCGGGACCTGCCCAAGAGCAAGCTGGGCGTGGATATCGAGAAGGGCTTTGTTCCCGACTACCAGCCCATCAAGGGCAAAGAGGATGTTATCAGTGACCTGAAAAAAGCCGCCAAGAAGAGCGGCCGTGTCTACCTGGCCACCGACCCGGACCGGGAGGGGGAGGCTATCTCCTGGCATCTGAAGGAGTTGCTGGGCATCCCGGATGACAAGACCTACCGGGTTACCTTCAACGAGATCACCCGGAATGTGGTCAACCAGTCTATCGCCGCCCCACGGGCCATTGACCAGGACTTGGTGGACGCCCAGCAGGCCCGCCGCATCCTGGACCGGATCGTGGGCTATGAGCTGTCCCCCCTGCTGTGGAAGAAGATCCGCCGGGGCCTGTCCGCCGGGCGGGTCCAGTCCGTGGCCACCCGGCTGGTGGTGGAGCGGGAGGAGGAGATCCGGGCCTTCGTCCCCCAGGAGTACTGGTCCATCGAGGCCGATTTGGCCCGCGTCGCCCCCAATTTGGGCAGCTTTAAGGCCCAATTCCACGGCCGGGACAAGAAAATGGAGCTCCACAGCCGGGAGGAGGCCGAACAGGTGCTGGCCACTGTCTGGCAGGGCAGTTTCTCCGTGGCCAAGGTAAAGCGCCAGGAGAAGTCACGCCAGCCCGCCCCGCCCTTCACCACCTCCACCCTCCAGCAGGAGGCGTCCCGCAAGCTGAATATGTCCCCGGCCCGTACTATGTCCATCGCCCAGCAGCTGTATGAGGGCGTGGAACTGTCCGGACAGGGGGCCGTGGGCCTCATCACCTATATGCGTACCGACTCCCTCCGCCTGTCGGAGGAAGCTCTGGCAGCCGCCAAGGACTTTATTCTGCATCGGTACGGCGGGGAATATTACCCCGCCCAGACCCGGCGATTCAAGGCCAAGGGCAACGCCCAGGACGCCCACGAGGCCATCCGCCCCTCTGATGTCACCCTGGTCCCGGACGAGATCAAGAAGGACCTGACGAGCGAGCAGTACAAGCTGTACAAGCTGATTTGGAGCCGGTTCCTCTCCTGCCAGATGGCAAACGCCGTCTATGACAGCCTGTCTATCGACGTGGAGAACAGCGGATATATTTTCCGGGCCAGCCACTCCAGCCTGAAGTTCTCCGGCTTCACCGCCGTCTATGAGGAGGGGAAGGACGAGGACGAGGAGGAGAAGACCTCCCCCCTGCCTGACCTGAAGGAGGGGGAGCCCCTGGACTGCCGGGGGCTGAAGGAGGACCAGCACTTTACCCAGCCCCCCGCCCGCTACTCTGAGGCGTCCCTGATCCGGGCCTTGGAGGAGAAGGGCATCGGCCGGCCCTCCACCTACGCTCCCACCATCACCACCATCCTGAATCGGGAGTATGTGGTCAAGGAGGGCAAGGCCCTTCGTCCCACCCCTCTGGGGGAGGTGGTCACCGGGCTGATGAAAGACAAGTTCAACGACATTGTGGACTATGCCTTCACCGCCCAGATGGAGGAGCGGCTGGACAAGGTGGAGGAGGGCGATGTGAACTGGAAGGCCCTTCTGAATGACTTTTACGGCGATTTCTCCGCCGAGCTCCATAAGGCCGAGCAGGAGCTGGACGGGGAGCGGATCAAGGTGCCTGACGAGGTGTCGGAGGAGATTTGTCCCCAGTGCGGCCGGAACCTGGTGGTCAAATCCGGCCGCTTCGGTCGATTCCTGGCCTGTCCCGGCTGGCCGGAGTGTGACTTTACCATGCCTCTGGTGGTGGAGATGCCCG
Source organism: Flintibacter sp. HCN-6482 (assembly GCF_037892565.1). Taxonomy (NCBI): domain Bacteria; kingdom Bacillati; phylum Bacillota; class Clostridia; order Eubacteriales; genus Flintibacter; species Flintibacter sp. HCN-6482. The sequence continues at coordinate 274,181 of NZ_JBBKBK010000001.1, read as the reverse complement.
GCAAGTGCCCCAAATGCGGCGGCCGCCTGCTCAAGCGGACGGGAAAGAGCAAAAAGACAGGCAAGCAGTACACCTACTACTGCTGTGAGTGGGTGAACAGCAAGGACGAGGCCCGCAAGTGTGACTTCATGACCTGGGATGTGCCGGTGAAGGACAACTGCCCAGTCTGTGGCTGGACCATGTTCAAAAAGCCAGGCAAGGGCGCCAAAAAGCCCTATTGCATCAACGAGGTGTGCTCCAACTTTACCCCGGAGGAGAAACGGGGAGGCTGGAAGCCCAAGCCGGCCGACTCCGCCGACACCGGGGAGGAGAAGGCGGAGAAGAAGCCGGCGGCCAAAAAGACAGCGGCTAAGAAGACCGCCGCCACAAAAACGGCCACTGCCAAAAAGACAGCCGCCACAAAAACGGCCACTGCCAAAAAGACAGCCGCCACAAAAACGGCCACTGCCAAAAAGACAGCCGCGAAGAAAACAACGACAGCGAAGAAGTCTACGGCCAAGAAATCTGGGGCTGAAAAAGCCGAAGGATAGGCGTAGAAGTGCCCCCCTCAGCCGGCATAGCCATGACGGAGGGGGGCAGCACACCGCTATCGAAAGGATAGACAAGCACCCAGGAGGTACCCATGGAATCTGTTATTGTGATCGGCGCCGGGCTGGCGGGGAGCGAGGCGGCCTGGCAGCTGGCCCGGCGGGGCATCCCCGTGGAGCTGCGGGAAATGAAGCCCCAAAAAATGACCCCCGCCCACCATACGGAGTATTTTGGGGAGCTGGTGTGTTCCAACTCTCTGCGTTCCGACCAGATGGAAAACGCGGTGGGTCTGCTGAAGGAGGAGCTGCGCCGGTGCTCCTCGCTCATCATGTCCTGCGCCGACGAGCATCGGGTGGAGGCGGGGGGTGCCTTGGCGGTGGACCGTCACGCCTTTGCCCAGGCCATCACCGAGAGGATCAAGAGCCATCCCAACATCACAGTGGTGGAAGGGGAGGTCACAGAGATCCCGGAGGCGGGGAACGTCATCCTCGCCTCCGGCCCATTGACATCAGAGGCCTTATCGGAGGCCATTTCCCGGCTGTTTCCCGGCAGCAGATACCTGAATTTCTTTGATGCCGCCGCCCCCCTGGTCACCTTCGAGAGCGTGGATATGGACAGCGCCTGGTTTGCCTCCCGGTATGACCGGGGGACCCCGGACTATATCAACTGCCCCCTGACGGAAGAGGAGTACGACGTCTTCTGGCGGGAACTGATCCACGCCCAGGAGGCGGAGGTCCACGGGTTTGAGGATGCGGGCGTGTTCGAGGGCTGTATGCCCGTGGAAGTTATGGCCCGGCGGGGGAGGGATACCCTGTGCTACGGTCCGCTGAAGCCTGTGGGGCTGAAAGACCCTAAAACGGGGAAGGAGCCCTTTGCCGTGGTCCAGCTGCGCAAGGACAATGCCCAGGGGACCATTTATAACATCGTGGGCTTCCAGACCCATTTGAAGTGGGGAGAGCAGAAGCGGGTGTTCTCCATGATCCCTGCCTTGAAAGACGCCGAGTATGTCCGCTATGGCGTGATGCATCGGAACACCTTTTTGGACTCGCCCCGGCTGTTGGACCGCTACTATCGGGTCCGGGGTCAGGAGCGGCTGATGTTTGCCGGACAGATCACCGGGGTGGAAGGCTATGTAGAATCCACCGCCTCCGGAGCCCTGGCAGCCATCGAGCTTGCCCGCCGGCTGGAGGGCAAGGAGCCTGTCAACTTCCCACGTGAGACGGCCATGGGCGCCCTGGCTCTTTACATCAGCGACCCAAGTGTGGTAAACTTTCAACCAATGAATATCAACTTCGGACTGATCCCCCAGTTGGGCTACCGGGTAAAGGGGAAACGGAACAAAAACGCTGAAATTTCCAAACGGGCTCTGGAGGCACTGGGGAAATTGAATTTAGAGCCGTGACCGCTTGTCCTGCAAGCGATCAGCGCACCGAAGGGGCTCGTCTCGCCGCCCATCGAAGGCTGCGTCATACCCGGCGGACGGCCAAAGTGTTTCCGCTTGGGCGAGGGAGGACTGATACTCCCCATCGCGGCCAAAATTCAGATGGGCCTGGTCAGTTTCCCAATTATAGAGATTCTCCAAGTATTGATTCATAATGATGCCGCCATTAAAATGCTGATAGAAATATAATAATGCTAAAAGATATATTTTGCCAAGTGGGGAGCCCATGCTTCATAAGGACATTTTTTGCATAAGAGTGAAGAAGCTGAGAAAAGGCCGTGGAGAACAGCAAAAGAATCTGGCAGAGGCAATCGGAGCGACACAGGCTTCCATCAGCGATATAGAAAATGGCCGTAAGGCGACCTCCTTTGACAAACTGGCCGCCATTTGCAGGCATTACAATGTGTCCGCGGACTATCTGCCGGGCCTTACCGACGAGGCCAGACCACTGGACCCGGAAAAGAAAGAAGGTACTGTATGAAGATCATCGTAGACGCCATGGGCGGCGACAACGCCCCCAAGGCCCCTGTGCTGGGCGCCATCCAGGCCAACCAGGAATACGGCGTGGATATTATCCTGGTGGGCCGCGGGGAGGAGATTCTGAAGGTGATGGAGGAGAGCGGGATCAAGGACCTGCCCGCCGGGGTGGAGATCGCCCACGCCAGCGAGGTGGTGGAGATGTGCGACAACCCGGCCACCGCCTTCCGGGAGAAGAAGGACTCCTCTCTGACCCAGGGGCTGAACCTGCTGAAAAACGGAGAAGGAGACGCCTTCGTGTCCGCCGGCTCCACCGGCGCCCTGCTGGCTGGAGCCACTTTGGTGGTCAAGCGCATCAAGGGTATCCGCCGGGCGGCCCTAGCTCCCGTGGTACCCACCGGAAACGGGGGAGCTGTCCTTATCGACTGTGGGGCCAACGCCGAGTGTCCCCCGGAGTACCTGCTCCAGTTCGCCTACATGGGCTCCTATTACGCCGAGCATGTGCTAGGCCGTCCAGAGCCCAAAGTGGGTCTGCTGAACATCGGGGCGGAGCCCTCAAAGGGCACCTCCCTTCAAACCACAGTCTATCCCATGCTGGAGGAGGCGTCCAAGGCCGGCCGCATCAACTTCGTAGGCAATGTGGAGGCTCGGGAGGCAGTGGAGGGCGCGGTGGATGTCATCGTGTCCGACGGCTACTCGGGCAACATCTTCCTCAAGACCATGGAGGGCACCGGCCTGTTCCTGGCCAGGGAGATGAAGCGGATGTTTAAGAAGAACCTGGCCACCAAGCTGGCTGCCCTGTTGGTCTCCGGAGGGCTGAAGGAGTTTAAGAAGATTATGAGTTCCGACGAGGTAGGGGGCACCGCCCTGCTGGGCATCTCCCGGCCCGTTATCAAGGCCCACGGCTCCTCCGACGCCTACGCCATTAAAAACGCCGTCCGCCAGGCCCGGCAGTGCGTATCCTCCGGCATCGTAGACAACATTTCCGCCAACGTGGATGTGATGCGTCTGGAGGCGCCGGCGGTCCACGGAGAAGAATGATTTTACACAAAGACGCACAAAATGGGAAAACCCTATTGACAGTAAGGAAGTTTCTGCATATAGTAAGGACAGAAAAAGTGCCTGGGGCACGAACAAAAGGAGCACCGAGATATGATCTTTGAAAAACTGTGCGCGCTCATTGCGGAGCAATTCAATGTGGATGCGGACACTATCACGATGGAGACCTCTTTTGCCGACGATTTGAACGCCGATTCGGTAGATATCGTGGATCTGTCCATGGCCATGGAGGAAGAATTCGGCATCGACGAGCTGGGGGAGGAGGAAGCTGCCTCCATCACCACGGTTGGAGATTTGGTTCGGTTCCTGCAGAACAAGGTCGACTGATCGAGAAAACGCGAAACTCCGCCGAAGGCGGAGTTTTGCCTTGTAACGGGCCAGAAAGACTGACCCCTTGAAGGAGTTTGGAATGAAAAGTTTGGAGGAAAAGCTGGGCTATACCTTTCAGGACCGGGGACTGCTGGACAACGCCCTGACCCACAGCTCCTGCGCCAATGAGAGCCGGGGAAAGCTCCAGAGCAACGAGCGGCTGGAGTTTTTGGGGGATTCCATCCTGGGGATGGTGGTGGCTGACCACCTGTACCGCAACCACCCGGACCTGCCGGAAGGGGAGCTGACCCGGACACGGGCCGCCCTGGTATGCGAGGAGAGCCTGGTAGAGGTAGCACAGGAGTTGGGCCTGGGGGAGTATCTCCGCCTGGGTCGGGGGGAGGAGAGCGGCGGAGGCCGCCGCCGGCCGTCTATCCAGGCCGACGCTGTGGAGGCGGTGCTGGCCGCCGTCTATTTGGACGGAGGCATCGGATCGGCCCGTAAGATCATCCAAAAGTATATCCTAAGCCGGGAGGTGGCCGGGCTGACCAAGCCCAGGGACTACAAGACCGCCCTCCAGGAGCTGGTCCAGCGGGAGAGTGGACAGGTCCTACAGTATCGGCTGACCGGCCAGGAGGGCCCTGACCATGACAAGCGGTTCTTCGTGGAGGTGGATCTGAACGGCGCCCCTCTGGGCGCCGGCACCGGCCGGAGCAAGAAAGAGGCAGAGCAGATGGCGGCCCACGCCGCCATCCAGGCCTTAAAAAAAGAATGAGAAACGAGGCAGCGAGAGCTGCCTCGTTTTTCTATTGTTTCCAATTCCGATGAAAAAATGGAAGCTCATTTTTTGAACAGCTTGAGGGCCTTTTTCAATAGGCCCTTCTCCTGTTTAGGAGCCTCCTGTCCAGAGGTCCCCTTGGCAGAGTGGCCTTTTTCCAGCCGCTCCTTGGCGTCCTTACTTCCACCGTCCGCAGCCTGGTGATACAGCTCCATGGCCCGGGACAAGTCCTTGGCCACGCCCTGACCGTGCTCGTAGCACTGGCCCAACAGATACTGGGCCCTAGCGTTGTCCTGGTCTGCGGCCTGTTGAAACAGCTCCGCGGCCTTGGTATAATCCTGCTTGACAGAGATGCCGTGGTAGTAGAAGAAGCCCAGGTTGCACTGGGCCCGCGCGTTGCCGTGGTTGGCGGCCTGGCGGTAGAGCTGGGCGGCCCTTCCCTTGTCCTCCTCTACGCCTCGGCCTAATTCGTAACACAGGCCAAGAGAACAGGTGGCGGCTGCGTTTCCCCGCTCATGGGCGCTGGTATACAGCTCCACCGCCTTGGTAATATCCCGCTCTACCCCGTAGCCATTTTCATAGCACTCGCCTAGCAGCATTTGGGCTCTTGGGTAGTCCTGGTCGGCGGCCTTTTGGAACCACTGGGCGGCCTGGCTGTCATCGACCGACACGGAGATGCCATGGTAGTAGAAGAAGCCCAGATTACACTGTGCCCTGGCATCTCCGCGGTCAGCGGCCTGGCGGTAGAGCTGGGCGGCTTTGGCCTTGTCCTGCTCCACGCCCCGGCCCATCTCATAGCACAGGCCAAGAGAGCAGGTGGCTGGAGGATAGCCTCCCTCATGAGCCTTGGTATACAGCTCCACAGCCTGGGCCATGTCCCGTTCGATACCATAGCCGTTTTCCCGGCACTCTCCTAACAGCATGACCGCCCGAAGGTAATTTTGCTCGGCAGCCTTCTGGAACCATACAACAGCCTGTCTGTCGTCCATCTCTATGCCAATGCCTTGATAATAGCAGAAGCCCAGGTTGCACTGTGCTCTGGCGTCCCCCTGTTCAGCGGCCTGGCGGTAGAGCTGAACAGCCTTGGCCTTATCCATCTCCACGCCGGTGCCCAGCTCGTAGCACAGGCCCAGGGAACAGGCGGCGGAGGGATAGCCCGCCTGCTGTGCCCTGGTGTACAGCGCTACGGCCTGTTGCTCGTCCCTGTCCAGGCCATAGCCGTACTCATAACACTCTCCCAGCAGGTAGACGGCCCGGAGGTAGTCCTGGTCGGCGGCCTTCTGGAACCACTCCGCTGCCTGCTTGTCGTCCGCCTCCACGCCGATGCCCTGGTAATAGCAGAAGCCCAGGTTGCACTGTGCCCTGGCGTCCCCCTGCTGGGCGGCCTGGCGATAGAGCTCTACCGCCTTGACCTTGTCTATCTCCACGCCTGTCCCTATCTCGTAGCACAGGCCTAGGGAGCAGGCGGCGGGGGGATAGCCGGCCTCGTGGGCCTTAGTGTATAGCTCTATGGCCCGATTCACGTCCTTCTCCAGACCATAGCCGTATTCATGGCACTCGCCCAGCAGGTAGATGGCCCGGCGGTAGTTCTGGTCGGCGGCCTTTTGGAACCACTCCGCCGCCTGCTTGTCGTCCGCCTCTACCCCGATGCCCCGATAGTAGCAGAAGCCCAGGTTGCACTGGGCGCGGGCGTCCTCCTCCTCGGCGGCCTGGCGATAGAGCTGGACGGCCTTGGTCTTGTCCACCTCTACGCCTGTCCCTATCTCGTAGCACAGTCCCAGGGAACAGGTGGCGGGAGGGTGTCCGGCCTCATGGGCCTTGGTATACAGCGCCACCGCTTTCGCGGCATCCCTATCTATTCCATAGCCATTCTCATAGCACTCACCCAGCAGCATCATTGCCCGCGGATACTCCTGGTCGGCGGCCTTTTGGAACCACTCCACCGCTGTTTTGTCGTCCGTCTCTACGCCGATGCCCTGGTAGTAGCAGAAGCCCAGGTTGCACTGGGCGCGGGCGTTGCCCTGCTGGGCGGCCTGGCGGTACAGCTCCACCGCCTTGGCCTTGTCCTGTTCCACGCCGGTGCCCAGCTCGTAACATAGGCCAAGGGCACAGGTGCCGTCACTGTAAGAACGATGGTGGGCGGCCTGATAGAGGGCCACCGCCTTTTTCAAGGACTTCTCAACGCCATAGCCAAATTCGTAACAGTGTCCCAACAGGTACTGGGCACGGGGATACTGTTGCTCCGCGGAGCGGGAGAACCAGAGGACTGCCTGTGCCAGGTCCTTCTCTACCCCGATGCCCCAGTAGTAGAAGAAGCCCAGATTGCATTGTGCCCTGGGGTCCTCCTCCTCGGCGGACTGAAGATAGAGGCGCGCGGCGCGCTCCTTGTCCTCCTCTACGCCTTTGCCCAGCTCATAGCACAGGCCAAGAGAGCAGGTGGCGGGGGGATACCCTCCATCGTGGGCTTTGGTATACAGCTCCACAGCATGGGCCATGTCCGCCTCCACACCAAAGCCCAGGTCATAGCATTCGCCCAGCAGGAACTGGGCCCTTGGATACTCCTGTTCAGCGGCCTGGGAGAACCAGTAGACCGCCTCGCTGTCGCTTTCCTCCACACCGATGCCCCGGTAGTAGAAGAAGCCCAGGTTGCACTGTGCCCTGGCGTCCCCCTGCTGGGCGGCCTGACGGTAGAGCTCGGCGGCGCGCTCCTTGCTCTCCTCCACCCCGGTACCCATCTCGTAGCACAGACCAAGTTCACAGACGGAAGGGAGGTAGTCCTGATCTGCGGTAGAAGTAATCAGCTCCAGTCCCCTGGGGATATCCGCTTCCGTTCCGATGCCCCGCAAGAAGCACACCCCCAACTGGTATTGGGCGGCGATGTGGTCACCGTCTGCGGCACGTTGGAACCACTGAAAGGCAAGCTCCGAATCCTTGGAGGTGCCACGGCCATTGGCGTAGCTGAGGGCCACCTGATAGGCGGATTCCAAATCGCCCTCCTGGGCGGCGGACAGCAGCTCCTGAAAGTTGGCCGCCTTTTGGGCGGCTACGTCCGCTAGCCCCTGCATCAGCTGGGGATCTATGTATACCATGACAGCATCCTGGTCAAAGGACTGCCGGTCCTCATTTTTTTCTTCTATCATTTCCATTCCCCCTCTATGAAAGATTTTAGTGAAAAAAAGCCATGAGGACGCCTGTGGGCGCCCTCATGGAACCACAATCATCGAAATGAGCCTTGGCTCAACGCGGCTGCCAGCACCAGGAGGGCCTGGGAGGGGCTGCGGGACGGTGTACTTCATCCCAGCTTTGGAGCGGAGCGGCGAAAGCGCTTTTTCCAATCTTACAATGAAATGGAGGTTTTGTCAAACACAGATATCGGGACGCCGTTTTACCCTTTAGACCGATTTAGGATAAAACAACCTCCCTTCGCCAAAATGGCGGAGGGAGGTGTGCCTTCATGCGGACAGCCCAATAAATTAGAAGTTAGCTTTCTAAACAGCTTATGATTTCTTCTATTTCCATACAAGCGTCCTCAACCCTGATCTCTGTTTCTTCGTTAAAGAAGCGACTCCCTCCTGCTAATTGGTCAATCAGACTAATTAACGCTTCAACATCACAATTCAAAACAAACCCTTGTGTTTTCCATTTTGGTGTTTCAATTAAAATTTCATTTTTAATATCTAAATATTTCTCTTCATCAAAGGTGTTTTCACATCTTAACCTTACAAGAAACCCATCTTCTGCATTGATTAAGTCACTTAATTTTGACATCATAAACTCCCGTCAAATTCCAGTTTAACTTTTTGTTCACTTTATCATATTTTTCTGTTTCATTCAGTGCACAGCGAAATTAACAGAGTTGAAAATAATCAGTCAAAAAGTAAAAAGGAAATGGCGGGGCGCCTCCACTCACGCGCCCCGCCGATGGTGTTTTAAGGACCGCTGAAAACCGGTCAGTTTAAAAAGTCCTTCAGCTTCTTGCTCCTGCTGGGATGGCGCAGCTTTCGGAGGGCCTTGGCCTCGATCTGGCGGATGCGCTCCCGGGTGACGTTGAATTCCTTGCCGACTTCCTCCAACGTGCGGGTCCGTCCATCTTCAATGCCGAAGCGCAGTTTGAGCACTTTTTCCTCCCGGGGGGTGAGGGTGGACAGCACCTCTACCAGCTGTTCCTTCAGTAAGGTGAAGGAGGCGGCCTCGGCGGGCTCGGAGGCGTCCTCATCGGGGATGAAGTCGCCCAGATGACTGTCCTCCTCCTCTCCAATGGGGGTTTCCAGGCTGACAGGTTCCTGAGCGATTTTCAAGATCTCACGCACCCGCTCCACAGGCATATTCATCTCAGCCGCGATCTCCTCAGGGGTGGGGTCGTGGCCCAGTTCCTGGAGGAGCTGGCGGGACACCCGGATGACCTTGTTGATAGTTTCCACCATATGAACCGGGATGCGGATGGTCCGGGCCTGGTCGGCGATGGCACGAGTGATGGCCTGGCGGATCCACCAGGTGGCGTAAGTGGAGAACTTGAAGCCCTTAGTGAAGTCAAACTTCTCCACAGCTTTGATAAGACCCAGATTACCCTCCTGAATCAGGTCCAGGAATTGCATCCCACGGCCCACATACCGCTTGGCGATAGAGACCACAAGACGCAGGTTGGCCTCAGCCAGCCGCTGCTTGGCCCGCTCCCCCTTCTTGATGGCCTGAGTCAACTCCACCCGGACCTCGTCGGGGATATCCTCACCAGCTTTCTCTAACTCAGCCAGCTGCTCAGAGGCTGCGTTTCCCGCCTCCATGATCTGGGCCAGCTCGATCTCCTCGTCGGAGGTGAGCAGATTCACCTTGCCGATCTCCTTCAGATACATCCGCACTGGATCGTCGGTGCCAAGGGAGTCGGCCATGGAGTTGGGGTCTACGATCTCCTCCTCGGGCAGATCCTCGATGGCCTCAATGGTTGGCTCGACGTCATCGGGCAGGTCGGGGATGTAGTCCTCGCCCACAGTGTCAATACCCAGGTTTTCCAGCGTGTCGTAGATCTTGTCCATCTGCTCGGCGCCCAAGTCCATATCCTCCAGCACATCCATCAGCTCGGAGGAGGAAAGATTGCCTTTTTTCTTGCCCCGCTCGATCAGCTCGCCCAGCTTTTCCGCGCCGGGTATGCCGCCCACGACCTTCATGACCTCGACCTTGCCCGCCTCCATGCGGGACTGGATGTCGGGCTGGGAAACGGCAGCTTCCTGATTCTCCACCGCTTCAGCGGTCTTGGGGCTCACATTCTTGTTGGTGTTCATGGTTTCTCCTCCATATATGCTTTCTTTTCCTGATACTTTCTCTGTGCCGCCAGCAGCAGGGAGTCCTCCTGTCCGGCGCCGCGCCGGAGGGCCTCCCGCTGGATGACGGATATGTAGTCCCGGATGGACTGTTGAGAGTGGGCCAAGGACTCTGGCTGACTGACCACATAGGCCAAATGGTCCATCTCCTCCCCAGTCAGATGGCCGGAGAGGGCGGAGAGCTGGGTGGACAGCCCCTCATTAGCTCGGCGGAGGAGCAGGTCAAAGACCTTGCCCAGCAGGGGGGAGGAAAATCCCTCCCCCGTGATCCCGCCCATCTGTCCTGCCAGGGATGGGTCCAGCAGCAGCAGGCGGACAAGGCCCTCCTCCGCGCGGGCGGAGCGGATATTGTCATATCGGAGCGATCTGGCCTGGGGCTGGAGCTGGCTGGCCGGAGACAGGTCTATACGCTCCTGGCGCTTTTTCTCCTTGCGGAGCCGAGCTGAGAAGGCACGCTTGATTTCCTGAGCCATGGCTTCCGGGGTGATTCCGGCGGTCTGGGCGGCGTGGCCGCCGTAGATCTCCCGCTCTACGGCGCTGGACAGAGAAGCGATAAGCTGGGCCGCCTCCTGAAGAAAAGCCACCTTCTGCCCATCGTCGGTCAAATCATATTTTTTTTGGATCTGAGCCAGGCGGTAGTCCACCTGGTTCTCGCTGCGCTCCAGCAGCTTGGCGAAGGCCTCCCTGCCAAAACGCTTGATAAACTCGTCCGGGTCCTTGGCGCCCTGCATCCGCAGTACCTTTACTTTCAGGCCGGCCTTTTCCAGCAGGGGGATAGCCCGCTGGGCGGCCGCCACTCCGGCCCCATCGCCGTCATAGGAGATGATGGCCTCCTGAAAATACCGGGCCAGCAGTTGGGCGTGCTCACTGGTGAGAGAGGTGCCCAGAGAGGCCACAGCACAGTCAAAGCCTGCCTGGTGAAGGGAGATAGTGTCCATATACCCTTCGGTGAGAATGACCCGCCCGGCCTTGGAGGTCTTGGCAATATTCAGGGCAAAGACGTTCCGGCTTTTGTTGTATACCGGTGTGTCCGGGGAGTTGAGGTATTTAGGGGTGGAATCGTCCATTACCCGGCCGCCAAAGCCAATGACGTTTCCACGGACGTCAATGATGGGGAACATGACCCGATTGCGGAATCGGTCATAGATGCGGCCGTCCTTGTTGTTGACGGCCAGACCGGCGTCCAGCAAATCCCGCTTGTCATAGCCCTGATCGGCCAGGGCCTGGATCAGGGCGTCCCAGCTGTTGGGAGCGAAGCCCAGCCCGAAGTTGGTCAGGGTGGAGCGGGACAGCCCACGCTTTTGCAGATAGGCCAGTCCCTCCGCCCCCTCGGGAGCGTACAGCCACTTGTGGAAGGTCCGGGCGGCCTGCTTGTTGAGTTCCAGCAGTTTTTCCCGCCGCTCCCGCATCCCGGCGGAGGGGCCGCTGTCTGGCACCTCCATTCCGACCCGCTTGGCCAACACCTCCACCGCCTCTCGAAAGGAGAGGTTGTCCAGCTCCATCACAAAATTGATGGCGCCGCCTCCCTTGCCGCATCCAAAGCACTTGAAGATGCGCTTGTCAGCGGATACGGAGAAGGAGGGAGTCTTTTCACTGTGGAAGGGGCACAGGCCCCAGTAGTTCCGGCCCTTTTGTGTCAGCCGGACGGACTCGGACACCAGATCTACAATATCGGTGCGGTCCAGAAGCTCGTCCAAGAATGGTTCTGGAATGGCCAATGCGCTCCTCCTCTCTCGAAAAATAGGGGAATCCCTCTATTTTTAACCCCTTTTTATCAGAATTATCCCTCTGGAGGCCCAGACAGAGAGCAAGTCCTAGAGAACAGTCCAGCCTTTTGGAATGAAGAGCTCCTTATACTTCTCTACCGCGAAAGGATCGGTCATTCCGGCGATATAGTCGCATACGGCCCGGTCTACCCCATCCTCCAGGCGGATGGTCTGGAAGTCGGAGGGCAGTTCATCTGGATTTCCCTGGTAATACTGGAACAGGGCCTGAAGCATATTCTGGGCCTTTCCTTCCTCCCCCTTGGCCAGGGGATTGGTGTATACGCTGGCGAACATAAAATCTTTCAGAGCCAGCATGGCCTCCTCCACCGGATGGGACTGGACAATATGATCCTGTCCCTGGCTGGCAGTGATAGCGTCATGAACTAGGGTGTTGATCCGGTCGCCGTGGGTGAAGCCCAGAACGTTGGATACCTCCAGGGGGATGTCCATGGGAAAGATGACGCCGCCGCGGAGGGCGTCCTCGATGTCGTGATTGATATAGGCGATGTGGTCGGCCAGACGGACCACCTGGCCCTCCAGCGTAGCGGCCGGGGTGCCCTTGGTGTGGCAGAGGATGCCGTTGCGGACCTCCCAGGTCAGGTTTAGTCCCTGACCATTTTTTTCCAGCCGGTCCACCACACGCACGGACTGCTGGTAGTGGGCAAAGCCCTCCGGCATCAGCTGGGCCAGAATTCGCTCCCCGGCATGGCCAAAGGGGGTGTGGCCCAAATCATGCCCTAGGGCAATGGCCTCGGTCAGATCTTCGTTGAGATCCAGGGCACGGGCAATGGTCCGGGCGATACGGGATACCTCCAGGGTGTGGGTCATCCGGGTCCGGTAGTGGTCTCCCTCCGGCTGAAGAAAGACCTGGGTCTTATGCTTCAGACGGCGGAATGCCTTGGAATAGACGATCCGGTCGATGTCTCGTTGGAAGGGAGTGCGGATATCGCACTCCTTCTCCTGCCGTGCCCGTCCACGGGACTGGGCGGAGCGGCAGGCAAAAGGGGAGAGGAGGCTGTCCTCCCGGCGCTGTGTCTGTTCACGCAAGGTCATCCCACGGCCCTCCTTTTTCTCTCTCTTTCTGGTCGATGGAGCTGATGGGTGTACGGGGACATGAAACCCCTTATATATAAATACGAAATTTCTCCTTAAATTCCTTCTAAAAGGTCAAAAAAATTTCAAATATTTTTTCAATAGGCAAAAAAGCAGCCGCAGCCAGAGCTACGGCAGCTTTTTTTTCAGTATGATGCAGTGGGAGAAGATCAACCCTTTGCATTCTTGCCGGCCCCCACCAGGATGTAGACGATTGAGGCTACAGCCAGCAGATAGGGGTAGAACAGGTTGGGAATGATCTCAAAAGCGGAGATGCCGGAGGCGGACACCGCAATCAGCATCTGGGCGCCATAGGGAATGATGCCCTGGAAGATGCAGGAGAAGGTGTCCAAAAGAGAGGCCGACTCCTTGGGGCTGATGCCATATTCCTCACTGATCTCCTTGGCAATGGGGCCAGCCATAACAATAGCTACAGTGTTGTTGGCGGTAGAGATATCCATGGCACCCACCAGCAGGCCTACGCCCAGCCGGCCGCCCACACGGCCCTTGAATACCCGGCGGATGAAGGCCAGCAGGGCCTCAAAGCCGCCATTCTCCCGGATGAGGGCACACATAGCGGACACTAAAACGGTGACCAGGATCGTTTCGAACATACCAGAAGCGCCATCCCGCATGGCTTTCAGCAGCTCCAGCACATCCGCACCGGTAGCGATGGTGCCAGCGGCCAGACCGGTGCCTACGGTGATGGCCAGGCCGGATATGATGCCTATAATAAGTACCACAAATACGTTGACGCCCAGAAGGCCGCCAACCAGAACCAGCACATAGGGGATGAGGAGCAGCAGATTGATTTCCGGAATCTCAATCTGTCCCACGCCGGAGTTGAAGGATACCGCCAGAATGACCGCTAGGGTGGCGATGGCGGCGGGAAGGGCAATCTTCACATTGGCACGGAACTTGTCACGCATCTCACAGCCTTGGGTGGAACAGGCGGCGATGGTGGTGTCGGAGATGAAGGACAGGTTATCCCCGAACATGGCGCCTCCCATGACTGTGCCTACACACAGGGGCAGGGAGAACCCGGACACCTGGGATACGGCCACGGCAATGGGGGTGATCAGGGTGATGGTGCCGGTAGAGGTGCCCATAGCAGTGGACACAAAGCAGGCGGCGACGAACAGAACCGCCACAGAGGCCCAGGCAGGGGCGATGGACAGCAGAAAATAGGCCACGGCCTCGGCGCTGTTCCGCCCGGTCACGCCCACAAACACACCGGCGACCAGGAAGATGAGGATCATAGTGATAATATTTTTGTCGCCTACGCCCCGGCCCATCAGAACCAGCTTCTCGTCAAAAGAGAGCTTTTTGTTCTGTAAGCACGCCACCAACAGGGCAACCATGAAGGTGACTACGATGGGGATATCATAGAATGCCATGTTGATGCCGATGCCGTATTCAAAAATCAGTCCCATACCCAGATAAAGTACCAGAAATATCAGGATGGGCAGCAACGCGCTGGGGTTGCTGTTCAACTTTTTCTCCCTCAGTTCCACAAAATGACCTCCTTTTATACACAAGCCTTATTGTAAAAGATATTTCGCTCTGTGTCAACGATGTTTCTATGCGGGGGCACCCGGAAACGGCCCGGAGCATAGGATGGAGCGTCCCCGGTTGGGGACGCAGAAGCGAAGGAGGGCATATGGAACTTGATCTGACCCAACAGTTTTTGACAGAGAATGACTGCTATCAGGCAGGGCGGACCATTGTGCCCAAAGGAATTATGGTCCACTCCACCGGGGTAGCCCAGCCGGACCCGGAGGTGTTCATCCGCCGGTGGAACAAGCCGGGCGTAGAAAAGTGCGTCCACGCGTTCGTGGCACGGGACAGAGCCATTCAGACACTGCCCTGGATCATCCGGGGCTGGCATGCGGGTACAGGCACCTCCGGCAGGAGCGCGAACAACACTCATATTTCTTTTGAGTGCTGTGAGCCTGCCGGACACACCTACCGTGGCGACGAGATGGTGGGGTATGATGTAGCGGCCAATCAGGCCTATTTTGATGACATCTATCACAACGCGGTCCAGCTCACTGCCCTGCTGTGTCGCCAGTATTCTCTGGACCCCCTGGAGCCCGGCGTGGTCATCTGCCACGCCGAGGGCTACGACCTGGGTATTGCCAGCCAGCACGGCGACGTGCTCCAGTGGTGGCCCAAACACGGGGTAACTATGGACCAGTTCCGCCAGGACGTGGCCGAGGCCATGCTGACTGACGGCGAGCATGAGGAGGAGCCTATGACGCAGGAGCAATTTGACCGTATGATGGACGCCTATCTGGCTAAACGGGCCAGATGGTCTCCTAGCGACTGGTCGGCCCAAGCCCGGAAATGGGCGGAGGAATCCGGCATCGTGGCTGGAGACGGAGAGGGCAACCAGCGATACCAGTCCTTCACCACCCGGGAGGAAACCGTACAGATGCTGTACCGCCTGGACCAGATATGGTCCGGGGCAGGCGGCCAACCTGAAGCGGAGTAAACACAGGGACCGGCCCGCAGCGGGCCGGTCCCTCCTGTTTATGTGTAAAAATTTGTTGGACGAGGCAGAAAAGATATTGATAATAGTTGCGGTTTTCCTGCTTCTATTATATAATAATCTCAAAACAGGACGAAAGCGGGTCCCGCTTTCTGTTTGTCCCCCCAAAGGGGACAAACATTTCCCTTGCCCCGGGGGAGCGGACCCGCCTCCGACTGTATTTTTAGGTAAAGGAGAATCGGATGTGAAGCGAAAAATTTTATCCTCGATTATGGCTCTAGTGATGATAGTGTCGATGCTTCCCTTCTCTGTGTTTGCGGAAGAGGGGGACACATGGGCGGAGAGCGCCAGCACGGAGTGGTATACAGGAAATGGGGACGAGTATACTATCTCCTCTGCCGCCGACCTGGCGGGTCTGGCCCAACTGGTCAATGGGGGGACTTCCTTCCAAAAAAAGACTATCAAGTTGGGGGAGAATATCGACCTGGAGGGGAAGGAATGGACGCCCATCGGGAGGAATGGGAAGCCATTTCAGGGGACCTTTGACGGCCAGGGGAACACTATCTCCAATTTGAAAATCACAGGAAATAGCAGTGATGTCGGCCTGTTCGGATTTACAACAGGCGGCGAAATCAAAGACTTTACGCTGAACAACGCACAGGTAGAGGGTTACCTGGATGTTGGCGCTGTGGCCGGAACGCCCCATACCTCAAAATACACTAATATCAACGTGACCGGCCTGATTCAGATAGACGGCTATTCCTATGTGGGCGGCGCGTTCGGGAAGAATGCCTATGCGAATATCACCAATGTGGATGTGACTGGCGGCGATGGCAGCTATGTAAAAGCGGAATCCGAGGAATACCGCACCTATGTAGGCGGCCTCGTCGGCTTCATGGGTGAGGGTAACATTACGATCAGCGGTTGTGATGTGAAGATCGACGTCATCGGCTCCACCTCTGACGTGGGCGGGCTCCTGGGTATCCTCCACTACGGCAACACGATGACGAACTGCACCTACGAAGGAAACCTGACCATAACAAACCCGGACAGCGAGGTTGGCGATGAGTTTGGCGCGCTGGTCGGTACGGTCATGAACTACGAGAATAAGACCACTACCATTTCCGATTGTACAGCGACTGTGAATCAGGCCCTTTCAGGCGGCAGGGATGTCACAGATTCGATTACCCCTCATGGCGATTTTTACAATGATGTTACGACCAATAATGCCGGTACAGTTGATATCCAGGCGACTGTCAATGATAAGGAAGTTACTGTTGACAACAGCGTGGCGTATGTGGGCGACGACAAATATGTGTCCCTCGCAAAGGCGCTGGAGGCTGTCACCGCCGAAAGCGACAACAAAACGGTCACCATTACCCGCTCCGGTACATATGAGCCCTTCTCCATTGCGGTGAGCGGCGTTACCGTCCAGACTGCCGATGGCGTGACCGCCACAGTCAAGACCGACAAAGACAGCAAGGTGGCTGTGACGGCGGCGGATGTTACCCTGAAGGGCCTCGACTTTGTGTCCGAGGACGGGACCGCGGTCATCAGCGGCGGAGCCTGCGATGGACTTACCCTGGACAACTGTTCTTTTGAAAATAAAAAGGACGATTTGAAGGATACGATTGCCTTATACATCCATCAGCCCAGCATCACAGTTCAAAACTGTGACTTCACCAACTGGGAGCGGGGCTATTACACCTGTGGCGACAACAGCGCGGCGGGAGCCATCACCTTTGAAGGAAACACCTTCACCAATGTCCGTGTGCCCTTCGACGGCTACTGGGGCAAACCCGCCACAGAGGAGACTGATATTCAGATCACCGGCAATACCTTTGATTCCGGCGACTGGGACGCCGCCTATATCCAGCTGTGGGACTATGCCCAGTATCAGTACTGGCTGGACGGCGAAAATTCCAAGCTGAACCCCGAGGGGAAGTCGGCCCTGAAGGCCACGATCAGCGGCAATACATATAAGGGCAATGTGGTCATCTACAAGACCCACTGTGACTGGAATACCGCAAGCGCTGTGACCATCGAAGATACTGACGTAAAGGTGGTCAACCGCAACTTGATCGTGCTGGACGGCCTGACCGAGAATGACAAGGTCACCGTGACCAAGGCGGACGGCAGCCCCATTACTGCGTTCAACGATTTTGATACAGCGGTCAAGAAGGGCGAAAAATATGTCATTTATTCCCTGTCCGAAGGGGATTATACCTTCCATGTATCCCAAAAGGCGGACAACTCTAGTGATACCATTGTAACAGAGATTCCCGTAACTGTTGCCCCTCCTAAGGTTGGCGAGGTACAGGAAGTTGAAATTGTCCCCCTTGCTGAGGAAGAGAAATTTGTTGCCCAGGTAGAGGGTGGGGAGAAGTACACTTCTGTGAAGGCCGCCATCGATGCTGTTGGTGAGGAAGGTACTGTGAAATTACTGCGGAGTGTGACCCTCGGTGATTCGCTCTCTGTCGGAAAAACCATGACCTTGGATTTGAACGGCCAGACCATCACGGCCCCCGAAGGAAGCCATATCCTGCTGGTCACGGCAAATACCTTTACCCTGAAAGACAGCAGCGGCAGCAATGCCGGTAAGCTCACTGGAGGTGTTGGCAGCAATGCCCGCGGCGGCGGTGTGACGATACAAGGCGGCGCTACCTTTGTTATGGAGGGCGGCACGATCACTGGAAATAAAGGTAGAGATCAGAGTGCCGGCGGCGTCCATCTCCACAGAAATGCCGCGTTTATTATGACTGGTGGCGTGATTACTGAGAATACCTCCGAATACCTGTATGGCGGTGTCTATGCCGGTATTGGTATTAAGAGCGTTCAAGTATCCGGTACGGCCACCATCCTCGGCAACAAAGGAACCAATGGAGGGAAAGAGATCGATTCCGACCTCTGGCTCAATACACTCAACAATGTCCTGCTGAACATTGGAGAAGGGGGACTGTCGCAAGATGCAAAAATCGGCATCTATATCAACTCCTCGCCCGAACTCAGTAAAGAATTTACCGCTCCCTATGAGAGCGGAAGAGCGTCTGTCAACAACTTTGTTGATAACCAGGCGAAATATCAGATTGTAGAACAGGATGCAGAAGACGGACAAAAACAACTGGTTATGATGCTGCAAAAGGCCGCAGCTCCCGTTGCATCTCCGGCGGCGGGCACCTATATTGGTACTCAGACCGTAGAGTTGTCTACTACAACTCTGCCTGAATTTTCCAAGATTTATTATACTCTGGACGGCTCTGATCCCACCGCATCTGACACGAGTCAGGAATATACCGGAGCCTTGACGATTAGCTCCAGCACTACTGTAAAAGCCTATACCAAGGGCCTGTATAAAGACTCTCTTGACAGCGATGTGGCGGAGTTCGTCTATACGATCAATAGCGCTGGCGGCGGTGGAGGCGGCGGCTCCAGCAGCTACTCCATCAGCGTGGACAAGAACATTGACAACGGCAGTGTGACCGTGTCCCCCAAGAGCGCCTCCAGCGGCCGGACGGTGACCATCACCGTCAAGCCCGACGAGGGCTATGAGCTGGACGAGCTGACCGTCACCGACAAGAATGGGGACGAGATCAAGCTGACCGACAAGGGCGATGGCAAGTATACCTTCAAGATGCCCCGGTCCAAGGTGACCATTGAGGCCTCCTTCGTGGAGATCGACCACCAGGATACCTGCCCCGCCGCCGGCTTCCGGGATGTGGACGAGGACGCCTGGTACCATGAGGCGGTGGACTACGCTCTGGACAACGGCCTGATGTCCGGTGTGTCCGACCGGGAGTTCGCCCCCGGCAGCACCCTGACCCGTGCCATGGTGGCCCAGATGCTGTACAGCCTGGAGGGCAAGCCCGCGGCCGGCAGGGCTGACTTCGCTGACGTGGCGGAGGGCGCCTGGTACGCCGACGCCATTTCCTGGGCGGCCGGTGAGGGCATCGTGTCCGGCTACGGCGACACCTTCGGCCCCAACGATCCCATTACACGGGAGCAGCTGGCGGCCATCCTGTACCGCTACGCCCAGAACGAGGGGTACAAGACCAGCCAGAGCGGCAAGGGTACAGAGGGCTATCTGGACGCCTCCTCCATCTCCAGCTATGCCGTGAAGGCCATGGACTGGGCGGTGAACGCTGGTCTGCTGTCCGGCAAGGGGAACGGTATCCTGGCGCCTACCGCCGGGGCCACCCGTGCCGAGGTAGCACAGATCTTTATGAACTTCTGTACGGAACTGGCGGAATGATCCTTATGGAATAAGACAATAGCGCGGCCGCCCTTTTTACAGGGCGGCCGCGCTGTCGTAAAATCAGCAGACAAAAAGGCGGCGCGACAAACAGTCACGCCGCCTATTGCGATTCATGGAAACTATGGGTTCAGGCTTTCCAAAGGCCATGGAGGTTGCAGTACTCATAAGCGGCCACCAGCTGATCGCCGTCAGCCAGCACAAAGGAGGCCTGCGGCTTCTCACCAGGTTGGAGATATTTGATTTGGCTGCCGTGTTTGGTCTCGATGGCGATGAACTGAATAAAATGCTCGGGCAGCATGGGATGCTCCACAGAGCCTACCTTGACCTGAACAGTGCTGCCCTGAACTTCCACAACAGGGACGTGCTTCTCGGCGGCGCCGTCAGTGGTGCCTGGAACCAGCTCGGTCATCTTCTGGCCACAGCACATGACAGGTACGCCGGCGGAATGAACAAAGGTGATGATATTGCCGCAGTGCTCACAGCGATAAAATTTCATAATAATAACTCCTCTCATTATTTGCTTATAATTTTATTATAGTATGCCCAGAAGAGAAAGTCAAGAAAAGAGATTGGAATACTCCAAAATAATCCAATTATTTTGGGGAAGAATTGTTCCTCAAAATATGAGAATTTTCCCTTGCAAAGTACAGACGATTATGCTATCATATATAAGCTATCAAGTTGCAGGTGTAGTTCAATGGCAGAATGTCAGCTTCCCAAGCTGAACACGAGGGTTCGATTCCCTTCACCTGCTCCAAAAAGCCGCAACAATTTGGATATAGTGGGCTGTAAGCTTACTGTTCCAGGGTGTTGCGGCTTTTTATTTGTAAAATTTCTGAAGGTAAAAAAGATGCCAGACAAGAATTTTTCAAACTGGATGGATTTGAACTACGGTTTTCGGAGAATTGAAAACTCAGATGGCGATTAGTGCCCTTTTCAAATCAAAAAGGGCGCTGGTCAGCAGAAAAAATGAATACGAAAAATGGAGCCCCGGTTTGTTGGTATCAGAGAATCAACAGACCGGTTTTTTCGATTTCTTGCGCAAATAAAAAAGACCTGCTAAGCCAAGGAGGGAAGGAATCACATGAACAACGCACAATACTCCTATTTTACGGAGATTGAAATCGCTCTCCAGAAAGTCGGCTACACGGTACAGCCCGAGGAGAAGGGCTCCTGCCAATTGAATGGAATGACCGCCGACTGTGCCAACTCACCGATGGCGGCGGCATCCGCTTCCGAACGAATGATACTACAGACCCTGCAGCAGAAGTGGCTCGAGGCCAGGTTACAGATATTTCCGGTGTGGTCAGGGAGTACATGACACTCATCGAGCAGGCCCCAGACCTGAAAGCAAATGGACTGGGCGAGAACTATAAGCTTCTGGCGGAGTTTAACGGCGCTGTGCTTGCCGGTCACTCCAGCAGATACGGAGTTGAGTTTGTCACATGGGAGTGGAACTGCGGTCAAACCGGGCTGTTCGTTGGCACAGAACATTATGGAGGCCCCGGCGATTTCGAACTGCGGGGCGGCGTTATAGAGTCTGTCGATCCGTCCGAACGGACCTGCTCAGTGCGTGGTGAGTTCTTCACCATGTGCGATGTACCGCTCCACGATGTACTGGGCCGGTACGATGAGACCGCAGAGGGGGAACACTATGGCTTCCCACATGTGCGGCCCCTGTTCGGGGAAAAACGTGACCTAGCTGGCCAATATCGGCGGGAGACCGAGGAGAGCTGGAACGCACAATAGACGGAGACGCAGGCGTCAGATTGCCGTCGTCCGGAATCTGCTGGAGGATATGTCCTCCTATCTGCCTTGGGCGGCGGGTAGCAACGAGCTGGATGATGTGTTGGACCGGGCGGAGCGTATACTCCCCACGTGACACCGGCGATTGCGCCGATCCGGTTCACCAGCATCCTTCTGGGCTGGGAAACGGGCCCCAGCGAAAGCTGCTATACCTCCGGTGCGGTGACAACCCCGGAGCAGGTCATGGATACCAAACTGTACAGGGTCTCTCACAGAGTTACCTGGAGGTGGCGGACTGGCCGGCGGTCTGTGTGCTCTATCACAGAAGCGGCCGGGATATGCCCTTCGGAGTGGAAAACGCCATTGAATTCAATCTGGAAATCCTGGACCGCGCTGGTGACCGCTTTCTAGACCTGCCTGGGATTCGCTGGAGGATTGGCCCTTATGAGTTTTACTGTGAGCCGGGTCTGGATCAAAACACTCCCCAAGCGATAGAGGAAGCTAAGATGCCTGGTCCGCACAGGGCTATGTTAAGAGGAGGTACCAGAAATGCAGGAGACAGAGATTATCCTCTTTTGACGGAGAGAGATTGGATGCGCTGAATCGTCAGCTAAAGGATGAGACCGTGTAGGATAAGCTCGGGGACTATCTGGACCTGCTCATCAATGAGTTGGTCCCTGAGCGGGAGTACAGCTACGTCAGCCGGAAGCTCTGGCAGGGGGATCAGCAGGCCCTGCAGGAACTGGAGGCCGCAAAGCGGTTCGCCGTTTTCCACATCCGGGAGTCTGGATAGGACCCTGTCTTCAGATGGAACGGACTCTAGAGTTCCTAGATGCCGTCCGGCTCCTACGCTCCTACCTGCGGGGAGAGTGCGGGGCCTCCTCTTTTGAACAGATGCTATACCAGGCGGAGGATATCTCCGAGGTGGACGGCCTCCTGAATTTTTACCTGGAGACGTCCTTCGACGTGGATGCGGTTTTCGGGACTCAGGTCTGCACTACAAAGAACGGCGACTGGCTGAATGTCTACGCCAACTACGATATGGCATCCGGTCAGGTCTGCGATTAGAGATTGCACTCCACCGGCGGACGGCAGTGGAACGGTCCTCTCCTATCACCTCAACGCGGCTGAAAAGGAAGTCCTGCAACGGAAGATGGAGGACTACTGTCAGGAGTAGACGGGCATGGGCCTTGCGGAATACAGCGCCCAGGTCATGGCAGAGGATCTGTAGCCGCCCACCGGGCCGACCATGTGACCTGGGTGTCTACGTCAAAGCGAGGGCGCATTTCTCGTTGGATTTTTTGAATGGCTTTTCCCGCGGGGATGTGGCATTGTGTGGTCAGTTGCAAAGAGCGGTAAACTTATAAAATGGAGGAAAAGGAACTACTGGAGACTGCTGAGAGCTGAGTCCAACTGGCACAGATGATCCACTGCGGGGTGGTTGCGCCATTCCCTCTCCGTGACCGCGCCCGATCCCCCCCCATGACTGATAATCAGGATACCAATATCATCAGAGGCGGGTAATGCATATGACGATACAGTAAGCTCCGCAGACCACAGACGGGAAGCTGAAAAGCTGTTCCTTCCAGAAAAATATTTACTGGCCAGTCTACAAAAGCTCTAGAGGAATACATCCAGGGGGAGAAAGACCATGTGTCCTACATGGACTGTCTGTGGAGAAAACTGTACGGTGCCATCACCTGCAACCAGTAGGACAACGCCATCACGATGAAGAGGGTTTCAGCCACACCTACAAAATAATATTATTATAAAACAGGCGGGGGACAAATTTTTGTCCCCTGCCTGTTACTATATCAATATCTCACAAATCCGGATACCTTTAACTGTTTCGCCTAATTTTTTTGATTCTGAGCATACTCCAGGTTTTCCTATTATGACTGTAGGATACAATAAACTAGCTAAATATCTTTTGAGAACAGTACCCTTTATCCTTATAGAGGGAAGGCACCAGTAGCTACCGCGCCAATACAGAATGCTACAAATAGCCCAAGCCCCCAGCGGACCACTATTTTCTGTACACTGATCATGTCCTGACCAGTAAGATTAAGGGCTACATAGAAGGATCCAACCAATGGGCTACACATATGGATAGCTTGCCCCATGATAGAGGCGATGGCTATATTCACACTGGTGAAGCCATAGGCATAGCCAGCCTCTGATAGAATGGGTAGCACGCCATAATAGAAGGAATCCACCGACAAAAACCAGTCGCCAGGCAGAGAGATAAGAGCTAGCAATGCCGGGAAGTGATTTCCTAGTGCCTCGGGAATTAACTCAGAGAGGTGATGAGCAATGGCATCAGAGATACCGGTTCCGCTCATAATACCCACCAGTACAGCTGCACTGGCCATCATTGCCAAGGTAGTAACGTACTCGTGCCCCTTTGTCTTGACTAATTTCATCTGCATACCTGAATCATGCCAGTTGACTACCAGAGTAATGCCACAGCCAATGGCAAAGGTAACATTGGCGCTGAGCAGACCAGCGACTAGCAATACCATCAGAGCAAGAGTAAGAATTAGGTTGAAAGCCCACAGTTTGGGACGGCGCTGTGAAAGCTCATCTTCGCTGAGTTGGCGGCGGAATTCATAGCTTCCTTGGCTGCCAGAAACGTCAATGATACCCAAACGCTTGCGTTCCTTGATACCAAAATAAGCAGCCAACGCAAGCACATAGAGAGCTCCACAAATCATACTGGGTAGCAGTGAACGGAACATAACATCGGAGGTTAGCCCGCAAGTGACCATGGCACGAACCGTAGGACCACCCCAGGGCATCATATCCATAATGCAAGCAGAAAGAATCATTAGGCAGCAGAGATACAACTTTTTGATTTTTAGCAAATCATAGATGGGGACTAAAGCAGTAGCACAGATGATATATGTGGTGCTGCCATCTCCATCCAAGGCTACCAACATAGCCATTGCGGCGGTGCCTACTAGGACCCGGAGCGGGTCACCGTGAACGACCTTGACAATTTTATCTACGATAGGATCAAATAGGCCTGCGGCAAACATAAGACCGAAGTATGTAATAGCAAAAAGTACAGTGGTAAAGGTACCGACGATACCGGCAATCCCGTCACTGATATAGGAGCCCAAGACAAATGGATTTTCGCCGTTATAGATACAAGCGATGATACCAAAGACCAGGGGAATCAAAATCAGTGCGGAAAAGGCGCTCATTTTCTTGGTAATGATTATGACCATCAGGGAAAAAATCATCAAGTAGCCAATTAGAGCTAGTCCTGACATAAAGACCCTCCTAACGTTTTTATATGCTTCCAGAGTAACGAGCAGAGATCTGAATTCAACCTGTGGTACAACGCGCCGATGTTATCTGGAGATTTACCCGTGATATACATCGTCGATGATCTCTACACCCTTCTTCTCCAGGGTGTCCGCTACCCATTGGCGATTTGCTTTGCCGGTACGAGCAGCATCTACTTTCCCTGCGTCAGCAACGGCAAATGGGATAGCGGTTTCCAAAATTTTGTCGGCATCTTTCCGAGGAATAATGATGACACCGTCAGCATCCCCTAAAACAATGTCTCCAGGATTAACCGCAATGTTACCTACGGAAATTGGAACATTGATCTCTCCTGGCCCCTCCTTATAGGGACCGCCTGGGGTGGAGCCGGTAGCGTAGAGGAACATATGCTCCATCTTGGACAGTTCGTCCACGTCACGGATTGGACCATCCAAGACGATACCCCGAATTTTACGGGTATGCTCTGCGTATACAGCCATAATCTCTCCCATTAGAGACTGAGATCTGTCCCCTTCATTGGAAACAACGACTACATCATTCTCCCCGGCTAAGTCCAGAGCCCGGTGAATGAACAAGTTATCTCCAGGGCGGGCCTTTACTGTCAGAGCGGCACCTACCATAATGGAGTCCTTGGGGCGGTTAATCAGGTGAATCTCACTGCACAGTGCGCAGGAACGTCCCATAGTGTCTGCCACATTAGCGGCTGGCAGGTTGCGAAATTGCTCCATTATTTTAGGATCTGGCAGATTACGTTGCAGAAAAATACGGTTACCGACGCTCATAATTGTTCTCCTTTCTGATAAGAGGCTGCCAGGTCAAACCCGGACTAGCCTAATTAGATTGTTTTGATTAGGGCCCCATTTATTAGTGGACAGATAGAGGTTTCCTGCTGAGTCGCCGGTAATACCGTGGATGCGGAAGAATTGGCCGGCACCAGCAGTCTGTCCGACTACCTCCAGTCGTTCCAGATCAATAAGAGTAAGACCCCCGTCCAATTCTCCTACATAGAGGAATTTAGCATCAGCCCAAATCCCGCCGGCCCGTGACATTCCGCCTTTAGTGACAGCCAGTAAATCTCCAGTGCGGGTAAATAGTTGGACTCGGCAATTCTCACGGTCGGCTACCCATACCCTGTCAAAGCGGTCTATGAGTATCGCGTGGACGATACGAAAGGCGCCAGGCTCAGTACCGGGGGATCCCCAGGAATCTAAATAATTCCCATTGGAATCAAAGCGGTGGACAGCACAGTTCCCATAGCCGTCTGCAGCGTAATACATACCATCATCTGAGAGAAGCATAGCACAAGGACGGCAGAAGGGGCCACCTCGCTTTTGGATACTGTCCAGACGGGCCATAGCTTTTGGATCGGTGCACCAAGGATGCTGCGTGGGCTGACGATTTTCTGCCTCCATGGTAATGAAATAGTCGAACTCATAGCCGCTGTTTCCCGGAACACCAGGGGTCCCGAAGGTACGCACAAGTTGGCCTTGGGGCGTAATTTCCCTAATGAAGTGGGAGTTCTTGCCTGCGTCAGCTACAATCAGGGTATCCTTAGCAGTACAAAAGACACTATGCGCTTTTTGGAATAGCCCCTGACCTATAGCCCTGACAAACTGCCCTTTTCCATCCATCACTACAATAGGTGCCTCGCTGCGGTCGGTGGCAGCATAAAGAAAACCATCGTCTCCCCAGCAAGTGTTCATGACATGGATCCCCATAAATTCATCAGGCCATTTAGCCCACTCTACATCTACCTGAAAGGACATGGATCCTAGCTGGAACAGTTCTGAGAAAGAATGTGGCCTGTCAAAAGAACAGACGATCTCCTTCATATAATTGCTCCTTTTCTGTCAATATTGTTCCCTTTTGGTTTCCTGGCCAGGAATTATTAGGGCCGTGTACTGAACAAAGTAATTCGGTGTTTTGTTCAATAACACTTGGCTTTGACATTGCAATTTTATAACATATTTTACAAAAAGAAAATCATGAATTTTATGAATGAAATAACAAGAAAAATCTTGTTATTTAAGATAAAAGCACATATAATAAAAAGTTGGAAGGAGATGAGGCATAAAATGAACCTCATGAACCTAAAATATTTCGTCGCCGTGGTAGAGTCAGGGAGTATCACACAGGCGGCTCAAAATCTGTTTACTTCTCCGCAAGCAGTCAGTGAACAGATTCGTCGTTTGGAAGGCGCCTATGATGTCAAATTATTCCAGCGCACGCCAAAACTGCAGTTAACTTATGCGGGTGAGCGTTTCCATCGTTTTGCCAGAGAAGTAATTCAAGGTGAGCGGGAGCTGGCAGTAGAGTTGGATGAGATTTGTATGCACAGGCGAGGCAAACTTACGATAGGCTTTACTGTTTTTTTACAACGAGCTATCCTACCTGAACTTCTTCCTCGGTTTCATCAGGAGAACCCGTATATTGAATTAGACATTCGCACGGGACAGTCTAAGGGGTTGCTGTCCGACCTATTAGCTGGACACTTAGATCTGACAATATGCAACTTCAGCAGTGGGCTACCCCCAGGGATACGTGCTGCTCAGAATTTTGATAATCGTTTCTGCCTTGTCATCCCCCGTGAGATTCTAGCCCGCAGAGGGATCGCATATGACCCAGAAAAACTCACTAGGACGGACCTGCGTGCATTATTAAGCGAGGAGCCATTGCTGATGAATATTGTCGGGACCCAAAGCCGGAATCTGACCGATCTATACTTAGACCATCTGGGAGTGAATGCGGCGCCTCTAATCCAACTCAATGAGATGAACAGCCTGCTTCACCTGTGTGCCAAAGGGATGGGGATAGCCTTTACTTTTGAAGTGACTGGTAGGATATGTTTAGCTGTAAAAAATCTGTACGACCAGGTGGTACTGGTCCCCCTGCGAGATTTTGATAAACAAAGTCAGGTATATGTAGCCTATAGTGCTGATCGCCACCTACCCTGGACGGCCAGGAAATTTTTAGAATTGTTGTCGCTATGTAATTTGGAGTGGACCATGTGATTAGATTTGATTTTATAGAATGAAAGAATACAAAAGATTCTTTCACTTTTTAGTTCCCAAATAGTCAAAACCACAATTTTATAAACGTTAAGACCTCGCCACTAAGTGGCGGGATCTTAATTTAACTACATTTGACGATTACGAGCAGGGAGCAAAATACCTGTATTAACTGTAGAGCCTAAGGAGGCGCAACACTCGCCCCTCAGACGGCAAGAGAAGGACCCGTAGAGACGATCCAAAACGATTGGAGCAGGGGGCGGCTGAACACAGCCACCCTCTGCTCTGGAAACTGTCAATCATAAGCGAAACCACAGCAAAAAGTTCGGTGGGTTTGCTGAATAGCTTTTCCAACCGCAAAGGAGCATCGTGTTTGACAGTAGCACACACTACCAAACACTGAATCAAAAAGGAAGGAAAACATGAATACGAAAACGATCGTCCCCGTCCATGTGTGTGATATCATCGCCCACGCAACCATCTCGCTCCTCTCAGTCCTCGATGAAGATGCGGTCACACCACCCAATGGATGCGCAACGGCCTCGCACTGTACGCCGCCGCCCGTCAGCTGGAGGAGACCGCACGCCATCTGAACTGGATTGATAACGCAGTCCGGCGTATCAGGCAGACCGCCGCTGGACGGAAGTTCGCCAGCAGATCGGGGAAGAACATCTCGTCCACACTGCTGGACTCCCCATGCAGGCCGAAGCGGTGCGGGAACTTCTCCACACCACTGCGCAGATGGAGTCTGTGGAGTATGGCGTTCCCATTCTGTGTTCTTCTCTACTTCCTCTACAGTTTCTTCTCGTTTCATATCATGCTGTACGGCGGATACACCTAATCGCAAATTGTCCCTATAATCCCCTGCTTTTAACCGCTTTTCAAAAGTCGTATTAGCAAGAAATTAGCAGGAAGGAGGATTTGCTGCCCGGCATAACGGCATCAAAACGGCCCATCCGGCGACATATCAGGAGGTAAAATCATGGAACAAAAAGAGAAAGAATTGCAGCCCCAGACCCGCGCCTATACGGTGGAAGAGATTGCAACGGTCCTCCATATCGGGCGGTCATCTACCTATACCCTGGTCAAGAAAGGGTACTTCAAAAGCGTACGCATCGGCACAGCCATCCGGATCTCCAGAAAGTCCTTCGACGAGTGGCTGGATAGTTTAGAGCTTTAAGATAAGTTTTTAGGAATTGCACCGTGTCCTATTCCTACAGGGTCAAAAGGGAAAAGAAAGGTGAAACGACTTTTTAGACTTTTGGGGCCTGGATTAGCATATCACGAAGGAATGCGCGCAAAAGAATTAATAGATGCATTAGATTTTGATTTAATTATTAAAAACGCCCCCTTGGATTTTCAAAAATAGAGAAAGCTTGTTTCTTCGAAATGGAGTAACTGTAAGCAGAAATAATTGCAACTGATATAAAAATGAGATACACTTTTCATACTCAAAAAGTTTAACCTGTTTTTCTACAGCACCTTTTTTCTAAGTCAATAAAAATGAGTTTCACTAAAAGTAGTGTTGTGCATTAAAAGCAAATCATACTCTAATGATAGCATTTCTAATGTCAGAAATATCTTCATACATGCGCTTTGTCGTTGTCGATAATGTATCGAGCATTATTAGGATAGAGTTTTGCTGATTATCTTGAATAATTGACTCTAAAAGTTTCTGCCCATATAGTGTTTCCAACTTCTTTTTATACTTCAGGATCTTTTGGGTGATCTTCTTATTTAGATGTGCTAGTGCTATTTTATTGAACCATACCTTGCTCTGCACCTTGCTCAGGTCCTTCGGGATTGTTACATAAGCCAATGTTTCACACCTCCTTAATGCGCCCCAAACAGAGATTTTGCCAGGCTGCCGGTCTTGAACAGGGTGTAGCACAGCAAAACCGTATAGCCCATACAGCCCCAGATGGCAGCGGATATGTTATCGCCGGATGTGGAGATGCCCTCCACCAGCACCGCGTAGATGCCTACACAGATCATAATGAGAAAGGCCTGGAAGCCCAGGGCCAGCAGGGAGCGAAGGTAGTTCTGTCCCGTGGAGCCCCACTCCCGATTGACCATTGTGGCAAAAGGAATGGGTCCTATGGAGGTCACCAAATACACCTCAATCATTCTGCCGTAGATCACCAGGAAGATGCAGATGGAAAGTATCTGCGTACACAGCCCCACGAACACGCTCTGGAACCACAGCCCCAGTAGTGCACCCACACTCCAGTCGGCAAGCTGGGTCTCCAGATCGCCCACCACGCCGGAGATGTCGATGCCCGCATCCGAGATGATGACCCCCGCCGACTGGCTGACCACATTCTGCGCCACATCGAACACCGCCATGACGATGTTCCAGGTGTTGGTGACGATCAGTACCGCACAGAAGGTCTTGAAAATCCACTTGAAGAAAATCCAGGTGTCGAAGTCGTGGAGGTTGTTCTTCTCGATGATGAGCTGGATCAGTTCGTAGCACATGACGAAGGTGAGGATGATGCCCGCGATGGGGACGATTACTGTCTCCGAGAGGTTGCGGATCATATTGAAGATGCTGCTGTTCCAGGCGGCGGGCGTCATGCCGACCTCCCCGGCGATCTCGCCCACCTTTGTATTCAGGGTATCAAACATCCCGGTCAGGTTTGAAATGATACCGTCAATGAGCAGTTCCTTGAACCACTCCTCGATCATATCTAATATCAAGGGAGATCACCTCCTTTGCGGAGGCTCCTGCTATGAAACAGAAGCCCCCGCTGGGTCTGAAAGGGCATCAGGCAGAGAGAAGGCCGGACAGCAGGGGGATCAGGGTGATGCCGATGAGGGCAACACCACCGCCCGCCATGAGCTGCTTGATCCCCTGGCTTTTGGAGGCAGGGTTGTCCTGCCCGTAACCTTCCAGAAGGTTGATGCCGCCCCATACACACAGGCCGCCGCCCAGGGCAATCACCAGGGTCTGCAAAACATCGATAGCGTTTGTAAAGAAATCCATAAATCACAGTTCCTTTCGTTCATTTGAATTGTTGGGTTGAAGGTCGGTTGCTTTCAATTCGTACAGATCGAAAGGCTCGTCCGGCTTCACAATAGCCGGTCTGCGTTTCATGTACCGTTCAATGTCAAAAATGTTTTTCTTGTCGGCGTCGGCAAGGTACTTGTAGCGGGGATGCTTCGTTATATCAAACTTGTCGCTGAAAAACGGCCGCACCCCGCGAAGCTGCAAGATGCACTTGTTTCCGTCCATCGTTGCGATCTCGTCCTGGGTCATCAGCTCCTTTCCTAATTTCTGATAGTTGAGGCCGTGGGAAACCTGGCTGCCCCGGTTCTCGGATTGGTTGAAGCTGTCGATGGTCTCCTTGCCCAGCAGCTCCGAGATTTCTTTCAGGGTGGATTTCTCCTTGCCCCCCAAAAACAAGGTGGTGTCGCAGTTGCCCACAATGGTATCCGCGGCGTCCTTGTAGATGGTCTTTAACTGGCTTTGGGACTGCAAAATAATAGAAGCCGAGATTTCCCGGCTCCGGATGGTGGCAATCAACTTGTCGAAATTGGGTATCTGACCGAATAGCGATAGGTAAGACCTGAGCGGCGCGTCAGCGCCGCTTTCCGTCTTTTCCCCCGCTTCACACCGTGCGTGCGGCTTTCACCGTACACGGCGTTCCATCGACTTTGAAAGAATTGTAAATAGATACAGTTTTCAGTGAGCGATTGCGTTTAGATTGAGAATAAGCCTGCTATTTTGCGCAAAGTGTTCAACTTCGCACGCTGTCTTGTGTTTAACCGCAATGTTTGAACAAAGCGTGCAATTACCTCGCTATAGGTGGCATGGATTAAAATATGGACGGCCTCTGTAACCAGTACCAGATTCCCGTATTGGTCGTTACCGCCTTTCTCTCGCGGGAGCTTGTGGTGACAATGAATGTCCCCGATTTCAAGCGGCTGTTTGGTAACGGCGCAGCACCCATGTTGGGCGCAGTACAAGGCCAATCTGTTGTTGTTCAGTTCCACACTTGCAAACTGTACCGGGTTCCGCATGAGGTAATGTAAAATGCTCATATTCACGGATTCCAGATTCCTGTGGATACTTCTGCGGCCTTGTTCCGTGTAGTGGTTCACTTCCCGCCGTTTGTAAAGCGGCGCTTTGGTTTGGACATACCCAATAGGGATAACTGCCTGTCCGCTCACATAGCGAATTTGCTTGCTTCTTCCATACCGCTCCGCAATGTAGGCGGGCAAAGGGTTTCCTTGCTTTTGCAAGCGTTCTTTCAATCTGTTCTGCATGGTTCGAGTGATGCCGAGGGCGATTTTACGAATGTCTTTGCTGATGTGGGTAGCATAACGGTAGTAATTTTGGATGCCTGAAACATAGGCGTTATAGGCTCCAATGGCTTTGTATTCCTCATTCACATTTGCCGGGGATTGAATTCTTCTCACCATTTCCCGTGTTTGCCGCTTAACTTTCTTGATTGCCTTGTCGCTCATGTGCGATTCTACCGCGTACTTCGCTGTGCCGTTGCTCTTGACGCCTTTTCTCACGGTTCTTAGCTTGAAACCGAGAAATTCAGAGTATTGCCTTTTCAAATTGACGATTCTGGACTTTTCGGGGCTGATATCCAACCCCAACCGTTCCTTTAGCCAATCTTTTGCGGCTGCAAAGAGTTTTACTGCGTCGCTCCGCTTACGGCAGAAGATTTTGAAGTCATCGGCATACCGGACGATGTAACACTCTTTTAGAGCAGAGCCTTTTCGGAGCATTTCATACTTCTGGCTTTTGTCAATAACCCCATTGTCAGACCGCGCATATTCACGGTTTTTGCGTGTCGGCATATTCTCCCACTGGCTGGCAATCCACCAATCCAATTCGTTCAAGACGATGTTGGATAACAGTGGGGAAATGATACCGCCCTGGGGCGTTCCCTTTTTCGGAAAACCGATTCCTGCAACTTCCGCTTTCAGCATGGCGGATATGATACTCAGCACACGCTTGTCCTGTATGCCCATGTTCCACATCTGCTTGAGCAGTTTTCCGTGGCTGACATTATCAAAGAAACCTTTTATATCAATGTCAATCACATAATGCAGACCGCGTTTTTGTATCATTGCGTAGCACTGTGCCAGCGCGTGTTCCGCGCTCCTGTTGGGACGGAAACCGTTGCTCCGCTCATGGAATTTCGCTTCGCATATTGGTTCCAGAATTTGCAGGAAGCATTGCTGAATCAGCCTGTCGGCAATCGTAGGGATTCCCAGAGGGCGAGTTTTCCCTGTGTCTCCTTTGGGGATTTCCACCCGGCGCACCGGCTGGGGCTGGTACTGCTCCAACCGCCTTTTTATATAGTGAATGAGTGCTGTGTTTGTGAACTTTGACAGGTAGCGGACAGTTTTTCCGTCCGTTCCCGCCGTTTTGCTACCCTTGTTTTTGCTGATATTTCGGTAAGCAAGTAAGATATTTTCATCAGCGGCCACCAGCTCCATCAGCGCAGTAAAACGTTTGTTTTCCGCACTTTGGGCATAGAGCCTGTCCAATACATCCTGCAAGCCGAAGTATTCAGCGTTGCGCAGTTTCGCTTTCTTTTGCAACTTCTTCACTGTCATAGTCGGCATACCTCCTTTGGGGCGTGCCTTTCTTAGTCATACTCGAACCTATGAATACTGTTCTTTTATTCTTGCTTTCAAAGCCGACTGGTGCCTGTTCCTCCACAGCCATTACAGCGGCTTCAACGGTCGCGGCACCGCTCTCAGTTGGATAAAGGCACGTTATACAGTCTGCTTTCCGCGCCAGCACTTCATAGCGTCGCAATGCGCTCCATGCTCCAACCTTTCCACGTTCCGATATTCCTATCTGTGCATATACCTTTAGGTGGCCCCTTTAAGCCAGTGCGCTTGGGCGGCGCCTGTAACGCCGCAGGGAGTTTCATACTAACGACTCTTACTCGTCCCCACGCACACCGCCATAGGCGGCAACCGCATTTCTGCGGCTCATTCGTCTTGCCCCGTACATTCAGGGCTTCGTCAGTGCGCTTCACCGCACATTCTCACCATGGGCATTTTGTAGACCCCCGGCGTATCATCCGCACACCCCACCGCTGGGGCGCTTTCCTCGGCTTGACCCGTTAGGACAGACTTCCGCCGACTTCCGCGCGCTCTCGGACACAGTGCGTCTTTGCGCTTGCACCATGCCCGGCGCAGTCTTAGGGCAGGCGTTTCAGGGCGTTACCCAATCATTCCACCTGTCGGAATATCAGTTCTATGAAACTGATTTGGATGAAACTCCTTTCAATTTTCTTGTTTTTTTCAGCTTCACGCCTAACCTTTTCAGTTAGGAACGTGTCGCACTGTTGGCAAACTCGTCGAGAAGAAAGCGTACATGGACGGGCAGCCTGCCGCCGTACACATCGTCTGCCTTGTCACAGAGCAGATTTGTGAGTTGGGATTGCAGAATGGCGATGACGAGATTGAATGTTGTATCCGTGTCGCTCATAATGAGGAACAGCGCCGTTTTTCGGTCGCCCAGGGTATCCAGCTCCAGTTCGTCGTCCGACATGATCTCCCGTAGCTCCGCTATATCGAAGGGAGCAAGGCGGGCACCGCAGCTAATCAGGATGGATTTCAGGGTCTTGCCGGCGGCCAGCTTGAATTTGCGGTACTGCTTCACGGCGAAGTGGTCCGGGTGTTCCTTCCCCAGCTTGGCAAAGAGCAGGTCAACAGGGCTTTGAAATTCCTCGTCGTCCTCTCTGGCCTCCGATGCGTTGATGAGCTCCAGCAGCGTGAGGAAGTTCTTTTCTTTCGGCTCCGCCTCGTACCAGATGTAACCGATCAGGGCGCAGTACAAAAGGCGCTCGGCCTTCACCCAAAAATCTTCTGAGGATTTTTCCCCGTCGCCTTTGGTGTTGGCGATGATGACATTGACCAATTTGAGGATGTCTTTCTCCGACCGGATGTAGGCGAAGGGGTTGTATTTCATGCTCTTTTTGAAGTTGATGGTGTTGAGGACTTTAATGCGATACGGCTCATAGACGACCTTCCCGTGGGCGTCCCGCATGGGCTTTCCGTTCTCGTCCAGCTTGGGGGCGCCCCGCCGCAGCATGGTTCCCACCTCGGACAAAAGCTGCCCTTTTGGATCGGTGACCACATAGCTGCTGTGCATCTGCATGAGGGAGGGCTTGACGAAGAAACGGGTCTTGCCGCTGCCACTGCCGCCGATGACCAGGATATTTTTGTTCCGAGCGTACTTGGGATTTTTTGGGCGGCTGGACATGGTGAGCTTTTCCGTCTGGGTCAGATGGATGTTCCAGTCAGGGACCGGATCGACATAGGGGGCAATATCCGCCGCCGTGCCCCACCGGGCGCTGCCGTACTCGATGCCCTTGCGGTATTTGCGGGCGTTTTTCCCTTTGGCGTACACTGCCAGCCGGACGATGACCGCCCCGGCGATGCCCACCAGCAGATCCAGGGGATACAGGCTGGGCAGCCCAGAAGAAAACGCCTCCGTAAAGCCCTGGCTCAAATGCAGGAACTTTTCAGAGGCGTCAAGGCCGGGTGCAAGGCGCACCGCCTGGCAGAGCTTGTCAAAGAGATACACGAACAGCAGATACGGAAGGTTGAGGATGAGAACCTTCTTCAAGTCAACCGTCATAATTCCACACCCCGGTCTTTGGTTTTGACCTTCTCCCGCTGGCGGTGCTGGGCTTTGGACTGCTGCTTTGCCTGCTCCAGCTCCTTGCGGATAGAGCTTTCTCCAGGTTCTTTGCGGAAAACTCCCTAAAAGCCGCCGTAATAACGTCGGCATCCCGTCCCTTGAAGAACACCAGATAACGGGGTATGTCGCCACTGGTGTCCTTTTTCAGCGCAAAGTCAATGCCGTACTTCTTGGCGGTGGCGGAAAAGACCCGGATGTTCTGGTCGGTGATCTCGATGTTGGAAACGCCGGTGTTATGCTTCATCAGCTGCCGGAGGGTCTGCTTGCCGTGGTGCAGCTTGGTCTTGTGGCCGGTCACGCCTTTTTGCATCTCGTCCAGCACTTTTTTCATGGCCTGTTGCAGCATCCCGGCGGAGAGCTTGGTGGCCTCCACACAGAGGGCAACGGTGCGCTGAGTGACTTCTTCCTGCATGAGTGATTACCTCCTTTCTCCGCTGCCGTACAGGTCGTGGTTCACCAGGGACGCATAGTAGCTGTCGATGGTGGCCGGGGCATTATACAGGGCAACCAGCAGATATTTCTTGATGTTGCGGACATAGGTGGTGTTGTCCCGCATACGGTCCAGCACATACTCGATGTGGGAACTGTTCAGCTTCAGGAACCGAGATTTGACCACCTCCGCCGGATAGTCGTCCCCGGCAATGCGGATCATCTCCCTGCGGGAACAGACGGTATCCACCATGAGCTCCACCAACTCATTCAGCAAATCCCGATCCAGCCGGTCATCCCGGCATAGATAGTCATACTCGATATTCTCCAAAATAAGTTCCCGATAGTTCTCTCGCTCCTGCATCCAGTCCCGTCCGGTCCGTTTGGCCCCTGCGGGGGGTTGGGGGCTTGATTGGATAGGATTTGATCCTTCCGTGCTTAGTGAATGAGTATTTTGTTCTTCAGGATTTCTTTTCTCTTTATTTAATTGCGGCCGGTTTTCCAGACATGGGTTATCCATATCCGGGTTTTCCGTATCTGGACAAGCCGTATCCGGCTCGTCCTCACACGGCTGGCCCGTGTCTGGGAGATGGGGCGTCTCATAGATGACATACTCCACATCCACGATCTTGCCCTTGCTGTCCCGGAGCCGATTGCGGACTTATGTACCCGGCCCGCTCCAGCTCCTTCAGGGCGGAACCGATGCTGTCCGTACCCTCCTTGCAGATTTTGGCCAAGCCTCTGGTGGTGTAGTTCCAGTCCTCCGGCAAGGACAGCATCACGGAGAGCAGCCCTTTGGATTTCAGGGACAGGCCAGCGTTGCGCAGGTGGTGGTTAGACATCACCGTGTAGTCGCGGGTTTTCTCAATGCGAAATACCGCCATGTTATCACCTCCCTTCGGCGGTCTGAAAAAGTGTTGGTTTTTAGGAAAAAGGCGGTCTCTACGCTGCCCAGATGCCCCGGAGGTGAAAACCTATGGGCGGCGGTCTTTCGACTGATTGTGGAAGAAAAAACATGGGATTTTCGACTCCTTTCGGGGCAGTTTTCGGCATAAAAAGCACCATAGGTCTAATCCTATGGTGTGCGGCGATGGTAAAATTTAAGCTAGTGAGTTACAGTTGTTCATTGTCGAAGATAATAAGTAATGGTATAATGAAGTCAGAAATTAAATTGCAATATGTGCAATATGCGCATCAAGTATAACAAACTATTGCCATAGGAGGCGCAAATATGTTACAGGATACATTGGTGCAATGGTGTCAAGAAGAATATGATCGATCTTCGGCAGAATATTGTGGCCGTGATTGCGACAATAAGGGAAATTGCAATCACAACTGCGATGATTGCCTGGACCAAGTTCATTGGTATCCGAAATATGGTGGCCGCTGTGACTATACATGTCCCAATTTGTTGCTCAGATATGTTGTTCGATTTACGGAGAAGTATTCACAACAAATCCATAATGCCTTAGATTTTGTAGATACTTCTTGGTACCCATATTTTAATATCTTTTCTATAGGTTGCGGAGCAACACCTGATCTGATGGCTTTTGAAGAGGTTGCCGAAGGTAAAAATATTTATTACAAGGGTTATGACCGTAATCCTTTATGGGAAACCATTCATAATAGAATTAAGACATATACAGCGACGACTAATAACATCACAGCTAAACTACGTCGGGAAGATATTTTTGTTGTGCTTTCTGATGGGCGACCTGCACGCATACATTATAATGTTGTTGTAATTCAGTATCTGCTATCGCATCTTTATAACACAAATCAAGAGCACCTAACTCTTGATTTGTTTCAAGGAATTATCGATAATATCATTTCAAACCGCTCTCAAGATTCACCGTTTTTAATTATTATTACAGATGTCGATAGTTGCAATAAAGGGCGAAATAGGTGGTATAATTTTCTTGACATGCTTGAAGATGCCGGATTTTGCGGAAACGCATATGCTAGAAGTGCATTTCCAAATGGAGATTTAGGCGCAGAGCGATGGACTAATTATTACCACAGACAGTCGCCATCTTTTCAAAAAATATCTTATCAGTATGTGCAGAATCAGTCTGATCACGATGGAGCACAACTTGTTATCGAATTGAGGTGATAAGTGCCATGATAATAAGCGCTAGTAGACGAACGGACATACCAACATATTATTCCGAATGGTTTTTCAATCGAATTAAAGAAGGTTATGCATTGGTAAGAAATCCAATGAATGCGCATCAGATCAGTAAAATAAGTTTAAATCCTGATGTTGTCGATGGCATTGTTTTTTGGACAAAAAATCCAACACCAATGTTGGCTAAACTCGATCGTCTGAAAGATTACACATATTATTTTCAGTTCACATTAAATGCCTATGGGCAAGATGTGGAGGCATCAATCCCATCTAAAAATAATGTTATCATACCAGCTTTTCAAAAATTATCTGATATGATTGGCCCGGAAAAGGTGATTTGGCGCTATGACCCTATATTTTTAAACGAAACATACACTTTTGAATACCATGTTCACTATTTTGAAGAACTTGCAAAGCGTCTCTCTCCATACACCAAGAAGTGTACTATTAGTTTTTTGGATTTCTACAGGAATACAGAAAAGAACATTGCCGGGCTTTCTGTCGAAAAGTTTACTCAAGATATGCAAGAGCTACTTGCCAAAAGCCTTGTGGAAATTGCAAAAAGTTACGGCCTCAAAATGGATACTTGCGCAGAAGGTATTGATTTACAAAAATATGGAATTGATCATGCACGGTGTATAGATGATCGTTTGTTTTCTGCTCTTTTGAATTGTCCTTTGAAGGTTGGAAAAGACAAAAACCAACGTCTTGAATGTGGTTGTATTGAAAGTCTTGATATAGGTGCTTATAATACTTGCCGGAATGGTTGCCGATATTGTTATGCTAACTACAGCGCAAAAACAGTTTCCACAAATACCGGCAAGCATAATCCAGAATCTCCACTTTTAGTTGGAGAAGTTGGCCCAGATGATAAAATAACAGAACGTAAAATGCATTCCTGTCTTGTTAATCAAATGCAATTTGATTTTTGATATGAGTTCAATATCTTCAGAAGCACATAGGCGTAGAAATAGCCCGGAAACCTCTGCACATTGTAGAGGCGCCGGGCTATAGCCTTATTGTTTACTCATTCATTTCTTCTGGTTCTTCCATCTTCAGCCAGTCCTCAAACGACTTCCTGGAAATACGGATCGCATAACCGATGCGAATTGTTTTGAATTCTCCAGAATTCACCAAGCGGTATGCGGTGGATTTTGCAATACCAAGGATTGCGGCAATATCATCCACGGTGTAGGTTCTGTTGCTCGGTAGCTTCTTTTCCTGCGATGTACTCATAATTTTGCCTCCCATTTTTCGTAGACATTTTGACTATGCCTATCTGATTTTCCTTGTGGCGAAGGGGTTTTCTGCCATCATCCGTGCTAAGAATTTGCTAATTTGACATTCTGAACAGGCCGTAACGAGGCGGCATTTCACGGATTTTTGTGCAGATTGACCAGTAACCACACAATGTCATAGCGAATTAAAAATAATGGGAAGTTATGATGGGTATATCGTACCAAAAGAAACGCCAAACTCCTAAGCGAGAGGTGTACTTTATGAATCTTTTATTCTTTCCTCCTTATCGGTAATCTAACTGAGGGCGAAAAGGATACATGTACTCCATCTGCTCCGCCCTTTTGTTTTATCTAGCTTTCTTATAAAACCCTTGGCTCGCATTCACACATGTTGCTTCCCTATCCACATACACCCTCACATGTATACTTCCCTTCATTTGGAAAACACTAATTCCATGACTGTATTATGGGAGGACGCGGACATGAAATCAGTATGGGAGCAAACTTGGGAGTATACAGACTTTCCCTCATTCGAACGGGATGTAACCACCAATGTACTTATTGGCGGGGCGTGGCGGGAGTCCTGTGTGCCTACTTTCTGCACCAGGCCGGAATACCCTGTTGGCAGAAGAAAAAATGATTTGCAGCGGCATTACAAAAATACCACCGCCAAGCTGACCATTCACAGACTCATCTACCATAAGCCTATCCAACCTTTGGATTTGACTGGGCACAGCAATACCTTTCTGCCAATGAGGCGGCCCTCCAGAACTACCGGATGCTGTGCCAGGGCATGGACTGTGACTTCGAAGAAAAACCCGCTTATGTCTAACCGGGAAGCGTTAGAGACAGAACTGAGCGTCCTGGAGCAGTTGGGGGCCGGCGCAGAATTTGCTGACCATCTGCCTCTCCTCTTCCCCACGACAGGTGCGGTCATGCTTACAAATCAGGCCCAGTTCCATCCATTGCAATTTTTCTCTGCACTCTCCAAGAGTCTGCACATCTATAAGCACACCCTGGTGCGGGAGCTGATTGGTACCACAGCGGTCACTGACCGGGGCAGAATGCACGCAGAGAAAATCATCGTGTCCACCCACTTTCCCTGTTTCTTAACAAGCACGGCAGCTATTTTCTGAGGCTATATCAGCACCACTCCTATGTCATGGCTTTGGAACATGCAGCAAATGTAGATGGCATGTATATTGATGAGTCAGAGAATGGCCTCTCCTTCCACAAACACGGAGACCTTCTGCTGGTGAGCGGCGGATGGCATGTGCTACAAGGACTTTGCCGCAAAGCGCTACCCAAAGGCCACGGAGAAATACCATTGGGCTACGCAGGATTGTATAAGTCTGGATAGCATTCCTTATATCGGGCCTTACTCTGCTTCCACATCAGGTCTGTATGTGGCAACAGGCTTCAACAAGTGGGGCATGACCACCGCCATAGTCTCTGCTATGATTTTGAGCGACCTAGTCCAGTGCAAAACAAATCCTTATGCGGATGTGTTCTCCCCTTCCCGCTCCATACCCCCGCCACCAGCTGGCCGTCAACGGCTGGGAGGCCATGGTCAGCCTGCTCACCCCCACCACAAGACGCTGCCCCCATCTGGGCTGCGCACTGAAGTGGAACCCCCAGGAACACACTTGGGACTGCCCCTGCCACGGCTCCCGGTTTGCAGAGGACGGCAAGCGCATCGATGGTCCCGCTGCAGGGGATCTGAAACTATGAGATGACAAGCCCATAATTCTGATGGAAATCCCCCGTTTATACCCAGATTTTGGCGTACAAACGGGGGATTCGATTTTATTCCAGCTCAGTATATTTGTCTTTGCGGCCGATGCTCTTCTCGACAGGGTATTTCCGGCTGTTTTTTTCGAGCTTTTTCCTCACAATTTCGTCCAGGTCAAATCCCAGATCATCTGCCAGCATAGCGGCATAGATAAGAACATCCGCCAGTTCCTCCTGCAGCTGTTCGGTCTTGACGCCCACGACCTCCTCATTGCCCTTCCATTGAAATAGTTCCAGCAGTTCCGACGCCTCCAGGGAAATGGAGATTGCCAGGTCTTTGGGGTTGTGAAACTGCCGCCAGTGACGTGCGTCCCGAAAGCGATTGATTTCCTGTATCGTCTCCTGTTTCATGTCCGGCCCACAACCTCCATAAAATGCTCTTTCAATGCGGGATCCTCAAAATAGACCCTGATCCCGCTGATGCCCCTTGTCAGGAGCACATAATAGATCTGCCTCACATATGCGCTGAGTTCTGACAGAGAAAAGCTCTCTTTCGGCGGCGTCCCATTGGTGTCAAAATAGTGCTCTTTGACTGCCGTCACCTTCCCTCCCTGACAGGTCAGGTCCTTCGCGATCACGACGCCCACATAGTCCAGGTCCACGCCCTGTATCGCATGGATCGATCCGATCTCATCCTCGCTCCCTGGCAACGCGATCCAGTTTTTATACGTGGAATTCCATTTCCAACGATGTTCCTCATCCTCCACCCAGTCAAATTCCGCATAACGCTTGTGCCCCGGTTTATAGTGGCTTCCCCAGGGACGGGCATATCCGGCCAGTACCCTGCACTGGGCGTTCGGATGATACTGCCGCCGCTCATCCACATAGTCAAACAATTCATGGATGGAATCCACGATACCAAAATAGGCATCCTTGGATGGGTTCTGAAACACACGCGGATCAAACGCGCTCTCTTTGATCTGCAGGAAGGAACAGATCCCGTTGACGTAGTCATCCGCCGTGTAGGTCGCATCTTTATCCTGGACCCGCACACGAAACTGCTTGGTGAGCATACGCCTTTCCATATGCTTTTCCTGAACATAATCCTGGAAATCCCGGTATGGAATATCCGATGGACGAATCGCCTGAATGGCGTCATAGAGAAGCACCAGCCGGTCCGTCCTTTCTCCCAGCAGGAACAGTTCATTCTTCCGGGGATCGTTGGGATCAAAGATCCCTGTGGTCA
This sequence comes from Flintibacter sp. HCN-6482, assembly GCF_037892565.1. Lineage (NCBI taxonomy): Bacteria > Bacillati > Bacillota > Clostridia > Eubacteriales > Flintibacter > Flintibacter sp. HCN-6482. The sequence continues at coordinate 232,172 of NZ_JBBKBK010000001.1, read as the reverse complement.
CATGATTTTGTTTCGGGCTGTTCCATCGCAGCCGGTGAGCCTCATCCACCAAAAGAATATGGAATCGCTTCTTCTGCCGGATCAACTGATAAGCGGTCCCCACCGTAATGTTTTTCCCAAGCCCATAGGCCCGAAAAATGCCGCGGGCGGTCTGGACCCAGTTTGACTTTACTACCACCCCTACATTCCAATCATGATGTTCACAAAGCCGGGCTGCCAGGTTGGTCAGCACTACGGTCTTCCCCGTTCCCACCGTCCCTTCGACGAGGAAGCTTCGAGTGTCCTTTTCTATCTCATGGATCAGCTCAAACTGTTCCTCAGACAGTTCCGTAAAGGGAGAATACTTGAACAGAATACTGTTGCGCAGTCCATCCAGGGACTTTTGATGCACCAGTCCGGCCCTGTACAGTTCCTGTTCCCAGAAGGGCGTCAGCACCTGTGCCAGCACTTCTCCCCGATAGGGATAATCCACAAATCGATTGCCCTTGGTTCCATTCCGGCACACCCGCTTTTCCTTCTGCGGCAACTTCTCCTGGTCCGCTGTAAGATAGGTGATCAGCAGCGCCTCCAGGTCATTTTGGGAATTCCCATCCACATACTGACCAAAGAGGACCACCACTTTTTTAAACTTCCGGTAGTCCGTCTTCACTTCTGCCATATGTTCCTTGTGCCGCTTTAAAAACCGATCGGTTTGTCCAACATAAAACGACTTCTGTCCATAATAAATGTAGATCACGCGTCCGCATGTTAGGATCGCCATCTGTTCTTCACTGCAGTGGCTGGTATCCAGGCTCTTCGCCACAAGAGAAAGAGAGATCACCCCATATTTCTTGCCTGCCATTTAAAAACCCATTACCTTTCTCACATGTTCTTTCGTGTTCTGGTCTCGGAACCAGATATGGACGCTGCTCTTGGCCCGGGTAAGCAGCACCCGGTATGTATTCAGCACCAGTTCCACGATCTCCTGCTCACTGGCCTGACTGCTTCGGATCGCAGTCACAAATGCTGTATCACAGTTTCTGCTCAGATCGATGCACCAATCGTGGATATCTTCATCCCAGCGGAGGTCATCCCACCAGATCACACCAGTATCGTCAAATTCCAGGCCCTGTGCCGTGTAGATACAGCCTACCTGGTCCAGATATTCCTCTTTTTCTCCTACATACCATCGGTACTGTTCTTCTTTTGGCTGTGGATTCCATGGTTTCTTGAAATCTCCTGCAGCTTGTCTGATATGAATATCCTTTATTCTTGTATCAAAGCTCCACTTCCAGCAGAAGGGCGCATACCATTTCACATGGCGGCCCGCTGACCACAGGTCATGGAGGTATCTGTCCAGATCGTTCAGATCCTCCCAGCAACGCAGCTCCAGCGCAGACTGCCGCTTCAACGGCTGCTTCTGGCGGTCATAAAAGAGCTTATCCAGGTCGGAGACATAGCTGCCCAGGTACCCCGCCCGCTTTTGAGATGCCAAAGAGTAGGTGGCGCAGGAAATGCCGTGCGCCTGAGCAAACCGCCGAAAAGCATCCGCCGTCCCCTCTTCCGTTATACGGATCCGCTGCCGGTCGTCCTGCAGTACCACCACCATATTGGCCTTTTGAAACAGGCTGGTCATCGTGGATTCCAGCTGTTCAATCCGATGAGCCTCATCTACAACAACCAGATCCCGTCCCGGCGGGACCGCATCCAGATAGGCGGGCGGCACACCTGAGGCGCCCGCAATGACCAGAGAGAGTGTACGGCTTCTGGGCAGCGCAAAGATGCAGCCGCCCCGGTTCTGCCAGGAAGGGCCGAATTTCTGACAGTAGGCATAAATGGCGTGCAATCCCACCACGGTTTTCCCAGTACCAGGCGGGCCCGAGATGATCATCAGATGCTTGCCGAACTGCGGACTATGGAGCTGATCGATCATACCGCAGATCTTGCGGTTGACCTCGATCTGGTCATCCAGCATGGCTGCGTTTTCTTTTTTCTCCAATACTTTCCTTAAATCCTGAAAGCCGATCTGCCCCAGCACATAGGTGCCGGTAAGAAACTGTTCCACCACCTCCGGCTTCGGCTCGGAAGAGAACAAGCTTCTCAAGTCCGCAGCCAGCAACGCCTCTTCCCCTTTGGTGTAGGTTTCATGCCGCAGTGGCTCATATGCCTGATAACTGCCCTGGAAGAGCTGCTCCTTATCCTTAAAATTATGGAGGAATTGACGGCATCGCACATCCATCTTCCCATCTGCCACATTACTGTGGTTCATCCGCAGATGCTTGGCGTAGGTCAGCGTCTGCTGGACAGGATGGAGCCTTTCCTCAAAACGGTTTTCCGCTCGGGACAGACAGATAGAGACACTGCTCTCCCGCCCTGCCGCATTTTCTTCTATAGCGCTCCACTGCTTGAGTTCGATGATCAGCACCAGCGGCTTTCCCGTTGTTTTCCCTTCCCCCAGGAGCACGGCGTCGATGCGGCTGCCAATTGGGGTCTGATATTCCAAAACCAATGTCAACGCATCCAGTCCTGCCTGATGCAGAACCTTGACCAAAATCGGAATTGAGTTCTCCCAGGATCTGTATTCTGATTCGGAAGGGTTCCCCTGGGATTCTCGTAGATGGTCGGCAATTTCCTTCCCGCTCATCGAATAGAGCACCCCTACGGTGCTGATATAACTTCCATCTGTTCTGTCCATAACACCCCTCCTTCTGACTGGATCGCTGTTTTTTTGATTATATCACGAATGTTTAGTGGATGCATCCCGCATTCTTTTATAGCACTCCTAGTTCTATTTTTGGAGGAAGTTATAAGTCAAATTGATTCAGCCACTCGTCGAAGGACTTTCTGGAGATCCGGATGGCTGTGCCAATGCGTACGCTCTTGAAGTACCATTTCTTGACCAGGGTATAGGTAGATGACCGCCCGATATGGAGGACCGTTGCAATCTCTTCCACCGTATAGGCGCGGGTCTGGAGCTGCAATTCTTTCTCTTTTTGTTCCATGATTTTACCTCCTGATATGTCGCCGGATGGGCCGTTTTGATGCCGTTATGCCGGGCAGCAAATCCTCCTTCCTGCTAATTTCTTGCTAATACGACTTTTGAAAAGCGGTTAAAAGCAGGGGATTATAGGGACAATTTGCGATTAGGTGTATCCGCCGTACAGCATGATATGAAACGAGAAGAAACTGTAGAGGAAGTAGAGAAGAACACAGAATGGGAACGCCATACTCCCCGGCTTCCCCTCTCCCGGCAGAAAGAATTCAAGCAGATTCGAAACACGGTGATCGAGGAGACGCTGCGGCTGAACGATGATGCCGCTGCCTTTGACCCAACGGTGCCAGAGGAGTTTCTGTCTGAGCAGAACATACCGGAAGCTAATCCGGTCGGGGAGGCATCCCCAGAATCTGAGTTGCCTGTGGAGACGGGAGATATCGGAGAGGACTCGGGAGAGACCCTAAAGCACAGAGGCAGGCCCAAGCTCTCCAGCGCTATAGACGGAACAGTACCAGGAGGCACGCCGGTTTTTGTTCGGCGGAGAGGGACAGCCCCCGGATTTTGACCGGACCTTTTGCTTATTCCTGAAAGAGGCCCAAATGGGCAATACCATTTCCATGCATGATCTGCGCCGGATGTTTGAGGACGGGCTGGGCCGGGAGAAAGACAGGAGCAGGACTACAAGTACGCCCAATACTCTTTGGCCAGCCTGTACGCACGGGGACAGGGAGTGGAACAGAAAAATCAGACAGTATGCCTGCGCTACAAAAAGGCAGCGGAACAGGACGACAATCCTGCCGCCTGTGTGCTGGCGAAAGACGCTTCTGACGCGGCGAGATGGTTGAAACGGTCGACAGAGGCCGGGAACCAGCTTGCCCAATACCGGCTGGGCAGGCTTCGCTTCAGGGTGAGAATGTCCCCAGAGAGAACGCAGAACCAGTCCGCTGGCTGACCGCCTCTGCGGAGCAGGGGAACCAATACGCACAGTATGCCCTCGGCAAGCTCTATCTGATGGGAAAGGAGGTGACTCGGCGAAGGCCGCCGCCTGCTGGTTTGCTCTTTCTGTAGCTCAGGGAAACGAATATGCCCAATATTTCCTGGACACATGGATGACGGGCCATCCATACTCTCCTGCGCCACCCGGTTCCTGCACCACCTGAGCGGAATATTCTAGGAACAGACTCAAGAGGGCCCGTCAGGGCACCCACGCTTACGGACTGCAAGCTCAGGCAGCAAATCCGGGAAAACAAAATGACCATGGGGCACAAGCCCGATGACCATGAGGACGCTGAGATCAGCATAAGGTGATGCCTCCTTATCCCAACCTTGAAAATCTTGGGAGGTGACCAACTGTATGACCTATATCCGTTTTACCGAAGAACAAAAGTATCGTGCCAGTTCTGTGGACCTGGGGGAGTTTCTGCGGCGGCAAGGCCAAGCCTATGAACCGGCACCCAGGAAGAGAGAAGAACCAAAAAAGGAATTCATCCAACCGCCAGCTGGTCGGAAGATGCGGCGTCTGTACGCCTATTTCCTGAAAAAGCGCCTCATTGACCGGGAGGTACTCAAATCTTTGCCTGGGTCGGACTGGTCAATGAGGACGAAAAATATCACAACGCCGTGTTCACCGGAAAGGACGAATACGGCGTTGGCCGTCGTACCCAAAAGCGGAGTACTAACGACAACGGCAAGACCTTTCACATCAATGTGAAGGGTAGCGATTCCCGATACGGCTTCCTCTGGAACGGGACCAGAGACCGGATTTATGTGTTTGAGACACCCATCGATCCGCTCTCCTTTTTGACCCTGTATCCAAACGACTGGTAGCAACACAGCCATGTGGCCCTGTGTGGTGTGGGAGAACAGGCGATGCTCTGAATGCTGGAGCAGGCGCCGGAAATACGGCGTCCTATCCTTTGACTGGATCATGATGCGGCTGGCATTGAGGCCGAGGGGTGCCTGACGGAGATCCTGCCGGTCGGGGGTATCAGGCGGCCGTCCTTCAGCGGGCATGCAAGGATTGAAATGAGGATCTCAAAGCCGGACATGATTTGGAGGCCCAGGGTGCGGAGGAACATCCCCAGCTGATAGTGGTGCTGGAGACCTACGAACGGATATGCACACTCGGGCAGGAGGTGAAGCTGGACCGCCTGAAGCTTGAAGTTCCAAGCTTGCTTGAACAGTACCGTTCCCGCCTGCGGATGGGGCGGTTTGATTAGGCTATAGGCTGCATGGAACGGGCGTCTGCGCTGGCTCTTGCGGTATGTAGCAGGGAACTGGGGCAGATGGGTCGAGCAGTGGAAGTATATAATTTGGACATAGAACTGTGCGGGCGCATCCCCGCCCCCATCAGAACTGCGGTGCGCTGCAAAACCGTCATAGAGAGCTTGCAGTCCAAGTCTGGAGTGTTCTCGACATGGCGGAAGCAACGGGGATTCGTACACAGGAGGTACGGAAACGCTGGTTGACAGATGGCTGAATCTGGCGACGTCCTTTGCCAAGGTCCCCGTTCAATATTGAAGCACAGCAACTGAAACAGTAAGAACCACAAAAGGCTCCGCAAATGGAAATGGGGTGAATCTATGACAACACAATTGATCCCGCTGATCCTGCTGGGCGGTGAAGCGTCCCAGCTCATCGGGGCGACGGTGCCCGCTGGGCTACCAGGCAGGAACTCCGCAAGACCTACCGGCATATCCTGTTTCAGCCGGTTCACTGGCGCCAGGGCAAAGACCTGCCCACTGCTCAGGGGCTGGTTCTGGGATGTGTGGGCGGCAGAGATTTGAAGAGACACGGAAAACGGGTAGAAAAGGAACACTCCCTTCGGAAAGGAACAGAAGCTCTGCCGAGGAAGAAGCCAAAGCGGAAACGGACAAGCAAACCACTCCAGGCCATCGTGGATACTGACGACATCCATTGCCTCATGATCGGCGCCAGTGGCGTGGGTAAGACCGCCTTCTTCCTATATCCCAATCGCGAATACAACTGCACTAGCGGTATGAGCTTTCTGGCGCTGGATACTAAGGGGGATTTGGCCCGCAATTATGGGACCATTGCCCCCCAATGCTACGGCTATCAGGTGGCGGTTATCAATCTGCGTAATCCCACACGATCGGGCGGCTGCAATCTGCTGACCCTCATTAACCACTATATGGACGTCTGCCGTAAGGAGGGAAAAACTTGGCTACATACGCCAAGGCGGAGAAGTACGCCAAGATTCTAGAAAAGGTCATCATCAACCCAGAGGGGACGCCTCCAACTATGGGTAGAATGCCTGCTTTTACGATGCGGTGGAGGGGTTGCTTACCACTGTCATCCTTCTGCTAGCGGAGTATCTGCCGCCAACAGAAAAAGACCTGCGGGGGAGGAGGCACATCGTCAGCGTGTTCAAGCTGGTGCGGGATCTACTGTCCCCCAGCAAGACCAAGGGGAAAACATCCTCATGGATAAACTGCCGGACACCCACAAAGCCAGGTAGTTTGCCGGAGCGGCCCCGACCACTGCGGAGCGGTCCATGAATTGCGTCATGTCTACCGTCCTCTCCCGTCTCAACGCCTTCCTGGACTTGGAGCTGGAGCAGGTCCTCTGTTTTGGCAGCGTCATCAACACCGAAGATTTCGCCTCGAAGAAGTCTGCCATCTTTTTGATTCTTCCGGAAGAAAATCCCAGCAAAAATTTTATGACGGACCTCATGATCCAGACGCTCTCCCGTGAGCCGTTCTCTGTGGAGGACGAAAATAGCAGGAAGCTGAAAAACCGGGTGGTCCTCTTCTGCGATGAGCTGGGTACTATGCCCACCTTTGACATTCTGCCCCTGTTCTGCGCGGGACGATTCTGGAAGCTGACTCTTGTCCCCATCATCCAGTCCCTCGCACAGATGGAAAAAACTATGGTCGTGAAGGGACAGAGATCATTCAGGACAACGTGCAGGATACGATTTTCGGCGGTTTCGTCCCCAACTTCCAGACAAGCCGAGGTACTGTCCAAGGCGCTGGGCAGCCGCACCGTTATGAGCGGGTACATTAGAAAGGGGAAAAGTGACCCGAGGCAGATGATCCAGATGATGGAGCGTCCCCTTATGACTCCTGATGAAATGAAGTCCATCCCCAAGGGCCGCTTCATCGTCATGAAAGCCAGCACTCACCTCATGAGGACCCGTCTGCGTCTGCCCCTGGAATGGGGGAAGCTATACAGCATCCCTGAGAAGTAGCCCGTCCCGTTGCTTATGCCAACAAGAAGGAGCTGGAGCTTGCCATCATGCGCCGACATCATGTGCGGATGCCTAAGGCAGGCGATGCGGCGCTGGGAGCCAGCAAAGCGGCTGCCACACGAGGACATCAGGCCGATTCTTTAGCAGACCATCACAGCCAGGAGACACCTAAATAGGCAGAAAAGCCTATGTCCGTATGGCTTATTTTCAGAACATCTACCATTCCGACCTGAACCACAGGGCCAGAGCGGTCTATATGTATCTCAAAGATCACGCCGACAGTGAGGACCGGCGCTGACCGGGGGATCCGGACCATAGACGCTGAACTGGGTCTTTCCCGCTCCACGGTCAAGCGGACACTGGACGATCTCTACAAGAGCTGGATTGATTGCCAGAGAGCTGCGCTGGCGGGAGAATGGGAGCCTCAGCTCCAATCTATATCGGCTACTGTGAACAGAAAAAAGTCCACCACCAGGGGGGGACTTCGCCCTGGCGGTGGACCGAGGGCGGGTTCATGGTGAACCTGCCAGAACGTCCAACTCTAAGGGGAGACTAAGACAGAGAAAAACTTAAAAATGGTACCCATAAAAAGGACGGCACTCTGACAAAAGAGCAAATACTGTAGACACTGCCTTGACAAAGGTCGAAATCATCGTACAAAATAGGACGGAGGCCATGGGGATGGGTGGAAAATAACTGCTAAATTTGTTCCAAGCGGTATTCGCCTGGAGAAATATAAGCCCTAAGAAAGAATCCAAATATGTTGGAAGTAAACAGATTTGATACCTAGCACCTTGTGCTGAACTTCACAAAATCAGTGGGACCTGTTTTAAACGGGACGGGTGTCCGAAATTTTCAAAGGCATCGCCAGAAACACAAGAAAACTGGGCTAAAAAAATTATACATTATGTTATTAAATCCAAAGGTGTAAATGTTGATTGTTTCTATATAGCAAACCTTCTTTATCTGTAAACAAGCGGATAGAGCGTATCGTACAAGATTTAGATTTAAGCCTCATGGCCTGGATTCTGATTCATACGAGCATCACAATTTTCTCATCATTTTTAGATGATGATTGCATGGCCGCAATTGTTACAAGCGGAGCAGAAACTGCCGACGTCATGGTGATCTATCTAACATCCGTGTTTTACTTAGTCAATATGAGGAGTAGAAAGTGTATTGATCAACGTTGGAGTATCCCCCAGTTCACTATCTTTCTGATCTGTTGAAAAATGATCCCAATATGTATTTAATCCCTCAATCATACTCTCAATGTGCTGTACCATTACATTTTCCGCACGTACGGAGTCGTGGGCTTTGAGTGCATTCAAAATGTCTTGGTGTGTGGTGGAATAATCAAATTTTTTTCGAATATTGGCAAAAGTAGATGTTTGCTGCCCATAGGGAAAAAGCATGGAGTATAGGCTGGCCAGAATCTCATTGCGGGAAGCATAGGCGATTCCTGTGTGGAATTCTACATCGCCCTGCGCGATATACTCCAGGTTCTCGCTGTGGTGTGCAACATTATCCAAGATGGATTGCAGCCGGTTAAGTTCTATATCCGTGATATTTTTTGCTGCGAGCCGGGCTGTTTCCCGTTCAATTGCCCGACGGGCCTGAAGAACAGATATGAAATTGGCTAAATCCTGTTTCATAACCACAGATTCTAGGACCTGTTTTTGGTTATTCATATGGTCCGAAAAATAAAAAGAGCTGAGTTTTTTTCTGCCTGCATCCGTAATTGAACGTCCGGTATTGGTGACCTTTTCAAGATATCCAGCACATTCCAATGAATTGAGTAGACGGCCAACTGTAGCTGAGCTGGTATAGATCCCCTTTTCTTTCAAACGCTCTGATAGTGCCCAGGAACCGATAGGACCAGGGGATTTATCTATGATTTCTAAGATGGCAACCATCTTATCGTTCAAAGCGTAATCCAAACTAGTATCTCCTCTCAATCTTCTTACTGATTAAATATAATGAGCCTGGTATCTACATTGTACTTTGTATTTCTTGCTTTGGAGCCCATCACGAAAACTGCATATGCGTATTGATTTAAAAGTATAACATAGAAAATGCGGTTTTTCTATGTTTTTATTTAGAAAGACTTTTGGCAAAAGAGAGAATTTTGTTGGCTTTTTTTGTTTGTTATGCTTAATCTTATCGGGGAATCTAAAAAATTTTTCGGAGCTATTGATAAAATAGATTAAATCATATATAATCACTAATCATAAGATGAGTAGTTTATTGGAAAGCAAATAAAAAGTTAATAGAATTTGACTAAAAGGAGTGCAACCAATTATGAAAGAATACTGTGTAGCGGTTACTGGCGCACTGGGTGCAGTCGGTCAGGAGATGCTGAGCATCCTGGAGAGCAGACAGTTCCCCATCAAGAAGCTCAAACTTCTGGATATTGCAGAGAATGTCGGAAAGACCGTTAAGTTCTGCGGAAAAGAGGTTTCTGTCGAACTTTCAGAACCCAATGCATTTAAAGAAGTGGATATCGCACTGTTTGCCGTCTCCGACAACGTCAGCAAAAAACTGGCCCCTGAGGCTGTGAAAAACGGCGCTATCGTGATCGATAATTCCTCTACTTGGCGAATGGATTCAGAAGTTCCTCTGGTTGTTCCTGAGGTCAACCCGGAGGTACTCCGCCAGCATAAGGGGATCATTGCCAACCCGAATTGCTCCACGATTATTGCGATGGTACCTCTGAAGCCGTTGCATGAGTTTGCGGGACTAAAGCGGATCATCGCTTCTACTTATCAAGCTGTTTCCGGCGCCGGAATTGCGGGCATTGGCGAGTTGAAGGACCAGAGCCGTAACGTTCTGGACAACAAGCCAATCGCACCCAAGGTCTTTGCACACCAGATTGCCTTTAATCTCATTCCTCATATCGACTATTTTGAGGAGAATGCATATACTCACGAAGAAATGAAGATGTTTCGAGAAGGCCGAAAGATCCTGGGGCTTCCTGAACTGATGGTAAACTGCACCTGTGCGCGTGTCCCTGTGGTCCGTAGCCACTCTGAGTCTATCACTATCGAAACTGAGCGTCCTATTACTCCGGATCAGGCCCGCGAAGTTCTGAATAAGGCACCTGGTCTGAAAGTAGTGGACCGCCCAGAGAATAACGAATACCCCATGCCGGTAGATACCGCTAATCAGGACCTGATTTTTGTAGGACGCATCCGTGAGGATATCTCCAGTACGGGGAATGGTCTTACCTTCTGGTGCTGCGGAGATCAAGTGAGAAAAGGCGCCGCCTTGAATGCCGTCCAAATCGCTGAGACCATGATCAAAATGGAGTTGATTTGATGAAACCCATAGTCGTCTTAAAATTTGGAGGTACCTCCGTGGCCGCGGAAGCAGGTCGGCGTGCCGCGGCCAGACATATCGGTGAACTGCGCCGCCAGGGCTGCGATACAGTAGTCGTCGTTTCTGCTATGGGACGCCGCGGAGATCCCTATGCTACGGATACTCTGTTGGATCTAATGGACCGACAGCGTGCCCCTGTACATACCCAGGATATGCTGGCAAGCTGTGGAGAGACCATTTCCGCCTGCATATTCGCCCAAACATTAGAAGAACTTGAGATCCCTGCATGGCCAATGAACGCCTTTACTGCGAATATTTGGAGTGGTAGTGAGTATGGATCTGCCGAAATTTCAGGTATGGATACCAGAAAAGTCATGGATATTCTGCAAAAAGGCCGCGTTCCGGTTATTACCGGCTTCCAAGGCGTTTCCCCAGGCAATGAGATTACCACATTAGGACGCGGGGGAAGCGATACCTCTGCTGTAGCGATTGGGGGCTTTTTAAAGGCTAGGGAGGTCCAGATTTATACAGATGTTCCTGGTGTGGCTGTGACGGATCCCAGAATAATTAACGATGTTCGGTATTTGCCGGAAATCAGTTATGAGGACTGCCTCCTGCTAGCTGAGTGCGGATCTAAGGTGGTCCATCCCCGAGCGGTCCGGGTTGCTAAGGAAAAGAGAATCACACTTTGGGTGAAGTCCACATTCAATAATCAGGCGGGAACCCGCATTGGGCCTGTTCAAAAGCCGATTACTGGCCTCATCGGGATCGCAGGTGCTGATTGCGGCGATGGCGAAAGGATCATTAGTTATCTCTCACGCGGCGTAGAAGTTTCCTGCATCATACCGGAGCACTGTACATTTATTTCAGAGAAAGAGACAGCAGATGGTGGCCGTTTAGTGCAGTTTAGTACAGATGAAGCTAGGGCCCAGGATGTAATCCGTGCAATCTATCAAAATTATACTTGATATGATTTGGAGTAGGAGGAGATACAGTGAACATTAAAAAAGATGTCTGCGTGATTGGAGGCGGGTTGATGGGCTTAAGTACAGCCTATTACCTGTCAAAAGCCGGGAGATCTGTTGTTGTCCTTGAGAAAAAGGAGATTGGAGCAGGCGCATCGGGCGCCTGCGACGATATGATCCTTCTTCAGTCAAAGAAGCCTGGCATCGCGCTTACTTTGGCTATGGAGAGTCTGGAAATGTACCGTGGTTTGTCCGATGAGTTGGAATATGACCTGGGATTTCAGAGCCGGGGCGGAACAGTTTTGATTGAGGATGATTGTCAGTTGCGGGTTATGGAGGACTACGTAAAGCAGCAGCAGAGCTATGGTCTGAAGGTCGATATCATTGACAAAAAGACACTAAAGACCTACCAGCCCCATGTACGTGCTGATATTGTTGCCTCTACATATAGTGCGGAGGACTCGCAGGTAGATCCGCTTCGTATGATGCGGGCGCTGGTCTATCAGGCTGGCCGACGAGGGGTAGAGATTTTGAGAGGCCAGGAGGTCACTGCCTTGGATAATAAGGGCGGCCACTGGTTTGTCTCTACAGGAGCGGGCGAAACAGTTGAGTGTGACGCTGTGGTAAATGCCGCGGGGGCCTGGGCCAGTCAGATCGGTGCCCTTGTAGGAATCAATGTCCCTATCCGTCCCCGGAAAGGCCAGCTTGCTATTACAGAACAAATTCCTGCCCTTGGCAAGACCAACGTCTGGACTTCGTCTTACATTGCCTCCAAGATTGATAAGTCCCTGATGCCAGACCGCGGCCCCTATGCCAAAGAAATCGGTCTTGGTTTCTCCTTTACCCAGACACATGAAGGCAACTACCTCATTGGCAGCACCCGTGAGGATGCTGGATACGACAAAACAACCTCTGTCCGGGCAATCGCAACCATTATCCAACAGGCAAAAGAGTACTTCCCTGTGCTAAATAACGTAAATATTATTCGGACCATAGCTGGCTTCCGGCCTTATAGCGCAGACGGCAATTCCATTGTTGGCCCAGTCGACGGCCTACCAGGATTCTTTATTGTCGCTGGCCATGAGGGCGACGGTGTGGCTCTGACTCCGATTATGGGTAAGACCATGGCTGATATGGTGCTTGGTCGAAATCAGGATGCTCGTTTTGACCAGCTAAATCTGCGGCGGTTTGGCAAAGAAAGCTAAAGGAGGATACAATAATGGATAGCAAAGACGAGATCGTCTGTCGGTGCCAAGAGGTCACCCGTGGTGAGATCGAGAGGGCCATTGAGATGGGTGCTACCACCATGAACGAGTTGAAGCGGTTCACCCATGCGGGTATGGGACTGTGCCAAGGACGTACTTGCCGGAGGCTGGTAGAGAGAATCTTGGCAGAAAAAACAGGAAAGCCGCTCTCTGAGATCGAGCCGTCTACCTACCGCTCGCCAGTCCGTCCGGTAAAATCGGAAATCTTTACCACCGATGACAGTGCGCCCTCTAAATAAGGTACAGCTAAGAATAATAAAGGAGTGTAATTGAGAATGAATGATTGGGGAAGATTGATTACTGCAATGGCGACTCCGATGAAGGAGGACCATAAGATCGATTTTGATGCGACTGCCAGATTGGCCCGTCAGTTGGTAAAAGAGGGTACTACTGCTATTTTGGTCGCTGGAACTACCGGGGAGGGTCCCACTGTCACTGCTGATGAAAAGATGGAGCTGTTTCGTCTGGTCAAGAAGGAAACCAATGTTCCTGTTATTGCTGGCGTAGGGACCAATAATACTACGACAACAATCGAGAACTGCCTTGCCGCGGAGGCTTGCGGTGTAGATGGCCTTCTGGTCGTCGTACCCTTCTACAATAAGCCAAATCAGGCGTCCCTGTATGCTCATTTTCAGGCGGTGGAGCAGACCGTACACAGCCCCATTATGCTCTACAATGTCCCTGGACGTACTGGTACCAACATGAGCGCCGAGACCACAATCAGACTTTCCAAGCTCCCGAAGATCACCGCGGTCAAAGAGGCGTCTGGAAACCTTAGCCAGATGACAGAGATTCTGTGCGGCGTGGATCCGGAGTTCCGCGTTTATACCGGAGAAGATGCCCAGACGCTCGCCTCCCTGAGCATTGGCGCGTACGGTGTCGTGAGTGTGGCCTCTCAGATAGCCGGTCCCCAGATGGATGAGATGATTAAAAGCTATCTGAAGGGCGATGTGGAAAAAGCTGCTGCCCTACATCAGAAGCTGTATCCTCTGTTTAACGACCTATTTATGACTGCTAACCCGATTCCCGTAAAAGCCGCTTTGAACCTTCGCGGGTTTGGTAGCTCCCAGCTTCGTCTCCCCTTGACCGCCGCTTCCAGCGAAGTAATCGCCACAATGAAGAAGGATATGAAGAACCTGGGCGTTCTGTAAGGAGGTATGTCCAATGAAGAGGGTTACAGAGCATCCAATTCTGGGAAATGCGCCAGAACGAAAAACAGTTCATATCTATGTTGATGGAACGCCTTATGAGGCTCAGGAAGGAGAAATGATTGCCGCTGCTTTACTGGCATTGGGGATCTCTACGTTCCGTTATACCGAGCATAACCACAAGCCACGGGGCATTTACTGCGGAATTGGCAGATGCACCGACTGTATTATGACAGTAGATGGTGTCCCTAACGTCCGAACCTGTATTACCCCGGTTCATGATGGTATGCATATCCAAACACAGATTGGGAACGGAAAGTGGCAGGAGGGGAACAGCAATGATTGATAGGAGACTTGTTGTGATCGGTGCCGGCCCTGCTGGACTCTCTGCGGCAATCGAAGCAGCTAAAACAGGTTGCCAGGTTTTGCTAATCGACGAAAATGCGCGTCCCGGCGGTCAGCTTTTCAAGCAGATCCATAAGTTCTTTGGCTCTCGGGCTCACCATGCTGGGACCCGTGGCTACTACATCGGCACCGAACTGTTGGAAGAAACCCAGAAGCTGGGCATCGAAGTCTGGCTGAACAGTGAGGTGTGCGGCATCGAAAACGGCAATGAGATCTGGATCGTCCGGGATAAGAAAAAAAATGTGCGCGTTCGGGCAGAAAAAATCATTATTGCTACTGGTGCGACAGAAAACGCTGTTACCTTCCCTGGCTGGGATATTCCTGGTGTAATGGGAGCAGGAGCCGCTCAAACGATGATCAATGTAAATCGAGTGCTGCCCGGTGAGAAGATCATTATGGTAGGATCGGGCAATGTGGGCGTTATTGTTTCCTATCAGCTACTCCAGGCTGGGGCTGATGTGGTCGCTATTGTTGAAGCTGCGCCAAAGCTGGGGGGGTATGGCGTTCATACTGCCAAGGTCTGCCGTGCAGGCGTCCCCTTCTACACTTCCACTACAATTAAAGAGGCCTTCGGTGATAAACGCGTTGAGCGCGTTGAGCTGGTGGATTTGGATGACCATTTCCAGCAGATTCCTGGGACTGAAAGAATGCTGGAAGCGGACACAGTATGTCTGGCCACTGGGCTGACCCCCTTGACAGAGTTGGCATGGATTGCGGGGTGCCAATTTGATTTTGTGCCTGCGCTGGGCGGAAATCTTCCTATCCATAACAAAGAAATGCGTACTACAATGGAAAATATCTATGTGGCGGGCGATATCGCTGGCGTAGAGGAGGCCAGTACTGCTATGGAGGAAGGAAAACTAGCGGGTATTAATGCAGCCGCCGCATTGGGATATCTCAGTGCTGATGAGGCGGTGAAGCGGTCTGATGCCGTTTGGAACAGCCTGGATGCGCTCCGATGCGGCTATTTTGGCCAGCGCCGCAAAGATTCCAAAGACTACATGTTGAAAAAGGGAACTGAGGTGATTGGATGAATTGCAATGGTTGTAAAAAGTGTGGCCTGAAACTGACCGGGGCACCTTCTCTGGAGGAATTGAAAGTTGCAGGGCGGTTTCCCTCTGAGGAGGAGCGCATGAAGGGACCTTTGGCTGTAATCGAGTGTATTGAAGAAATTCCCTGTAATCCCTGTGAATCTGCTTGTCCTCAAGACGCGATCCATGTAGGCAATCCCATTACAAATTTGCCTGCTATCGACTATGATAAGTGCATTGGATGCGGGATATGTATCGCATGCTGCCCTGGGCTTGCTATTTGTGTCAGAGACTATACCTACAGTAGCAGCGAGGCCACCATTTCTTTCCCCTATGAGTATCTGCCTATCCCAGAAAAGGGGCAGGCGGTTAAGATGGTGGACCGTCAGGGCCAGGTCGTGTGCGACGGAATCATCCTTCGGGTGAACAATGCACCTGCCAATCACAGCACCGCTGTTGTGACTGCTGTATTTCCTAAGGAGTACTATGAGCAGGTTATCTCTATCCGTCGGCTTTAAGTTCTTATGGGACCTGTGGGTCCACAAGTAAGTGTTGCAAATGGAACTTCAGGTGTAGCCAGAACAGCAAAATTCCTATCCCCGTTTGATCTTAATGCGCGGATAGAAATTTTATTTAATCTTAACCAAGCAAAAGGAGTCTAAACATGAGAAAAATTCGTCCTGAAGAACTGACACAAAACGTCTTTGGTTTAATTGGCGATACTTGGATGCTGGTGAGCGCCGCCAGGGACGGCGTAGCGAACACGATGACTGCATCCTGGGGCGGTCTCGGTGTGCTCTTTGGGAAAAAAGTTGCTTTTCTCTTCATTCGGCCCCAGAGATATACAAAAGAGTTTATTGATGCTTCCGAAACTCTTTCATTGACATTTTTGAATGATTCATGGAAAAAAGAACTCTCCTACATCGGAAGCGTCTCCGGTAGACAAGAAGATAAGATTGCCAACACTGGCTTAGAGTTACTCTGGAAAGATGGGACACCCTATTTTGCACAAGGAAAGCTTATACTGTTCTGTAGAAAACTATATGCTCAGGAGATGGATCCCAAATGTTTTTTGGATAGTGATATCCTCAAAAGATGGTATGCTAACCACGATTTTCACACTGCTTATGTCGTTGAGATAGAGCAGGCGTTCATGTCAGAGTAGTCTGCAACCATAAGGCCCAAATAGCAACAGTACTTTTTACATTTTAACAGTTCTCCTTTGTCTATTGCCCAGAAATCATAGATGCCTTTCTTTTGCGCTTTCATTGTAGGATAGCAGATAATCCAGCAGAGAAAAACAAGGCAACCAACCCCGAACACAAAACACCATTATAATACCAATAGACTATTATTGATTTGGAGGAGGAAACTGTGTATACCGTAATTATTCCTATTATAATCCTGTTCGGCATCATCTTTATCAAAAAAATTCCAGTCATCGGCGGTAGTATTCCAATCGGACTGGCCGTCACAGGCATGGTTGCAATGCTCATTGCTGGTATATTTAACCCCATAGATTGGCTCAATTATTTTGTTGATGGTTTGAACCGCCAATCTTGGGTCATCTTTATTATTCTGATTGGCGGTTTCTACGCAGAGATGTCCATGCGTATCGGTACTCTGGACACCGTCTTGGACGTCTGCCGTTCTGCGTTTGGCAAACGGCCCAAAGGACTAGTTGTATGTATTATTATAGTCCTTACCTTTGCTGGCTCCCTTATCGGTGACGCTACCGCTGCCGGCACAGTGATAGGTATTATGATTATCGCATCTCTGGACGACCTGGGCCTAAAGATTGAGCAGACGGTATGTATCGTGGTTTGCGGTGCCTGCTTGGGTTCCATTATGCCCCCGGTTACCCAGTCTATCTTCTTGGCGTCCTCTCATGTCGGCGCCGATCCTGTTGAGGTTTCCAAGTATGCATACTTCACGGTCGGTTTCGGTGTAATCCTGATGTGTATCTACTTCTCTACCTTTGTGAAGATCAAGGTGCTTCCCGAACATCTAATTCCAAAGGAGAAAGCCAGCGAAATTCTGAAAAAGCGATGGAAGACACTGATTCCCCTGATGGTCTTGATTACACTGGTTGTGCTTCGTACCGGCTTTAAGATCGACATCGCCACCATGATTCTGGGTCCCATACTGCCTTGGCTCAGCCAGCTTCCTGTGGTCTGTGGCCTTTCAAACCTGATGGTGCTAAATATCCTAATGGCGGCCATTGTAGGACTGTTCTATAAGCCCGTCCATAAGAACTTGCCCGATGTTGCCAAAAAAGCATTCAAGATTGTTCTACCCAATATCGCCGTTCAAATGGCGGCCGCTTTGATGATTGGCGCTTTCTACAATGCAGGACAGATTGCCATCCTGACTGATTTTGCCTCTGGTCTAAACAGTCACATCATTAAGATCGGTGGTGGCCTTGCCTTGATGTTGGTCGGTATGCTAACAGGATCCCAGACCACGGCTCAAAACACTATCTTTGTACTGATGGCCCCTGTACTATTGGCCTCTGGCACCTCTCCAGTTATGCTGGCGTTAGCGGGAGCCCACTTGGCTATGGCTGGACAGGGTATGCCTCCTGCTGACTTGGCCATCTTTGTCCAGTGCGGTCTGGCCGAAGGAATTACCAAGAAGAAGGCCGATCCTATTCGGGCCATGTGTTACGCACTTCCGCAGAATCTTTATTTTGCGGCAGTCGGCTTTGCTTGCCTGTACCTCTAAATACCTGGATCTCCCAGGGACGGTAGCGGTGACACCCCAGACCTATTATCTTTTTGTAATTGGAGGCGGACTATGTCGCAGGAACTTGGTATTTTAATGCTGGACACCCATTTCCCGAGAATCAACGGAGATATTGGCAACCCTGCTACCTTTTCCTTTCCAATTCGGAAAAAGATTGTATGCGGAGCTACTCCTGCTAATATCTGCCTATCCACTGACCTTAGCCTGTTGACCCCTTTTATCCAGGCAGCTCAAGAGTTAGAGCGTGAGGGTGTCCGGGCTATCACTACAAGTTGTGGTTTTCTTGCCATCTTTCAAAAGGAATTGGCTGCGAGCGTTTCAATCCCTCTGTTTACCTCAAGCCTGATGAACGCATCGTTCATATATCCTATGTTGAATTACAATCAGAAGGTCGGCATTATTACTATCAATGAGAAGAATTTAACAGAAAAGCACCTAAATGGAGTCGGGATCGACCATATCCCAAAAGTCATATGGGGCGTTTCTGAAACCGACTTCGGAAAAGTTTTTACCGACTCCCCTGATGCGGTCCCTTTCGACTATGATGCGTTAGAACAGATCATGGTGAACGCTGCGGTCGGTTTTCAGACCGCCCATCCGGAGATTGGTGCAATCGTTTTAGAATGTACTAATATGCCACCCTTTGCCAAGGCCATAGAGATGGCGACTCATCTTCCGGTCTATAGTATAGTCTCTTTAGCGAACTATGTGATGAGCGGTGTGTCCTGACTAGTTGTATCTTTACATCACGGCAATGGTGCTTAAGAGGGTGGATATGACCACTCAATATCCACCCTCTTTACCAAGATTATATCAAACATATTTTAAGAGAGGATGTGTCTTTATGATTCCCTATCCCCAGATGTCCAGTGAGGAACGCGAGGCGGAATACCAGCACCTTTTGGCTCAATTTGAGGATCTGAAGGCTCAGAACTTAAAGCTAAATATGGCCCGTGGGAAGCCGGGCGAAGACCAGTTGAA
Source organism: Flintibacter sp. HCN-6482 (assembly GCF_037892565.1). Classification (NCBI taxonomy): domain Bacteria; kingdom Bacillati; phylum Bacillota; class Clostridia; order Eubacteriales; genus Flintibacter; species Flintibacter sp. HCN-6482. Next base: position 213,130 of record NZ_JBBKBK010000001.1, on the reverse strand, counting down.
TCTGACCCGGGGCATTTTTGATATAATGAGAAGCCCGGAGGACTATCTGTCCGACGGCATTGAGGTGCGTAACTACGGTGAAATGACCGGCCTACCTGCCGCAAAGCGGCTTTTTGCCGAAGTGCTGGGTTGCAGAGAAGATCAAGTCTTTGTAGGCGGAAATGCCAGTCTGCAGCTTATGTATGATACTGTAGCCAAAGGCTATACCCACGGCCTGCTCCACTCCTCCCGCCCATGGTGCAAAGAGGAGAAATTGAAATGGTTATGTCCTGCTCCCGGTTACGACCGTCATTTCAAAATTACAGAGTCCTTTGGATTTGAACTGATTACTGTTCCTATGACTGACAATGGACCGGATATGGACATGGTGGAAAACGCTGTAAAGGACCCAGCAGTCAAAGGCATGTGGACGGTGCCTAAATATTCAAACCCGGATGGCATAGTCTACTCCGAAGAGACCATTCGGTGTATCGCATCTCTGAAGCCTGCGGCGCCCGACTTCCTGCTGATGTGGGACAATGCTTACTGCATCCATGACCTGGAAGATGGTTGTGAGACATTGCCGGATATATTGACTCTATGCGCCTCGTATGGCAATCCCGACATGGTATTCGAGTTTGCCTCTACCTCCAAGATCACTCTGCCGGGTGCGGGAATCTCTTGCTTTGCCTGCTCGGAAGATAATATGACCTATATGAAGAAACTGCTTGATGCCCAGGTCATCAGCTATGATAAAGTGAATCAGCAACGCCATGTGCTGTATTTGAAGGACAAAGCGCACATGATAGAACTGATGCGCAAACATGCAGAGATATTGCGGCCGAAGTTTCAGTGTGTATTGGATGCCTTGGATCAGGAGATTGCTCCCTTGAACATCGCATCCTGGCGGCACCCTAAAGGTGGTTACTTCGTGTCGCTGAATGCCATGCCTGGTACTGCAAAAAGGACATTAGTACTGTGCAAAGAGGCAGGTGTTACCATGACTAATGCGGGTGCCACCTTCCCCTATGGAAAAGACCCCCAGGATAGCAACATCCGTATTGCCCCCTCCTTCCCCTCGGTAAATGAGTTGAAGAAAGCAGTTTCAGTACTGTGTGTTTGCTTAAAGCTATCGGCATTGGAAAAGTTGAATAAGCAATGAACATTTAATTAGTATTGTATTGGCTCCCGTTTGTAGTGTTGCAGTAATGAACTAGATTCAGATAATAGTGGGAACTACTACCCGTCAAGAATATAGTGAAAAATATAAGATTATACGGACAACAGTCAAGTGTTATTGGTCAAATTTGGTGTAACGAGGCACCTGCAGAATTCAAAATAGAAGCGGGGGGTCCCAGCAGGGATTTCCTGCCTCTTTTTTTGTTCGACTGTTTGCCAAGATTTTCTCCATCAAAATATGGGGGGAGATTTAGACGGCATTCGAATTTTTCCGGAATTTTCTCTGCCGATTTTTGCATTTCTCAAAGTGGACAGAAAATTTGGGCAAAATTTCTTTTCCTGCCGCTAAATCGAACTGGAGGGTGTTCTCAGCTTAGAACTGGCCCGCATCCTTTGGGAGCTCCAGGTCGGAGCTTTCATCACCTAACTCGCGGGCTTCACCTCAATCAGATAAGCGAAAAAGATCGGCGTTGTTGATGGCTGTCTGTACAAGCGGCCCCTCCTCCCGCAAATACCAGGAGAGAGAATCTCCAATCCACAGGTTGGCTCCGTAACTCCGCCTGAGATGGCAAACTTATCTGGGCCGCATGTCATGTAGAGTTCTTGTTATCACTCCAGAGATACTTGTTTATACGAAACCTTACATTTATGAAAGGAACATAATGAATATGACAAAAAGTGGGCTGACCAAGGCTGGGCCTCGATTTGGGTTTTGGTGAAAGCCACTGCATCTTTTTTGTTACCACATTACAAGTTAAAAGCAAAGATGTGTTTCAAATAAGTGTCAGTCAGTAGTATATCTTAAAGAATTGTTATTTCTTGTAAAGATATACTCTATCAAATAAGGGCAGGAGTGAAGGCTCCTGCCCTTGCTTATATACCCGATTTTATATGGCAGTCATCGACTCAATTATGAGAAGTCTATCTCTTCTGCGAGCCTGTGGGTGGACTGCCGCAAACTTTCAAGCATTTTGGATAGTCCCTTCTGCGACATGCGGTTTTCCTCACCTAGAAGGGCAAGGGAGTAGCGGACTTGCCCTTCGCGGTCAAAAATTGGTACTGCGACAGATGTAATGCCTGGGTCCTGTTCCGAGGTGGTGGAACAGAACCCATCTTCTCGGATTTGTTGGAGTGTCTGCTCCAGGTGCTTACGCTCCTCCTGGTCCTCCACCGAGTCGGAAAAATGGTGATCCAGTATCCTGCGTGCTTTCTCCTCTGGGAAAAAGGCTAACAACGTCTTTCCAGTGGAGCCTTTGAACAGATTTGAGGCCCGCCCAACTCGAGAGTGGACCCTGAGCATATTGTTAGATTGCACCTTTTCCATGCACACTGCTACATCATCGATCAAACCTGTGAGAACCACATCCTCATTGTATTCATCCCGTAGATCTCGCATCTCTTGAAGAATCAGATCGTCAACCGAGGTGCTGTGCGTCATGGCGGATGCCAGTGTGATCAACTTGGAGCTAAGCCTATATTTTCCATTAGGGGCTTCCTGGCGTAGCCAGCCTTGATGCTCCAGCGTTTTTACCACTCGAAACACTGTGGTTTTATGCAGGTCAAGCTCCTTGCTAATTTCAGCTAAGCCAAGATATTCAACGTCTAGCTTATTATATAGCTCCAGGATGTTGGTAGCCCGAATAATAGAGTTGATATATCCGACGCCGTTCTCCGACATAGTTTTACTCCTTCCTCATTCCATCCATTTATGAAGTACTATTATTATATCATGCAAAAAACAATTAGCAAATATAAACTTGTTTTTTCGCTCTTATGACTATAACCTTGCTCCTGCCAGATTTTTCTTCCAATCCTGGCTCTTTTTTTAAATTTTGCTATTTTTGTTCACTATTTTATGAAAGAATTATTTTGATTTCCCTAATTTACATAATGTTGATTGAGTTAATATTAGTTGATTTATACTAAATGATAAGATTTTTTGGCGGCGTATGCGTGTAAATTCTCTTGACTGCTCTTATTACCTTGTAGTATAATTTATTTACAATAAAGAATTGCATTTCTTTATTGTGTCTATTATATCAAAGGGAGGAACTGTAAATGAGAGTCCTGCGTTGGATGGACAAGCACTTTGAGGAAGTGCTTATGTCTGTCACCCTCATCGGAGTCGTGGTCTTTATGGCGGTCCACGTTTTTTTCCGGTATGTGTTAAAAAGCCCTTTGTCGTGGACAGAAGAGTGTACCCGGTATCTATTTATCTGGTTTACCTTCAGCGGCATAGGCTACGGCATCAAAAATGCTTCCCACATTCGCGTCAACATTATCGAAAGCTTCTGGCCCCAAGTAACCCGAGTGTTCGTCTGGATTCAGGATATAGTTACGCTGAGTTTCTTGGTGTATATGATCCCCGCTGGTCTGGGTGCGCTGGATTACTTCTACTCCAATGGGATCACTTCCCCTGGTATGCGGATGCCTTCTTGGATTTTGTATTTTTCCCTATTCTTCGGCCTGATTATGGGTGTAATTCGAATGATCCAGCGGATTATCCTCCGGGTGACGAAGCGCGATATCACTGATAAGGAGGCTGATGCGACGTGATTGGTATTATTTTTCTTGTCTTTGTAGTATTTCTGGCTCTAGGCGTACCCATCGCTTTCAGCGTGGGCTGGACCTCCCTTGTCCCATATCTGATGGACTCCGGTTTTACCGCGGATTCAGAATTCGTGTTCCGGACCATGGTCAACGGCTTAGACTCCTATGTGTTGCTGGCCATCCCCCTGTTTATGCTTTCATCTAGTATCATGGCCGCCAGCGGTATGTCTGACCGTCTATTCAACTTTTTCGCCTACTTCTTTGGGGAGCGTCCCGCCGGAATGCCCATCGCTGTGGTGATTACCTGCCTGTTTTACGGCGCTATTTGCGGTTCAGGCCCCGCCACCGTGGCCGCTATTGGCACCATGTGTATCCCTCTGCTTGTCCGTCTGGGCTATGACAAAGACTTTGTCACAGCCATGACCGCAGTATCAGGCGGACTGGGCGTCATCATTCCTCCCAGTATTCCATACATCACCTATGGCTTAGCTACGGGGGCCTCAGTGGGCGACCTGTTTATTGCTGGTTTTGCCCCCGGCATCCTCATTGCCATATGCCTGATTGCGTACGTGATGTATTACATTCGCCACCACGACACCTCCGGCCTGCGTATTAAGGAGGAGGCTGATGCGCTGAAAGCCATGGGCTTTGGCAAAGTATTTCGCCGGGGCTTCTTCGCTCTGTTTGCCCCCGTTATCATCCTGGGCGGCATCTATACTGGTATCTGCTCTCCCACCGAGGCTGCCTGCATTTCCGTGGTATACGCATTGTTGGTCGGTGTGTTTGCTTACCGCACCATCCGCTTCAAGGAGCTGGTAAGCTGCCTAATTGACACCGCCAAGACCGCTACTCCTGTTATGTTGATTCTGTGTTGTTGCACCGTGTTTGGCCGCATCCTGAATATCCTGAACGTGCCCCAAACCCTGGCTGAGATTGTCACCAGCAATATCGACTCCAAGATCCTAGTTTTGCTGGCCATTAATATATTCCTATTGTTTACCGGCATGGTCATGGATACGGTGCCTGCCATTCTGATCCTGGCCCCCATTTTCTGGCCCATTGTGCAGTCCTACGGCGTAGGTGCTGTCCACTTTGGTATTATCATGTCTGTCAACCTGGCCATCGGCTTTGTCACACCCCCTATCGGCACGAATCTGTTTGTGGCCCAGTCCCTGACCGGGACCCCAATCGCCCGCATTGCCAAAAATGCGATGCCCTTTATAGGAATGTTCCTGATTGCACTGATGTTGATTACCTATATCCCGCAAATCAGCGAATTTCTGCCCGCTCTGCTCTCAACTAAGTGATTCCCCGCAGTATTTTGCGGTGAATAGAAATTGAAAGGAGAATATATATGCGAAAGAAATTATTGGCTCTGTCTCTTGCGTTTGGTGTTACCTTATCCCTGGCCGCCTGTGGAGGTAACGACAACAACTCATCCAATTCTGGAGGCAACGTCAGCGGAAATGCCGGTGGCAATGGTGAAAAGATTACTATTAATATCGGCCATGGTGGTGCCGAGTCTACTGCCCAGCAGGTAGGATGCCTAGCGATGGAAGAGTATCTTGAGAACACGGGTCGCTTCACTGTCAACGTGTATCCCAATAACTCCATGGGCAGCGACGACGAGCTGTGTCAGATGGTGCAGAATGGTTCTATTGAGATGTGTCTGGCCAACTCCGTTATCGTTAACTATGTTCCTGATACTGCTGTTTATGATATGTACTTCACCTTCGACGATATTGATGCAGTAAAGGATAAGTATTCCAACAACGGCGAGTTTATTAAGACCATTGGTGAGAAGTATACTGACGTAGGTATTCACCTGGCAGGCTTTAGTATCCATGGCTTCCGTGATGTTACCGCTAACAAGGCTATTACTTCTCCGGAGGATCTGGCCGGACTGACCTTCCGCGTGCAGCAAAATGAGTACCACATCTTGGGCTGGGAGTCCTTAGGGGCCACCCCCACCCCCTTTGCCTTCAATGAGCTGTACACCGCTTTGCAGCAAGGTACCGTGGACGCTCAGGAGAATCCAATCGAGCTGATCTACTCCCAGAAGTTCTATGAGCAGCAGTCCTATATTACGCTGACTAACCATCAGCAGCAGGTCCAGCAGTGGCTGGTGAACGACGCCCTTTATCAGAGCTTGTCCGAGGAAGACCGTACTCTGTTGGATGAAGGTATCCAGGCTGGCTGTGATGCCGCTACTGAGTATGCCCTGTCCCAGGAGGCTGAGTGGACACAGGAGATTCAGGATTACGGCTGTACTATCGTGGAACTAACCGACGAGCAGCGCCAAGCTTTTGTTGATCGCATCCAACCCCAGTGGGATGCTATTAAGGCAACTGTTGACCCCGCCGTTTATGAGGCTTATCTTGCCTGAGTCTCGCCCCATATGATTACCGATGCAGGGCCTGATTTGCGGACCACCGGAAATCAGGCCCCGCATTTCAAAAATGGAAAGGAAGGGATTATGTCATGCGCATTCTAATCATCAACCCGAACAGCGATGAGAATACTGACCGTCTGATGGCGGAGAAAGCAAAGAACCTGGCGCTTCCCGGAGTAGAAGTAGACGTTACTCATGTCACCCGGGCGCCCAAGTTAGTCGCTTCCTATGAGGACCAGGCCATTTCTGGCGAGGAGATGATGGAGATCGTCCGCGGCCGTGGCCAGGACTATGACGCTTTCGTAGTAGCCTGTCATTCCGACCCCAATTTAGATTTGGTCCGGGAAATTACTGATAAACCGGTAGTTGGTATTGCCGAGGCGTCCATCAAGATCGGTGCCGCCATGGGCAACGGCTACGCCGTCATTTCGCCCGGACCCAAGTCCATCTCTAAGAAGATTGCCTTGGCTCGCAAGTACCACTGCGACGATTTATTGCGCACTATTAAGGTTTCTCGTAGCGATGACAAAGAGGATCTACTGAAGGCTGCACAGGAGGCCCGCAAGGAGTTTGGTGTAGACGTGATTGTGTTGGGCTGTGCCAATTACACCACAGCTGATGGCTATATCGAGCGTGAGCTGGGTTGCCCCGTATTGGACGGTGTAGCGTGTGCCCTATTTCTGGCGGCCGGGCTAGTTAGCTATCAAAAGTGCAAGCGCAAATTTTGAAGATTTCGAAACATCCTATTGTGACTCAATTTTTATGAGGAGGAAAGAGTTATGCTGGATTTAGTAGTTAAGAATGGTAAGGTGTATGTGGATGGTAGCTTCCGGGAGTGTGATGTGGGCATCAAGGACGGGAAGTTTGTTCTCGTTGGTATGTCCGGCACCCTGCCAGAGGCACAACGCACCATTGATGCGACGGGCAAGTATGTAATTCCCGGCGGTATCGATACCCATGTCCATTACCGTGACCCCGGGCACTGGGAGCGTGAAACCTTTGAGGTTGGATCTCGGGCGGCTGCGGCTGGCGGCTGTACCACCTTCTTTGAGCACCCTATTTCTATGCCCCCCCAGTGGAAGGCTGAGATTCTTCAGAATCGTCTGGATATTTGTACTGGTAAGGACTCTCCAGCTAATGATCGCCATGAAAAGGGTGTATGCGTAGACTTCTGTTTCTATGGTGCCGCAGGTGGTCAGCACCCCGAAGCTATTGAACCTTTGTCCCATGCCGGTATCGTCGCCTATAAGACCTTTCTGCACGACGCCCCCGAAGGCCGTGAGCAGGAGTTTGAGGGCCTGACCAGCGCGAATAATGATCAGCTCTACCGGGTGCTCCAGGAGGTTAAGAAGACCGGTCTGCCCCTGGCTGCTCATGCCGAGGACAACGAGTTGGTCACTGGATTTATCAAGCACCTGCGCGAAGAGGGACGCCAGGGCGAGAATATTGCTCACTGCTTGTCCCGGCCTCCCATTGTGGAGATTGAGGCCATATCCAAGATGCTAAAGTTTGCCAAGGATGTGGGCTGCCCCATCGAACTGGTCCATGTATCTTCTTGGGAGGCTATGGAGCTGGCTAAGCAGGCCAAGGCCGAGGGTCAAAAGGTATTTGTAGAGACCTGCCCCCACTACTTGCTATTGGACGAGAGCTATGTGGAAAAGTTCGGTGCCTACGCTAAATGCAACCCTGCCCTGCGTAAGAAGGAAGAAGTAGAGAAGTTGTGGGACTACGTCCTAGACGGCACTGTAGACTTCATTGGCAGCGATCACAGCCCCTATCTGGTTTCTGAGAAAGATAAGCTGGATAAGAACGGTAACAAGGACATCTTTCTTTCCCCTGCCGGTTTCCCGGGCATCGACCTGCGCCTGCCTCTGATGCTCACCGAGGCCAAGAAGGGCCGCGTGTCCATGGAACGGGTGGTGGAGCTGCTGTGTGTCAACCCCGCTAAGTGCTTCAACATCTATCCTCAGAAAGGTACTATCTCCGCTGGAGCCGATGCTGACTTGGTTATTGTAGATATGGGGCATGAGCATACTTTCCAGGCCAAGGACAGCTACTCTCAGGCGCGGGACACTATGAAGGTGTTCGAGGGCTGGAGGCTAGGCTGCTCTGTGGATTATACCGTGGTTCGCGGACGTGTAGTGGTGGAGAATGGCGTGGTGGACGAAAGTGCCGCTGGCTGGGGCCAAATGGTAACTCCTAACAAGAAAGGATGAGCTTGTAATGGGCCGACTCAACAACATACTTATGGAGGCTGGTGGGATTGGTCGCAATGAGGACGGTTCCATTACCCGCCTAGGTTTCTCCGAAGATTATTTCCAGGCCCTGGAGCTTATCAAGAAGCATATGGAGTCCCTTGGCATGAAAACTGAGGTGGATCCAGTGGGCAACCTCCATGGTATTCTGCCTGGTAAGGATCCATCCCTAAAGTCTATCGTCTTGGGCTCACACCTAGATACTGTCATCAAAGGCGGCGTGTTCGACGGAATGCTGGGCGTCGCTGGCGCAGTAGAGTGTGTCTATCGCTTAAAGGAACAGGATATTATCCTGGACCATACTCTGGAGATTTGGGGCTTCAACATGGAAGAGTCAAGTATCCTGGGTGGTACCTTTGGCAGCCGCGCTATTACCGGGATGTTGGATCCGGATCAGCCTGGCTATGCCGAAAAGCTCGCCACTTTTGACCGTACTCCGGACGACGTCCGCGCTGCCAAAAAGGACATCAGCAAATATGACTGCTATCTCGAGTATCACATTGAGCAGGGCGACAAACTGGACAGCGCTGATATAGACGTTGGCGTGGTCAACGGCATTGTCAGCGTTATCCGCTACCAAGTTACGGCTAACGGTGTGAGCAACCATGCGGGGACCACCATGATGCCCAATCGCAAGGATGCCCTGGTGGGTATGTCCAAACTGATTGTGGCAGCGGATGCTCGCGCCCGGGAGTTAGATGATACCCTGGTCTTTACCGTAGGCAAGATGTCTGTGGCTCCTGGTCAGGAGAATGTCATCCCAAATGAGGTAGTGGCTACCTTTGAGATGCGACATATGGATAAATCTGTTACCGACCAGTTCTTCGCCGACATTCAAGCCGCGGCCAAGGAGATACCGAACTGCACCTTTACCTTCAAGAACACTGTGGCTAAGTACTCCACTCCTTGCGATCCTAAGCTGGTCCGAATCATTGATCAAGTTTGCTCTGAGCTGAACATCAGCCATATGATTATGCCTAGCGGAGCTGGACATGACGCCAATCCAATGGCTCACGAGGGCGTGCCTATTGGAATGATTTTTGTCCCTAGTGTTAATGGCATTAGCCATCACGGTAAGGAATGGACTGAGCCCCATCACGTCGACTTGGGTGCCGAGGTCCTCTTCAAAACTGTGCTTACTCTGGATAAGACGGACCGCAAATAATTGCGGCCCCTCAAACGAAGAGAAGCGGACGGAATGCAATGCATCCCGCCCGCTTCTCTTCGTTTTTAAAGATGTAACCAAATTTAAGTAAATTATTTGACATTGTTTCAATCGAGTAGGAGCCTTTTTGTAGTACGGAATCCAGGCTTCCTGATATAGACCAGCCTATGACATTAGCTGAGTACAAAAAACAAAATTTAGTGTAAGGCGTGCTGTTCTTCAAACTTCGAACTGCTGTTGATGTTCATTCAAACAGGTTCAATCAAGATTTTTAAACAGAAAAGGTATAAGCATGGATTCACTTAAATCGAAAAATTGGAACCGGTGTGTTTTGACTTCGATTTTTTCCCGTTGGCCGCTTACTCTTGGTGTTTTAATGAATGAGACCACTGTGCCGGGCTTGAATTTGGTACTGAGCATGGAGATGGAAACCCGAAGTGGCCGTTGCGATACCTTATAAAAATAGCCACACCTTATTGGGGTGGCTATTTTTATAAGAACCGTAGAGCCTGAAAACACCTGTGGGCGATGCAGTCGTACCCGTGTGATCCTATACCGCTTTTTAATCCTTACTTGCCCTCAGATGAAATCTCCTTATCTTCTTGGGGGCGGCTTAAAAAGCTGGATAAAATATCGATAAATTCACAGTTGCTGGGCCGCTTTTCCAGATGGATTCCCGCAATGTGATCCAATAGACGGTGATCCGCCTGACCCCATACGGCCCGAATTACGTTGCGTGTGGCCAACTCGATGCTATCACGGGTGGTATGGAAGTGGCGGGCGGTTTCTGGATACAGACGCTTTGTGATCAAACTGAGCCGGCTGGGGTCCTCTACGACTTGGTTCACCATGTAGCACACATACTGAAAGCCGGTCAACTTTCTGGTAACACCTAACCGTCTCAAGAGCGCCTCTATATCCAGAGCTTTTCTGTCGAATTGATCCTGAGGCAGCTCGTCCTCAGGGACCAAAAAATAAATCTTCATACTCATCTTCCTTTCAAAAGTATTGCAAGGGGAAAATCAAGGGAGGCCGGGGCCAGATGGGCGGGAGAAAGGGACCCCGACCCTGTGGCTGCACAAGAAAAGACCAGGACGGATAGAACCCGCCCTGGTCTTTTATGAGATGGCCTTTATTCCCCTGTCACGTAAGTGGTTTCCGATCTTGTATCCCGGCCGAGGCTGTTTTCAGAAAAGATGGTGGCGACAACTTTATATTCGACACCAGCAGTGCCATTGCAAAAAATCACATTTGAATGGCCTACTGTATTGCTATTACTCATTCCCTCGTCGTCTTCCACCCAGGCCTCCACGAGCCTCCATTTGGAATTTTGATTGGCATAGACATAGATGCTCTCACATCCGATTTTATCAACTCTGCCTTTTCCAGTTACAGAAAATTCAACATTGATTCTTCCTGGATCAGTAGAAACCTCGATATAGTAAGAAATGATTTGGTCGCTAGCTCTACTGTTTGAAAAGTCAATTGCAAAAATCGAGGTGTATAGGACGCTCAAGCAGCAGATTGTAGTAACCATGATACGAAAGTACTTGCGTGCCAAAAATACCACTCCTTCTAAATTGAAGCTATGATTTTTTCAAGAGTGGAGGTCGGCTGGTTAGTAGAAATACAATACTCTAAGCCATCTAGATTCCAGGCAACTGAATTACTAGAATTATTCTGAAAGAAATAATATTTGATGCCATTATATATAAGGGTGTTAACTAATTCTGTATCCTTTTCGTAATTAGATTTTGGTTTCCCATTCATTTCTATAATTTCAAACACAATAAAGTTGTTACCTTTTTCGTATAGAATGATAAGCTTTGATGACTGGGTGACCGTAGATGTAAAAAGTTGTGACTCTGTCGCCACAAACCCATCCGGAATTACAGGGATGACAGGTGTTAAACCCTTTTCTCCGACCAGTTCCTGGAACACGGCAAATTCCTCCGGTACTGGATCTGGGTCCGCGGATGCCACGGAGGATGATCCGTCCTCCATGACCCGGAACGAAAACTGCTCGGTGGTCCAATGGGCGACCAGTTGGAACAGGTTGGCATCTCCCAATACAGGGATGCAGGTCAGCGCGACCAGCACAGCCACCACGGCGGCAGCGAGTAAAGTACGACGGACCTTCCGACGACGGCTCTTGATGTGGAAGGGGAGCTCGTGGCCGGGACCAGTTGTCCGCTCTGGGATAGGGTAAAGAGGCTCGTTCAAACCTTTATATAGCTTCTCAAAATCCGCCCTGGCTCTCGCCCGGTCGGAGGAGCTGCTGTCACTTTCTTCTTGTTCTCTCTCTAAAATCACCTCCAGCACATGGTCTATCAGCTCGGGATCGCTCTCAACGTCAGAGAGGTCTGCCCGCAAAATGGATTCAAGCTCTGCGGTGGTCAACTGGTCCAGTTTGGCATACTTCTTATTTGCCATGCTCTGAACCCCCTTCCAAAATATAATTCCAGGAAAATGGAAAAACGGACAGGAATTTCCAAAAAATTTTCAAAAATTTTTAGTCCCGCTGCTCCAGCAGGCGTTTCTTTAATTTCTGCCTGGTCCGTTGAACCCGTTTTTGACAGACGCCAATGGTTAAGCCGCTTTCCTCAGATATTTTCTTATATGGAACGCCGTCTAACGCTACCCGCTTGAATATATGTAAATCTTTTGCCGGCAGCGCCTCCGAGATTTTTCGATTGAGTTTCTCCAGACTGTCTGGATCTTCCTCTATCTTTTCAAACTCGTCTGGAGCGGAAATGGGCGGAATCGCGTCCGAATCCAGGGACACATATTGCTTCAGATCCCTGGCCCTCTCCCTCAATTTATGGAGCGATTTATATTTTACTGCCTTTTGCAGCCAGAACTCCGGCTTTTCATGGGCCATCACCTCATCGATGTGCAGATACAGCTCCAAGAAGGCATCCTGCACAACTTCTTCCGCCAGTTCTGGATTTGACAGGAGGATCAGGGCGTATCGCTTCATCTTGCTAAACCGTTCCTCGTATAGGCAGTTGAAAAACGCTTCTTGACTTGATGCGTCTCTGTGGCCCATGCGCGTGCACTCCCATCCCTGTTTATAGATCCTCTTTGTCAAACTGATCGATACATACCCGCACCAGCTGCTCTACTCCACTGATAAATTCGGGGGATTTATTAGAAAGCATCTTTATGATGTTTTGAGAAGAAACGTTGTGGTGCTCCTGGTACACCAGGGCGTCAAACCCAACCTGGAGCGCGTCCGCGATGGCGTACAGAGTTTTTAATTTCATCATCTTTTCGCCGCGTTCGACCCGGGAGATAAACGCAGTCCCGACCCCGGCCTGTTCTGCCAACTGACCCTGTGTCAGGTTAGCTCTCTCCCGGTATTTCCGGATATTATCTCCGATCACTACAGCTAAGGTGGCATCATCCATACTGATTCCTCCATTCGGTAAAATTATATTTCCCAAATGAAAGGAAGTAAAAGCACCAATAGGTATATAATATTTTACCATTTCAGGAAATGCAAGAGAATTTCATCTTCTTGGGAAACCACATTTGGAACATGGAGCACAATAGGAGGATGGTTGAGAAATGCCGCCGCTCAACTGGGAAAGAGGCGCTGCCCTGGGCCACCAGACCTGGTAGAAATGTGCCGTACATACAAGAAGCCCCGGCCTTTAGGCCGGGGCTTCTTGCTGTGTGTTGTGTAAGGAGAGGGAGAAATGGGAGTAACTTGATCTCTTATCTGATCACGGCCTCATCATACAATACAATTAAGGCAAAACCGTGACTTTGCTGTGAATTTTTTGTGAACATTGGGATGGAACCGCCAAAAATCGACAGTTTTTAAGGCGCTTCATCTGTGATGAGGGAGAGTACCAGGGAAGCGGTATCTACCAGGTTTTGGACGCTGATTTCCTCCTGAGTAGTGTGGACCTTAGACATCCCTACCCCCAGTACCAGAGCTTTGATACCGTGGGCGTTCATATTGTTGGCATCGCTGCCGCCTCCGGTGGCGGACAGGGAGGGAGTTAACCCCACCCGCTCACAGGCGGCCATCACTGCCCGGAGGAAGGAGTCCTCGCTGGGGATGGAGAAGGGGGAGTAGGCCTTGCTCATCTGAAGATCCAACGCCGCCCCGTATTTTTCACAGGCATGACGGAGACACTGAGCCATGTGCTCCGCCTGCCGTTCCAACTTTTCCGCGTCACGGCTGCGGGCCTCCGCCGCCAGGTCCAGCACCTCTGGGACGATGTTGGTGGCATACTGGGAAGAAACAGAGCCGATGTTAGCCGTGGTCTCCTGGTCCACCCGCAGCAGACGCATTTGGGAGATGGCCTCCGCCGCCACCTGAATGGCACTGATCCCTTCCTCCGGGGCGACGCCCGCATGGGCGCGGCGGCCGGTGATCCGCGCGGTGATCTGGTACTGGCCGGGGGCACTGGTAATGATACGTCCGGCGTCCCCATCGCTATCCAGTACCACCGCTTGTTTGGCCAGGATGCGGCTATCATCCAGATGGCGAGAGCCACGCAGGCCGATCTCCTCACACACGGTAAAGACCGCCTGGACTGGAGGGTGGGGGAGCCGCTGTTCTACCAGGGAGCGCAGGGCCTCTACGATAGCGGCCACGCCCGCCTTGTCGTCGCTGCCCAGCACTGTGTCTCCTTTGGAGCGGATCACCCCGTTCTCCAGCACCGGCTCCACTCCCGTGCCAGGAATTACTGTGTCCAGGTGGGCGGACAGAAGGATGGGCTGACCGGGAGCGGTCCCAGGCAGGGTGCAGTACAGATTGCCGGTGTCGCTTCCGGTCTGGGCCTGGGTATCATCCAGATCCACTTGACAGCCGATGGCCTGAAGGTCCTCTGCCACGCGGGCGGCAATAGCGCCCTCATGAGTGCTCTCGCTGTCGATGCGTACATAGTCCAAAAAGGTATCCAAAAGACGGTCCCTGTTGATCATATAGCTGGCCTCCTTATGATAGTGCGGCCATTTTAACACGGAGGGGGAGTAAAATCAACTGCGGGACGGCACTAGCGGTCGGTGACTACCATAGTCTGGATATCCCGCTCCCCAGTGCCGCTGCTCAACAGGAACACGGTATAGTTGGTATTTTTCTCCACCTCCAGGTTCAGGGAAACGATGGTGTCGGGCAGGTCGGGAGTACCCAGAAAGGCACTGTCTAGAGTCTCAATGTCCATCCAGGAGGGCATGGGGGAACGGTCAGTCTCGGCAAAAAGGAACTGATAAGTCCCTGGCCGGACGCGCTTGAAAATGGTGGTCTCCTTGAAACGGACATCAGCATAGACCACCCGGCCGTCCTTCAACAGCACATCAATCGGGGGGCTGTTCAGAGCCAGATTGCTTACCCGGAAATTGGAAGCGCAGTTGCCCTGAAGGCAGCATTGGTCAGAGATCTGGAGCAGGTCCAGCCCACTAGGGGTATTGATGACAGCGATGGTGGACAGACTGCCTGGGGGAAGCGGCATGGTCTTGCGGAGATAGGTGTAGCCGTCGAGACCGGATACAGTGATAGTCTGATAGCCACCAGGGGCTTGGACATAGGAGGATACCGAGGCGTAACCCAACCGGGTGACCACCCGGACGCGGTTGATCTGGATGCGGATAGGGGTGTAGCCGAAGGCGGCATTGAGAAAACGGACTCTGGATAATGGGAGCCAGATAGGGGGGCGGACGGAGGAGCCGCCGTTGACTGGCCCGCCTTCTCCCGGATTTGGGAGGGGAATGACCGGGATATTCCCGGTGCTGCCATCATAGACCGGTCCACCTTCTCCCGGATTGGGCAGAGGAATGACCGGGGTATTTCCAGAATTACCATCATAGACTGGTCCACCCTCACCCGGATTGGGCAAAGGGATCACCGGGGTGTTGTCGTTAATTCGTTCCATATGGATAAGGCAGGTCAGGGAGAGCCTGGCCTTTCTCCTTTCTGAGTTATTTTGTCTGGACAGCCCCAAACGTAAGCAGGGGGCACCCCATGCTATGCCAGATGGAGGAAGCCTGTTCAGAGAACGCGGGAGGAAAGGAGGTAGAAAAAGGGGAAGGACAGATGAAAAAGTAGGCCAAACACCTTGACAATGGGAAAAAACATGGTAGAATAGTCCCGGAAATGTGTTGATGAAGCCAAGTACAGCGGGGTGTCTTTAGCGAGAGGGGACAGTGAAAGCCCTCGGCTGAAAGCTGTACGAGCCACTTCTGAGCAGCCCGTGAGGAGCGGGACGGCCCATCCCCGTGAGCGGATGACTGAGATGTCCGGCTGACGTGCCGCGCCGGATAATCAGGGTGGTACCGTGGAAGGATGCTTTCCGCCCCTGACTGCTGTCAGGGGCGTTTTTTATTTCGAAAGGGGTATAAAATGCGGCAATATATTGTAGATGCCTTTGCGGATCGGGTTTTTGAGGGCAATCCGGCAGCAGTATGTGTGCTGGACCGCTGGCCGGAAGAGGACCGGATGATGCGGATTACCCGGGAAAACAATCTCTCTGAAACTGCCTTTGCCGTCCCGGAAGGGGAGGGATACCGGCTGCGCTGGTTTACCCCCAGCGGGGAAATTGACCTGTGCGGCCACGCCACTCTGGCTGCGGCCTTCGTGATCACGGAATTTATCTCTCCGGGTCTGGATGTCGTCCTCTTTGACACCCTCAGCGGGCGGCTGACGGTAAGAAAGCGGGGCGAGCTGCTGGAGATGGATTTCCCGGCCTATCAGCTCAAGCGCCTGGAGGTGACCGACCAGATCACCGAGGCGTTGGGGGCCAGACCCAGCGAGGTCTGGAGGGCCCGTGACCTGTTGTGTGTCTTTGAGGACCCGGAGACCGTCATCCGCCTTGAGCCAGACCAGGAGAAGCTGAAGGAGCTGAAGGGGGCTCTGATGCAGGTTACCGCTCCGGGGAGCGGGGAGTTTGACTGTGTGTCACGGTCCTTCGCCCCCAAAATGGGGGTGCCAGAGGACCCGGTGTGCGGCTCTGGCCACTGCCACATCATCCCCTACTGGGCTGCCCGGACGGGACGGAGGGAGTTTACCGCCCGCCAGGCGTCTCCGCGAGGCGGAACCCTCTACTGCCGCTTGGAGGGGGACCGGGTTATCCTGGCCGGCCGGGCAGCTCTCTATGCCAGGTGTGAACTGATGTTGGAGGACTGCTGATGAAAAGAAGAACGACAGGCCTGCTGGCCGCGGCGCTGCTAGCCGTCCTGCTGCTGGCCGGCTGCGGCACCCGCCCCCTGCCCAGCGGCATGGAGGAGGAAGCGGTGGGACAGGCGGGCCAGGAGATTGTGGAGATGCTGGTCGCACGGGACTATCAAGGAGTGGTTGACGCCTTCCGGCCGGACATAGCCGAGGAGCTGGGCGTCACCGCGGATACAATCCAGTCCGAGATGGACAAGGTTTCGGAAGCCGGACCCTATGTGGAAACCATAAAGCGGATGGCGGTGGGCGGAAAGAACAAAGACTATGGAGAGGACTATGCGGTGGCGGTGATCTACTGTGAGCATGAGGAGAAAAACATCGCCTATCAGCTCTCCTTTGACACCGATCTGAACTTGATCGGCATATATGCGGAAGTGAAAAAGAAATAAGATGATATACGGAGGTAATTCCTATGCATGATCCAAAGCCTTTCGGACTGAACGAGCTGCGCGAGATGTTCCTGTCCTTTTTTGAGAGCAAGGGCCATCTGCGTCTGCCCAGCTTTTCCCTGATCCCTCAGAATGATGCGTCCCTGCTGCTGATTAACAGCGGCATGGCCCCCATGAAGCCCTGGTTCACTGGGGAGCAGGAGCCCCCTCGCCATCGTGTCTGCACCTGCCAGAAGTGCATCCGCACCGGAGACATTGAGAATATCGGCAAAACTGCCCGCCACGGCACCTACTTTGAGATGCTGGGCAATTTCTCCTTTGGGGACTACTTCAAAAAGGACGCCATCCACTGGGGCTGGGAGTTTTTGACCAGCCCGGAGTGGGTGGGCCTGGACCCGGACCGGCTGTACCCCTCTGTCTTTGAGGGGAACGAGACCACCCCCGCCGATGACGAGGCATTCCGTATCTGGAACGAAGAGATCGGCATTCCCGCCGACCGCATCTTCAAATTCGGCAAAGCGGACAACTTCTGGGAGCATGGCTCCGGCCCCTGTGGTCCCTGCTCGGAGATCTACTACGATCGGGGCCCAGAGTGGGGCTGTGGCAAGCCCGGCTGCACTGTGGGCTGTGACTGTGACCGCTATATTGAGGTTTGGAATATCGTCTTTTCCCAGTTTGACAACGACGGTGAGGGTCACTATACTGAGCTGAAGCAAAAAAACATCGATACCGGCATGGGCCTGGAGCGGCTGGCCTGCGTCTGCCAGAAAGTGCCCTCCCTCTTCGATGTGGACACCGTCATGAACATCACCCACAAGGTATCCGAAATCACCGGCGCCCACTATGGCGAGACCCCTGCCAAGGATGTCTCCCTGCGGGTCATCACCGACCACATCCGCTCCGCTACCTTCATGATCTGTGACGGCGTGCTTCCCTCCAACGAGGGTCGGGGCTATGTCCTGCGCCGCCTGCTCCGCCGGGCTGCCCGCCACGGCAAGCTGCTGGGTGTCAACGAGCCCTTCCTTTACAAGGTGTGCGACACCGTCATCCACGAGAACGAGGGCCATTACCCCGAACTGCGGGAGCGGCAGGACTATATCACAAAGGTCATCCGGGTGGAGGAGGAGAACTTCGCCAAGACCATCGACGGCGGCCTGAAGATTTTTAACGAGATGCTCAAGGGGCACCAGGAGAAGCGGGAAAAGACCTTTTCCGGCGCCGACGCTTTCAAGTTATATGATACCTACGGCTTCCCTATCGACCTGACGCTGGAGATGGTGGAGGAGCAGGGCATGACCTTGGACCAGGACGCCTTCCACCAGCTCATGGAGGAGCAGCGCCAGCGGGCCCGGAAGGCCCGGGAGGCTCTGGGCGATTTGGGCTGGGCCGGCGTGGAATTTGGTAAGGATGTGCCAGAGACCCAGTTTGTGGGCTACGGGTGTGATACCGTGCTGGATGCCAAGGTGGTGGCCATTGTGGCCGAGGGCCAGCAGCGGGATGAGATCATCGGCGGCGGCGAGGCCATTGTGGTGCTGGACAAAACGCCCTTCTACGCCGAGATGGGCGGCCAGGTGGCCGACCATGGAGTGATCGCCTGTGAGAGTGGGCGTGGGATGTTGTTTGAGGTCCATGACGTGCAGAAGAACAAGGGCGGCAAGTATATGCACTATGGCCGGCTGATGGAGGGAACCCTGAAGGTGGGCGACACGGTTCGGGCCCAGATCGATCTGGACCGCCGTCGGGCCGTCATGCGGGCCCACTCCGCCACCCACTTGCTGGATAAGGCCCTGCGCGCTGTTCTGGGCGATCACGTCCACCAGGCAGGCTCTCTAGTGGAGGCCGACCGGCTGCGTTTTGACTTCACCCACTTCTCCGCCATGACGGCAGAGGAGTTGGCCAAGGTCAGCGCCATGGTGAATGAGGCTGTGCTGGCCGGCTATGACATTGTGACCGAAGAGCTGCCCATTGAACAGGCCAAGCAGAAGGGGGCTATCGCCCTCTTTGGAGAGAAATATGGTGACGTGGTCCGAGTCGTGGACATGGGTCAAGGCTACTCCGTGGAGTTCTGCGGCGGTACTCACCTGGATAACACCGCCAAGGTGGGGGTGTTCCACATCTCCAGCGAGTTCTCTGTGGCCTCCGGCGTCCGCCGCATCGAGGCTACTACCGGTATGGCTTCTTTAGAGGTAATGAACCGCAATCAGGAGCTGCTCTTCCAGGCTGCTGCAGCCCTGAAGGCTAAACCCGGTGAGTTGCGGGAGAAGGCGGAGGCTGCCATGGGCGAGATCCGCCAGCTCCACCAGGCAGTGGAGAAGTTCAAGGCCCGTGAAGCGGTCAGCGAGGCCGAGCGATTCCTTTTCGCTGCCCATGAGGTAGGGGGCCTGAAGGTGCTTACCGCCACGGTGCCGGACGCGGATGCCGACCGTCTGCGCAAAATGGGGGACTTTTTGAAGGACAAGGAGCCCAACGTTGTGGCCGTCCTGGCCGCCATCAATGGGGAGAAGATTACCTTCTTGGCCGCCTGTGGCAAGGAGGCCGTCCAGAAGGGAGTCAAGGCCGGAGAGATCGTCAAGCAGGTGTCCGCCATCGCCGGCGGCTCCGGCGGCGGCAAGCCTGACTCCGCAATGGGCGGCGGCAAAGACCCGCTGATGGTGGACAACGCCCTCGCTATGGTGGATAACGTGGTATCCATGAAGCTGGGGCTGTGAGCCATGACCCGCGAGGATCTCAAGCGCTTTTGCGCTCTGGATATTGACTTTGAAAGTATTGGCTTGATGGAGCCTGGACTTTCCTTGGAGCCTTATTTCTGTACTCCGATGAATGCCGAGCCGGTAGGGAGGCTGGGCTGCGACGGTATCCATTTTGTCCTTCTGCCCGGGGATGAGCGGGTGTTTTGCGTGGACCCCGCTATGGGGGAGCCGGGGACCTATGTCCTGCCAGTAGCGACAGATTTTCGGGAATTTTTGTCCTTTGTCCTCTACTGCCGGGATGCCAACCCCCTCTCCCAGATCTGGTGGCTGACGGAAGAACGGTTCCGGGAACTGTTGGAGGAGGACAAGAGGGCTGTCTGGCCTGGGTGTGAGACATTTTTTGCTGGGAAACAGACAGCCCTGGAGAGGATAGCAAGGGCCTTTGACCTGGCTCCCGCTGCTCCGTATCAGCAGGTCAAGGCCCTTCAGGCCGCCTTTGATCCCACGATTATGAAATTTTCCAACGAATACTATGATGTGCTGGGACTGGAGTATCCAGAGTGACAGGACAGGGATAAGGAAACGGGCTTTGCAGGGACAAGATCTTCCAGCATCGAAGTTCTATCTGCCTTCCTGATTTTGACTTTTTATGCTAACAGATACCGTGCGGCACGGTTAACTGGACCGTTGCCGCACGGCTCTTTTATCTTTCACTTTGATTTAAATCTAATTTTGACTGTTTTTTTAGTAGGCTGGAAAAGGCGGCGCCCCGGCTCTGAGTGGAATAGATGAAAACCGCGGCTGGGACGGGGAGGCCCTGTGTACTTGAAGCAAAAACGGTAAACGGACCCCATCTTCAAAAGGGACGGCCCTTGGGCCGTCCCTTAAAATTTTTTGGGAGATTCTCAACATTTTCCCCAGCCAGATTGTGTGATAAGCAGAGAGACAAAAAGGGAGGTGTCTTGTTTGGAACATAGCCAGAGCGGGGAGAAGATGGCCGCCCTCTACCGCCGATATGTGACCATGGTCTATCAGATCTGTCTGATGCTGATGAAAAATGTACCCGACGCAGAGGACGCCACCCAGACGGTCTTTCGAAAAGCGATGGAGCATGAGGGCCTCTTCCGTGATCCGGAGCATGAAAAGGCCTGGCTTATCGTTACCGCCCGGAACGAGTGCAAAAACCAGCTCAAGCACTGGTGGAGGACAAAGAGGGCGGGAGAAGAGATACTTCAGAACCTGACCTGGGAGCAGCCGTCGGACGGGGAGCTGTGGGATCTGATCCTTACCCTACCGGAGAAATACCGGATGGTGCTGTATCTCCACTACTACCAGGGTTACACCGCGCTGGAAACAGCGGAGATCTTGGGGAAGAACCCATCCACCATTCGTACCTGGCTGGTTCAGGCGAGATGGAAACTGAAAGAAATTTTGGAGGTGGAAGAGTATGGACGAGGATAAGCTCAAGCGGGTGTTTGACCAGATAAAACCCACTCAAGAGCAGGAACGGGTTATGCTGGACCGCCTCCTGACAGGGCAGAAGGAGGTCAAACCTGTGAGTCGAATGAAGAAGATGCCCGCTGTACTGGTGGCCGCTGCCGTGCTCCTGCTGGCCTGTGCCTTTACAGTGGCTACGGGGTTGGATCAGAAATTTGCGGCGCTGTTTGGGGCAGGGGAGCAGGAGGCAAGGCTGATCAAAGACGGTGTGGTGCAGGTGGATCAAAGACACACCTATGAAAATGGATGGACGGTTGAAGTGGAACAAATGCTGGTGGACCGGTATACCTTGGCGGTCCTACTGGACGTGATCGCCCCAGAGGAGACTGCCTTATGGGGAGAGGATTATTCTATTCTGGCAACTTCCGATATTGAGCCTGAGTCGGAAGAGAATGGCGTGGGCGGCTGGGTGTCCGGCTCCATTGTTTTACCAGATGATGATCCGGGTGACCATCACATCTCGATTTTGTGGTATCGGGGACCGACCACCTATCTTCAGGCAGATGCTCAGACATTTCTGGGTGGGGAATTTACGATTACTCCGTTGCGCTTGGTTGAAAAGACCACCTTTGAGAACTTGGCTGACTTTTCTCAGGAGCGGCATGACTTTTGTGTGAAACTGCCTGACCAGGACAGCGGACGACAATATGAGGCCGGGCTTCCCATTCAGGTGGGAGAAGACAATATGGTCCTGCAGTCGCTGTATGTTTCGCCCATCAGTGTTGCCTTTATGATTCAAGGAGAGGAAAACGATTTCCGTATGTGGGGGCCAGCGGCGTTTTCCGAAATACAAAGTACTACCGTTCTGAATCTGTTGGACGGCCAAACCGCATCTGTGGGCCGCGCAGTGAGCCAGAGCTATAATCCAGATACTGGGATGGGAGAATTTGTGTTCCAACTGAATCAGATTGTGGACCCGGATGAGGTGACATCCCTTACCATCTTAGGCCAGACCTTCTCTCTGGGAGGGCTGCTCCCGGTGGAGGAATAAAAACCTTGGCAATTCTGGCAAAAGGGGGTACAATGGTCTTACTAACAAACAAAGGAGGTTTCCCAATGTCTGACTGTCTGTTTTGTAAGATCGCGGAGGGGCAGATCCCGTCCAACAAAGTCTACGAGGACGAGGTATGCTTTGCCTTCCATGACATCGATCCCCAGGCGCCCACCCACTTTTTGGTTATCCCCAAGGCCCATATCGGATCTGTGGCCGAGGTGACAGAGGACAACGCCGCCGTAGTGGCCCATATTTTCGCAGTCATCTCCAAAGTGACCAAGGAGCTGGGCCTGGACAGCTACCGTGTGGTGTCCAATATTGGGGAGCAGGCGGGCCAGTCTGTCCCCCATCTCCATTTCCATGTTCTGTCTGGCCGGGATATGACCTGGCCTCCAGGCTGAGGAAGAAGGGGATGGTACCGAATGATCCCGCCATCCTCCTCAGCTTCCTGAATACCCGGCTTAGGGATGACGGCTGCACCCTGGAGGAGCTGTGCGCGCAGCTGGATGTAGAGCAGAGCGGGGTGGAGGATAAGCTGGCTGCCATAGGCTACACCTACCATAGAGAGCGCAACCAATTCCTTTGATAGAGGAGGTCGGAAAAAAGGGTTGACAAGAGAGTTAGGATGTGCTAACCTATACGTGGTTAGAGAGAGCTAACTCTCATCCTCCTTACACCTCCCTACTTTCACTTTTCCTGACTGAGGGCGCGCTCTGACCACCAGACGCTTGGGCGGGGCAGGCAATACCGCCGGGCAGACCGGGGCCGTGGATCATTCCACGGCTCCGGTTTTTCTTTCTGTATCAGAAAAAGGAAGATACCCCTTTCCATACTGGGTGAACTGTGATATAATCCTCATAGCTTTTTAGTTATGGGGTGTGCTGTTTATGTTCGTCAAGAATCCGGAATATTTTATGGCCATCGTCAAGGAGCGGAGCATCTCCAAAGCGGCGGAGCGGCTCTATCTCTCCCAACCCTATCTCAGCCAGTATCTGGCCAAGCTGGAGTCCAATCTGGGGGCCGTGTTGCTGGACCGTTCCCACTCGCCCCTGAAGCTGACGCCGGCAGGGGAGGTGTTCCATGCCTATCTGGAGCGCCAGAGTTATTTGGACCGGCAGCTGGTCAGCGACCTGCGGGATCTGCAGAACGAGAAGCGGCCTGTCCTCCACATCGGCGTATCCCCTTGGCGCGGCTCCACCCTTCTGCCCGATGTGCTGCCCCTGTTCACCAAGCAATACTCCGACGTCCAGGTGGTCCTCCATGAGGCGCCGGTGCCCGAACTGGGGGATCTGGCAGCGGGCAGTGTCACGGACTTCTGCATCATGCACATCCCTGGGGATCTGACGGAGCTGACCTATGAACTGGTCATGCGGGAGCATATCTTCCTTTTGGCCCACCGGGACCACCCCCTGGTCCGGGGGCTCACCAGTACCTACGACGACCCCATACCCTTCCCCGACCTGCGGCAGCTGGAGCGGGAGCGTATCGTGATGCTGCCCCCGGACTGGCGGCTGTCCAAGCTGCTCCACAATACCTTCTCCGTCCATAACGTGGAGCCCCAGAATATTTTGGTGACCACCAACAACACCACAGCCATCAATCTGGTGGCGGAAAACATGGGCTTCGCCTTTTTACAGGAGAGCGGCATCTCTCGCACCCCATATCTGGACCGGCTGGCCTGCTTTACCATCGGAGAGCCGCCACTGACCTGCCCCATGGCGGTGGTCTACAAGAAAAATGGATTCCTGTCACCGGCGGCCAGAACGTTTATCGACCTGATCAAGGAGTATTACAGCCGCTTTGACCGTCCCGCCAACCTTTGAACAAATATCGGGCCTGATTTTCAGCAAAAGGGACGGAGAGAAACCACACCGCCCCCCTTGACGAGGGAGGAGGCCTATGCTAAACTGAATCCAAGCCCTGCGACTGACGGAAGTGGAGTGACCACGTGGAACAGGGCCCGGCGTGTGAAACGCCATATTGCCGACCGTCTGGGCGCACTATTGCTTAGTGCGCCCTTTTATTTTTGCGGGCGCAACAGGAAGGAGTTATGGAAGATGAAGACTGACATCGAGATCGCCCAGGCCGCGGAGATGCTTCCAATTGGCCAGGTGGCCCACAAGGCGGGGGTCAGCGAGGAACTGCTGGAATACTATGGGCGCTATAAGGCTAAAATCGACATCACCCCCCTGCGGGACAAGGCCCGGAAGGGCAAGCTGATCCTGGTCACCGCTATCAATCCGACCCCCGCCGGAGAGGGCAAGACCACCACCTCCGTTGGGCTGGCTGACGCGCTGAAAAAGCTGGACAAGAACGTAATCCTGGCCCTGCGGGAGCCCTCCCTTGGCCCTGTGTTCGGCGTCAAGGGCGGCGCCGCCGGTGGTGGTTACGCCCAGGTGGTGCCTATGGAGGATATCAACCTCCACTTCACCGGCGACTTCCACGCTATCGGAGCGGCCAATAACCTTCTGGCCGCCATGTTGGACAACCATATCCAGCAGGGTAACGAACTGGGCATCGACGTGAAGAAGATCACCTGGCGCCGCTGTGTGGATATGAACGACCGGCAGTTGCGAAATATCGTGGACGGTCTGGGCGGCCGGATGCAGGGCGTCCCGCGAGAGGACGGCTTTGATATCACGGTGGCCAGCGAGATCATGGCGGTCCTGTGTCTGGCCACCGGCCTGAAGGATTTGAAGGAGCGGCTGGCTCGTATCATCGTGGGCTACACCTATGACGACCGGCCGGTGACCGCCGCCGACCTGAAGGCCCAGGGAGCCATGGCCGCCCTGCTGAAGGACGCCATCAAGCCCAATCTGGTCCAGACGCTGGAGAACACTCCCGCCTTTGTCCACGGCGGCCCCTTTGCCAACATCGCCCACGGCTGCAACTCCGTCTCCGCCACTGACACCGCCCTGAAGCTGGCCGACTATGTGGTCACCGAGGCGGGCTTCGGAGCTGACCTGGGTGCGGAGAAGTTTCTGGACATCAAATGCCGGGCCGCCGGACTGACCCCGGACGCGGTGGTCATCGTGGCCACGGTCAAGGCGCTGAAGTACAACGGCGGTGTGCCCAAGGCCCAGTTGGGAGAGGAAAACCTGGAGGCGTTGGAGCGGGGCCTGCCCAACCTGCTCAAGCATGTGGAGAATATCACCCAGGTCTTCGGTTTGCCCTGTGTGGTGGCCATCAACCGCTTTGTCAACGACACCGACAGAGAACTGGACCTGATCCGCTCCAAGTGTAAAGAACTGGGGGTCAATGTGGCCTTGTCCGAAGTGTGGGGCAGAGGGGGCGAGGGCGGTATCCAACTGGCCCAGGAGGTGCTCCGCCTGTGTGAGCAGCCCAAGAAGTTTACCTACGCCTATGAGTTAGATCAGCCTTTAAAGAGCAAGATCGAGGCTGTGGTGAAAAAGATATATGGGGGCGTGGGCGTGAGCTATTCCGATGCCGCATCCAAGGAGCTGGAGCGGCTGGAGAGGATGGGCATGGGCGGCCTGCCCGTGTGCATGGCCAAGACCCAGTATTCCCTCACCGATGACCAGACCAGGCTGGGCCGCCCCGAGGGCTTTACCATTACGGTGTCCAAGGTGAAGGTGTCCGCGGGCGCCGGCTTTGTGGTGGTCCAGACTGGGGATATTATGACTATGCCCGGCCTGCCCAAGGTACCCTCCGCGGAAAAGATCGACGTGGATGAGAACGGAGTAATCTCCGGCCTGTTCTGAGGGGGGCACATGGATAACCATTTCAATTCCCCCGCCCAGGTGACGGCGCTCTACGCCGCCGCTGGGGCGGAGAAGGCCGGAAAGCCAGCCTCTGTCCTGATTCTGCTGGGCATCCTGGCTGGGGCCTTGATCGCCATGGGCAGCGCCGCCACTAACACGGCCTCCTATGGCATCCAGGGCACCTGGACCGCCCGGACGGTGTGTGGCCTGCTGTTCCCCTTCGGGCTGGGAATGGTGATAGCCACCGGGGCGGAGCTCTTTACCGGCAACTGCCTGATCACCATTTCTCTGCTGGATGGGCGCTGCTCCTGGCGGGGGATGTTGCGGAATTGGAGCATCGTCTACCTGTCTAATTTTGCCGGAGCCCTGCTGGTGGCGGCGGGCTGCGCTTGGTTCGGTCAGTTCGACTACTCCGGCGGGCAGTTGGCCCTGTTCACAATGAGAATGGCGGCCGCCAAGTGTGCCATCCCCTTCCAGAATGGGGTGGTGCTGGGCTTCTTCTGTAACCTTCTGGTCTGCCTGGGCGTGGTCATGGCCATGTCGGGCAGGGACACAGCCAGCCGCCTGATGGGGGCATTTCTTCCGGTATGTTACTTTGTCCTGTGCGGCTTTGAGCACTGCGTTGCCAATATGTACTATATTGCCGCTGGCCTTATGGCCAAGATGGTCCCGGCCTATGCCCAACTGGCGGCGGAGGCGGGGCTGGACCTGTCTGGATTGACGGTGGGGGGATTCCTGCTGGGAAACCTGCTCCCCGTCACGATTGGGAACGTCCTTGGCGGCGCGGGGCTGGGCGGCCTGCTGTGGTATTGCTACCGCCCGAAAAGCTGACGGTCTATTGGCATAGAAAACGGCTGTGGGAGATGATCGAGAGACCATCTCCCACAGCCGTTTTTTCGACCGGGCGTGGTCAGCCGGTTTTTTGAACTTTCACAGGTGCTTAGACGACCCTTTCTTCAGAATAAGCCCGGAGGACCGCTATCGACAGGCCCGTTCTCTGGCGGTTAAGTAGAGCAGTCCGCCCGCCTGATAGGCGACGAAGTCCCAGGGGTCGAAGACTGCCCCCGCTTTCCAAAGTGGGGCGAGAACCTCCCACACCAGCCCGCAGGCCAAAAGCAGGGGGACCGCGTGCTTTACCGAGCGAAGGGGGGCTAGCCTGCCCCAGCGCAAAAGGTAGTCAGCCCAGGCGCATATGGCTCCCCCGGCAAACAGGTCGTTGGCATAGCAGGACAGGAACCATCCTAAGTGTCCGTCTGAGTTGGGAATAAGAAGGCAGCGGTTGACGATATAAAATACCAGGGCCCCGCCGCACACCCGCAGGTCAAATGTCCGAATATCCAAGGTCAGAGGAAGCTGAGGAGCAGCACGGTTACTATTAAGCCTAAGATAACGGCACCCACTGCGGCACCGAAAGACAGGGGCTCCCGGCGGGGCTCCTCACGGCTGGAAAGGTCATCCACAGGGGATCTCTTGCTCAACTGCTCCAGGTCGCTGCCCGCGTCGGAGGGATAGGAGCGGAGGTCCGCAAAGTGGTCCAGCAGCTTCAGGGCCCGCTGGACCGTGGTATAACTGGCGTTTGTAATCAATATGACCGGCGGGAACAGGAGCATATTCTCGACAGAGTGGGAGGAAAGAACGCCCGCCTCCGCATCTCGCAAGATGGCGTCCGGTAGGACAGCGGAATAGGTCTCATCTTGCAGCACCTCCCGATAAAACTGGGCTAAACGGTCCCGGACCATTTTAGGATCCGTGATATGATTGATGACAAGGGTGTACGTCCCATCTTCCAGACGTTCTGCAAGAGACCGGCCACAGTTGGGACAGAACCGGTCCAGACCGGTGACAATGGCCTGACAACCGGGGCAGCGCGCGGGGGTCCTCTCCAGGGCGCTCTCCTCTCCAAGAAGCAGCCAGTCGGAGGACACGCCAAACAGACGGCACATCTCTGCCAAATAGGCCACATCTGGGTTTGTCTGTCCGCTCTCCCATTTGCTTACCGCCTGCCGGGAGACGCCTAGCTTTTCTCCCAACTGCTCCTGGGATAATCCGGCCTGCTTCCGGGCCAGGGCGATCCGTTCATACAGTTCCATCATGGTCCTCCCACCTTTCTGATCCTGCATCCAAGATACCCCAAATCCCACGATATGACAAGAAAAATAAGCTGGAAATTTGTCAACCTGAAGTTGACAGGCGGCTGGAGGGGGAAAAACAGAGAAAAAGGCGGGGCTATACTTGACACCTCCCAGGAAGGATGCTAATATAATGATTTGTAACAAGCGCGAGGAACGGAAAGAGTAGCGTCCCGGCCAACGGACAGAGAGGGCCCTTCACCGGCTGAAAGGGGGCCCACAGCGGCAGACGTGAAGTGCGTCCGGGAGCGCGGGGCGTAATGGCCTCCGGTTCGGCCCCGATAGCGGCCGGTCAAGTGAGAAATGAGAGTGGAACCGCGAGTTATCGCCTCTTATGCCAAAATGGGCATAAGAGGTTTTCTTTTTGCCCTGCCCAGCGAGGGGCAGGATTACCGCAAAACAAGGAAGGAGGAGCCTATGTTCAGATCCCTCATGGAAACCTTGGAGGCGTATCAGCGCCGTGACCCGGCCGCGCACTCCAAATTGGAGATATTTTTGCTCTATCAAGGGGTGCATGCCCTGTTGTATCACCGGCTTGCCCATTGGTTATACTGTCATAATCTGAAATTTTTGGCCAGGGCAGTCTCCCAGTGGAGCCGGTTCTGGACCGGTATTGAGATCCATCCTGGGGCCAAGATCGGCCGCCGTCTGGTCATGGACCATGGTATGGGCATCGTCATCGGAGAAACCGCCGAGGTGGGGGACGACTGCCTGCTCTACCATGGAGTCACTCTGGGGGGGACCGGTAAGGATCAGGGCAAGCGCCACCCCACCATTGGCAATAATGTCCTAGTCAGCTGCGGGGCCAAGGTGCTGGGCCCCATCAAGGTGGGCGACAACTCCCGGATCGCGGCTAACGCCGTGGTCCTGTCCGAGGTGCCGGAGGACGCTACTGCCGTGGGTATCCCGGCCCAGATCGTCCGCATCGCCGGACGCACCACCCGATACGCGGATGAAGTGGACCAGACCAGCGTGGAAAATCCCACGCTGGAGCGCCTGGAGGCCCTGTCCTCCAGACTGGAATTTATCGAAAAGCTGCTGGATGAGCGATACGAGATTATTAGGGAACAGGGAGAGCGGGAGACGGTCTGACCGGCCGCCTGCGCTCTGAGGACAAGAGAAAGAGACTAGATAAAAAGGAGAGGTACCATGTATCTGTATAATTCCGCGACCCATAACAAAGAGGAATTTCAAACTCATACTCCCGGACATGTAGAGATGTATACCTGCGGTCCCACAGTATACCACTTTGCCCACATTGGCAACCTGCGCTCCTATATCATGGAGGATGTGCTGGAAAAATTCCTGCGCTACGATGGGTACGAGGTCAATCGGGTCATGAACATCACCGATGTGGGCCATCTGGCCTCTGACGCTGACACCGGCGAGGATAAGATGCTCAAGGGCGCCAAACGGGAGCACAAGTCAGTCATGGAGATTGCCAAGTTCTATACTGACGCCTTTTTCAACGACTGTGAAAAGCTGAATATCAAGCGGCCCGACGTGGTGGAGCCCGCCACCAACTGCATTGAGGACTATATCCGGATCGTATCCGGCCTGATCGAAAAGGGGTACGCCTACCTGGCTGGAGGAAACGTTTATTTTGACTCCTCCAAGCTGGACCGCTATTATGTGTTCAACGACCACGATGAGGAGGACCTGGCGGTAGGCGTCCGGGAGGGCGTGGAGGAGGACTCCAACAAGCGGAATAAAAACGACTTCGTCCTCTGGTTCACCAAGAGCAAATTCGAGGACCAGGCCCTGAAGTGGGATTCCCCCTGGGGGGTGGGCTATCCCGGATGGCATATCGAATGTACCGGTATCTCCCTCAAGCACAACGGAGAGTATTTGGACCTGCACTGTGGCGGGATCGACAATGCCTTCCCCCACCACACCAACGAGATTGCCCAGTCGGAGAGCTACCTGGGTCACCCCTGGTGTAAGCAGTGGTTCCATGTCCACCATTTAAATACAAACAGCGGAAAAATGTCCAAGTCCAAGGGGGAGTTCCTCACTGTGTCCTTACTGGAGGAGAAGGGCTATGACCCTCTGGCCTATCGGTTCTTCTGCCTCCAGTCCCATTACCGCAAGGGCTTGGTCTTTTCCTGGGAAAATCTGGATAACGCCGCTGGGGCTTACCAAAAGCTGATTGCCAAGATCGCGGCCATCGACCCCAAGGACGGTGTGGTGGACGAGGACCTCTTGGGTGAGTATCAGATGAAATTCCGTCAGCAGGTGGGCAATGACCTGAACACATCCATGGGAGTCACCGCCCTGTATGACGCCCTGAAGGCCAAGACCAACGGGGCCACCAAGCTGGCCATCCTGAACAGCTTTGACCAGGTTTTGTCCCTGTCGTTGCTGGAAAAGGCGGAGAAGGTGCGGAAGGAGCAGGCGGCTCAGAAGTCCCAGTCTGCCGGCGGCTATACCGTCACCGGCGAAGGGGACCCGGCCGTCGATGCTCTGGTGCTGGCACGGGGCGAGGCCAAAAAGGCAAAGAATTTTGCCGAAGCCGACCGCATCCGGGATGAACTGAAGGCGATGGGCATCGAGGTCACCGACGTGCCCGGAGGCGCGTCCTGGAAGCGGGTATAACAGGGAGATGCCGGGGGCGGCCATCCTGCAAAGGAATGGCCGCCCCCGGCTGATCGATTTCTGCCTGTTTTATGGTACAGGTTCCACGCCTTTTTTCCAGGGGAGCGTGAGAAAAAATTGAGGAAAATTTTTGCTTTTCCCATTGACATTTTCGCGCCGGTTTGCTATATTAAAACTAAGTTATTGAGAATAATTCTCATTTAACAAATACAGGAAAGTGAGGTAATTATCATGCCTGAGCTGAAGGGAAGCAAGACCGAAGCCAATCTGTGGACCGCGTTTGCCGGCGAGTCCCAGGCCCGCAACAAGTATACTTATTTCGCCTCCAAGGCCAAGAAGGACGGCTATGTCCAGATCTCCAAGATCTTTGAAGAGACCGCCGCCAACGAGAAGGAGCACGCCGAGATCTGGTTTAAGCTGCTGGAGGGCATTGGAACTACCGCGGAGAACCTAAAGGCTGCCGCCGAGGGTGAGAATTACGAGTGGACCGATATGTACGCCACCATGGCCAAGGAGGCTAAGGAGGAAGGCTTCGACCATATCGCTTTCTTGTTTGAGGAGGTCGCCAAGATCGAGAAGGAGCACGAGGAACGCTACCTGAAGCTGCTGGCCAACGTAGAGGGCGGCATTGTCTTCTCCCGCGATGGCGACATGATTTGGCAGTGCTCCAACTGTGGCCACATCCATGTGGGCAAGCAGGCCCCCGAGGTGTGCCCCGTCTGCGCCCATCCCAGGGATTATTTCCAGCTGAAGGCTGAAAACTATTGATGGAAACAGAAAAAGCAGGACCGCCACCGGCGGTCCTGCTTTTTTCAGTCAGCTTTCGGGGATGGGCATGGGAGCCTTCACCTTGGTGAGGTCGCTGTCCGCATAAGCCTGGGCCAGAGAATCCAAGGCCACATCCTGGGCTTCCAGGAGGACGCCCACCTCTTTCAAAGCGGCGCCAGCCTTGTCCAGCTGGTCGGCAGCATGAGAAACAGTGGACTCCACCTGGGTACGAAGAACATCGTATTCCTGCTCCACTCGCTGCATCCAACGCTCCATCTGACGGCGGAGCTGACGGGCCTGCTCCTCCGCCTGCTCCTGGACGGTCTGGGCCCGTCGGTGGGCCTCCAGCTCTACGCCGGCGGTCCGCTCCTTCAGGGCGGCGTAAGCTTCGGCGTCCGGTTCCAAGGCGGCGATCCTGGTTTGGGCCTGGGCCAGTGAGTTCTCTAACTGGGCCAGCCGGTCGCTTAACTGGCTGCGCTCGGTACGGCTGGTGGACAGGGCCACATTGGTCTGCTCCAGTTGACCGGAGAGGGCGTCCTTCTCCTCCTGGAGCCGCTGGTTGGCCTGCTGGAGCTGGAGGATCTGTTGGCTTTGTTCCTCAATCTGGCGAAGGGCAGACTCGGCGGCCTGACGCTGCTGTTCCAACTGCTGCTCCAGGGCCTCGCGCTGTTGAGCGGCTTCCCTGGCGGTATTTTCTAAATAGGTCAGGACGTCCTGGCGGTTAAAGCCGCCGAAGGCAGCACCTCGAAAGGGATGGTCCATGGATAGCACCTCTCTGAAACGCGGAACAAACCGCGGTTTTTGTCATTTTCCCAGATATCTTACCACAGGTCGGGAATAATTACAATCCTTTCTCTGGCCCCAGCAGGGGAAAGGAAGGTTTTTCTGCCCTTTCGACAGGGAATCAGTCATAATTCATTGACTGGAACGGTCTGGAATGATATACTAACTTAGTTTTCCAATCGTTTTGCCCCTGTATATCAGGAGGATCAAACAGGTGAGGTGTGCCATATATGTGGGCGTCCGACAACTGGAAGGATTATGAGCTGATCGACTGTGGCCGGGGAGAAAAGCTGGAGCGGTGGGGGGACCAGCTGTTGGTCCGCCCTGACCCCCAGGCCATCTGGAATACACCCCGGACCCACCGGGGTTGGAAAGTGAATGCCGGCCGATATGCCCGCTCCTCCACGGGGGGAGGACAGTGGCAGAATAAGTCCATGCCGGAGCGGTGGACGGTATCCTATGGGGACCTGACCTTTAACATCAAGCCCATGAACTTCAAGCACACCGGCCTGTTTCCAGAGCAGGCGGTCAACTGGGACTTTGCCCGGGAACAGATTCAAAAGGCCGGCCGGCCTATTTCGGTGCTTAACCTGTTTGCCTATACCGGAGGGGCCACCGTGGCCTGCGCCGCGGCCGGAGCCAGCGTCTGTCATGTAGACGCAGCCAAGGGTATGGTCCAGTGGGCACGGGAGAACGCCAGGGCCTCCGGCTTGGAGGAAGCGCCCATCCGCTGGATTGTGGATGACTGTGCCAAGTTCGTGGAACGGGAGATACGCCGGGGACGGAGGTACGACGCCATCATCATGGACCCGCCCAGCTATGGTCGGGGCCCCACCGGAGAGGTGTGGAAGCTGGAGGAAAACCTGTTTCCATTCGTGGAGCTGGTGTCTGGAGTGCTGTCCGACGACCCGCTGTTCGTTATTTTGAACTCCTACACCACCGGGCTGGCGCCCAGCGTGGTGACCTATATCCTGGAGACCATCCTCTCCAAACGCTTCGGCGGCCACACTACCAGTGACGAGCTGGGGCTGCCCGTCACCGAAAGCGGGCTGGTCCTCCCCTGTGGGGCCACGGGGCGTTGGGTCAAGCATGAGGCGTGAAGTGTTGAGAGGGAAGAGATCAGGGCGAGTCCCGGCCGTGTGGTGGAACAACAATAGGACGAAAGGCGGAGTGAAACCGCACGGATATGCGTCTATATCCCCACTCTTTGCTCTCTGCTCTCAACTCTATCCAGAAAGGGCTATCTTATGAGCAACACCATCATCAAAACTGAAGACCTCCGTTTCTCCTACCCGGCGGCCGAGGGGGTGTCCCCAGTGGTGCTGGACGGCGTAGATCTGGCCATCAAGGAAGGCTCCTTTGTAGCCGTCCTGGGGCACAACGGGAGCGGAAAATCCACCTTGGCCAAGCATATGAACGCTATCCTGCTGCCCAGCGGAGGCAAGGTGTACGTGGACGGCATTGACACTACGGA
The DNA here is from genome assembly GCF_037892565.1 of Flintibacter sp. HCN-6482. Taxonomy (NCBI): domain Bacteria; kingdom Bacillati; phylum Bacillota; class Clostridia; order Eubacteriales; genus Flintibacter; species Flintibacter sp. HCN-6482. The sequence continues at coordinate 179,386 of NZ_JBBKBK010000001.1, read as the reverse complement.
TGAGGACAGGCTGCTGGACGTCCGCCGCGCGGTGGGTATGGTGTTTCAGAACCCGGACAACCAGATCGTCGCTAATGTGGTGGAGGAGGATGTGGCCTTCGCACCTGAAAATCTGGGCGTCCCCCCGGAAGAGATCCGCAAGCGGGTGGATGAGGCCCTGAAGGCGGTAAATATGTATGAGTTCCGGGAGCACGCTCCCCATTTGCTGTCCGGAGGGCAGAAGCAGCGGATCGCCATCGCCGGAGTCATCGCCATGGAGCCGCGGTGCGTCGTGCTGGACGAGCCCACCGCCATGTTGGACCCCACCGGACGGGCCGATGTGCTCCGCACCATCAAGGCGCTGAACCAGGAGCGGGGAGTTACGGTGGTCCTTATCACCCACCACATGGACGAGGCCGCACAGGCTGACCGATTGGTGGTTATGTCTAAGGGCCGTGTGGTGGCCGACGGAGTGCCCAAGGAGGTTTTTTCCCATGTGGAGGAGCTGAAGGCGGTAGGGCTCACGGTCCCCCAGACCACCCAGCTTCTCTGGGAGCTGAGGCAGGAGGGAATCAGCGTCCCTCTGGACGCCCTCTCAGACGAGGAGTGTGCCGCGGCCCTGTGGTCCGTGCTGTCGTAAGCGGGAACTGATATGTTATTGTTGGGGACGGGCTCTGCCGCGCTCCCATGTGCCTTCCCTTGGGGGAGAGTTTTTTGGACGCGACTCCATCACTGGGGCGTGTACCACTGATACAAGGATGGAACCTCTCATGGACCCTATCATTGAAACGAAACAACTGACGCACACCTACTCCGCCGGCACACCCTTTGAGCGCACCGCACTGGAGAAGGTGGATTTTCAGGCTTATCCCGGAGAGTATCTGGGCATTATTGGCCACACAGGCTCGGGGAAGTCAACCCTGATCCAGCATCTGAACGGCCTGCTCAAGCCCACATCGGGCCAGGTACTCCTCCAGGGCACTGACATCTGGACCGACCCCCAGACCACCCGAAAAAGCCGGTTCCAGGTAGGGCTGGTCTTTCAGTACCCGGAGTACCAGCTCTTTGAGGAAACAGTCTATAAGGACATCTCCTTCGGTCCGAAAAATATGGGGCTGGACGAGGAGGAGATCGACCGCCGGGTGCGGTCCGCCGCCTATTTTGTGGGCCTGCGGGACGACCAGCTGGAGAAATCTCCCTTTGAACTGTCCGGCGGCCAGAAGCGCCGGGTAGCCATCGCCGGAGTTATCGCCATGGAGCCCAAGGTGCTCATTTTAGACGAGCCCACCGCCGGACTAGACCCGGAGGGAGTGGAATCCATCCTGCAAAATATCCGGGACTACCACCAGGCCCACAACGCCACCATTATCCTGGTGTCCCACTCCATGGAGGACATGGCCCGCACTGTGGACCGGCTGGTGGTCATCGACGACGGGACCATCCCCTTCCAGGGTACCCCCCGTGAGGTGTTTCAGCACGGGGACGAGCTGGAACAGATGGGGCTGGGCGTCCCCCAGATGACCAGGGTGTTCCACCGGCTTCGGGCCCTGGGGGTGGACATCGACCCCTCGGTGTTCACGGTGGAGCAGGCCAAGGCCGCCATTTTGGCCAAGCTGGGCCGCAATGAGAAGGGGGTGGGCTGAATGGCGCTGAAGGATATCACCCTGGGACAGTATTTTCCAGGTAACTCCCTGGTCCACAGGCTGGACCCCCGTACCAAGCTGATTGCTGTGGTGATCTATATCGTGGCCCTGTTTCTGGCTAAGTGGTTTGTCACCTATGCCATCATGTTCTGCCTGCTGGCTTTGTCCATCGCCGTATCCAAGGTCCCAGTGCGCTCCATCCTTCGGGGGATGAAGCCAGTGCTGTTCATTGCCATTTTTACGGCCATCCTCAACCTATTCTACACCCCCGGCACCCATGTGCTGGTAAAGATATGGGTACTGACCATCACCATGGAGGGGGTGTTCCAGGCCTTCTTTATGGTGGTCCGCATCATGATGCTTATTGCTGGCACCTTTCTGTTGACCTACACCACCTCGCCCATCCTGCTCACGGACGGGTTGGAGTCCCTGATGAATCCCTTGAAGAAGATCCGGGTCCCCGTCCATGAGCTGTCCATGATGATGTCTATTGCCCTGCGGTTTATCCCAACTCTGATCGAGGAAACGGACAAGATCATGTCCGCCCAGCGGGCCAGGGGAGCCGATTTTGAGAGCGGGAACCTGATCCAGCGGGCCAAGGCCCTGATCCCGCTGCTGGTCCCCCTGTTTATCTCCGCCTTCCGCCGGGCGGATGAGCTGGCGGTGGCGATGGAGTGCCGCTGCTACCACGGGGGAGAGGGGCGCACCCGCCTGCGCCAGCTGAAGTATCAGGCCAGGGACTATATGGTGCTGGCCTTTTTCCTGGCCGTGGCCGTGGGAGTGGGCGTGCTGGCGCATATTGGGCTTTGATCATCCGGCTCCAGGGCGGAGAGCAGCTCCCGCCGCAGGCCCAGACCGAACAGGTAGTAGGCCCGCGCCTCATAGGCCAGTTGGACGTTCATAGCCGCCTCAAAGGGGAGATAACATTCCGGCCCTACCAGCCGGCTGATTTGGTCAGCCTGGCTGGAAAAATCTGCCTCTGCCGTCTGGTAACCAGGGACGGTTCGGCAGAACTTTGCCACTTCCCCGGCAAGCCCAGGGTTGTCTTGAAAGAGTTTATACAGTATCATGTTCATAATTGATTACCCCTCCGAATATCACGGTTTTTCCGTGTATTATATAGTATGGCGCGAAAATTCCGTGTATCAAGAGAAAAGGACGTATTATGGCAACATTTGCAGAACGTATCAAGGAACTACGGAACGAGCAGCATCTGACTCAAAACCAGCTTGCTGATATTTGCGGGGTCAAATACCGAACCTATCAGGATTATGAGTATGGAAAGTGCCACCCTACCGCCCTTGGTCTGGTGTTTCTGGCCGACTACTTCAACGTCAGCCTGGACTACCTGATGGGCCGGACGGAGCGGCGGGAGATCAACCAATAGGGGCCGACCCCGCTTCTTACCAACCCGAACCGAGGTGTTACATGGAACGCAATATTGCCTTAAAGCTGATGTATAACGGTACGGCCTATCACGGCTGGCAGGTTCAGAAAAACGCTGTGTCCGTGGCCGAAACCCTGGAAAAAGCCCTGTCCACTGTGGTCTGCCATCCGGTGAAATGCACCGGGGCGGGCCGTACCGACGCGGGCGTCCACGCTGAGGTCTATGTGGCCAACTTCCGCACCACATCCACGATACCCTGCGACCGGATCCCTCTGGCGGTCAACACCCGGCTGCCCAACGATATTGTGGTGGTCAAGGCCACTCAGGTGCCCGATTCTTTCAACGCCATCGGTTCCTGCCAGAAAAAGGAGTATACCTACCGCCTGTATAACTCCCGGCTGGGCAACCCCTTCTATGTGGACCGGGCCTGGTTTTATCCAAAGCGCTTGGATGAGTCCGTGATGAGGAGGGCGGCCAGCCAGTTCGTGGGCACTCACGACTTCCGGGCGGTCCGGTCCGTGGGCACCGAAACCAGGACCACTGTGCGGACGGTGTACTATTTCGACGTTTCCCGCCAGGGGGAACTGATAGAGTGTAAGGTGTGCGCCAACGGCTTTCTATACAACATGGTCCGGGCGATGGTAGGCACCATCGTCTATGCTGCCGAGGGCAAGCTGGCTCCAGAGGACATCCCGGCCATTTTGGATTCGGGCAACCGCACCTTGGCTGGCCCCACGGTCCCGCCGGGGGGGCTGTATATGACCAGGCTGTGGTATGAGGAAGATGTGCTGTGACTAGGGGAGCACCCCTACTAAAGAGAAGCAAGGACGAATAGAATGGAAGGAAAACAGCCGGCCAAGAAGGCGAAAAAACCGAATATCCTGTTTCGGCTGCTGGCCCTGTTGGTGACGGCGGCCCTGGTGCTGGGCGCCCTGGCTCTGGTCGTGTACCGGGACCGCTTCAACCTGGACGCGGTGAAGCGGTGGCTGGCCTACCGCTCTATTCAAACCAGCGATACCGGCGAGGCGGTCCCCTTCACCCACGCCGGCGGGGACAAGATGTCACTGGCGTATCTGGAAAATGGTATTCTAATGTCCTCAGCCGCCGGGGCCCACTACTACTCCTTCTCCGGCCGCCAGTACGCCGAGGAAGTGCTGTCGATGGACAACCCGGTGCTGTCCGCCTCCTCCAAGGCGGGGGTAGTGTATGACGCCGGGGGGCAGTCCCTGTTCCTCTTCCGGGGGACGGAGGAGGTCTTTGACCTGTCCCTAGAGGGGGACGGCGACCTGCTGTCCGCCCGGGCCAACGACAGCGGCTGGCTGGCGGTCACCGCCCAGCGGAGCGGGTACAAGGGGGCGGTCACAGTCTACGACGCCTCTGGAAGCGAAGTGATCCAGATCAGCCTGTCCTCCACCTTTGTGGTGGACGCTGCCCTGTCTCCCGACTGTAAGACCGTGGCGGTGGTCACAATGGACCAGGAGGGCGGCACCTTCCTTAGTCAGGTGCTCTTTTTCCCCGTGGACCAGAAGGAGCCCACTGCCCAGGTCAGCCTGGGCAGTGTGACAGTGCTGGATCTGGACTATGAGGACGGCCTTCTCTGGGTGCTGGGGGAGGACAGAGTCATGACACTGTCTGACGATGGAAAATCTGCCAACAGTTATCCCTTTGGGCGGTCTTATCTGAAGGGCTGCGACTTTGGAGGGGAGGGCTTCGCGTTGCTCCTGCTGGGCCGATACCGGGCAGGCAGCGCGAACCAGGTCATGACCATCGATCCGGAGGGAGAAGTGAGGAGCAGCATGGAGCTGCGGAGCCAGGTATTGGACTTTGACAGCGCTGGCGGTTACTGTTCCCTGCTCACCGGCAGCCGACTGACCATTTACACGCCGGAGCTGGTGGAATACGCCCGACTGGGAGACACCCAGGGGGCACGATATACCGCCCTGTCCTCCAACGGCTCTGCCCTGCTGGCCGACGACCAGCTGGCCTGGCTCTATATCCCAAGTTGATCTCTCTGCCCGTTTTCCCATGGAGGTTCTTATGAATTATCTGATTTTTGACGTTATCATCGCCTTGATTCTCCTTTTTGCCCTGTGGCGGGGGTACAGCCGGGGTTTTATCCTGACATTGTGCGGCTTTTTGGCTATCTTTGTGGCCTTTATCGGAGCTACAGTTATCTCGGACAACTTGGCCAGGCCGGTGGCAGACGCCATACGGCCCGCCATCGAGCGCCAGATCCAGGGGGCGCTGGAGCAGTCCCTTCAAGTGGAGGACTCCCTCGCCTCTACTGGGGGAGAAGCGCCGGCACTGGAGGAGCTGCCCATCTCAGAGGTGCTGGAAGCGCTTCAGGAGTCCGCGCTCTACCGCGGCCTGGCACAGGCCTTCCAGGAGGCCGTGGACAACGGAGTGGCTCAGGTGACCACCAGCGCGGCTAAGGCACTGGCGGAATACGCCGCCGTCCAGCTGGCCAGAATGGTTCTCTTCCTGCTGGCGTTTGTAGCTGTTCTCATCGCCTGGTTCCTGTTGAGCCATGCCCTGGACCTGGCCTTCCGGCTGCCCGTTCTGTCCGCCTTAAACCATTGGAGCGGGGCGGCCCTGGGGCTGCTCAAGGGCGGGGCGTTGATTTTCATCGCCTGCTGGCTGCTCCGAAACAGCCTGATCCCCCCTGAGGCGATACAGAATACCTATCTGCTGAACTTTTTTTGCACCTTCGACCCCCTATCCCTACTTGCCTGAATTTCTCAGGAAGCAGTTCATGACAAGTTCATATTTCTGCTGTATGATATGCCCTGTGTGGTTATGACCACCCAAAAGGCCGGGCGGAGACCCGGAGCGCTGATCTGATTTTATCTCCTGAAAGGAGTTTTGACACTATGCAGCCTACAATGTGCAGCCGCTGCGGCAAGAACGTGGCGGTCATCTTTATCACCAAACTGGAGGGCGGTACCTCGAAGAACGAGGGGCTGTGTCTCAAATGTGCCAGGGAGCTGGGCATAAAACCCATTGACGACATCATAAAGCGGATGGGCATCAGCGACGAGGACCTGGAAAACCTGACCTCCGAAATGATGTCCGCTTTCGGCGGAGCTGAGGGAATGGAGGGCCTGATGAACCAGCCCAAGGAGGAGGGGGACGAGGAGGACGACGGACGTACCGCCACCTTCCCCTTCCTGAATCAGCTCTTTGGAGGTGGGGCCACCCCAGCGCCCCAGCAGCCCAGTGAGGGGGGCGGCGCATCCCCCCGGCCGGAGAAGAACGGCGCCCCCAAGCAGCCTAAGCGAAAATTTTTGGACAGCTACTGCATCTCCCTAACCCAAAAGGCCAAGGAGGGCAAGCTGGATAAGCTGATCGGCCGGGACCGGGAGCTCCAGCGGGTCATTCAGATCCTGAACCGCCGGCAAAAGAACAATCCCTGTCTCATCGGTGAGCCAGGCGTGGGCAAGACCGCTATCGCTGAAGGGCTGGCCCAGAGGATATATAAGAAGGAGGTCCCCTACAAGCTGGCGGATAAGGAGGTCTACCTCCTGGACCTGACCGCCCTGGTGGCGGGCACCCAGTTCCGAGGCCAGTTTGAGAGCCGGATGAAGGGACTCATCGAGGAGATCCGCAAGCTGGGCAACATCATCCTGGTCATCGACGAGGTTCATACTATCGTGGGGGCCGGGGATGCCGAGGGGTCCATGAATGCCGCAAACATTCTGAAGCCCGCCCTCTCCCGTGGGGAGCTCCAGGTCATCGGTGCCACCACCCTCAATGAGTACCGCAAACACATCGAGAAAGATACCGCCCTGGAGCGGCGTTTCCAACCCGTCGTTGTGGAGGAGCCATCCATCGAGGACAGCGTGAAGATCATTGAGGGTATCGCCCCCTACTACGAGGCATTCCACCAGGTCACGGTCTCCAAGGAGATGTGCCGCCAGGCTGTGCTGATGAGCGAGCGGTATATCACTGACCGCTATCTCCCTGACAAGGCCATCGACCTGATCGACGAGGCCTGTTCCAACGTGAATCTGGAGAATAAGGCCCTGGCCCGTCTGGCCGATGTGGAGAAAGAACTGGCCGATCTGTCCAAGGAGCGGGAGGTTATGATGGCCGCCGCCACGGAGGAGGCCTATGAGCGGCTGGCAACCATCAAAAGCATGGAGCTGCGCCTGGAGGAAGAGAAGCGGGGGCTGGAGGAGAAGGCCCATCCCGCCCTAGACCAAGAGCACTTGGCCAACGTCATTGAGCTGTGGACCAACATCCCTGCCAGCCGCATCCAGGAGCAGGAGTACCAGCGCCTGGCCAAGCTGGAGGAGCGGCTGGAGAGCCACATTATCGGACAGGACGAGGCGGTGAAGGCGGTGGCCGCAGCCATCCGCCGGGGCCGGGTGGGCATCAGCCCCAAGCACAAGCCGGTATCCTTTATCTTTGTAGGTTCCACCGGCGTGGGCAAGACCGAGCTGGTCAAGCAGCTGGCCGCGGACCTGTTCGATACCCCTGAATCCCTGATCCGGCTGGATATGTCCGAGTTTATGGAGAAGCACGCCGTGTCCCGCATCATTGGATCCCCTCCGGGCTATGTAGGTTATGACGAGGCGGGCCAGCTGACAGAGAAGATCCGCCGCAAGCCCTACTCTGTGGTCCTCTTCGACGAGATCGAGAAGGCACACCCAGATGTGCTCAACATCCTGCTTCAGATTTTGGACGATGGCCGTATCACTGACGCCCACGGCCGGACGGTGAACTTTGAGAACACGGTGATCGTCATGACCTCCAATGCCGGGAGCAATACCAAGGTGGGCTCCGTGGGCTTTGGCCGCACCGCCAATGAGCAGGGGAGGGAGCGGGCCATGAAGGCCCTCCAGGACTTCCTGCGCCCTGAGTTTATCAACCGGATCGACGAGATCGTCTACTTCAATCAGCTCACGGAGGAGAACTTCAGGTCCATCGCCGTCCTGATGCTCAAGGAGCTGGCAACTGCGATGGCGGAGAAGGGCATCTCTTTCTCCTGGGAGGAGTCCCTGCTGGACTATCTGGTTAAGAAGTCCTATTCCGCCGTCTATGGAGCCCGGAACCTTCGCCGGGTCATCCAGAAGGAGCTGGAGGATGCCATCGCGGTCCGCTTGATCGAGGGATATCAGCACCCCGTTTCCCAGATGAAAGCCCTGGTGGAGGATGACACCATCCATCTACTGGCTATGTGAGAGAAGGCAAAGAGGAACAGCCCCCGGAAACCTTATGGTTTCCGGGGGCTGTTTGTTGAGCGTGTGGGCAGTGATTAAGCGGCAGTGCCATCAGGAACTTCCACCTGGTCGTCAGGGGACATCAGCTGGAACATATCCAGGACGGTGGCGTCTGCGGGGGGCTGGGTGCTGGGCTTGGCGCTTGTGGACTGATAAGCGCCGTCCATTTCCATGTGCATAGAAACCTCGCTAGAGAGAATTCCGGGCAGCGTAGAGATAGAAGGATCTTCCCCAGTGGGGAGAGAGGAGGACTGAGTCAGGTCAATGGACATCTCCATTTTACTGTTCCGCATGGAGACGCCGATCTCCATCTCGCCGAAGGAGGGGTCAACGGCAGTCAACTCCATTGCGTATCCGTTGACTCTGGAGCCAGTGGTATACAGAGTGAAGGTGCCAGTGACACCGTCCTCCGTTAAAAATTGGTTCACATAGGAGGAACCGGACCGCTTAAAATGGCTGTCGCCACAGATGGAGTTATACAGGTCCAGATAGTCAGAGGTGGTAAGATAGCTGGTCAAAGGAGCGGTCCGCAGGACGGTTTCCAACTGCTCAGTAAAGCTGGCGTCCAGGCTGGCGTTGGACAGAGCCAGCAGGTCAGCATAAGTGAAGCCGGTGAGAGCGGCGCTCTGGTCGTAAAAGGACTTCATATCCAGCTTGTACCAGGTATCGTCCGAGGCACCCTCCCCAAGGATAAATTGGTTCAGGGCGGCGCAGTTGAGATAGAGGGCCCCCTGTTCCATATCACCCCGCATAGCGAAGTCAATGGTAAGGGGGAAGGGGAGCTCACCGGTGCTGTCCAACAGCTCCGTGGCGTCTACCCCATTGAGAGAGGCGGCGTAATCCAGTACCATCTGAGTATCGAACTGGAAGGCGGTGGACCCGGCGATAATCATGTCATAATCTCCGTCGGCAAGGAACTGGATATCCATATCCTGCTCGCCGTCGGAGGTGGAAACAGAGATGTCCATGGCGTATTCGCCGCCGACCTTCTGGTTCTTCTGGGCAAAGGTCCGGCTGTAATCTAGGTATTTGTCCATCAGCTCATAGGTTTCTGTGTTGGCCGCCAGGATGGCGTCCACGTCGTCAATGATGACGGTACCGTTGGAGCCGTCCCAGCCTACATTGTAGCCCAAGGCGTCAGCGATCAGCCCGACAGGAACATAAGTGCGGTCCGTGGCGGGATCCACATAGGGGGCTACATCCATAGGGATATTCTGCCCATCCGGCGCTTCCTCTGTATACAAGGTGATGGAGGGTTCTCCGATGGTCAGGCTGATGCGCTGTCCATCCCTGCTGGCGGTGACGGTGCCAGTAGAGCCGTCCCATGTGATGCCGGTATAGCCCAGCGCCTCAAAGGTGGCCGCGAAGGGCAGGAAGGAGCGGTCACTCTTCAACTTGGGTACCGCGTCAGGGAAGGTAAGGGACTCCCCGTTGACCAGAACATAGAAGTCGCCCTGGCGGGTGGAAACGGTGTCGGGGAACGTCTGGAGAATGTCAGGTTCAGCGGCAAAAGCGGGGGCGCTTACTGCTAGCGCCAAAAACGCGGCGCAGAGTAAGGGACGAAACAGTTTTTTCATTTTTAAATCTCCTTTCAAATAGTGAATTTTCGCAACAAACGATAGAAAAAAGCAAACAGCTATCTAAAATAAATTATACCATGATAAGCGAAAGAATCAATCAAAAAATAATTATAAAAATGAATGCTCTTTTTCTCCGCGACCCTTGCAAACAGAGGCGCTATCATATATAATATTACGGAATCGTTTTAACTTTAGGCCAAAACCCGGCTAAGAAATACAGGAGAGCGTGATAACTTTGAAGTACGATTTTACCGAGATCGAGAAAAAGTGGCAGACCAAGTGGAAGGACGAAAAGACCTTTGCCTGCCAGACTGGCGATACCACCAAGCCTAAGTTCTACGGCCTGGTTGAGTTCCCCTATCCCTCTGGCAACGGGCTGCATGTGGGACATGCCCGACCCTACACCGCCATGGACGTAATAGCCCGGAAAAAGCGGATGGACGGCTACAACGTGCTGTTCCCCATCGGCTTTGACGCCTTCGGCTTGCCGACTGAGAACTACGCCATTAAGAACCACATTCACCCCGCTAAGGTGACGAAGGACAATATCGCCAACTTCACCAAGCAGCTGCATATGTTGGGCTACTCCTTTGATTGGGACCGGGTGGTGGACACCACCGACCCCAGCTACTATAAGTGGACCCAGTGGATCTTTCTCCAGCTCTACAAGCACGGCCTGGCCTATAAAACCACTATGCCGGTAAACTGGTGCACCTCCTGCAAGTGCGTGCTGGCTAACGAGGAGGTGGTGGAAGGCGTCTGTGAGCGGTGCGGTTCGCCTGTCATCCGCAAGGAGAAGAGCCAGTGGATGCTGAAGATCACCGCCTACGCCCAGCGGCTCATCGACGACCTGGACGATCTGGACTTCATCGAGCGGGTGAAGATCCAGCAGAAGAACTGGATCGGCCGCTCCACCGGCGCCGAGGTTACCTTTAAGGCTACCACCGGGGACGACATCGTAGTGTATACCACCCGCCCGGATACCCTGTTTGGAGCCACCTACATGGTCCTCTCGCCGGAGCACGAGCTGGTGAAGAAGTGGATGCCCCTGCTGGCCAACGCCCAGGAGGTCCAGGACTATCAGAAGGCCGCCGCTTCCAAGTCCGACCTGGAGCGCACCGAGCTGAACAAGGAGAAGACTGGCGTCAAGCTGGACGGCGTGCGGGGCGTAAACCCGGTCAACGGCAGGGAGATCCCCATTTTCATCTCCGACTACGTCCTGGCCACCTACGGCACCGGCGCCATCATGGCCGTTCCTGCCCACGACGACCGGGACTGGGAGTTTGCCAAGAAGTTCGGCTGTGAGATCATCGAGGTGGTGTCCGGCGGCGAGGACGTGCAGAAGGCCGCCTTTACCGCCAAGGATGAGACCGGCATCTTGGTCAACTCCGACTTCCTCAACGGCCTGACTGTGAAGGACGCCATCCCTGTTATCACCAAGTGGCTGGAGGACAAGGGCATCGGCCATGCCCAGGTGAACTACAAGCTGCGGGACTGGGTGTTCTCCCGCCAGCGGTACTGGGGCGAGCCCATCCCCATGGTTTGGTGTGACAAGTGCGGCTGGCAGCCCATCCCCGAAGACCAGCTGCCTCTGCTCCTGCCCGAAGTGGAGAGCTATGAGCCTACCGACGACGGCGAAAGCCCCATCAGCAAGATGACCGACTGGGTGAACACTACCTGTCCCTGCTGCGGCGGCCCCGCCAAGCGGGAGACCGACACCATGCCCCAGTGGGCGGGTTCCAGTTGGTACTTCCTGCGGTATATGGACCCCCACAACGATAAGGCATTAGCCTCCAAGGAGGCACTGGACTACTGGTCCCCGGTGGACTGGTACAACGGCGGTATGGAGCACACCACTCTCCACCTGCTGTACAGCCGCTTTTGGCACAAGTTCCTCTATGACATCGGCGTTGTGCCCACCAAGGAGCCCTATCAGAAGCGCACCTCCCACGGCATGATTTTGGGCGAGGGGGGCGAGAAAATGTCCAAGTCCCGGGGCAACGTGGTCAATCCCAACGACATCATTGATATGTACGGCGCTGACACCATGCGTACCTATATCATGTTCATCGGCGACTTCGAGAAGGCCGCCGCTTGGTCCGCCAATGCGGTGAAGGGGTGCAAGCGTTTCCTGGACCGGGTGTGGAACCTGGCTACCGAGCAGGAGCATGTGGGAGATGCGTATTCCCAGGCCAACGAGCTGGCGGTCCACAAGGCGATCAAGAAGGTGTCCGAGGACATCGAGGCCATGAAGTTCAATACCGCTATCGCGGCTCTCATGTCCCTGGTCAACGACTTTTACGCCAACGGTGCCAGCCGGGGCGACATGAAGGCACTGCTGCTGATGCTGTCCCCCTTCGCCCCACATATGTGCGAGGAGCTGTGGGAGATGGCGGGCTACGGGGGCCAGGTATGTCTCCAGCCCTGGCCCGTGTATGACGAGAGCAAGACCGTCACCGCCACCGTTCAAATGGCCGTCCAGGTCAGCGGAAAGGTGAAGGCCAACATCGTAGTGTCCGCCGACGCCTCTGACGAGGACATTGTGGCGGCCGCCCTGGCTGAACCTAAGATTGTCAAGCTGGCCGAGGGTATGACTTTGGTAAAGAGTATTGTGGTCAAGGGCAAATTGGTTAGTTTGATTTTTAAGCCCCAGGCTTGACCATCCTGCTATGGTCAAAAGGTTTACAGCCCGTTCATAATTGGCCCTTGACATCTGGCCGTGGAACGAATATAATACTACTGTTAAAGCCATAAAAATGGCCCTTACGCGAGCAGGGGACGCCCCGCCGCGCCGGAGGGAGGGAAATATAAATGTCGGAAGTCCGTGTGAGAGAGAATGAATCTCTGGAGAGCGCCCTGAAGCGCTTTAAGCGTAGCTGCGCCAAGTCTGGCGTGCTGGCCGAGGTTCGTAAGCGCGAGCACTACGAGAGCCCCAGCGTCAAGCGCCGCAAGAAGTCTGAGGCCGCCCGTAAGAATCGCAAGAAGTTCTATTAAGCAGTTAAACCGCCGCAGTATTTACTGTGGCGGTTTTTATTGCAGCCCGAAAACTCCCGTCTGTGCCGGGGGAATCATGATTCAGAGCGGTGTGGGAATATGGAAGGGTATGTGACTCTCTCCATCTGACGTGGGACAGGACATCTGGACTAGGACAGACAAAAAAGTTGAAAAAAGTTTGAATTTTGCGTTGACAAACCAACGCCTTTCTGGTAAGATATCACTTGCGCTGAACAGGGACACCTGACCTGTAAGGCTTTTATTTGGGGGTATAGCTCAGCTGGGAGAGCGCTTGAATGGCATTCAAGAGGTCAGCGGTTCGATCCCGCTTATCTCCACCACTTACAACTCAATATTGGTAGACAAGCAGTTCTCCTATACGGGGGTATAGCTCAGCTGGGAGAGCGCTTGAATGGCATTCAAGAGGTCAGCGGTTCAATCCCGCTTATCTCCACCATCTCAAGGAGAGCTGCTTTCAAAAATCCGTTTCCGAAAGGAAATGGATTTTTGTTTTATAGGGAACTTTCCCTGACAAACAGTTCTGTTTCATTGGAACACCCGCTCCAGATGCCTACCAACGCGGCTCGATATTTCATCTGGGATCGTTGCCCGCTATTTCTACAAAAGCGTACAGTCAACACCTGCTTCCAAGAGCGGCCAATGAGGACTACAGATGGTCAGATGGAGGCTTATTTGTTCGGACACCGCCATATTCGTGCTGGCCGAGTTCGCTCTGTGCCTGCCTATATTCTCTGATTTTTACGGGAAAAGGCTTGACTTAAAAATTCTATCGTGTAAAGTAAGTGATGATCCTCTTTTGACTGTAAAAGTCTAGGGGTGGGGCAACTTTACATAGGGCCCCGATCCGATCTATGAAAGACACAGGAGGCATATAAAATGAACAGACCCGTTTTGGTGGTCATGGCCGCCGGTATGGGCAGCCGATACGGCGGCCTGAAGCAGGTGGATCCTGTTGGAAGCCATGGCCAGCTCATCATCGACTACTCCATCTATGATGCCCGGCGGGCAGGCTTTGAGACAGTTATTTTTGTGATCAAGCACGAAATCGAGGACACCTTTAAAACAGCCATCGGCAACCGGCTGTCCAGGGTCATCGATGTGAAATACGCCTATCAGCAGCTGGATGACATACCAAAGGGCTACTCTGTTCCGGAAGGCCGGATAAAGCCCTGGGGCACTGCCCACGCCATTCTGGCGGCACGCAACCTGATTGACGGCCCTTTCGCGGTGGTTAACGCCGATGACTACTACGGCCCAGAGGGCTTTCAGGCCATCTACGACTATCTGGAGCGCAATCCGGACCAGCCCGGCCGCTATGAATACGCTATGGTGGGCTACCGCTTGGGCAACACAGTCACGGAGCACGGCCATGTGGCCCGTGGGGTGTGTGAGGAGGACCAGGACAACTATCTGATCAGCGTCACGGAGCGCACCCATATCGAAAAAGAGGGGACAGACGCCCGCTTTACCGAGGATGGAGGACAGACCTGGACCCATCTGCCTGGAGACGCCATCGTGTCCATGAACCTCTGGGGCTTCAGCCAGAGCTTCCTTCGGGAGGCCGAGGCCCGCTTCCCTGCCTTTCTAGACCGGGCACTGGCGGAGGAGCCCCAAAAGGGGGAGTATTTCTTGCCCAGTGTAGTTACCCAACTGCTGGAGGAGGGTAAAGCCAGGGTGAAGGTACTGCGCTCTGAGGACAGGTGGTATGGCGTGACCTACCAGGCGGATAAGCCGGCTGTGGTAGCTGCGGTCGCCAGGATGACGGCCGAGGGGCTTTACCCCGAGTCGCTGTGGGAAAGGTGAGCCGGGAAGGCCTTGCCAGATAGAGAAAGGAGGGATACTATGTTGATTCGATGGACTGAACTCTCCTACCCGGATCTGGGGGCTTATCGGGATCAGGCGGCAGTAATGATAAACTTCGCGTCTACAGAGCAGCACTCGCTCCATCTGCCCGTGGGGACAGATGCCTTTCTGGGGGCAGCTGTGACCGAACGGGCTGCGGAGCTGTGCCATAGACCGGTCCTGCTCCTGCCCCAAGTATGCTTTGGATACTCCCCGCACCACCGCTTTGCCCCCGGCTATGTGACAATGCCTCAGCATCTGCTGAAGGAGTATGCGGTTTCTATCTGTGAGAACGTGATAGCGAATGGTTTTTCCCAGATGTTCTTAGTGAACTCCCACGGGGGAAATCAGGTCTATCTGTCCGCCGCTGTCAATGAGATAGGTGAGAAGCACGGGACGGAGTTTCAGCTACGGGAACTGCAGTATTGGGATGTGGCGCGCGAGCGAATCAGCGCCATTCGGGAATCGGAGCTGGGGGGCATGGGCCATGCGGGCGAATTTGAGACGTCTATGATGATGTATCTTCGCCCTGACCTGGTCCAGGAGGAGAAAATCGTCCCCTGTGGACCTGTGGCCGAGCGCCCCTGGTTTCAAAAGGACCTCTTGGGCAGCAAGGCATATCAGAGATTCCATCGTTTTGATGAAGACAACCGAGAGGGGCATATTGGCCAGCCTCAGTTGGCTACAGCCCAGAAGGGCAAAGCCTTTTTTGAGTCAGTGACGGAGGAACTGGCCAGATTCCTGGACTATTTTGACTAGGAAGGAGAGGGAGACCCGATCCGAATTTTGGAAAACGGTTTCCGAACCTGAGATTTCAATCAAAAAGAAGAAAAAGCCGCCTATGCAGTGAGCGTAGGCGGCTTTCTAATCCTATCAATCTTCTGTGGAGAAGCAGAAGCGGGTGATATGGTCATAGTGCTCTCCGGCCCGCAAAATGGCGGAGGGAAAGGCGGGCTGGTTGGGGGAGTCGGGGAAAAACTGGGTCTCCAGACAAAAGGCGTGACGGGGGGCGTACACCGCCCCCTCTTTCCCACGGCGGCCCGCTTCCAGGAAATTAGCGGTGTAGAACTGGAGACCCGGCAGGGTGGTATCCACTTGGAGGGCGATGCCGCTGGCCGCCGAACGGGCCCAGGCAGCGGGGCGGAGCAGCCCGAAAGGTCCATCCACCACATAGTTATGGTCATAGCCACTGCCCCACTCCAACTGCTGGAAGGGGTCCTCAATGTGGGCTCCAATGGGGGTAGGGGAGCGTAGGTCCATCGGGGTGCCCTCCACCGGCTGAATAGAGCCAAAGGGGATACTGGTCTGGTCAGCGGGAGTATAGGACCCGGCGTAGAGTCGGATCTCCTGGTTCAATACCGGGCCAGAGCCCTGGCCATCCAGGTTGAAATAGCTGTGGTTGGTCAGATTACAGGGGGTGTCTTGGTCACTGCAGGCCTGATAGTGGATGGATAGGGTAGAGCGGTCCAGTTGGTAGGTGACCCGGACTTCCAGAGAACCGGGATAGCCCTCCTCGCCGTCCGGGCTGGACAGGGACAGAACCGCACGGCTTCCGGTCAGCTCCTCCACAGTCCATACCTTATAGGAGAAACCCTGGAGACCACCATGCAGGTGGTTGGGGCCATTGTTGACTGCCAGGGTATATTCCCGGCCATTCAGGGAAAACCTGCCTCCAGCGATGCGGTTGGCAAAGCGGCCCACGACCGCCCCCAGATAGCCGTCCTGGTCCTGATACTCCTTGAGAGTCTCGTACCCCAGGACCACGTCCACAGGCCTTCCGGTCCGGTCCGGTACCCAGAGGGCACGTAAGGCGGCGCCAAAGGTAATGATTTGACAGGACAGAGTGCCGTTGTCCAGCGTGAGCAACTCCACCGGCTGTCCGTGGTGGGTGGTGCCAAAGGGCTGACGGCTGGCAGTGGTCATAGATAGGCCCCCTTTTGATACTGTGACCTTTATAGGTTAGATGTGACACCAGTGTAGCAGAGTTTTAGGAAAAAGGCAAAGAAAAGGGGCTGTGAGTCTTGATAAAATTTTCCGAATGTGCTATTTTATTTTTAGTAAAATTTTGTGGAGGACTGCTATGGCGACCCTGAAAGAACTTGCCGACCGGACGGGCTATTCTCCGGCTACCATCTCCCGGATCCTGTCGGGGGACCCCTCCTTGTCCGTTACAGCTGAGGCCAGGAGAAAGGTGCTGGAGGAGGCGGGACGGCTAAACTACACCGCGACCCGAAGCCGCCGGGGAAGGAGCCCGAAGGGGTTGCTCCGGGTTGGAGTGGCGGAGATGCTCACCCCGGTCCAGCAGCTGGACGACCCTTATTACCTCTATCTTAGTAATTTCCTCCGCCAGAATTGCCTGGATAGGAAATATACCTGCATTCCGTTGGAGAGCAGGGGAGAGGGATTTTTGGCTCCGGAGGAGAAACTGGACGGTGTTGTGGCCATCGGCCTGTTTACCCCAGCACAGATCGACTCTCTGGCGGCCCTGTCCCCCAATCTGGTTTTTTTGGACTCATCTCCCTTTGAGAGCCGGTTTGATTCGGTAGTGCTGGGCTATGAGCTAGGGATATCCCTGGCCCTGGACCACCTGACTGAGCTGGGCCACACTAGGATCGGCTTTATCGGACCGGTATATAAATTGGATGACCGCCGCCAGCGGGCGCTGGAGGTCCGTCGCCAGCTGTTTGAGAGGCAGGCAGAACAGAGAGGGCTGCTGGATCTGGGCCTGATGCTGGACTGCCCCATGGAGGCCCAGGCCGCCGCCAGGGCGGTGGGGGAGCTTTTATCCTCTGGAGCGGCCCTCCCTACCGCTTTCTTGTGCGCCAACGAGGAGGGCGCTGTGGGCGCCCTCCTGGCTTTGCGGGAGGCAGGTCTGTCTGTTCCAGGCGACCTGTCGGTTGTGTCCTTCAATGATACGCCCCGTTCTGCCCTTGTGGACCCGCCCCTCACCTCTGTGTCCACCCATGTAGAGGAGATGGCACGAGCGGCCCTGCGCCTGCTGGGGGAGAGGGCGTCCATCGGAGGGCGGGAGCCCATCCGCACCCTGCCGCTGAAGCTGGTTGTGCCGCCCACTCTAACTGTGCGGGAGAGCACCGGACCAGTCAGACGACTGTGAAAACCACTAGAAAAAGGCCCTTATTTCTGTATACTGTTCCAAAGTTTTTTAATGGAAAAAATTGTGGTTGAATTTTTAGTAAAAATTTAATATACTTGACCTATCAAAAAAGAGAATGAGGTGACCTCTCGATGAACAGCTGTGCCAAGCTGCTCCAAGAACTGACCGCCGGCACCCACGACGAGGTGCTGGCCGCCCTCTACGCCCTGGATGGGACACAGGCAAGTCTGGACAGGGCCCAGGAACGGGCCGCCCAGGTGGTCCGTTCCTTTGCGGAGATTTTTACCCCTGAGGAACATGCTTCGGTGGCTCTGTTCAGCGGCCCCGGCCGCACCGAGATCGGCGGCAACCATACCGACCACCAGCACGGCCATGTGCTGTGCGGCAGTGTGGACTTGGATATGTTGGCCTGTGCCGCCCCCAACGGGAAGGAGGTCATCCGTATTCACTCCCAGGGCTATCCCACCCTGGAGGTGGAGTTGAGCAGCCTGCTGCCCAGGGAGCGGGAACGGAATACCTCCGCGGCCCTGGTCCGAGGGGTGGCTGCCAAGGCTGCGGAGTTGGGTTACCCGCTGTCCGGCTTTGACGCCTATGTGACCTCAAATGTGCTGTCCGGATCTGGACTGTCCTCCTCCGCCGCCTATGAGGTGCTGGTGGGCAATATCCTGAACCACTTTTGCTGCGGTGGGGCGCTGGACCCCATTCAGATCGCCAAGATTGGCCAGTACGCGGAGAACGTGTATTTTGGCAAGCCCTGCGGCCTGATGGACCAGATGGGCTCCTCGGTGGGCGGGGCCGTGGCCATCGACTTTGCCGATCCGTCCGCTCCGTTAGTCAAGAAGGTGAAATATGACTTTACCCGGTCCGGCCACGCCCTGTGCATCGTGGACACCGGCTCCAGTCATGGCGACCTGACCGATGACTACGCTGACATTACGCGGGAGATGGGCGCCGTGGCGGCCCACTTCAACAAGCGGTTCCTGCGGGATGTTCCTGAGGCCGACTTCCGCGCCGCCATCCCCTCCCTGCGGGTCCGCTGTGGAGACCGGGCAGTCCTCCGGGCCATCCATTACTACGAGGATGACCGTAGGGCAGTCCAGGAGGGCGAGGCCCTGGAGCGGGGAGATTTCGCCAGGTTCCTGGAGCTGGTCAACGCCTCCGGCCTCTCCTCGGCAGTCCATCTGCAGAATACCTGGTCTATATCAGATCCGAGTCAGCAGGCCATCCCTCTGGCCCTGGCCGCCGGTCAAGAACTGCTGGAGGGCACTGGAGCCATCCGGGTCCATGGCGGAGGCTTTGCCGGCACCATCCAGGCCTTCGTCCCCAACGACAGGCTGGAGGCCTTCCGGTCCGGTATGGAGGCCCTGCTGGGCCGCGGCAAGTGTCACATCCTCCACATCCGTCCCCAGGGCGGAACTGTGGTGATTGGTTGAATTTAAGAAAGGCAGGTCTTTATATTATGGCGATTTTAGTACTGGGTGGAGCTGGCTATATCGGCTCCCACACTGTGTATGAGCTGATCGACGCTGGCCGGGACGTGGTGGTGGCGGACAACCTGCTCACCGGCTTCCGGGCCGCCGTACACCCCAAGGCCCGGTTCTATGAGCTGGACATCCGGGACCGGAAGGCCGTGGACGCTCTTTTTGAGAAGGAGACCATTGAGGGAGTTATTCACTTCGCCGCCTCCTCCCAGGTTGGGGAGTCCATGGTGGACCCGCTGAAGTATTATGACAACAACCTCTGGGGCACCACCGTCCTGCTCCAGTCCATGGTGGCCCATGGGGTGGATAAGATCGTCTTTTCCTCCACCGCCGCCACCTATGGTGAGCCGGAGCGGGTGCCCATCCTGGAGAGCGACCGGACCGAACCCACCAACTGCTACGGTGAGACCAAGCTGGCCATGGAGCGCATGATGTCCTGGACCAGCCGGGCCCACGGCCTGAGGTATGTGGCCCTGCGGTACTTCAACGCCTGCGGTGCCCATCCCTCCGGAGCCATCGGCGAAGCCCACGACCCTGAGACACACCTCATCCCCCTGATCCTCCAGGTGCCCAACGGGGAGCGGGAGAAGATTTCTGTCTTTGGCGATGACTACCCCACCCGGGACGGGACCTGCGTACGGGACTATATCCATGTCACTGATCTTGCCCAGGCACATATCCTGGCGCTGGATTATCTGCTGGCCGGTGGAGAGAACAACGTGTTCAACCTGGGAAACGGAGTGGGCTTTACCGTCAAGGAGGTCATCGATGTGACCCGTAAAGTGACCGGCCACCCCATCCCAGCCGAGATCTGCCCCCGGCGGGCGGGCGACCCGGCCCAGCTTGTGGCGTCTTCGGAGAAGGCCAAGACTGTCCTGGGCTGGAAGCCCCAGTACGCGGAGCTGGACACCATCGTGTCCTCCGCCTGGACTTGGCATAAAAATCATCCCAACGGCTATCAGGGCTGAGGAGCACCACAGAAAATAGAGTATGAGGTGAGGAACATGATCGACGCCGCTGTTTCCAAACTGGCTGTCTATGCCCTGCGCACTGGGCTGATCGAAGAGAGCGAGTACCTCTGGGCGGTAAACACGATTTTGGATACGCTCAAGCTGGACAGCTACACCGACCCTGGACAGGAGTGGGGAGAAATCGAGCTGGCTCCCGTGCTGGAGGAGCTGCTGGACGACGCCTACGCCAGGGGCGTACTGACAGAGAACTCTGTTGTCTACCGGGACCTGTTTGACACTGAGCTTATGGGGCGGCTCACCCCCCGGCCTGCTCAGGTCATCAGCAAGTTCCAGGCGCTGTACTGTGAGGCTCCCCAAAAGGCCACTGACTGGTATTACGAGCTGAGTCAGGACACCAACTATATCCGGCGGGACCGCATCGCGAAGGATATGCAGTGGAAAACGGACACGGAGTACGGCCAGCTGGACATCACCATTAACCTGTCCAAGCCGGAGAAGGACCCCAAGG
Organism: Flintibacter sp. HCN-6482; assembly: GCF_037892565.1. NCBI lineage: Bacteria > Bacillati > Bacillota > Clostridia > Eubacteriales > Flintibacter > Flintibacter sp. HCN-6482. The sequence goes on along the minus strand of NZ_JBBKBK010000001.1, from coordinate 158,643 downwards.
CCATCGCGGCTGCCCGGGATCTGCCCGCTTCCAACTATCCCCGCTGTCAGCTATGCGCCGAAAACGAGGGCTATGCTGGCCGGGTGAACCATCCGGCCCGGCAGAATCACCGCATCATTCCCATCACCATTAATGATTCTCCTTGGTTTTTGCAGTACTCCCCCTATGTGTACTACAATGAGCACTGCATCTGCCTGAACAGCGTCCACACACCCATGAAGATCGACAGGGCCTGCTTTGGAAAGCTGCTGGACTTCGTCCGGCAGTTCCCCCACTACTTCGTGGGCTCCAACGCCGACCTGCCCATTGTGGGCGGCTCTATCCTGGCGCATGACCACTTCCAGGGTGGGCGCTATACCTTTGCTATGGAGAAGGCCCCCGTGGAAACGCCCTTCGCCTTCCCGGGTTTTGAGGATGTGAAGGCCGGCATCGTCAAATGGCCCATGTCCGTGGTTCGTCTTGCCTGTCAGGACAGCGGACGTCTGGTGGAGCTGGCGGACAGGATACTCACAGCTTGGCGGGGATATACCGACGAGGCGGCCGCTATTTTGGCCGAGACGGAGGGTGTTCCCCACAATACGATTACGCCTATCGCCAGGATGCGGGACGGGAAATATGAGCTGGATCTGGTGCTGCGGAACAATCTGACTACAGAGGAACATCCCCTGGGGCTGTATCACCCCCACGCCGAGCTCCACCACATCAAGAAGGAGAATATCGGCCTGATCGAGGTAATGGGGCTGGCAGTCCTTCCCGCCCGGCTGAAGGAGGAGCTTGCGGCCGTAGCCGACAGCCTGGTCTCCGGCTCGGATCTGCGGGCCAGCGTGCTGACAGAAAAGCACGCGGATTGGGCGGAGAGATTCCAGACAAAATATACTATCACACGGGAAAACGCCCTGGACATTGTCCAGAGGGAGACCGGACTGGTCTTTGCCCAGGTACTGGAGCATGCCGGAGTGTATAAGCGGTCCAACGAGGGCAGAGAGGCTTTCTTAAGATTCCTGAAGACCATCTGAACAAATGAATCGATATGGGCCCACAGCAGAGATAGCTGTGGGCCCTGTTTTTATTTTTAGATATCCTGGTGCCCAAGCTGCTATATCTCTAATTTGCACTTCACTCCTGTTCACAATTTTGGAACTTAAAGCGCTCTAAATGGAAATTATTGGTGTTTAAAAGAAAAATTAACTTAAAATTCATTGACAGATTTATAAAAAATGGCTATTATAGACATATACATAAAATATATTTCGTTATTGTGAATTCTTTAGGAGGCAGGAGGAGCTGTTATGCTGGTAAGAGGAAAATATGTCCTTACGGATGGAGCAAACGGCAAATCTGTATTTCAAGAGGATGCCGCTGTCCTAATTTGCCAGGATACGATTCGGGAGATCGGCCCTTATGAAGACCTGCACCGGAGGTATCCTCAGGAGGATGTAGCTGGGGACGGCACCCAGATCCTCATGCCGGGTCTGATTGACGCCCATACCCATGGCGCCGGCCTGTCCTATGTACAGAGGGGCGTCACGCTGGACTACCTGGAGAACGCCCTTTTGAAATTTGCCACAGCCTTTCAGCTCCAGCCTGAAACCACGGCTATGCTCAACGCGGTGCGTCATATCCAAAATGGCTGCACAACCCTGCACCATAACGAGAGTGGGGCGGCGCTGGACCCTCATCTGAAAGAGACGTGTGCCAGAAAGATAGAAGGGTATCAGACGACTGGTATCCGACTGGGTTTTTCCCCCGGTGTGCGAAATAAGAACGTGCTAGCCTACGACGACCGGGAATTTCTAAAGACACTGCCGCCCGACCTGCGGCAAGAGGCCGAGCCCATGGTATATATCGATCAGGAGCGGGCGGTCGATGAGTATATGGAGGCCTTTGAGGATCTATATTCGAAGTATAATAGCGCAAAGACCCGGATCTTTTTTGGGCCAAATTGGGTCCAGGGGTCTACGGATGAGTTCTTAAGGCGTGTAAAGGAGCGGGCAGACCAGCTTCATAAGATACCCATCCACCTCCACTGTTTGCAGACCCCGGTCCAAAAGGCCTTTGGCCTGCGCAAATATGGAAAATCACTGGTAGGGCATCTAGATGATCTGGGACTGGTGGACTCCAACCTGGTGCTGGGCCACGCTGTCTACCTGAGTGAAGAGGATATTGCTCTGTTGGCGGAAAAAGACGCCTTTGTCACCCACCACGCCAGCTGTAATTTGATCATGCGGGATGGAATCGCGCCGGTCTATTATATGCTGAAGGCCGGGATGAATGTGGCCATGGGGATGGATGAGAAGGGGATCAACGATGACGAAGACCCCTTCATGGAGATGAGGATGATCTATTTCCTCCACCGACACGCTGGTATTTCCCTCACAGAGTGTCCGGCATTGAGCCCTTATGAGGTCCTGCGGCTGGCCACGGTGAACGGGGCTAGGCCCACTGGCTTTGCCGGAGAGATCGGGGCCCTGCGTCCAGGTATGAAGGCCGATATGATTCTTGTGAATACTCAGGAGATTCTGAATGCGCCCTGTATGCTGCCTGGCTTCGATATGGGAGAGGTAGTGCTGCGCCGCGGACTGGGGCGCTATACGGATACGGTGATCGTAGGCGGAGAGAAGATTATGGAGCACCGCAAGCTGCTGAAGATTGATTTGGAGGCCCTCTATCAGGAGGTGCGGGAGCAGGTGAGCCATGGACGCACTCAGGCCCAGTTGGACCGGGAGGCCTTTTTGGAGCGTATTAGGCCCTATTACCAGGCTTGGTACAACAGCTGGCTGGAGAATGTGGAGCTAGATCCATTTTATCACTTCAACAGCCGGAATTGACTGCTACGAGGAAACGATCCTGTGTTTAGGAGGAACCGGTAAAACAACCGCAAAACAAGTCAGGGGCCCCTGACTTGTGCTCTATTTTCAATAGAGCACAATATCCTGCGATATCTGTCATGAGGCAGTAGGACAAGACATATTTATCATCAAGATACATTTGGAACAATGACGGAACGTCTATGGGTCCCAGAGTGGATTATGCCGTCAACTTAAAGAAATATGTTTCAATATTGTGTAAATTGGATTGGAAAGGTGAAAGCGATGAGAGTGTTGATCATCAATCCAAATAGCGACCAGGAAACGGCAGATGTGTTATCCAAAACGGCACAGTCGTTTTTGGAGGACCGGGGAGAGTTCGACGTGGTGTCCATGAGAACAGCCCCCAAATTGGTGGTCACCTATGAGGACCAGGCGGCCTCTGCCATGGAACTGATCGCCACGGTACGGGCGGGGAGAGAGCGATATGATGCCTTTATCCTGGCCTGCCATGCCGACCCAAATCTGGACCTGGTACGGGAAGTAGCCGGTGGCAAGCCCGTCTTTGGCATTGCCGAAGCATCGATGAGGATGGCGGCTATGCTGCATGGCGGATATGCGGTGATTACTCCGTCTGAGAAGATCATTCCCAAAAAATTCGCCCTCGCCCGAAAATACCACTGTGAAGAAGAACTGAGGACTGTGGTGGTCAGCGGAGGGAACGAGAAGGAGCACCTGCTGGATGCAGGGAGAAAAGCTCTGCAGGTCCCAGGAGTTAACGCCATCGTGCTGGGCTGTGCCAATTATAGCGGCCTGGACAGCGCCCTGGAGCAAGAGCTGAATGTACCAGTTTTTGACGGTCTGATATGGGCCCTGATCCTTGCGGATGGAGCGGTTCATAACAAGGAGTATCAGAGAAAGACTCTGGGATAGGCCGAGTGGGGCAGCTCGTTTGGAGAGGAGGGCATAGAGTTCAAAGGAATGAGCACCCCGGTTTGCTTGAGAAAGGAGGACATAAGATAACGCAAAAGCCCATTTCCCGGTATTTTAGCCTGTAATCAGTATCAAACAGAAAGGATGAAGAAACATGGGAGTTTCTGGAAGCTGCATATTCCTCTGGGCTGTTTATCTCTTTTTTGGGATTTTCCCCTTGGTCTATGTTTCCATAAAGGATAAGAAAGGGGGTAAGAAGGGATGAATAACAACACGATTTACTTAGCGGTCACAGTTGCGTTCATGATTGGCTTGGCCATCATTGGTATCATGATCTCCAGGGGCGTAAAAAGCTCCGAGGACTGGATGGTAGCTGGTAAGTCCCTTGGTAAGATCCCCATGGCCGGCACTTATTTCGCCACCATTGTTTCGGCCACCTCCATTATGTCCTATATGGGCTATTATTACTTGAATGGCTGGCCCGGCTGGTGGAATGCCGCCGGAACCCTGATGACCTCCTTCCTGGCCTGTATTTACTTTGCCAGAAAGGTCCGTCAGAGTGAATGCAATACTCTGCCTGAGTTTATTGAGAAGCGGTACAGCCGGGCCTTTTCTATTCCGGCCTCCCTGCTGGTCGTGCTGTGTTGTACTGCCCTGTTGGCCAATCAGGTCACTGGCGCTGTCATCCTGCTCCAGTCCTTTGTTGATTGGAGCACCATTACCTGCTGCGTTATTCTGCTGCTGGTCTTTATCGTCTTTACCTGTATCGGCGGTATGAAGGCTGTGGCTTGGACGGATACGGTCTGCGCGCTGGTCATCATCGTGGGCGTGTGGATCATCGCGGGAGAATTCCTGTTCCGTGTGGGCGGCTTTACCGCCATGAACGAGGGCATTGCTGCCGTTGACCCGGAGTTTGTCCAGGGCTTCAGTGTCTCTATCCCGCCCATGACCGCCCTGTCTTGGGTCATTACCTGGGGTATCTGCAACTTTGGCGCTCCCCAGTTCGTGGCCCGCTTCATGTCGGCTGAGTCTCCTGAGGTTGCCTCTAAGTCCCAGGGCATCACCGGCATCGGCCTGCTGCTGTTCTATGTGCCTCTGGCTATCATCGGTCTGTGCGGCATCCTGATCCATCCCGGCATTGAGAAGCAGGACGCGGTGTTCACCACCCTGATTATGTCCGAGGTCACTCCTCTGATGGGCGCTGTGATGTTGGCTGCTGTGGTCGCCGCCATCATTTCTACCGCTGACTCTCTGTTGCTGCTAGTAGCTACCACCTTTACCCACGACTTCTACTGCAAGGTTAAGAGCAACGTGACGGATAAGGAGGAGCTGCTGGTGTCCCGTGTGTCCACCATCGTGTTCGGTGTGGGCAGCGTGGTATTGACCTTCTTCATCAATGATACCATCCAGACCTTCCAGGCGAAGGCCGTTACCCTGATGGGTTCCGCCCTGGCAGTCACCACTATGGTGGGCGTCGCCTATAAGAAGGCGAACAAGATCAGCGCCATGATCGCCGCGGTTTGTGGCTTTGTCACCGCGGTTATCTGGTACGCGCTGAACCAGCCCTTTGGCATCATGCCCGCTCTGCCGGCTTGCGCCGTCTGCTTCGTGGTCATCATGGTCGCCTCCTGGATTACGCCTGCCAGCGCAAATGATACAGCCGACAAGGAAGTGATGGAGAACCTGTTTGGCAAACAGTAATTTTTGAAATCAGACACCGGGATATCTCCAGAGATATCCCGGTGCTGAGAGAAACCATCTTAGGGGAACTGGACCTGGGATGGAGGATATATGTTAGACGAGGTGACAGTGATCATGAGTCGGTTAAACGATATGCTCCAGGAGATTGGGGGGATCGGCCGGAATGAGGACGGTTCTATCACGAGGCTTGGCGCGTCAGAGGGGTATTTCCAGGCCCTGGAGCAGGTCAAAATGAGGATGGAGGCCCTGGGGATGAAAGCGGAGCAGGATCCGGTTGGAAATCTGCATGGCATCCTCCCTGGCACTGACCCGGAGGCCAAGTCCATTGTACTCGGATCTCATCTGGATACGGTGATCAAGGGCGGCGTCTTTGACGGTATGCTGGGCGTTACTGGCGCGCTGGAGGTGGTTTACCGCTTGAAGGAGCAGGGCCGGGCATTGAAGCATCCGCTGGAGATCTGGGGCTTTAACCTGGAGGAATCCAGCCCTCTGGGGGGCACTTTTGGAAGCCGCTGTGTGGCTGGTATGGTGGATGCGGAGGCTCCCGGCTATGCTGAACGGCTGGCCAAGTATGGAATGAAACCGGAAAATGTCCGAGCTGCCAAAAAGGACTTGGATAAATATGGGTGTTATTTGGAGTACCACATTGAGCAGGGCGACAAGCTGGACAGCGCCGGGCTGGATATTGGCGTCGTGAGCGGGATCGTCAGCGTTGTCCGCTATGAGGTGACCGCCCACGGGATCAGTAACCATGCCGGCACGACGATGATGCCCAGCCGCAAGGATGCGCTGGTAGGGATGTCCAAGCTCATTGTGGGGGCCGATGCCCGCGCCAGAGAGCTGGATGATACCCTGGTGTTCACCGTAGGAAAGCTCTCTGTTGCCCCAGGGCAGGAGAATGTTATTCCAAACGAGGTAGTCGCAACCTTTGAGATGCGGCACATGGACAAGGCGGTCACAGATCAGTTCTATGCAGATATCCAGGCGATGGCCAAGGAGATATCCAACTGTGAGTTTACTTTTGTGAACACTGTGGCAAAGTACTCCACTCCCTGTGACCCGGCCCTGATTGATACGATCGACCATGTTTGTACCCGCTTGAATATCAGCCATATCATCATGCCCAGCGGCGCCGGCCATGACGCAAATCCCATGGCGCACGAAGGGGTCCCCATTGGGATGGTGTTCGTGCCCAGTGTAAAGGGGATTAGCCACCATGGAGACGAATGGACGGATCCGAAGCACATCGATCTGGGCGCGGATGTCCTGTATGAAACCGTGTTAGCTCTGGATAAAACAGATCTTTGAGAAATTGGAAAGGAAGGATAACTATGCTGGATCTTTTGGTCAAAAATGGCCTCACCTATGTAGATGGAGTATTCAAAAAGTGCGACGTAGGCGTCAAGGATGGTAAGATTGCCTGTGTGGCTGAGTGCGGCATCCTGGGTGAGGCGAAGCGCGTCATTGAAGCGGAGGGGAAGTATGTGATCCCCGGTGGCATCGACACCCATGTACACATCCGCAGCCCAGGACATGATGACCGGGAAGACTTTTACACCGGCACCATGAGCGCGGCACAGGGCGGCTGCACCACCATCCTGGAGCACCCCATTTCCACGCCTCCTCAGTACAACAAGGAGATCCTGGATAACCGCAAGAATATCGCCCGAGACAAATGTGTGGTGGACTACGCCTTTTACGGCGCGGCCGGCGGAGAGTTCCCCGAGGAGATCACCGAGATCGCCAAGGAGGGCATCGTGGCCTATAAATCCTTCCTCCACCAGGCGCCTGAGGGCCGTGAGAAAGAATTCGTGGGCCTGACGATGGCCAACGACGCTGAGATTCTGGTGGGTATGCGTGAAATCGCAAAGACCGGACTCATGATGGCCTCCCATGCGGAGAATAATGACCTGATTACCTATAACATCGCCAAGATGCGGGCCGAAGGGCACACCAAGCCTCTTGACCACTGTAAGTCCCGTCCTCCCATCACGGAGTATTCCACCGTAGCAAAGCTCATCATGTTTGCCAAGGAGACAGGATGCACGCTGGAGCTGGCCCATATGTCCACAGTGGAGTCCATGGAGCTGGCCAGAAAGGCTCGCTTTGAGGGACAGAAGGTCTTTGTGGAGACCTGCCCCCACTACCTGCTGTTGGATGAGACCGCGTTGGAGAAGTATGGTCCCTTTGCCCGCTGCAACCCCCCGCTGCGTCCCAAGGAGACCGTGGAGAAGCTGTGGGACTATGTAAACGATGGCACCATCGACTTTATTGGCAGTGACCACGGCCCCTTCCTGCTCTCGGAGAAAGAGCAGGGGAACGAGGACATCTTTAAGGCATTCTGCGGTGCCCCCGGCGTGGACCTGCGTCTGCCGCTGATGCTGGATGCCGCCGCCCGTGGAAAGACCACCATCGAGCGTGTGGTGGAGCTGCTGTGCGTCAATCCCGCTCGGTGCTTTAATATCTATCCCCAGAAGGGGACCATTAGTGCCGGCGCGGATGCTGACTTGGTGGTATTTGACATGAACGACACTACCGTGGTGGACCGGAACAAGAGTTACAGCAAAGCCCGTGAGACCGCCCGCATCTTTGACGGCTGGGAGTTGGGCTGCAAGCTGAACTATACGGTGGTGCGGGGCCGCGTTCTGATGGAGGACGGCGTCGTGGATCCAGATTGCGCCGGATACGGTCAGTTGGTTACTCCCCAGAAATAACTTATTCTCTCTTTCCTGCTCAAAGAGCCCCCGGCTACTGCTCGGGGGCTCTCTGCATCCTGCCGGTTCATGTTGAAATCCGGAGAGAAACAGGATATAATCCAAAGCGGTATCCTATCAATGGATATTCACATGAAATGAAAAAGAGGGGCGGAAATGAAGGAAAGTCTGAAGGAAAGTGAGTATATCAATTCCATTGTCCGGGCGACAGAAATTTTGAATCTATATCGGGTCAAAGATGTCAAATATCTTGGTGTGACCGACATCAGCCAGGAGTTAGGACTGCATAAGACCTCGGTGTTTCGTATCGTCAAAACGCTGGAACATACAGGGTGGCTAGTCCAAGACGCGCCAAATGGGAAATATCGGATTGGCGCGAAGCTGATCGTCCTCTCGGCTGTTTCCCGTCAGCAGTTTTCTATTGACGACATGATCTATCGTGAGATGCAGCTGCTGGGGCAGCGGTTTAACGAGGATATTGTCCTGACCGGCCTGGTAGACGGCTATCAGGCGGTCTGTATCACAAAAATAAAATCCAACAATGCGCTCCAGATATCTTCCAACGTAGGGTATGCCATCGGAATGACCAAAGGTTCCACCGGGAAAGTCCTGCTGGCCTATCTCCCTAAGGAGATGCAGGAAAAGGCAATTCAGTTGGACAGCCCTGACATCACAGAGGAAGGCCGGGAGGCACTCTTTAAGACATTGGAGAAGATTAGGGAAACCGGATACTGTGTATCTACTTCCGAGCGGGACGAGGGAGTTTCCTCTATTTCCATGCCGCTGTTTGGGCGGGACGGACGCATCATTTACTCTTTAGGCATCGTAGGGGAGGAGCATCGCATGACCAATAAGGGCCGTGAACAGATGCGCCGCGCCCTGCAAGCGTCGATAGAGAGGATCCAAGAGGTGCTGTCTATCGTATAAAGGACCTATCGGCTTTACTTAGCCTCAGGACGGCCCATGCCCATTTTCCCGGCTCAGGGCCAGAACACAAAAGGAGGATCGCCATGGAAGACCATAAAACAAAGATTGTGGTATTGGAGAGCGGCTGCCCCCACTATCAGGCGGGGGATGAGATCTATTTCAGCGGCGCATTTATTGAAAAGGAAAAGAGCGCGGAACTGTGCGCTGTGGCTTTAAACGCCGTTTATCCGTTTGTATATGCCGCCCGCCGGGGCGGAAGTGTAAAGCCGACGCCGGTTCAGTGTCCCGACTGCGGCGAAAGCGTCGTATTCCAAGTGATGCGCCTGGATTGAGATCCGCTGTGCAGAAATGACTGAAAAGAGGAAAACAATGGGAAACAGAGCAGCTGATAGAACATACGAAATACAGTGCCCCTCCTGCGGAATGTGTTATAGAGAATGCGTACTACAAGCGGATGCCATCACGCAAACAGAATATGGGGTAAAGATTGATTTGGACAGATGCAGCCGCTGCGGTCATTGTGCAGCGGTCTGTCCCACCGGCTGTATGGAACATCCATATGCGCCCCTCCAGACGGAACAGCCTCTGGTCCTGCCCCCGGAAGAGGCTCTGGCCTTCCTTCGGACACCCAGGTCAGTGCGCCGATATCGGTCTGATCTGGTCCCTAAAGATGTCATAGAGAGACTTCTCAATGCCGGACGCTATCCTCAGACCGCGAAGAATGCGCAGGGGATCAGCTATTTGGTGGTGAGCGGACGGGAAAAAGTGGTACAGATCAATCAACTATACTGTGAGATCGCAAGAACTTTGCCGGAGGACTTTCCACTGCGAAGCCGTGTCATGCGCCCTGTACTGGTCCAGGAGGAGAAAAAGACAGACGCGCTTTTTTACGGCGCACCTCAGCTGATATTTACTCTGGCAGATATGGACCACGAGCGATGGAAGGAGAACAGCCAGTTTTCTCTTACATTTTTGTCGCTCATGGCACCCTCGCTTGGGTTGGGCACCTGCTGGTGTGGGCAGATGGGCCTGCTGACCGCTCAAATGGAGTATATGAAGCGGTTTGGAGCGCTGATAGGACTGCCGGAAGGAAAACGAATCTGTGGATGCATGATCTTCGGATACCCTGATGTGAAGTTCAGACGGCTTGTGGCCAGGGATCCTCTGGAAGTTTTTTGGCGATAGTAGAGACTGAAGCGCTACAGCTCCGCGACATATCCTGATTAATAATTGGAGATGGATGGAACAAAACCCTGATGCGTAAAAGAAGTGTGCCGCCTGTTTTCACAGGCGGCACACTCTTTGCTTTCGTCAGCCCTATATGCTTATACCTTCTTGGTATATAGTTATATATATTCAGAGGTTGACATGTAAAAGCCGATGTTCTATAAGAAAAATATTGTTGCGAATGCTTCTGCTATCCTGTATCTGGTTATCGCAGAGAATCAATCTTCATGAGCGGTGTCAGCTAAAACGTCTGGATCAGAAGGGGCGGCCTTCTTATTGATAATTTTCATCAATACAGGGCTGAACAATGCTACAAGAATCAACACGACCAAAACCATGGAAATTGGTCTTGTCAAAAAGTATTGGAATAGCCCTGTACGCTTCGTGATGACCAATGTCTGTCTCCAATTGCTTTCAGCTATTGGCCCTAGGATCATAGCCAGAACTACAGGTGCCGTAGCAAATCCGTACTTGCGCATGAAATAGCCGATAAAACCAAAAATCAACATAATCCACACATCAAAAATGCTCTGTTGGACAGCGTAGGAGCCCACAGTGGACAATGCGATAATCAGCGGCGCCAATATCGTCATCTTTACAGTAGAAATTTTAACTACCTGTTTACATACTAGCAATCCGGCAACGCCCATTAAAATATTTGCGATTGCAAATGCTAAGATAATACAATAGACGATAGGACCGGTAGTGGCATCAGTAAAAAGCTTATAGCCGGGATTCAATCCCTTAATCATCAATCCGCCCAGCATGATAGCTGCCACGCCAGAACCGGGGATTCCCAAGGTCAAGAGAGGAATCAGGGCACCTCCGGTGACTGCGTTATTGGCGGTTTCAGATGCTGCAATACCGACAAGCGAGCCATGTCCAAACTGTTCAGGATTCTTCGAGGAGTTCTTTGCGGTGTTGTAAGAAATCCAAGAGCCGATATCGCCGCCAGCACCAGGCAAAATTCCAACAAGAATGCCAATAATAGAGCTTTGTGCAATCGTGGGAAGTAACGGCTTGAATTCGCGCCAAGGTAATAGCGGGCTGCCAGACAAATTCTTGGCATTCTCATCCAGAACGGTAGATTTTCCTTTTACTACATCTTCTATCGAAAACATGACTTGGCTGATGGAAAACAGGCCTATCATAGCGGGGACTAAGTTAATACCTGCTTGAAGCTCTAAAAAACCGAAGCAATATCTGGGGGCCGATGTTTGGATATCCAGGCCCACGCAGCCAATAATCAATCCGAGGCAACCGGAGAGCAACCCTTTCATCATGTTATCGCCGGCCAAAGACCCAATAATGGTAAGACCGAATACCCCAATCAGAAAGTACTCCAGGCTGCTGAATTTCAAGGCGACTTGGGAAAGAGCCGGCGCAATGAACAGCAATGCAATTGCGGAAATTGTTCCTCCAATCATCGAACAGATGGTGGAGGTGCCAATTGCCTTGAGTCCTTTGCCCTGGCGGGTAAGCGCGAATCCATCTGCTGCGGTGGCTGCTGATGCAGGAGTGCCAGGGGTGTGGAGCAGACATGCGGTAATAGAACCGCCATAAATTGCGGAGGTATAAACCGCAACCAACAAAGTGATGCCTGCCTCACCACTCATACCGAAGGTTACGGGAATCAACAACGCCACTGCCATAGAGGCAGACAATCCAGGCATAGCGCCAATAAACATACCGCCTAATGTGCCGGCGATAATTGCAACGATTACGTCGGGCTGTGTGAGCATAGCGGCACCTTGCGCCATTAAGTTAAACATATGCTTGCCCCCTTACTTCAACAGAGGTACTTTCAGTACCACTACAAACAAAACGTAAATAAAAACTAAATAAACGGCGTCTATTGTTAAAATCAACCAAAGCGGCTTGACTTTCTCAATTAGCATAAATACGAGGATCAAAATCGCCGTTGCAATAAAATAGTTCGTAAAGCTAAATAGGACGCAATATAATACGACACCCAAAAACATCAGAATTGGGACTTTGATTTCAGAGATAGATGTATATCCCTCGTTGGAAGGATTCTTTTTTAATTGCCTTACCGTGCGGACTAAAAGAGCTGTATTACATATCAGAGCCACTGACAAAATCAGCCGCGGCATAGTTTCGGCGCCGCTTTTCATAGTAAAGGTCTGCATGAAACAAAACAACATGAATGCGTAAATCAAAATACAGGCAAAAATGTCCTGCTTTGCCTTTCTGTTCACCAAGGATCTCCTCCCCTTTGCGGATATAAGACACAAAGCCAGCGTCCCCCAGGCGGATGCGCCTGGGGGGACGCCGCCTATTATTATGTGATATCTGTCATGTTATGAAGCGCGGATTAGGCACCCCAGATCTCTCGGGCAGTGTTCTGCATTTCGGTCAGGTAGTTTAGATACTCCTCGCCTTCCTTGAAATCAGTGGTGGTGTAAATATCAGACAGCTGCTTAATCATATCAGGATCCTGAACCGCCTGCTTAACTGCGTCAGCTAGAACGACTTTAATATCCTCGGGCACATCCTTCAACATAGCATATCCGCGGCTGGAGCAGCCAGTAATGTCGGTTCCAGTCAGCTCCTTGTAAGTAGGAACGTCGGGCAAATTGGGGTCGCGCTCGTCAGCAAATACGCACAGAACTTTATACTGACCATCCAGATGACCGGCGGCCATTTCGGAAACATTACCCATTACAAAGTCGGTGGTACCGTTCAGCAAGAAGGTAATATTGTCACCAGAGCCTTCAGAAGCAATAATGTCTACTTCAACACCAAGGTCATTCGCCACCAGCATATCAGTAGTAGAATCGTCAGAGGTAATACCCATACCGGATGCGGAGGTAATCATTACACCTTCCTGTTTCCAGTAGTTTGCAAAGCTCTCCCAGTCAGAGTAACGATCATCATCTACTCGGATGGCCATACAGCTTGAGTCGGTAACCTGGTTGCAAATTAACTCGAAGTCATTATGATCATACTTCATCGTGTTATTCACATCGTATTTACCGGCAGTTACATTGGGGCTGTTGATGAGGAAAAAGCTATATCCATCGGGGTCGGTACTCTCCAGCATTTGATTCCATAGCACCCAACCAGAGGCGCCCGTAACATTTTCGACGGTACAGGTAGTACCGAGAATCTCACCGACCTTAACCGCCATCAGACGGCACAGGGTGTCGGAGCTGCCGCCGGCAGAATAGCCACAGTACAGTGTAATATTTTTATTTCCTGGGTAGGTTCCGGTTTGAGAAGGGGCCTGTGCTGATGTAGACGTACCACCGTCAGCGGATGTAGAGGGCGTCTTGGTGTTGTTGTTTCCGCAAGCGCTTAAGGTCATTACCAGAGCCAAGGACAACGCGGTAATGGATGCAAGTTTCTTTTTCATAATCTATTCTCCTTTTCATCCTAATTTTTATTTGTACGGGGGTGGGTTCCCGAACAAATCGACAATACCTTACACTGGAGACTAAATACCAGGAAACTATCACTACAATTTGAAGTATAGCCTCTACATTTACTTCATTCAATCGGAAAATATTTATAGAAAAGAAGGGTCGTTTTTATCTATTTTTCCGATTCTTAAAGGGGGAATGAAAAATTTCTTCATTTATAAGGTAATTTAATGTAGTGAATGAAGTGACTGTTACCCCTGTGAAACAAAAGATTTTCATAAAGACACATTCGTGATAGATTACAGAGAAGGTTTCGAGTTGTTCATGAGTTGGAACAATTTAAACGATATCCGCGCTAAGTGTTCTAATTCTCGGTTGGATTTGTTTCTAGATGCATTGAATAGAAAAAAACTTAAAAATCACACCCGATTTCTTTTAACTTTTCATCTACCCAAGGGCGAATATATTCGCCTTTATGGATAATATTTTCCATAATTTTTGCTTCCTTTTCCATCGTCTTGCAGGTAGCGGCGGCCAGTGCTTCGGCGTCTACAGGATCGATAATAACAATACCATCTCCATCTCCGACAATAATATCTCCTGGTTTTACTGTTTTCCCTCCAATAACAATAGGAACATTGATTTCTCCAGGTCCATTCTTGTAAGGCCCATTGGGGGTTACACCTTTTGCATAGACAGCAAAATCTGTCAGTGTGCTAATCCCATCAAGATCGCGGATCGCCCCATCACAGACAATACCGGCGATCCCCCGAACTCGGCAATAGCTGACCATTAGTTCACCGAAAATGGCACGGTCTACACTACCGCCAGCGTCGATCATGATGACATCCCCAGGCAAAGCCATATCCATAGCTTTGTGGAACATGAGGTTGTCTCCCTGCGGCATACGGATTGTAAAGGCTGTGCCCAGTAAAGGGCTCCGGTTCATGGGACGAATTGCCGCGTCTACCGCTGCAATTCGTCCCATATTATCATCGATGTTGGCCACTGGCATCTCTCGGAACAGTTCTACCAGTTTTTTATCAGGCCGGTTGATTTCATATACAATTTTGTTTCCTATACTCATTTTGCTCTCCTTTACCCTATTTGTACCAATTAGCCTTCGGTTCGTTTCAAATAAACTTAAGTCCTAAATCTTTGTCTAAAACTGCGCGATTGGCTACATAGCGACGAGGCAGCTTTCCCACCGTGAGGGCGTCAGGCAACAGTTGGCATACCATGGTAATTTGCGTCTTTTTTGCTCCCACACCATATGATCCGCTATGGGGACTCAAAATTACATTGTCCATTTTAAGCAACGGATCATTTGCTTCTATCGGCTCTTTTTCCACGGTATCCAAGCCGGCATAAAGGATTTCACCGTTTTGTAAGGCCCATGCAAGTGCTTTCTGATCAATCACTGGGCCGCGAGACGTATTGATAATCATAGCTGTATTTTTCATTTTGCGGAATGCGTCTTCGCTAAAAATATGGGTTGTTTCAGGAGTAAGATTAACATGTATCGATATGATATCACTGTCCGTGAGCAGCTCATCAAAAGATACAAACTTCACATGTGGATACTGGCGCTTAACTTCGTCTGTAATATAGGGGTCACATGTAATAATTTTTGTACCAAATCCATTGTAGAAGATATCATGCAAGTGGCGGGCGGCCCCACCAAACCCGAAAAGCCCTAAGGTCATCTCTCGAACATCCCCAGGGAGTAAGTATTGACACTTAGGCCAACCACCCTTGCGAATTTCGCGGTCATAGTAATTGGTATTACGGATTAATCCCATAATCATAGCCGTGGCTAAATCTGCAAGCTCTTTAGCACAAAAACCAGGCAGATTTAAAACGACGATACCCAGTTCTGCAGCTGCGTTCAAATCAATGGAATTGACGCCTACACCAAAACGTTGTACATATTTTAGTTGTGGTAACGCTTCCATAACTTTGCGTGTAATAGGGGGATTTCCGGTCGCTAAAATTGCAATTGCTCCTTGACAGCCACTGATAATTTCTTCTTCTGTAATAAAGTGTTGTGTATCCAGTTTTAAACCTGCCTGGGCATAAGCTGCTCGTACTTTCTCCAATTCTTCGGACGATACACTGCCATAGTCTTTATCTACGACTACTGCTCTTTCCATATATCTCCCTTCCTTTTGACCCAAATGATTTTGACTTTATGCTTTGGTTTATGTATATTGCACAATTTGATTTGGCTTAATGATAGCATATCATTGACGAGAAGTACAATTCAATATATAATATAATCAACATTCCTTTTATGTCATATAGACTCCGGGAGAATCTGAAGGTAAGAGATATGTTGTATAAAAATTACGATTATTTTCTGACTATTGCGAAGCTTGGCAGTTTAACAAAGGCTGCTGAAGCACTATATGTTACTCAACCATCTCTTAGCAAATATTTAAGTCGCCTTGAAGAAAGCCTCAATATTCAACTATTTGATCGATCTTCCTCCCCGCTTTCATTGACCTATGCCGGGAAATTATATCTTGACTATGTCAATAAAATGGCCGACCTGAATCGTCAGCTTCAGGATGATTTTGATAAAATACGCAATGATGAGAAGGGAGAATTTACATTTGGTATTACAAGCTGGAGGAGCAGTATTATGCTCCCCACTCTTCTGCCGCTGTTTCGGAGTCGGTATCCACATATAAAAATTAATGTTGTGGAGGGCAAAAGCTACACATTTGAAAGCGCTATGCTGAACAACCAGGTGGATTTTTGCCTGATGAGTGTACCATCTAACTTTAGTTTCCCTGCTACTTATGAAAGTCTTGGGATGGAGAAGATCTATCTGGCCGGAAATCGACGGCACTTACTTGTCCAACATGCGTTGCAGCAGCCGGCAGGCCCTGATGGTATACACAATTTTGACGTTTCTTTACTGAATGGCGAACAATTTATTAATCTAAAGCCAGGTCAGCTGCTCTGCCGTTTAAACCAGCGATTTTTTAATCAACATGATGTGCATCCTAGAGAGATCTGGAGTACAGAAAATATCGTGACCGCACTGAATCTAGTTAATTGTACAGAATATTTTACATCTATCCCTGCGCTATGTACCAAGATGGAGCATTTGCCTGAAAATGTCGTCCTCTTTGAGTTCGGAACGCCTCCTCTTGAGTGGGAAATTGCCATTGTCTATCCTAAAAACTCACATATTACACGTACTATGAGATTATTTATAGATACAATCAAAGAATTATATAGCTATCCAGCTTGATCGATTAAGGAGTGTAATACAGTATGAAATTAATTATAGGCGATAAAAGAGGCGAAAAAGCGCAAAACCACAACCACTCAAGTGGCAGTCAGGATTAAACTGTCTGGAAGTAATCGATCAGTCATAGCTCTAACGCTGCGAATGAGAGACTGGTTAGCGGAGTTCCTAAGAGGGGCACAATGGCCTTTAGGGGATAACACCAGGCCGGGATTTTCTCATTCTAACAGCTTTGGTATCAGATGTGAAAAAGGAACGGATAACGGCCGTAGCTCAATCCTGTAAAACCACCTTGATTGTAATAGGGGGATCTTCGGGTGAACACTTCTTTTGTTCGGCGCATTCAACAAGCCCGACTTACTCATGGACAGTTAAAAATTGCGGATTATTTTTTAAAACATCAAAATCGAATTTGCACAATGAGCAGCTTGGCGGTTGCACGTGAAGTAGGAGTAAGCGACGCCTCTATTATTCGTTTCTCACGAGCAATTGGCTACAAAGGTTTTGCGGATTTAAAAAATGATTTGCATAGCAATTTGACACAAGAGCTTTCGCAGATAAATCTAGGTAAATATCCGCCAGACAAGCGCCTGGATGTGCAAGTGAAAAAGTATGAATATTTAAATCGTCCCGCTGAACTGCTCCATCTTTTGCTAAATAATGTGGAACAGTCCCTTCGACAAAATGACTTTCAACAATATGAGCGGGCGGTAAATCTTTTGTCTAGTGCTCGAAGGCATCTGGTGCTTGGACTACATGGGTGCCAGGGGATTGCACTCTATTTTGCACGGGCGCTTAGTTTTTTGATGGACGATGTACGGACTATAACTGCTGGTTCCAGTGATGATGCTGCATTGCTTCAAAACTTGTGTCAAAATGATGTAGCGCTTGCGATCAGTTTTGCCCGATACTATAAAAGTGATTTTATATTGGCTAATTTAATCAAAAGTCAGGGGATTTCTTTGATTACCCTTACTGATAGTACCGCATCTCCCTTGGCTCAGGTTGCCGACGTTGTCCTATTAGTAGAAACAAAACATATGAGTTTCCTAAATTCCGCTGCTGGGTCAATTAGTGTTTTAGAATATTTATTGGCTATGCTTTGTTGGAGAGAGCCTCAGAAATATCAAATGCATATGGAGGAGCGTGAAAAATTTACTGCCCCCTTCTTGTAATGACGATCTTGTCATCCACTACAAAATCTATTCTTTTTTGTCACTTTTTTTGCCTTGTATAGCGGACTAAACGACAAGTTATCCAAAAAGTATAGAGAAATTTTAGAAAAAGTCTGCCATTGAATGTTGTGTGTGTAGTGCCTATAATCAAGTTTGTAGTATATACTACTTTCTGCGTTCTTGCCTATAACCACAACCCTTAAAAGAAAGGCAGGCAAATAATCATATGACACATCGGGTTTTAATTTCTGAAACTGTCGCTCAGGAAGGAATTGAATATCTAGAGGAACATGGGTATCAGGTTAAGCGTGGACATGGAATTGATCACTTATCATTGTTAGAGGATATTCAGGATTGTGATGCTGTACTTGTCCGAGTAGCTATCATTGACCAGGAGATTATAGAAAAAAATCCTCAACTGAAAGTGATCGCAAAACATGGCGCGGGCTACGATAATATTGATGTCGGAGCCGCGGAAAAGCAAGGAGTTCGAGTTGTTTTTGCGCCAAATGCCAATTCCCTATCTGTCGCTGAACATACCATGGCGCTTCTCCTTGCCTGTGCAAAAAAAATCCCTTATTTTTCTCGTGAATATGCGAATGGAAATCCTCAGGTACGTGATCTTTATCCGAATGATGAGATTCATGGCAAGTGCCTAGGGTTACTTGGTCTTGGTAGAATTGGAATGGCAGTGGCCAATATGGCGATACATGGCTTTGGTATGCGTGTTATTGCATATGACCCATTTTTAGCTGAAAATAGAGACATTGGTGAGGTAAAGCTGGTACATAATCGGGATGAATTGCTGGCACAGGCGGACTATGTCAGTGTCCACATCCCGGCGACGCCGGAAAATATTAAGAGTATCAGTAATCATGAATTCCAGATCATGAAGCCTACGGCAGTTTTAATTAATGCCGCCCGTGGAAAAATCGTAGATGAAACGGCACTGGAAAGGGCTATTCGAAATAAGGAAATTGCAGGCGCCGGTTTGGATGTGAGTGACCCGGAGCCAGCTGTGCCTGATAATCCGCTTTTCCATATGGATGAGGTAATTATGACTCCTCATTGTGCAGGCACAACGCATGAGGCTATGGTCCGTATGGTGCTTGATGCTGCAAAAGGGATCGACGAAGTATTTTCCGGCAGGGAACCTACTTACAAGATTATATAATACTTTATGAAAAGGCCCTCTCATGCGGTGTTGTTGTCCCGTTTTGAGAGGGCCTTGTTGTACAGATGTTTCGTCCTATTGCCCGGACTGATAAAAGATAGTCATATGTTTCCCATATAATATTGGGGGGCAATTTTTACTAAAATAACTGCGATAAGATTGGCAAGAGAAACCTTCTGATCTACGAGGAATATCTAAATAGAGTCCTTCGTATCCCAAGTATCTGGCGTTCATGGACAAGGCTTATGCGGCTGAAGGAAATGAAGATGAAGAATTTCTTAAATAATGTAACTAATAATGCCGGTTACAACTTTTCTGAAATAACTTTAGAACTCTTTTAACTATAAAATATTTTAACCCGGACAAAGGCTGTCTGGGTTTTCTATTATTCTTCAATATAGAGTGGAAAAGAATGTCTCGTAAGCAAGGGCAGTCATGAACTTTTCATAGACCAGGGAGATCGTTTCAGTTGGTACGGCGGATAAACGACGGTTGGTTACAAAGACAATATTCCGAACTGGTGTATACGTTGAATATGGTATGCCACGGCACTACACCGAGCAAATACTGCGGCAGTCACCTAATAACCACTTACCTATCGGCTTGGAAGTGAGGCGTGTATCGTCTCCTGGATCCAGGCATACATCAGCGGAAGGTGGTTTTCAGAGGTGCGGATGTTCATACGGAAGGTCGTGGTTCATAATTAGAACATGAGGTGAGGGAAGTATTCTCGACAGACAGGGGAGATCCTGATAAGGATAATTGGGTTCATTGGCACAATTGAAGAAAACATGGAGTAGGGTAGAACTTCATAGATGAAAAAGCCCCCGTCAGATACTGCTTCTGCAGTATCTGACGGGGGCTGGGCAGCTCGAAGCTCCCTTGTCAAAGATGTCTTGCAGGGGAGGAGTTTTTAAGTGTTTATGGCGTCGCGGTGACGACACGCTATACACCTGATATTATCGGGCGTCCTTACTGTGACGGTCCAGGATATACTGGACCATAACGGCAATACCGTAGGGGATGGCCTCATCGTTAAAGTTAAAGGCCCCATTGTGCAAAGCTGTGTACTCAGTGCCATCGGGCCAGCCGATCCCCAGCCGGAAGAAAGCGCCCTTACCCACTGCGCTTACTAAATTGGAGAAGTCCTCAGACCCCATGACTGGGCCATCCAAGGGCTTGACGTGGGACTGACCCAGGGCTTTGACCATAGCCTTCTCTAGATTCTGAGTCACGCCGGGATCGTTGTATAGGGCGGGAACGCCGCGGGTATACTCAATCTCAGCCCGACAGCCTAGTGCCTGGGCGGCCCCCTCGACAGTACGTCGGATTTTGGACTCCAGTTCATCCCGAACGCCGGGGTCCAGGCAGCGGACCGTACCGCCGAATTTGACTTCGCCAGGGATGACATTGAAGGCGTCGCCGGCATGGATGGAGCACACACTAACCACCGCCTGCTTGGCGGTGACGATTTCGCTGGATACGATGTTTTGTAGAGCGCTAACCGCTAGGGCGGCGGCGGGGATGGGGTTCATGGCTTTATAGGGCCGGGCACCGTGTCCACCCTGGCCAATGACCCGGACCTGGAACATATCGGCGGAGGCCATATATTCTCCGGGCCATACTCCCACTTCACCTACCTTTAGATAGGGCCACCCGTGGAGGCATACCACCTCCTCCACGTCAGGATCTTTCAGGGCGCCGGACTGAACGATCTTGAGGGCGCCATACAGTCCCTCCTCCCCGGGCTGGAAAATCAGCTTTACCACGCCGGAAAACCGATCCCGCCACTGGTGGAGCAGCTTGGCTACGCCCAGCAGGACGGCCACATGACCATCATGTCCGCAGGAGTGGGCTGCGCCAGGATTTTGGGAGGAATAGGGGACACCGCTCTCTTCGGTGAGAGGAAGGGCATCGATATCAGCCCGAAGGCCGGTGACGGGACCATCGCCCAGACCGCCCCGGATGATGGCGACTAGGCCGGTCTCCAGCTCCAGAGGCAGGATCTCTACCCCCATTTCTTCTAGTTGCCGACGAATAAAGGCGGTGGTCTGAAACTCCTGGAAGGAGAGCTCAGGATTCTGATGGACGGTCTGGCGGCAGCCAGTGCAGTATTCCTTCAGGGCAAGAGCTTCTTTCAGCACATCTGTCATAGTGATATCCTCCTAGAAAGAGGGGCACGGGCCCCGTTCAGATGGGATAGGAGCTCGCCCGGTGCCGATGAAAGGATCAGGACCGGGCGAGGGGCGTATTATTGTTGGCTGCGATAGGGATTGATGGGGGGCTTTGGGTCCATGGTCTTCAGTACACCACGGGCGCACACATTGGAATTGGGATGCTCCTTGAAGATAACAAAGGTATCCCCCTTCTGCTCGCCAAAGACGTCGCCGCAAACCTGGTCGAAGAGCTGTCCCACCTTGTTTTTCTGTTCGTCGGGCTTGCCTTCGGTGGTGTATACGATGAGGACACGTTTCTTAGCGGCATCGGGGCACATATTTTCCGGCTCATACTCCTGGACCCAGAGGGAGATCGCCATGGGAATCAGGTCAAAAGCTTCACACAGGGCGTTCTTGGTTTCGCTGATAAAACGGGCCTTTTTCTCCGGACCAAAGCCGGCGGGAATCATTGCTGTCACAATAGCCATATTTCAGGACTCCTTTCAAACCTTTTTCTAAAAAATAGCACAAGAACGCTCCGGTGTAAAATGCTAAAAATGTGTGACATCAGAACAAAAACGTATCGGCAGCCCCTTATTGGGGGCTGCCGATGCCATAAAAACACGATGACCAACTCATGTGCCTGAAATAGAGGCCTTCTTTCTTGGAGGCAGGGCGGGAAGCAGGTCATAAAAGGCTTTAGCCGCCGGGTTAGTGTTATACTGGAGCATGGTGATATAAAACATAGCCTGGAGAGAGCTGCCAGTGAGAGGAAACACTCGGAAATTGGAGTCGAGCAGCTTCTTCTGCCCGGCGGTGATCAACGCCACTTTGCGGCTGACCTGAACCGTGAGTTTTTTGGCCTCGTAGGTGTTGACCACAAGGGTGCTGTTGGGGCGGAATCCCAGGAGAGAGCAGCTTTCAATAAAGTTTTTGGGAGATTTTGGACCGCCGGACTCCTGATGAATGACAAAATCCATCCCATTGAGATCCTGGGGGTCCAGCTTGTCCTTGCTAGCCAGGGGATGGCGCTTGCTCATCATCACATAGATATCAGACCGCTTGATTTCCTTATAGATGGTGCCCTCTACAGTGCCGGGGCAACAGGACAGGGAGAAGATGACGTCGAGAAAGCCATGGGCTAGATGGTCCACAAGAAGGCTGTAGTTATACTCCAGGCAAATGAGCTCCACTTTTGGGTAACGCTGAACAAACTGCTCCATGGAGGAGACGACAAGCTCACGCTCGGCGGAGGGACCGAAGCCGATGCGTAGCACCCCTTCATATCCATTGGCGATTAGACGGGCTTGCGCGGCGGCCCGCTCTAGCCCCTCGGTCAGGAGGACAGCCTCTTGGTAGAAGGATTCGCCGGCTGCGGTCAGGGATACGTTTCGGTTGTCACGGTAAAACAGTTGGAAGCCCAGTTCACGTTCTAGGGAGGAGATATAGCGGCTCATGGCCGTCTGAGCAATATGGCACTCATTGGCGGCCTTGGTAAAATTTAAATGCTTGACCGCCGCGATAAAATAGATAAGTTTTTGTGTGTCCACAGCCAAAACGCTCCTTCCTGTTCGTTGGGTCGCATAGATCAGAAATGTTTTAGAATATTTGAATATTATACTGTAAAACCGGGGAGATTGCAATATTCTCTTGATCTTGGCTCAGTAGCTTGGTGGTGCTATGATAGACAAGGAAGGGGAGAAAGGGATACTTTCTATGCAATTAGCGGCTGATGCCATACATTTTCGATATTTTACAAGAAATCAGGATTATGGTACTTTTGAATAAAAATAGACTGCCTAAAGAAGTATCAGTGGGGTGAATTGCCATGCAGCGGTACCTAAAGCGCGCAAAGGAGTTAGAGTCGGAGATCGTAGAGAACCGCCGGAAGATCCATCAGTTTGGTGGAATTGGGTTCGATATTCAGGAGACTTCGGATTTCGTATTTGAAAAGTTACAGAGCTATGGCCTGCATCCTCAGCGGATGTGCGGCACTGGTATCGTGTGTACCATCGGCTCAGGAGGGAAGACCATCCTGCTGCGGGCGGACATGGATGCCCTGCCAATCCAGGAGGACACTGGCTTACCCTTCGCCTGTCAAAACGGCACGGCCCACGCCTGCGGACATGACATGCATACGGCTATGCTCCTGGCCGCGGCTAAAATGCTGTCTGAGACCCAGGACGAGCTGAAGGGCACCGTCAAGCTAATGTTTCAGCCAGCGGAGGAGGCCTTAAAAGGAGCCACCGCCATGATGGAGGCTGGTGTGCTGGAGAACCCTAAGGTGGACGCTGCCTTTGCCATGCATGTGACTACGGGGCACGAGAATTTCCCCACTGGTAGTATCCAATATGTCCGTGGGGTTGCCTTTGGGGCTTGCGATATGTTCCGTATCACCGTGAAAGGGAAGGAGTGTCACGGAGCCTATCCCTGTCGGGGCATTGATCCTATTAACATCGGAAGCCGTATTGTCACTGCAACTCAGGAGCTGGTATCTATGGAACTGCCCGCTACGGAGGAGGCTGTCATCACCTTCGGAAAATTCCACTCCGGCGAGGCATCCAATATTATCCCCTCAGAGGCGGTGCTGGACGGCACCATCCGCACCTTGTCCAAGGAGGCGAGGACCCTGCTCAAGACCCGCTTCAAAGAGATCGTAGAGCAGACTGCTGCCACCTTCCGGGGACAGGCCATCGTGGAATATCCTCTGGAAACCGGTTTTTGTATCACTGACCCCGACCTCTTCGACCAGTTGAAGCCCACGCTCTGTGCTCTGGCGGGGGAGGAGATGGTCCAGCAGATTGCTCCGGTCAACGGCAGTGAGGATTTTGGTCCTATCAGTGAGATCATTCCCACAGTGTATGTCTGGATGGGGGCCGGAACCCCCAGTGAAGGCTATCCAGAGAAGGTGCACAGCCCACGTACCAAGTTTTCTGAATCAGTCCTGCCCCTGGGCGCGGCTATCCATGCGACAGTGGCGGTAAATTGGCTGGCCCAAAACGCCTAAAACAGCGCATTACTTTATATCAAAGAAGTGAATTGAAAGGGAGGAACTCAATATGAAGAAAAGAAGACTGTTCAGCCTTCTGCTGGCGGCCGCCATGTCTCTGGCCCTGGTGAGCTGTGGAAACGGTGGTGACACCAGCGGGAACGGAACTGCCGACGGCGGGAACGCCAGCCAGGTGGACGCGGATGGCGACGGGTACAAGGACGCCGTGAAGCTAGCCATTTCTACGGATCCCAACCTGGACCCGTGGCTGACCGGTATGGCCTATGACTTGAATGTAGGCCGCCAAATCTATGATCCCCTCTTCCGGGAAGGAGAGAACGGTGAAGTAGAGCCCTGGCTGGCCGAAGGCTATGAGATGGTGGATGATACCCATATCAAACTGACCCTGCGCAAGGGCGTCAAGTTCCACGACGGCAACGAGCTGACCACAAAGGACGTCAAGTTCTTCCTGGACAACATTGAAAGCAACGCGTCCGCGGCTTCTCGCTTTGTGTGTTATGACACAGCGAATACTGAGATTATCGACGACTACAACATGGTTGTGGCTCTGAAGTACCCTTATGCTGAGGGCGTCTACCTGATGACCCGTATGTATATCCCCTCCTCTGCCGCCTTCGAGAGTATGGGCGCGGACAAGTTTGCCACTGCTCCTGTGGGTACGGGCCCCTATAAGATGACCCGCTGGGACACCGCAAGTGAGATTGAACTGGACCGTTTTGACGAATACTGGAACGGCCCCGCCGCTACCCCGAAGCTGCTGTTCCGTGTCATCCCTGAGGCGTCCAGCCGCATGATCGAGCTGGAGACCGGTGGCGTGGACTTTGCTTACTCCATCTCTACCTCTGATTATGACCGCGTGAAGGAGACTGAGGGCCTGACTCTGGTAGAGGGTGACTCCTCTCTGTTTACCTCCTTGACCTTCAGTATGCAGGAGCCTCTGTTTGAGAACAAGGACGTGCGCTACGCCTTGTGCTATGCCATTGATAAGCAGTTCCTGATCGACACCTGCTATGGCGGCTATTATACCATCATGGACACTATTTATCCCAAGATGCTCTTTGGTGCCGAGGAAGTGGGCACTGTCCCCTTTGATCCTGACAAGGCGAAGGAGCTGATGGTGCAGGCCGGCTATCCCGATGGCTTTGATATCACCCTCCATGTGGTGGGCGAGGCTGAGAAGCGGGTCTGTGAGGCGATTCAGAGCATGTGGCTGCAGTATCTGAACGTCCGGGCTGAGATCATCCAGATGGACTACGTCAACTTCGAGGCTGCCGGCAATAAGTACCAGGCTGCGGTCCGCACTGGCGCCGCCACCAACCTGACCAGCGCTCTGGTCATCTACAAGACCTCCTTCGGCCGCACCCTGCAGGTGAATGACCAGTATCTGAACGATCTGGTCGAGGCGTCTGACCAGCAGACCGACCCCGCCAAGCGGCTGGAGATGGTCCAGGAGATCCAGGAGTATGTTTATGACCAGCGATATCAGATGGCCATTGCCAACGCGCCCATGGTGTATGCTATGAACGACAAGGCAGAGGGCTTTGAATTCGATATCTTTGGCGCTCCCTTCCTGGCCACCTTCCGCGTGGGCGTCTGATAAGCTCGTTGCGGACAGAGCGAAATGTGAGAAATGCCGCTCTGGGACGGCGGTCTACCTGAAAGGGAGACCGCTGACCGGAGCGGCTTTTCTGATTCGCAGCCAAGCGGAATGAACGTATGTAGGGGGGTATAGACCTTTGATCAAATATATTGGAAAGCGTCTGCTGATGATGATTCCAGTGCTGCTGGGCGTGGTGCTGGTGGTATTCAGCATGATGTACTTTTCTCCCGGCCGGGCCGCCGACTATATGTTGGGCGACATGGCCACAGAGGAGGACAAGCTGGCCTTTGAGGAGCAGAATGGCCTGAACCGGCCTTTCCTGGTCCAGTATGTGGACTATGTATGGGATGTGCTCCATGGAGACCTGGGAACTTCATACAGCAACAAGCGCCCGGTGCTGGACGAGATCCTGGCCCGCTTCCCCAACACTCTGATGCTCTGCTTTGTCAGTATGGTCATCGCTACGGTGGTGGGGGTCACTTTGGGCATTATATCAGCGACAAAACAGTATACCCTGTGGGATAACCTAGCCCGAGTCGGGTCTATCGTGGGCATATCCATGCCGAGCTTCTGGGAGGGCATGATGCTCATCTTGCTGTTCTCGGTGGGGCTGGGGTGGCTGCCTCCTTCCGGCTTTACTTCCTGGAAATGCTGGATTTTACCCGCTGTTACCATTTCTACGGTGCCCTGCGCGACTATCATGCGGATGACACGCTCCAGTATGCTGGAGGCGATTCGCCAGGACTATGTCCGGACGGCAAGGGCTAAGGGGCAGAGCGAGCGGGTGGTCATCTGGAAGCACGCCCTGAGAAACGCCCTCATTCCCGTGATGACGGTCATTGGACTGAACTTTGGCCGTCTGCTGGGCGGTATTGCTATCTGCGAGGCCGTCTTCGCCGTCCCTGGCGTGGGCAAGCTGATCGTGGATGCCATTCCCATCAAGAACACGCCGCTGGTCCAGGGTGGTATTCTGTTTATTGCCTTTGCCATGTCTATCATTAATCTGATTACCGATGTGCTCTACGCATATGTGGATCCCCGGATCCGCTCGCAGTATGTCCGGCGCAAGGCGCCCAAGAAAATGGCCGCCGTGGAAGGAGGGGAGAGTAAATGAGCAATGCCGCTACCGCTGTGCCTGAGACACGGCTGAGAGGCAGGGCAAAGAACAGCCAGACGCGGGAGATTATCAGCCGATTCATGAAAAATAAAGTGGCTGTAGCTGGATTTTTCATTATTCTGCTCCTCGTTTTTTGCGCCCTTTTCCCCTCACTTATTGCACCCTATTCCTATGAAACCATGAGTACGGGTCCGAGCTTTGCCAACCCCAGTGCGGAGCACCTGTTTGGCACCGACGAGTTCGGCCGTGATATCTTTAGCCGCGTCATCTACGGGACCCGTACCTCCCTGGCCATCGGGCTGCTGTCCGTTCTTATTGCCTGTGTCCTGGGTACCATTTTGGGCTGTATCTCAGGCTATTATGGAAACCTGACCGATAATCTGATTATGCGGGCCGTGGATATTCTGCTGGCTATCCCCAACTTGATGTTGGCCATCTCCATCGTGGCCGCCCTGGGCCGCAGCCAGACCAACCTGATCCTGGCTCTTGGAATTGGCGCCACCGGCGGTTTTGCCCGCGTGGTCCGTGGACAGATCCTTACCGTCAAGGAACAGGAGTACATCGAGGTGGCACGCGCCATCGGAGCTAGTGACTTTCGCATTATTTTTTGCCATATCCTGCCCAACTGTCTGGCGCCTATCATTGTGCAGATTAGCATCAGTGTGGGTTCCTCTATTTTAGGTGCTGCCGGTATGAGCTTTATCGGACTGGGTATCGCGCCTCCCAACCCCGAGTGGGGCGCAATGCTGTCCGCAGGCCGCAGCTTCTTCCGAGACCACTGGTTTGTGGAAACATTCCCAGGCCTGGCCATTATGCTAGCTGTCTTTGCCTTTAACCTGTTCGGAGATGGCCTACGGGACGCTTTAGACCCCAGACTGAAGACTTGAGGTGAGCATGATGAGTGAAAAACTGTTAGATATTAAAGATCTGGCCGTTCATTATGCCTCCGGTAAGGATACGGTCAAGGCCGTCAACGGTATTAGCTTCGGTCTGGAAAAGGGAGAGTCTTTGGGACTGGTGGGTGAAACCGGGGCCGGTAAGACCACCACCGCCCTGGCATCATGGGTCTGGTGCCCAATCCTCCAGGAAAGGTGGTCAACGGTGAGATCCTTTTTGAAGGGGAAGACCTGCTCCAAACCAGCCAGGCTGATATGCGTAAGATCCGGGGCGCCAAGATATCCATGATCTTTCAGGACCCCATGACCGCTTTGAACCCGGTCCTTACTGTGGGTGAGCAGATCTGCGAGGTCATCCACCTTCATCAGAATATCCCCCGGACAGAGGCAACTCAGAGGGCGGTCCAGATGATGGAGTTGGTTGGTATCGAAGGGAGCCGCTACAACGACTATCCTCACCAATTTTCCGGCGGTATGAAACAACGTATTGTGATTGCTATCGCCCTTGCCTGTAACCCGGAGCTGCTGGTGGCCGACGAGCCCACCACTGCCTTGGATGTAACCATCCAGGCCCAGGTGCTGGACCTGATTGAGAAGCTGAAGGCCGACTTTAACACCTCGCTGCTTCTGATTACCCACGATCTTGGCATTGTGGCCGAGGTATGCGACAAGGCTGCGATCATGTACGCCGGACGCATCGTGGAGTATGGCAATCTGGAGCATATTTACAACAATACTAAACATCCCTACACCGTAGGTCTCTTCGGATCTATCCCAAACTTTGATGAGAATGTCCGTCGGCTCAAGCCTATTCCGGGACTGATGCCGGACCCCACCCGGCTACCTGAAGGCTGTGCCTTCGCACCCCGCTGCCCCCATGCCACTGATCGGTGCCGCCAGGCTCCTATTCCAGTGGTGGAGGTGGAGCCTGGACACCTGGTGGAGTGCGTCCTATTTGAACAGCAGGGGGTGGCTGGAGCATGAGTGCGCTGCTGGAAGTCAAAAATCTGAAAAAATATTTCCGTACCGCCAGGGGCACCCTTCATGCGGTGGACGATGTTTCTTTTTCCGTCGAGGAGGGCAAGACCCTAGGTGTGGTAGGCGAATCGGGGTGTGGTAAGTCTACCCTGGGCCGCACCATTCTCCGTCTACATGACGCCACAGAGGGTCAGGTGCTCTATCAGGGACGGGATATTACCCAGGTGAACCGCCGAGAACTGAAGCAGCTCAGGCAGGATATGCAGATGATATTCCAGGACCCCTTCTCCTCTCTGGATCCCCGTATGTCCGTCAGCCAGCTGATTGCGGAGCCGCTGATCATCTATAAAAAGTGCTCCTCCAGAGCTGCGCTGATTCAAAAGGTGGAGGAGCTGATGGACACCGTGGGACTGGCCCGCCGCCTGGTCAACACATATCCCCATGAATTGGACGGAGGCCGCCGCCAGCGTATCGGTGTCGCCAGAGCCCTGTCCCTGGACCCTAAGTTCATCGTCTGTGATGAGCCGGTTTCCGCCCTGGACGTGTCCATTCAAGCCCAGATCCTGAATCTGATGCAGGACCTGCAGGAGGAACGGAACCTGACCTATCTCTTTATCACTCACAATATGTCAGTGGTGAAGCATATCTCCGACCGCATCCTGGTCATGTATCTGGGTACTGTAGTAGAGCTTGCTGACGCACAGGAGATGTTCCGGAACCGTCTCCATCCCTATACCAAGGCCCTGCTGGCAGCGGTACCCATTCCGGCCCTGCGGGAGAAGCAGCCTCGCAAGCTGCTGAAGGGGGAAATTTCTTCTCCCATCGACCCTAAACCTGGCTGCCGCTTTGCCAGCCGATGCCCCTATGCCACAGAGCTGTGCCGGACCCAGTCCCCTGGGCTGGAAGAGGTCCTGCCCGGACACTATGTGTCCTGCCACCGAGTTAGGGAGATCAATCAGCTTTGAATGGGAATAGGACCGGCACGACTTGGTTTTCCATGAAAGCAAAGGCCCCGCACAAAGAAGTGCGGGGCCTTTGCTGTAGAATTTTTGATACAGGTAGCTTGGCAAGAAGAATAGACGCCCCTTCCAAAAAAATACAGCCCTAAATGTCTGCTGCGCATCTGGGGCTGTATTTATATTTGCTGGCTTACTCCAATCTCCAGCTCCTGCGGTCGGGGAAGGAAATCATATTCCCTATTCGGAATCCCGCAGACGCTCCACGATGGTATGCTTGGCTACTGAGCGGTATACCGCCAGAGGGACAAGAGAGCCCAACAGGGCGAATACAGGGGCCGTGGCCAGGATGGGGGCTAAGGTGAAGCGGTAGGTGAAGAACCAGAACATGCTCTGCAAGGCGGAGAAGGCAATCGGGCCCAATACCAGGGCCAGCACCAAGGCCAGGAGCACCGAACCAAGGGCGTACAGCAGCCCCTCCCATACCAGCATCCGCTTGAGCTGTCCACCTGTCATGCCGATGGACTGGAGGACGGCCAACTCCCGCTTTCGGGTGATGATGCCGGTGAGAATCGCATTGAAAAAGTTCAGCACCCCCACCAGTCCAACGATGCCGCTGAGGGCCCCGCCTAGCAGTAGGAACATGGAGCGCATCCCCTCGAACTCCGCGGCATAGGTAGACTTGCTCTCATAGTCGAACTGAGGATTCACATTCTCCGTGTAGTCCGCCAGGAAGGACTCCATAGCGGGGTTGGCCTCATCCGTAGTGTCGAAGGCATAGTACATGACGCTGTCTGTGCCCGTGTCCTGGATAAAGGTCTGGTCGTTCATAATAAACTCGTCCGCCCCGTAATAGCGGTAGCTCAGGGCCATGGGCACCGTCACCAAGGCGGCCACCTCGTACTCGATATCTCGGTACTTTACGGCCCGATCCACCCAGTTGGCGCCCTCGGGCACATTCTCCCAGGGGCCATATATCTCGCCAGTGTCAGGGTTATAATACTCGTACTCTTCCACATAGCGCAGGGTGACTGTGTCCCCCAGCCGGGCCCAGTGGGAGTCCATCTCGGGCTGACCATAGTCGTCGTCACTATACACAGCGGCCACATACCGCCCGCCAGGCTCGTTGAGCTTGGACAGGTCCCCCGCCAGCACTGTCAGGTGGTCCAGAGGGAACTGCTCCATGCCGTAGAGCTGCACCCGGTCGGCCAGCAGGCCCTCCTCGTTCCGGTCCATGAAGTGGACCTTGCTGTCCAGTTGTTCCGGGGTGTTCCATTTGCTCCAGACGGAGCGGTAATACTCCTCGGTGACGAATTCCAGAGCGGAAGAGGTCTTGCCGTAGACCAGGCCGCCGTCAGTGATGCCGCCCTGGGCATCGATGGCGGAAATGACGTCCTCGGTAACATCCATCTCGCTGTTGTAAGCGTCACCGCCAGTCTGGAACTGGCCCGCGTCGGCCACGATAAAGTCGCTGGCGGTGAAGTTGGATACATATTTGTCCATGTCAAAGCCGTTGGTAAAGGTGACCGTCACAGTGAGCAGCACCACGGCCAGGGATAGGGAGAGGACGGTGACCGCGGTCTTGACCCGGTTCCGGCCCAGGTTGGCCTGGGCCATAGAGAGCAAGGAGACGCCTTTGGCGTTCCTCTTTCCTCCATGCCGCACCGCTCCGCCCTCGGCGTATCGTACCGCCTCGATGGGGGACACCCGTGCGGCCATCCGCCCAGGCTTGCGGCAGGAGATCAGAACCGTGACCAGAGCGAACAGGGCGGAGGCCACAAAGATAGCCGGGTTTACTGATACCACGTTGGACACCGCGTTTAGTTGGCGGATGATCACCGGAGTGAGCTGTCCCCCCACCAGCCAGCCCAGCAGCAATCCCAGAGGGATGCCCACCAGAGACAGGGCCAGGGCCTGGTGCCGGATGATCCGGCGGAGCTGCCGAGGGGTGGTGCCGATGGTCTTGAGCAGGCCGTAGAAGCGGATATCGTTGGCCACTGAGATCTGGAACACATTGTAAATAATGAGATAGCCGGTGAAGATAATGAGGAGCAGGATCGCGCCGATGGCCAGCAGGAGGGTGGGGTCCATGCTGCCGGAAAGCTGGGCGCCGGTGTAGCCCCAGTTGACACCAGTGTGGATATAGCCCGGCTGGGTAGAGCTCTGACCCTGATAGCCGTGGTTGGTCAGGATCTCCTCTAGGTCGCCGGCGATGTTCCGGCCCCCATTTTTCAGCATCACGTCCAGATTCCAGGAGCCGGTCATGCCGTCTGTGGTCTGGCCCGGCACCACGCCGGTCTCTGCCAGGACGGCGTCCACCCGGCTCTCCGGGATGAGAATGTGGTTGGCCACGATGGCCTCGTCGTACTCCCACCAGCCGCACAGGGTAAAGGTCTGGGTGGTCGTGCGGCCGTCCACATCAAAGGTGACAGTAAATTGTTCCCCCAGTTTAGGTTCTACTCCCAGCAGCTCCAACACATGGGTATCAGTGGCGGCCTCATTCGTGCCCTCCTGGGGCAGACGGCCCTCCACTGGGTCGCAGAACTGCCAGTGGGCCTCGTTTGCATCGGACCAGCCAATCTCCACATGTGACTTGTTGAAGGGCATCTCGCTGGGCATACCCAGAAAGCGCCGCAGGCCCCACTGACCGATGAGAGGGTCGTCCTTCAACTGGTCAAACTGTTCCTCCGTCAGGTACTTGAAGCCGCCATGGGAGAAGCCACCCACCTGGCGAAAGTTGTTCTGCTGGATGCCGTCGTTAATGGACATGGCAATGGTGAACAGGGAGGTGAATAGCACCGTGGTCAAAGCGATGGCCAGCACCGCCACAATGTTGCGGGTGCGGTTGGCCCGAAGACTCCTGTGAGAGAGGGTCCGGATACATTTGCCATTGGATACCTTCATAGAGCCCACCTCCTCACCGTGTCACGATCCTGCCGTCCTCAATGCGAACGATGCGGTCGGCTAGTTGGGCGATCTCCTCGTTGTGAGTGATCATAACGATGGTCTGGGCAAATTTTTGACCGGTGACCTTCATCAGGGAAAGCACATCCTGACTGGTCCTGGTGTCCAGATTACCCGTAGGCTCGTCTGCCAGGACAATGGCCGGTTTGGTCGCCAGGGCCCGGGCGATGGCCACCCGCTGCTGCTGGCCTCCGGAGAGCTGGCCAGGGAGATTTTGGAGCTTGCTCTCCAGGCCCAGAGCGGAGATGACCTGCCCCACATACGACTCGTCAACCCGGCCCCCGTCCAACTGGATGGGCAGGACGATATTTTCGTACACGCTGAGTACCGGC
Source organism: Flintibacter sp. HCN-6482 (assembly GCF_037892565.1). Lineage (NCBI taxonomy): Bacteria > Bacillati > Bacillota > Clostridia > Eubacteriales > Flintibacter > Flintibacter sp. HCN-6482. The sequence continues at coordinate 125,334 of NZ_JBBKBK010000001.1, read as the reverse complement.
ACCAAATTGAAGGACTGAAAGACGAAGCCGATTTTCCGCCGCCGGAAGATGGTCAGGGCTTCGTCCTTCAGGTCAAAAATTTTCTGCCCGTCTACGGTCACAGAACCGGAGGTGGGCCGGTCCAGACCGCCCAGCATATGGAGCAGGGTGGATTTCCCGCTTCCTGAGGTGCCCACGATAGCTACAAATTCCCCGTCCTCCACGTTCAGGTCCACTCCGTCCAAGGCTTTTACCAGAGTGTCGCCAGAGCCGTAGTATTTTCTTAAATCCTTGGTCTGTAAAATTGTCATTGTGATATCTCCTTTATGGAAAAGTGGGGGCGTATGCCTACGCTCCCCACTATACCAAGACAATCTTTCCACAATCTTTCTCAAATCTTTCACTGTTGTAAGATTTGAAGATTTTATTCCTTGGGCAGATACAAGGAAAACCGACTCCCCTGGCCGGGGCTGGAATTGAGGCGGATATATCCGCCCTCACGAGTTACCACCTCTCTAGCCAGATAGAGGCCGATCCCGAGGCCCTCCTGGTCCCGGACGGCTTCGCCCCGGTAGAAGCGGCCAAAGATGGCCCCCTGTTCTCTCTCCGGGATGCCGGGGCCATTGTCCTCTACCTGAATGGCGCAGAACAGCTCGAACTCCCGGACGGAGAGGGCGACCTTGCCTCCCTGCGGGGTGTATTTCAGGGCGTTGTCTACGAGGTTGTAAAGGGCTTCCGCGGTCCACTTCTCATCAAACCTGGCCTGGGCAGAGGTGGGCTCCGCCGTGAGGGAGAGCCCCCTTTCCCTGGCCTTATGCCGCCCCTGGATCAGAACCGCGTCCAGCAGCCGCTGGACGCCATGGACCTGTGGGTCCATGGCGAAGATGCCCGTTTCCAGACGGGACGCCTTCACTAAGGTCTGAATGAGGAAGGACAGCTTTTCCCCCTGCTGGGCCAGTACGGCGGCCTGCTCCGCCTGCTCCGGAGGCAGGTCCCCCTCGGCCAGCAGGGAGGCGTAGAGCAGGATATTGGCAATGGGAGTCCTGGTCTGGTGGGAGATGTCGGAGATCAGCGTCTGGACGACCTCCCGCTCCCGCTCCAGATTTCGGGTGGAGGCGGCGGAGCCATTGAGAAACCGGGCCAGCTTGGCCTCCAGAGCGGAGGGAACAGATTCGTCAAAGGCGTTTTCCCGAAAGCTTCCGTCCACAGCGGCGGACAGGATTTCATCCAGCCGCCGGAGGGTCCGGCGGCCTCTGTACCAGTGGTACAGGCCGAAGCCCAGGCCCAGAAGGGCCAGTGCTAAACAGACATAGCCGCCCGCTCCCATCACTGGATCTCCCAAGTGTAGCCAAGGCCATATACCGTCTTAATGGGGGCGTCCCCCAGTTTGGCCCGCAGGCGGCGCACCGCCACCGACAGAGCGTTTTCGTCCACAAACTCGCCCCCATCCCATACTCGATCCAGGAGCTGCTCCCGGGTCAAGGTCTGGCCCCGGTGTTCCACCAGCAGACGGAGCAGCCGCTGTTCCGTCTTGGACAGCTCGATCGCCTCTCCGTTCCGGGAAAAGGCCATGCCCGCAAAGTCAAAGGAGAAGGGGGGCAGCTCCACCACTTCGCCTCTGGGGACGGCCCCCCGGCGGAGCAGATTGTTTACCCTGGCCCGGAGGACAGCGAGGGAAAAGGGCTTTGTCACATAGTCGTCCGCCCCCAGCTCCAACCCGGTCACCTGGTCGCTCTCCAGGTCGTTGGCAGTGAGGATGAGAACGGGTACCTGACTCACAGAGCGTATCTCAGTCAGCAGTTCCAGGCCGTTCCCGTCGGGCAGATTGAGATCCAGAATGACCAGGGAGATGGGTAGCTGGGCGAACAGCCGGCGGCCCTCGGCCAGAGTCCGGGCCAGATGGGGCTCCCGGTCCCCAGCGGCCAGGGCCAGGGTGATCCCCCGGCCAAGTGCCTGGTCGTCCTCAATGAGCAAAAGATGTTCCATAGGTCCTCCGCTTTCCAGAAAGCTCAGTCCTCTTTGGCCCTGGCCTTCTTGATAAATACATAGTGAGTGGGGGTGGACCGCTCCTGGGAGAAGGAGTACCCCAGACGGTCAAAGGCTTGCATGGCCTCCGGGCTCTCTGACAGGTGTTCGGTGAGATAGCGGACCATTTCACCACGAGCCATTTTGCACTGGGTGCCCTTTTCCAGTACCCGGCCCTCCCTCAGTTCCCCGAAGGTACAGGAGATGACGGTCATTCCCTGTGGCAGATGGTCGGTCACCGCTCGGCTGTATTCCCGTGAGGCCAGATCGACCAGAAGGTCGTCCTCCTCCGCCAGCGCCTGGGCTAAAGAGGGACCCCAAAACTGGTACAGAGACTGACAGCCCGACCCGGCCAGTCTGGCCTGCATCTCCAGCCGGTAGGGGGTGACTCCGTCGAAGGGGCGCAGCACCCCATAAAAGCCGGACAGGATGCGCAGATGCCGGTCTAAATAGTCGAACTGCTCCCAGGAGAACAGGTGGGGGGCCATATAGCGGTACTGGATGCCCTCATAGGCCAGGACTGCTGGAGTGAGTCTTTCCTCCAGCTCCATATGCTGGAGCCGCTCATAATTGAGTGAGGCGATGGCGTCATTACAGCGCCACAGGGCCTTTAGCTGGTCGTAGGACATGGTTTTCAGCCAGTCACAGAGCAGCCGGGTCCGATTCAAGAACCGGGGGAGGCCCCGGATCTCCATGGTATCCGTGTCCACGTTCATTTTCTTTGCCGGGGAGATGATCAGCTTCATAATATCCCTCCTTGGGACAGTATAAAACAGTTTCAGTAAAAAGGAAATGGGAATTGTAATTTTAGGGGGAAGAGGTTAAAATAGGACCGGACAAATCAAACTGAGGAGGGATCGGTCATGCGTCTGCAAGGCGCTGTTTTTGATGTTCCAGACACTCTGCTGGACCGAGAGGGGAGACCGCTGACCGGGCTAATGCCCTTTTTGTCCCTGCTTCGGATGGAGGGGGTGCTGCTCTATCTGGTTTCTGAGGAGGAGCGGCGCACGCTCCAGCCTAAGCTGGAAGCCGCGGGACTGGCCGCCTACTTCCGGGGTGTATTGTATACTGGGGAACAGGGGAGAGGGATAGAGGACCCGGAGCTCTATGAGAAATGTGTGCGGCGCCTGGGGACCGCCCGCCCAGCTACTCTGGTGTTTACCGCTCGGGAGAAGGTCCTCCGCTGTGTGAGGGAGGCTGGCTTCCAGGTCGTACTGGTAGGCAAGGAGCATCCGGAGAAACTCCGGGCCCTGGCGGACGAAGTGGTGGACAGCTATGAGGATATGACCAAGAAAATGTGTTGAAGAAGCGGGACGCCTGGCGATAGCCAGGCGTCCCGCCTTGTTGTGAAGCGAAGGAGAATGGGGCAGCGGCACAAGGAGATGGCCGGCCCAGCTTCCGCTCAGTGATTCGCCATTCGATAGATGGCCAGGATGTCGTCGTGGTCCAGCACCCGGAAGGTGCCGATGGTCCGGGTCCCGAAGAAGGTACAGCGGCGGGTCAGCTCCTCCAGCTCCTTCTCAGACTGGAGGCCGCAGCCCAACTCAGAGAAGCAGGTGGGCATATCCAAAGAGTGAAAGAAATCCACAGTCGCATCGATGGCGGATAAAGCCAGCTCTCGCTCTGTGCGGCCGGTGGGGTCCAATCCCCAGACCTTGACACCGAACCGGGCGAAGCGGGACACATCGGCATCCAGACAGTAGCGGGCCCAACTGCCCCAAACGGCAGACAGGGTGGCACCGTGGGCAGAATCGAACCGGGCACTAAGCTCATGGCCCAGTTGATGGGGGGCAAAGTCCTTCTTCCCGCCCAGACCAGTCAGGCCGTTGTGGGACAGGGAACCGGCCCACATCAGTTCACTCATGGCCTGGTAGTCGCCGGGATGGTCCATGGCTCGCCGGCCGCTGGAAATGACCACTCGAAGCAGCCCCTCCGCCAGCTCGTCGGTGAGTTGGTTGGTGGTGATGGGATTGAAGTAGCGGTCCATGGTGTGCGACATGATGTCCACCACGCCACAGGCCACCTGGTAGCGGGGCAGGGTGGCGGTGAGATCGGGGTTTAGGATGGCAAACCGGGGACGGTGCAGATCGGAACCAAGCCCTCGCTTTTCCAGGGTGTCATCCTTGGTCAGAACGGCGGAGTCGCTGCTCTCGCTGCCGGCCGCGGGAATGGTCAATACCACCCCCACAGGCAGGGACCGCTCCAGAGGGACCTTTTTCATCCACAGGTCATCCCACAGGTCCAGCTCCGGGTTGGCGACTCCATCGGCGATGGCCTTAGCCGTGTCGATGACGCTGCCACCTCCAATGGCCAGCAGAAAGTTGGCCTGAAAAGCCTCCGCCCGCTGGATGCCGGATAATACCAGACTGAGTCTGGGATTTGGCTTTACACCACCCAGCGTGTCGCAGGACAGCCCGCTCTGCTCCAGAGAGGCCAGGACCCGACTCAGCAGCTCGCTTTTGACAGCGCTCTGGCCGCCATAGACCACCAGCACCCGGGAGCCCCCTCGGCGGGCGATCTGCTCTCCAACCTGCTCCTCAGTACCACGCCCGAAAATGATCTGTGTAGGGGAATAAAATTGAAAGGCTTCCATTGTTGCTCTCCTTATTCTTCGTTTACTATCGCGGCCTGCTCCTCCAGCCACTGGACGGTCTGCTCCAGCCCCTCCCCGCTAAGGGGGAAAGAGGCGGTGGAACAGATATGGCTCAACGCTTTGGTCAGCGGACCCCTCCAGAACTCTATGTCCAGGGTGGTATGAGAGGGTGCGTCAGGGGTATCTGGGGCAGCTTCGTGGGTCACGGGCTGAATAAAAAAGCGGGCCTGTCCTTTACTGCCATACCAGGTATTGCCATTCTCCCAGAATAGCAGGGTAGGGATTTCAATAGGGGGTAACATAGGTATCACTCCTGCCTGTGGTATCCGCCCCTTCTTACAGGGCGGATTCAATGAAATGATGGTCGTGGGCTTCCCAATATTTTTTGTACTGCCGGTCTGTCTGCCCATCCAAGTTCAACTGATACATTCGAAAGACAACCGGCATATTCTTAGGCTGCCACAACTCCTCATAGGTGTATTGATATTTCATGCCGAGATTTTGCATCACGCCGCCGCTCCGGGGATTGTTCCGGTCGTGGGTGGCGGTGATATAGGGAATGCCATCCGCTCTCAACCGCTGTATAACGGCCTTGCAGGCTTCGGTAATGATGCCCTGATGCCAAAACTCATTACGAAGGCCGTACCCTAGGTCGTGGCTGTCGTCCATAGCCACGTTGACGTATCCCACAGGTATGTCGTCGGAGCGGAAACAAACGGCATACCGGTAGCCCCGCTCCTGTCCATAGGAGGCCGCATACCGCTCCAGGAAAAAAGATCTGGCCTCCTCCATGGTATGCAGCGGGTACCAGGGCAAAAACCGGCTTGCTTCTTCATCACGGAAAATAGAGAAAAGGGCATCCAGGTCGTTTTGTGTAAATTTCCTCAGGATTAGGCGCTCTGTCTCCAGCCGTGGCGTATTTAAGCCCATGTCAATCGTGTTCCTCCCAGTCCAAGCTGCGTCCTACGGCCTTGTGCCAGCCGCGCAGCAGCCGCTGCCTGGTATCTGCCTCCATATGCGGGTCGTACCGCTGATCCAGGGTGCGCAGGGCACGGATTTGGTCTAGATCCCGCCATACCCCCACAGCCAGGCCGGCCAGATAGGCCGCGCCAAGAGCGGTGGTCTCCCGGATGGCCGGCCGGCAGACGGATTTGTTCAGAATATCAGCCTGGAACTGCATTAGAAAACGGTCCCTGCTGGCCCCGCCATCAGCATTCAGCTCCCGAAGGGCAATCCCAGTGTCCTTTTCCATGGCATCCACCAAGTCCGCCACCTGATAGGCGATAGACTCCTGTGCCGCCCGGATGATATGGTCACGGGTGGTGCCCCGGGTCAGTCCCACCAGGGCACCCCGTGCGTACATATCCCAGTGGGGAGCACCTAGGCCGGTGAAGGCCGGGACGAGATAGACCCCGCCGGTATCCGGAACCTTGGAGGCGTAATACTCCGCGTCTCGGGCCTCCGAGATGAAGCGCAGCTCGTCCCGGATCCACTGGATGACGGCGCCGCCTACGAATACGGAGCCCTCCAGAGCGTACTGGACCTTTCCGCCCAAGCCGATGGCGATGGTAGACAACAGCCCGTTCCGGCTTCGGCACAACTGGTCACCGGTGTTCATCAGAAGAAAACAGCCGGTGCCGTAGGTGTTTTTCGCCTGACCGGAGGAGAAGCAGGTCTGACCGAAGAGGGCGGCCTGTTGGTCGCCGGCGATGCCAGAGATGGGTACCTCCACCCCCTGGAGATTGACAGTGCCGTACACTTCACTGGAGTCTCGGACCTGGGGCAGCATGGAGATGGGGATGTCCAGGGTGCGGCAGATACGGGTGTCCCAGCAGAGGTTTTGGATGTCATAGAGCATGGTACGGCTTGCGTTGGTCCGGTCGGTGACATGGACCTTTCCACCCGTCAGCTTCCACACCAGCCAACTGTCCACCGTACCGAAGAGCAGATCGCCCGCCTGGGCCCGTTCCCAGGCTCCCTCTACATGCTCCAGTATCCATTTGACCTTGGTGGCGGAGAAGTAGGCGTCAATGAGCAGTCCCGTGCGGTCCTGAATATACTGGGTGAGTTCCTTGTCCTTTTTCAGCTTCTCACACAGAGGGGCGGTGCGGCGGCACTGCCACACGATGGCGTTGTAAACCGGTCGCCCGGTATGTCTATCCCACACGATGGCCGTTTCCCGCTGGTTTGTGATGCCGATAGCAGCCACCTCATCAGGAGAAACGCCGGCCTGGGCCAGCACTTCGGTGAGGACGGAGTATTGACTGGACCAGATCTCCATGGGGTCATGCTCCACCCAGCCGGGCTGGGGGTATATCTGTGAAAATTCCCGCTGCGCCACCCCCGCGATATTCTGATCCTGATCGAAGAGAATGCAGCGGCTGCTGGTGGTGCCCTGGTCCAGGGCGATGACATATCGTTTCATGGGCGTCCCTCCCCTTGAATATGCTCTTATTATGACAGAAAAACAGAGGGCTGTAAAGACCGGAGCGGAAGAGGAGGGCCTGCCCATTTGACAGGCCGCGCACAGGTGCGTTGATTCAGCATAGGATGGAATGTGGCATCGCCACACCCATTTTTTACCGTGCAAAGGAGCGTCTTATGAGAAGATACTGTGCTTCTGAGTGGGAGCAGAATCGCCGGGACGGCGTGGTCGCCTATCTGAACGGCGGCACCAGCTCCAGCTGCGGCTGTGGCTGCGGTCAGTCCGGCTCTACTTCCTGCTGCCCCACTCCTTGTCCTCCCCCTTGCCCGCCTCCCTGCCCCTGTCCTCCTCCCTTCCCGTCCATGGTAGGCCCCACCGGGCCGACCGGACCCCAGGGCTATCCTGGTCCCGTTGGTCCCACTGGCCCCACCGGACCTCAGGGAATCCCCGGCCCAGCCGGCGTTACTGGCCCCGCTGGTCCTGCTGGCCCTGCTGGCGCGACTGGCGCTACGGGTGCAACTGGTGCCACCGGAGCTACCGGCGCCCAGGGCCCCGCCGGCCCGACCGGCCCGACCGGTCCCACTGGTCCTGCTGGCCCTGCCGGCGCAACCGGTGCCACTGGTGCTACTGGCGCTCAGGGTCCCGCCGGCCCCATCGGTCCCACCGGCCCCGCTGGCGAGGGGCTGGAAACTGTGACCACATTCGCGCTAGGCACACCCTATGCCCAGGGGGACTTTGTGACCTATAACGGCAGCCTGTACCGGGCCCGGATCGCCAATCCCAGCGGTACTCCCGGCACATCCGCTGACTTTGAGTTGGTGTCTGTCCAAGGCCCTACCGGCCCCACGGGTCCTGTAGGGGCGACTGGAGCCACCGGGGCCACTGGCGCTGCCGGAGCGGCCGGCGCTACTGGCCCAACTGGCCCTGCCGGCCCTGCGGGTGCCGCTGGTCCTGCGGGCCCGACCGGCCCGACTGGTCCAACTGGCGCTGCTGGTGCTGCTGGCGCTACCGGAGCTACCGGAGCGGAAGGCCCCACCGGGCCGACTGGCCCGACTGGTCCTGCCGGCCCTGCCGGCGCAACTGGTGCCGCCGGAGCCACAGGCGCGGAAGGTCCTACCGGGCCCACTGGACCGGCTGGAGCAGCCCCCGCGCTGAACGCGCTCTACGCCACCAATGTGGGGTCCCAGACCCTGGCAACCACCGGCGATGACGCCAGCTTCGACACCAATCAGGTGGAGGAGGGAACCGCCATCACCCATACCACGAGCACGGCCACCTTCACCCTGGGAGAAACCGGTATCTACCGGGTCTCTTACTCGGTGGTGGCGACCAATACAAGCTCTACTGGTACTGTGGGCGTGGAGCTGGAGAACAACTCTACCCCTGTCCCTGGGAGCGAGAGCCAGGCCACCATTTCCACTACCAATGATCTGGCCACTCTGGCGGCCAGTGTCCTGGTGAACGTCACCGGGACGGCTACCATTACCCTGACCTCCACAGAGAACAACGTGACTCTGACCGAGGCCGGGATCGTAATCCAGAAGCTGAACTGACCGAAAGACCCCAATGGGGCCTAAACAGGGCGGGCGGCACACCGTGCCGCCCGCCCTGTTCCTTATCTGAAAGAGGAGGGCGAGCGCCGTGAAAGTGGTGGTATATGCCATCTGTAAAAATGAGGCTCAATTCGTAGACCGCTGGATGGACTCTATGGGAGAGGCGGACCAGGTAGTGGTGCTGGACACCGGCTCCGAGGACGACACTGTGGAGCGGCTGCGAGCCAGGGGGGCTCTGGCTGAGGTAGAGGTCATCTCCCCCTGGAGGTTCGATGTGGCCCGCAACCGGTCCATGGAGCTGGTGCCGGAAGACGCGGATATCTGCGTATGTACAGATCTGGATGAGGTATTTCATCCTGGCTGGCGGGCCCGGTTGGAGGAGGCGTGGCTGCCAGAGGCGGGCCAGGCTACATACCGCTATACCTGGTCCTTTAACCCGGACGGCAGCGAGGGGGTTACCTTCTGGTATGAAAAGGCCCATGCACGCCACGGCTATCAGTGGGTTCATCCGGTGCATGAGGTGCTGAAGTGGATGGGGACTGGAAGGCCAGGCCCCACAGTGGTGGCGGAGGGAGTCCAGCTGGACCACCACCCCGACCCTTCAAAGTCTAGAGGGCAGTATCTTCCGCTGCTGGAGCTGTCGGTACAGGAGGACCCTGAGGATGACCGGAATGTCCACTATTTAGGCCGGGAATATATGTACAGGGGGCGCTGGGACGACTGCATCCGTACCCTGAAAAGGCATCTTACCATGTCGAGCGCCACCTGGCGGGATGAGAGGGCGGCCTCCATGCGGTACATCGCCAAGTCCTATCTGAACAAGGGGGAGCGGGCACAGGCCCGGGACTGGTACCTGAGGGCCATCGCTGAGGCACCCCATCTGCGGGAGCCCTATATGGACCTGGCGCTTGCCCTGTATGAGCAGGGAGAGTGGGACGGGGTGCTCTACTTTACTGGCTGCGCCCTGGCCATCACCTACCGGCCCAGGTCTTATATCTGTGAGGCTGCCTCCTGGGGCTCTCTGCCCCACGACTTGCGCTCCATTGCCCTCTTCCACACTGGGAGGCTGAAAGAGGCCCGTGAAGAGGCGAGGAAGGCTGTGGAGCTGGAGCCAGACAACGAGCGGCTCCAGGGAAATCTCAAGCTGCTGGAGAACAGTCCGAAAGAAGGCGGGTAACAAGCGGGCCCCATCCATTGGATGGGGCCCGCTTGTGTTTTGATCTAACTTTTGGGCTTCGGCTTAAAGAGAAGGGCCACTACAAAGCCGAAGAAGATAGCGGCGGTGATACCGCCGGCCGCGGCGGTGGACCCGCCAGTGAGGGCGCCCAGAAATCCGTCCTCCGCCACCGCCTTTTTGACCCCCTTGGCCAGCAGGTGGCCAAAGCCCGTGAGGGGTACTGTGGCGCCGGCTCCTCCCCAGTCCACTAGATGCTGGTAGAACCCCAGGCCGCTGAGGATCACCCCGGCGGTCACATAGGACACCAGGATCTTGGCGGGGGTAAGGGGAGTCTTATCAATCAAAAGCTGGCCGATAATACATAGGATGCCGCCGCAGAGGAAGGCGTTAAGATATTCCATGATTACGCACCTTTCAAACAAGATAGAGGTCCCAGGTATGGGCGTGATGCCCGAAGACAGCCGGCGGTCACGCCTGGGGGGATCGCTGAGTAGAAATGGCGATGGCGTGGCAGATGCCGGGTACGCTCTCCCCCTGGAACGCGGAGGTAGGAGAGTGGAGAGCGCCGGTGGGGCAGAAAAGAATGTTGTTCCATTTGCCCTCCCGCATTCCATTGAGCAGGTAGCCCGTCAGCACCGAGGCTGCGCAGCCGCAGCCGGAACCTCCGCAGTGGACATCCTGACTCTGCGGGTCGAAAATAAGCATCCCGCAGTCGGTGTGGTTGGACAGTTCCAGCCCGTCCTGCCGGAGCAACTCCAACAGCAGCTCGCTGCCCAGATTACCCAGGTCGCCTGTGACGATCAGGTCATAGTAGCTCGGCGCCCGGCCGGTGTCCTTCAGGTGGGTGGAGATGGTGTCATAGGCGGCCGGGGCCATGGCTGCCCCCATGTTGTTGGTGTCGGTGATGCCCTTGTCCACAATCTTGCCTACCGTCACATGGGTGATATAGGGGCCGGGGCCCTCCCGTGCCAGAATAGCAGCTCCGGCGGCGGTAGTGGTCCACTGGGCGGTGGGAGTTCGCTGGCCGCCGTACTCCAGAGGGGTGCGGTACTGGCGCTCGGCAGTGCAGAAGTGGGAGGAGACTACCACTCCGGCCCACTCCCCGAAGCCGCCATCCAAGGTCATAGAGGCCAGAGCCAGCCCCTCCCCCATGGTGGAGCAGGCCCCATAGAGGCCGAAAAAGGGAATCTCCTGGCCGCGTGCGGCGAAGGAAGAACCGATACACTGATTCAGCAGGTCGCCGGCAAAGAGCCAGTCTATATTAGAGGCAGGTTGGCCCGCCTTATTTAAGGCCAGAGCCAGGGCCTGCTTCTGCATGGCGCTCTCCGATTTCTCCCAGGTGGACTCGCCGAAGGTGTCGTCAGTCCCGATATAGTCGAAGGAGCTGGCCAGAGGGCCCTCACCCTCCTTCTTTCCTACCACGTTGGCGTGACCGGCGAAGGAAGGGGGACAGGCCAGGGTGACTGTCTGGCTGCCTGTTTTTTTTGTCGTCAAGGGAAACGCCTCCCAATAGAGAATGAAGATGACCATAGCTTGTCCGAAGGGGAGAGAAATATGCCCGAAGCATAAGGAAGAGGCAAATAAAAATTTCTTTTGCTTTCTTCTGTTCAAAAGGGCCAGATTCCTGTATAATGGGGGCTGCAAAGGAAAGAAAAGGAGAGAGAACCTATGCCCCAATTCGACCCACAAAAATATTCCTATCCTTCCCGCCGGAATGTAGTCTATGCCCGCCGCGCAATGGCCTGCACCTCTGTGCCTCTGGGGGCCCAGATCGGCCTGGATGTGATGAAGGCCGGAGGAAACGCTATGGACGCGGCTGTCGCCATGGCCGCAGCCATGCCCATCCTGGAGCCCACCGGAAACGGCCTGGGCTCAGACTGCTTTGCCCTGATCTGGGTAGAGAAGGAGAAGAAGCTGTACGGACTCAACGCCAGTGGCGTGGCTCCCATGGCGCTGGATGCGAAGATGGTGAGAGCCATGGGGCACAGTGAGATGCCCAAGACGGGCTGGCTGCCGACCATGGTGCCGGGGGCCCCCGCGGGCTGGGCGGCGATCAATAAAAAATTTGGCGCCAAGCCCCTGTCCGAACTGTTTGCTCCAGCCATCTCCTATGCCCGGGAGGGATATCCTGTCCCGGTCAATCTGGAGCCCCAGTGGGAGAAGGACTCCCAGCGTATTGCCGCTGCCCGGTCCAAGGAACCTGCGCCTCACTCCTATTGGTGGAATACCTTTATGAAGGAGGACGGCACCCACTACCGGGCCGGTGAACTGTTCCGCTGGGAGGAGTATGCCCAGACGATGGAGGAGCTGGCCGCCACTGACTGTGACAGCTATTACCGTGGTCCTCTGATGGAGAAGATTGTGGCCTTCAGCCGGGAAACTGGGGGGTATTTCTGTGAGGATGACTTCAGAAATTACCAGCCCATGTGGGTGGAGCCCATCACCACAGACTATAAGGGCTATACCGTGTGCGAGATACCGCCCAACGGCCACGGCATCACAGTGCTGATGGCGCTGAATATCCTAAAGGGGCTGGAGCTGTCCCAGGAGAAGGACTGCGCCGACACCTACCACAAGATCCTGGAGTCCATCAAGCTGGCTTTCGCGGACACTAAGACTTATGTGGCGGACCCCCGGTACATGAAGACCAAGGTGGAGGATATGCTGTCCGAGGAGTACGCCGCCCAGCGCCGGGCCCTCATCTCTGACAGGGCGCTGATGCCGGAGGCGGGAGACCCCTCCTGCGGCGGGACCATCTACCTGTGTACTGCCGACCCAGAGGGCAACATGGTATCCTTTATCCAGAGCAACTATACCACCTTCGGCGCCGGCGTGGCCATCCCCGGCACTGGTATCTCCTTACAGAACCGGGGCGCCAACTTCTCCCTGGAGGAGAACAGCGACAACTGCCTGGCCGGAGGGAAGCGGTCCTATCACACCATCATCCCCGGCTTTATGATGAAGGACGGAGATGCTGTTGGCCCCTTCGGCGTCATGGGCGCCTTCATGCAGCCCCAGGGCCATGTGCTGGTGGCGGTGAACACCATCGACTATCATATGAATCCCCAGGAGGCGCTGGATGCCCCGAGAATTCAGTGGGTGGGCGGAAAGCATATCCAGCTGGAGCGGGAGGTTCCCGCCCACATCGGCAGAGAGCTGGCGGACATGGGCCATGAGGTGGAGGTTTTGAACACCAACATCACCATGGGCCGCGGGCAAATCATTTGGCGGACGGAGAACGGAATGCTAGTTGGCGGGACCGAGCCTCGGTGCGATGGCACTGTGGCGGCCTGGTAAGGGCAGGGGTGGAAGATATGCTGCTTGGCAAAGGACAAAAGGGGACGTCCCACTGCGTGTGTGTGGACTGTGAGGAGGACTGGCCCTACGAGTCAAAGCTCCAGCGGGTTATCGAGTCAGCCTTGGAGACGGAGGGGGTGGACGTGCCCTGCGCCGTCGATGTGCTTATCACAGATGACGCGGGCATCCATCAGACCAATCTGGAAACGCGAGGGGTGGACCGGCCCACCGATGTGCTGTCCTTTCCCATGTTCGAGCTGTCTCCCGGAGAAAAGCCCAGAGCCGAGTGGGCGGACCCAGACACGGGCAAAGTCTTTTTGGGGGATATGGTGATCTCCCTGGAGCGGGCAAACGAGCAGGCCGAGGAGTACGGTCACTCCCTGGAGCGGGAGCTGTGCTATCTAACGGTACACTCGGTCCTCCATTTGCTGGGCTACGACCACCTGGACGAGGGCCCGATGAAGCGGCAGATGCGGGAAAGAGAAGAAAAAATTTTGACGGAGATGGGTCTTGACCGGACATAACACAGCGGAGCCAAGTCATAGGACTTGGCTCCGTCTGTTCTATTTGGGACAAAGACATTCGTCATAAAAATTCTGACAGGCTTTGTGGGACATACTGTGCCTGGGGTAGACAAAATAGAGGGGGCGCAGGATCTGCCAATCGGACAGATGCAGATAGGTCAGTGTACCACACGCCACCTCCTGGGCGGCCACCTGCTCATACATGAAGCTGACAGCATGAGTTGCTTTCAGCAGTTCCTTAATCATTCGGAAGCTGCCGCACTCCAGTACAGAGGAGAAGGATTGGGGAGAGCAGCCGGCTTGAAAGAGTCTGTTTTCCAGAATGGCGCGGGTGCCTGATCCGGGCTCACGCAAAATGAGAGGATAAGAAAACAGATCTGTCAGCCTGTGTTCTTTCTGTGAAAGAGGATGGCTGGCGGCAGCCACAGGTAAAAACCGGGCAGTATGAAAAATGTGGCTGCAGAAGTCATTGTCATAAAAGATCCCTTCGATGAGGGCACAGTCCAGCTCTCCCCGAACACAGGCGGACAGCATTTCTTCCGTATTGCCTACATGGAGCGCCAGGGGACGGAAGGACTGGGCCAGGAAGGGGGCCAAAAGAGGGGGAAGATAATAGTCGGCAATGGACAGGGTGGCACCGACCCGGAGAGTTTGGGCGCTTTGGTTGAGCTGCTCCAGCAGCCTGTGCTCGTTGGCTGCCTGAAAGGTGGCGTATCGATACATCAATTCTCCCGCTCGGGTGAGGGCGAGCTGATGGCCTGTGAAATCGATGAGCTGGGAACCGTAGTGCTCCTCCAGCTTTCGGATGTGTTGAGAAACGGCGGGCTGGGTGATATGAAGGGCCTGGGCGGCCAGTGTATAGCTGCGTAGCTCCACTACAGTGAGAAAGGTCTGAAGTTTTTGGTCCAGCATATGTTCACGTCCATTAAAAATATTTATTATATATAATATAACATAATTTGATTTTATAATCAACCGATGTTATGATGAGTGTGACCAGAGGGAAATATTGCAAAAGGAAGTGGAGCTATGAAGGTGTTGAACCGGATAGGGGAGCTTATTCCCGGACTTTTACTGGCATTGGCTATCGCGGCTTGTGCCAAATTCATTGAGGGTCTACTGCCGATCCATCTCATTGGGGCGTCAGTCATTGCCCTGTTCATCGGTATGGGACTCAACCAGATCAGGAAGCCGAGCGATGGTGTGGCCAAGGGTCTGAAGTTCACATCCAAAAAAATTCTGAAATTCGCCATCATTCTCTTGGGAGCCTCGCTGTCCATCAAGGTAGTGCTCAATGTAGGCCGGCTGTCCCTGGTAGTCATGATGTTTACCCTGCTGACCTGCTTCGGCGGCGGATATTTTGTGGGGCGGGCACTTGGCCTGAACTGGAAGCTGTCTAACCTGATTTCTGCCGGGACGGGGATCTGCGGAGGCTCTGCGATTGCGGCCATCGCCCCGGTGATCGATGCGGAGGATAAGGATATTGCCTATGCCATGTCGGCCACTTTTCTATTTGACATGGTGATGATCGTCCTTTTTCCTATTATGGGGCAGGCCATGGGATTAAGCGATATGGCCTATGGACTATGGGCCGGGACGGCGGTGAACGACACCTCCAGCGTGGTGGCGGCAGGATACGCCTTTTCAGAGGGAGCCGGCGATTTTGCCACAATGGTGAAGCTGACTCGCACCTTGGCCATCATCCCCACTGTGCTGGTATTCAGCCTGATCGAGGTGCGGGAGAAACGGAAGGCCGGGATAGTGTCTCAGGGAGAAAAAGTGAAGATTACCTCTATCTTTCCCTGGTTCATCCTGTGCTTTTTGGGAATGGCAGCCATTAACAGCCTGGGAGTGTTTCCGCAGGAGTTGTCTTCTGGCTTAAAAGAGTTGAGCAAATTCCTAATGGTGGCAGCTCTGGCAGCCATCGGCTTAAATACTGATTTCCGGGAAATGCGTAAATCTGGCATTAACCCCATGATTCACGGATTTATTATCTCTGCCTTGGTGGTAGTAGTGGCAATCGCGGTCGAGTATTTTATGGGCATTGTGTAACACGGTCGGCAAACGACCCGCCAAATCGGCGGGCCGTTTGCTATTTTCCGTCAAATATGATAAAATAAAAAGCAGAAAAGGGAGAGGTGGCCTTTCTCTGACTTGAAAGATAATGATAAAAAATATTTGTAGACGGGAAATTGTTCACACCTGAGAAAGTGAGGATTATCTTATGCCGATTATCAAAAAATCCGGTATCATTACTCTGTGCGGCCGGCCCAACGTAGGTAAGTCCACTTTGATAAACACCCTGGTGGGGGAGAAAGTAGCTATCGTTACCAACAAGCCCCAGACCACTCGGAACCGCATCTGCGGTATTCTGACACGGGGAGAGAGCCAGTTTGTCTTTGTGGATACGCCGGGTCTGCATAAAGCCCGTACTCGCTTGGGGGACTATATGGTGAATGTGGTCAGGGAGAGTGTGGCTGACGTAGATGCGGTGGCTCTGCTGGTGGAGCCCATCCCGAATATTGGGGAGCCGGAAGCACAGCTTATCGCCCGCGTCAAGACCCTGGGCTGTCCCGCCGTGTTGGTCATCAACAAGGCGGATACGCTGGAGCGGAAAGACAAGCTCCTTGAAGTGATACAGCTTTACAGCCAGGAACACGACTTTCAGGCCGTGGTTCCTATCTCCGCCAAGACCGGCGAGGGGGTGGAGGAGCTGCTGGGCGTGCTGGAGGGCTTCCTTCCCGATGGGCCCCAGCTCTTCCCGGAGGACATGACCTCCGACCAGCCGGAGCGGCAGATGATGGGGGAAATCTTACGGGAAAAGCTGCTTCTGTCCCTGGATAAGGAGATCCCTCATGGGACCGCGGTGGAGATTACCCGTTTCGTAGAGCGGGAGGACGAGGTCATTGAGGTAGAGGCCACCATCTACTGCGAAAAGAACAGCCATAAGGGTATCATCATCGGCAAGGGCGGTGCCATGCTGAAAAAGATATCCACCCTGGCCCGGCAAGATATGGAGCGATTTATGGGGACTAAGGTGTACCTCCAGACTTGGGTAAAGGTCAAGGAAAATTGGCGTGATAATCCCGCGGCAATTCAGAATTTTGGCTACCACCAGGATTGATTGCAGCTGACGCCAGCAATAAACAGAATTTCCCGGTCATACTTTCCATGAGAAAAGCCCAGTCTAATTGCGGAGAGATTTGTGGGAGGACTGGAGTATGAATGAGAACGGACTGTGGAGCTTATTTTGGGAAACCGGTCTGCCAGAAGCCTATCTGATGCTCGCGGCCCTGGACCGGGAGGGACCGGCACTGCCGGCCAGGCCGTCGTTTCGGCCTCAGCCCAAGGGGGCGGACCGGGCATAGTCCTGAGGCTGTGCCCCGGTACATAGGAGATACGCTATGCATATGACCACTAAGGCTCTGGTCCTCCGTCAGGTGGACTATAAGGAGTCGGATAAGATCCTGACGCTCTTTACCCAGGAGCAGGGGAAACTCACTGCCTCCGCCCGGGGCTGCCGAAAAAAGGGTAGCGCCCTGGCCGCGCCATGCCAGCTATTGGCCTGGTCAGAAATGGTGTTATACGACTACCAGGGGCGCTGGACCGTGAAGGAGGCATCCACGGAACGGCTGTTCCAGGGGGTGAGGGATGACCTGGAGCGGCTGGCTTTGGGCTGCTATTTCGCCGAGGTGGCGGAGCTGTTGGCAGTGGAAGGGGTCGCCAGCTCTGAGCTGCTCTCATTGATATTGAACAGCCTGCACGCACTGGATAAAATGAAAGAGAAACCCCTGGCGTTGGTTAAGGCGGCCTTTGAACTGAAGGCCATGTGCCTGTCTGGATACGAGCCGCTGCTGGACGGCTGTGCCGTCTGCGGCAGGACCCCGCCGGAGGAGCCGCGCTTCCATCTGCGAGAGGGCGTGGTCCACTGTGCTGCCTGCCGGGGAGAGATGGTGGAGGGCATCTCCATGCCTCTCAACCTCCACGCGCTGCGGGCTATGGAGCATATCGCCTATGGAGATCCAAAGCGGCTCTTCTCCTTTTCGATAGGCGGGGAAGGGCTGACCAAGCTGGCGGATCTGACAGAGGCATATCTCCATACCCAACTGGAGCGGGGCTTTCAGACGCTGGATTTTTACAAAGGGATACAGACCGGAGGGATATGATTCAAAAAAAGCCCGCTGTGGAGTTCCACAGCGGGCTTTTTCCGCAATATTCATTACTGCTGGGCCTCGACCTGGCCAAATGTGTGGCCGTTATAGGTCAGACAATTCTTGCACATCCGGTGAGGCAGCCGGAACGCCCCGCACTTGGGGCAGGTCACGATACCGGGAGTTTCCAGCTTCCAGTGGGAACTGCGCCGCTTATCGCGCCGGGCCTTGGACACTTTTCTCTTAGGAACCGCCATGGGTGACACCTCCTTCGGTTTACGTGCCGTGCGGCACTTCGACTACTCACTCAGTTTCGCCATCCAACAGCTGCGCAAGGGCCGCCAGTCTTGGATCTACTTCAGGTCTGCACCCGCAGGGACCGAGATTCAGGTCAGCCCCGCATTTGGCACACAGCCCTTTGCAGTCGTCTGAGCAAAGGTTTTTGGTATCCATCTCGAGTACGAAAGCCTCCGTCACCACCTGGTCCAGATCCAACTCAGTTCCATCCAGAAGGATGATCTCGTCGTTCTCCTCATCCTCCAGGGCCTGGGCAACCAGACTGTCCAGCCGGACCACCTTTTCACGGGAAAATTCCTTCCCGCAGCGGTCACAGACCAGATCCAACAGGGAACTGACCGTCCCCTCCAGCACAAGAGCACCCGCGTGGTTGGTCACGCTGCCCTGGGCTAGAACGGGGCGGGTGATGGGTTTCCTCCCATAAAATTCCAGACCGGACAGGTCTGCCTGGAACTGGAAGGTCTTGCGGGCGTCTGGCTTATGAATGATATCTTTCAGATCCAGACGCATGGCTTCCTCCTGGGTTTGACCCTAAACTCGCATAATGGTACGGAAAGTATTATAGAGAAAAGTTCCCAACTTGTCAAATCTTTTTTTCTGATTGACAAATATAATTTTTTATGGTCCAATTTTGGGAAGATAGGGCACTTTTTACAGCCTTTGTAGGAGAGAGCCGCCATGAAAGAATTTACCATTGGAAAAAATGACGCAGGTCAGCGGCTGGACCGCTGGCTGGCCAAGACGATCCCCCTGCTGCCTGCCCCGCTGGCCCAGAAGTATATCCGCCTCAAGCGGGTAAAGGTCAACGGAAAGGGCTCCAAGCGGGACATCCGGCTGAATGTGGGAGATGTGCTCCAGTTATATATCAACGACGAGTTCTTTGACCGCCCCACCCCGGAAAACGCTTTTTTGTCCCTGTACCAGCCGAAGCTGAATATCCTGTATGAGGATGAGCATATCCTGCTGCTGGACAAGCGGCCCGGCCTGGTGGTCCATCCGGATGAGAACGAGCGAGTCAATACCCTGCTTACCCATATCCAGGCTTACTTATATCAGAAGAAGGAGTGGTCTCCCTATTGGGAGAATTCCTTTGCGCCAGCCCTGTGCAACCGTATCGACCGGAACACGGGGGGCATAGTCATTGCGGCTAAGACGGCGGAGGGACTCCGGGTGATGAACCAGAAGATCAAGGACCGGGAGTTAAGCAAATACTACCTGTGTGTAGTCCAGGGCAGGATGGCGCCCAAGGAGGGGAAACTGGAAGGCTATCTCTTTAAGGACGAGGTCAAAAAGCAGGTCTATGTCCGCGGCCGGCCGGGGCCGGGGGCCAAAACTGCCGTTACCTTATATAAGACGCTTGCGGTGAAAAATGGCCTGTCCCTGGTGGAGTGCGACCTGATCACCGGGCGGACCCATCAGATCCGTGCCCAATTCGCCCATGCCGGACACCCCCTCATCGGGGACGGCAAGTACGGCAGTGAGCGGGAGAATCGAAAGTATGGCCGCCATGGGCAGGCCCTGTACTCCTATAAGCTCGCCTTCCACTTCACCACCGATGCCGGACCTCTGGAGCACCTGAATGGCCGGACCTTTCAGGTGGAGGACGTGGACTTTGTCCGGGAGTATTTTGGAGCTTGGCCAGAGGCCGGGAGAGAGCCGTCCTCCCGGTGAATAGGCTGGAAAAGAGTCGGGGCAGCCTCGGCTCTTTTTTATTGAATATATTATTGACAAACAATAATTTTTTTGATATCTTATATTTAAAATTATTGTTAAACAATAATTGAAGGGCGGAATAGATATGAAGAAAAAACTGTGGATGCTAACAGGGGGAGCCATTCTGGGGCTGCTGGCGGCTCTGGCCGGAGGGCTGTTGTCCGCCAAAGCCGGGTGGAGCACGATGAATGACCCTATCCTATCAGTAGGGCGGGGTCTAAGGGTGCTGTCCCTGTCTGGCTTTGGGGGCGACCTGCTGGCCTGGTTGGTAGTCCTGCTGGTCAGCGGGGCGCCCTTGCTGCTCCTGATTCGGATAGGGAAGAAGGGCAGAGGGATGGAGGATCTCCTTCTTGGCTTGATGGCCCCTGTGATCTTCTGCTGGCTCTTTTATTTGGCCAATCCGACCCAGTTGGGGGAGACCGCGGCCCAGATCTTCCCCTTAGCCGGAGGGTGTACGGTGCTGTCTATGGGGGCGGCGTGGCTGGTTTTGAAGCTGCTCCGGGGCCTGGATGGGGCGCCCACCCAGCGCCTAGCTGCCGCCTTTGGGGCGCTGCTCTCCGGCTGTGCCCTGCTGTGTGCCTTTTCCGTGGCCTACGGAGGGGCCGCCGGGGTAGCTGCCCAGTGGGCCCAAGTGGTGGAAGGCAACACGAACCCTGGAGGGCTGACGCTGCCGGTTCTGATTGTTCTGGGGGTGCTGAACGCCGCCCCCGGCCTGCTGGTAGCTGTAACTATGGTTTGGGGCTCCGAGCTGGCCTCCGTCCTGGGGGGCGGCACCTTTGACCAGGCGGGGGCGGAGCTGTGCGGCCGTGTTGCTCTGGCCTGCAAGACGGCGGCGCAAGCTACTGTGACGCTGACTGTCTTTGCCAACCTGCTCCAACTGGCCCTGGTGGGGGAGCTGCTTTCCGCCAGCTTCTCCATCACCCTCCCGCTGTTCTCACTGGCGGCCTCCGCCGGGCTGTTTCTCCTGTGCCGCTGCCTTCAGCGGGGGGCGGTCCTCCAGGAGGACAACGACTCCATCATTTGAGGGAAAGCCATGGCAATCAGAGTATATTTGAGCGACGTGCTGAAGGAGCGGGGCATGACCTCTAAGGAGCTATGTGCCAAGGTGGGAATTACCGAGGCTAACCTGTCTATCTTGCGCTCCGGGAAGGCCAGCGGTGTGCGCTTCCACACCATCAATAAGATATGCTACTATCTGGACTGTCAGGTGGGGGACATTCTCCACTTTGACGGACGATTGGAGGACAAAGATGAAGAAACTGTGGACTAAGGGGAAGACAGGGGCGGCGGCCGTCCTGCTGGCCTGCTTTCTGGCGGCCCTAGCCGCCAGCACTTCTGGCAGACTGGCCCGGCCAGAGAGGGAGGACCCCGGAGCGGACCAGTTTATCGGTTTTCACATGGTATTGGAGAAGATGCCGAAGGAGGGGGAGGAGATCCCGGTGGACCAGAGTCACTGGGTGGAGTACGGCACAGAGGAAATGAAAACAGAGGACTTCGGCACCCTGTCCTTTCCCAAAAAGATTTTAATTGGACGGTTTACCGACGATCCTCACGGACAGGACTATGAATTTCCAGGTCTGCCTGGCCTGAACTGCTTTTTGGCCGAGGAGGAGCTGGAAGAAGGCGGTACTCAATATGCCGGTACCAGCGGCCTGGCGGGCGCTCATATTAAAGTGGGCGATGAGGAGGAGTCTATCAGCGGAACGGTCTACTTTGGACCGCCTTTGGATGACAGAAACTGGAATACAAACGAGTTTGACTACTGCTGGACTGCCTATCAGGTGTACCAGATGGAGGATGGCACGGTCTATCTGGACGGCAGTGGAAACAGCTACGGCGGTATGGGGGGATTTACCACTAAGGTCACAGACACCCAAACCAAGACCGCCGATGGGGAGGAGGAAATATTCTCTTTTACGGCGGAAGTAACGATGGAATCTGTGGAGCGGGTGACAGAGCTGGAGGTCCGCTGGTACGGAGAGGAGGAACTGCTGGACCGCAGGACGCTGACCATGGAGGAAGTGGGAGAGGGGCTGTCCCTGGAGCGGCCCCAGGGGGCGGTCTGGGCCCTTGTGACCCAGAGGGACCGGACTGGAGACACAGAGCGGTCTGTCTACACTCTGGGGACGGAAGCGGGCGCTTCCCACCAGCTGGTCCAGCTGGATGAGCGGGGGATGGGCCGCGTGGTTTATCTGAATTTGGATTAGGATCGGCGGGAGAGGGAAAGGACCCTCTCCCGCTGTCCTGTTTGGGTCCAAAACCGGTCTGGACATGCTGCGGGGGAGCGGAGGGGAAAAGTCAGAAAAAATTTTAGGGAAAATCATTGACATTTGGGGTATGACCGGATATAGTGTATCTCGCTATCCGTGAAAACCCGGCCCCCCGGATGTCCACAGCGGGCGGACGCCGAACCGGGTGAATAAATCGAGGGAGCTGACAAGTTTTTATCAGACTAAAGGGGGATAAGCGAGATGTCCAAGGAGCTGATCCGTCTGTCCAACTGCACCATGTCCTTTGACGGCGAAGTGGTGCTGGATGGAATCAATTTGTATATCAACGACAAGGAATTCCTCACACTGCTGGGTCCCAGCGGGTGCGGCAAGACCACCACACTCAGAATCATTGGTGGTTTTCAGACGCCCACCTCTGGCGATGTTTTTTTTGACGGTGTGAGGATTAATGCTGTTCCGCCCCATAAACGGGCGGTGAACACGGTATTCCAGAAGTATGCCCTGTTTCCCCACCTGAACGTATATGAGAACGTGGCCTTTGGCCTGCGTATCCCGAAGGCGGATGATAAGGGGAAAAAAGTCAAGCTGCCGGAAAAGGAGATCCACCAGCGTGTCATGGAGATGCTGGAGGTGGTCAACCTGAAGGGCTTTGAAAAGCGGCACATCAGCCAGCTGTCCGGCGGCCAGCAGCAGCGGGTGGCCATTGCGCGGGCCCTGGTGAACCGGCCCAAGGTGCTTCTGCTGGACGAACCCTTGGGCGCCCTGGACCTGAAGCTGCGCAAGGATATGCAGAATGAGCTCAAGCGCATCCAGCAGGCTATGGAGATCACCTTTATTTATGTTACCCACGACCAGGAGGAGGCCTTGGCCATGTCCGACACTGTAGTGGTCATGGACGGCGGCAAGATCCAGCAAATCGGCACTCCTGAGGACATCTATAATGAGCCGAAAAATGCCTTTGTGGCCGACTTTATCGGTGAGTCCAATATCATCGACGGCATCATGCGAGAGGACGGAGTGGTGGAGATCTTCAACCGGCGGTTCCAGTGCCTGGACGGAGGCTTTGAGAAGGACGAGGCGGTGGATGTGGTCATCCGGCCCGAGGACGTGGATATCGTCCCCGAGGACCAGGGCCAGCTGAGGGGCACGGTCACCAACGTGACCTTCAAGGGAATGCAGTACGACATCATCGTAGACTTCTATGGCTTCAAGTGGCTGATCCAGACTACCGACCTGTCCCCCGTGGGCAGCCGCATCGGCATCAAGATTGATCCCGATGGCATCCACGTTATGAAGAAGAGCCAATACTCCGGGATGTTTGGCGACTACTCCTCTTACTCCGAGGAGTACGAGGAGATCGGCGACGCCTCCCTGGAACCGGACGAGGCGGATGGGGAGGACGGAGATGAAAAGGAATAAGCTACTTTCCCTGTTTGCCGCCCCCTATGTGTTGTGGATGGCGGTATTCACCATTGTCCCCATCTTTATGGTGGTGTTCTACGCCTTTACCACGGCGAACAGCGCCGAATTGATCGCGGCGGGCAACTGGAGAGAGGCGTTTACCCTGGATAATTTTGCCCGGATGGGCACCTACGCGGTGGTTTTTACCCGCTCCTTCAAGCTGGCCATCATCGCCACGGCTATCTGCGTCCTCATCGGCTATCCCTTGGCCTACTTCATGGCCAAGGAGGGCCCTGGCTTTCAGAAGATGGCCATGGTCATCATTATGCTGCCCATGTGGATGAACTTCCTCCTGAGGACCTACGCCTGGATGTCCATTCTGGACAACAGCGGCATTCTGAACCAGTTTTTCCAGGCGGTGGGCATCATAGATCTGGGCAATTTATTGAATGGCTGGCTCAATGATGTCTGCGCGGCCATCAACACGACGGTGCTGCCGGCCCTGAAAGATCTGCCGGGGATCGGGGAGCTGCTGCCAGCCGATTTCCTGCTGGATGCAGCCCGGCCGACCAATATGAAGTTTTTTAAGCTGCTCAACACCCAGGGCGCTGTGGTGCTTGGCATGGTTTACAACTACCTGCCCTTTATGATCCTGCCCATCTATTCGGTGCTGCTTAAGCTGGACAACTCTCTGCTGGAGGCAGCCAGGGACTTGGGGGCCAGCTCTGCCCGGGTATTCCGGAAGATTACCCTGCCCCTGTCCCTGCCCGGTGTGCTGTCCGGCATTACTATGGTGTTTGTTCCGGCCGTTTCCACCTTTGCAATCTCCAAAATGCTGGGCGGCGGCACCCAGATCATGCTGGGCGACCTGATCGAGATGCAGTTTCTGGGCAACGCCTACAACCCGAGGCTGGGCTCGGCTATCTCCCTGGTAATGATGGTCATTGTGGTCACCTGTATGTGGATTATGAATCGCTTTGGAGAGGGCGAAGAACAGGCGGTGACGCTATGAGAAAAAATGGTATCGCTTCCCGTGCCTTTATGGTCATGGTGTTTCTGTTCCTGTATGCCCCTATCTTTCTGCTTATCATCTTCTCCTTTAACGAGGGAAATAGTAACGCGGTCTGGCAGGGCTTTTCTCTAAAGTGGTATCAGGAGCTGTTCAAGGACCGGATCATTATGCAGAGCGTATATACCACGCTGACGGTATCCCTGATCGCCACAGTGGTATCTACTGTTGTGGGCACCTTTGCCTCCATCGGTTTTTACAATATGCGCCGGCGTTGGCGGGAGCCCCTGGTGACGGTCAACAACATCCCAATGATCAACGCCGATATCGTCACCGGCGTGGCGCTGTGTCTGTTCTTCGTGGCTGCCTTCGGCGCCTGGAACGGTTTTGTGGAATGGATGGAAACGACCCATCGGCTTACCGCGCCCAGGCTGTATATGGGCTTTGGCTCCTTACTGATCGCCCATATCTGCTTTGATATCCCACATGTGGTGCTGTGCATCATGCCCAAGCTGAGGCAGATGGACGGCCACCTCATCGACGCGGCCCAGGACCTGGGCTGCACCTGGATGCAGGCGTTCTGGAAGGTCGTGGTGCCCGAAATCAAGCCGGGAATTGTGTCCGGCGCGCTCATCGCCTTCACCATGAGCGTGGATGACTTCGTCATCTCCTACTTTACTGCCGGCTCCTCAGTGTCCACCTTGGCCATGACCATTTACGGCATGACTAAGAAGCGGATTACCCCTAAGATCAACGCCATTTCCACCCTGCTCTTTGCTACGGTGCTGCTCCTGCTCATTATCAACAATGTGAGGGAAGCCCGTTTGGAGAAGGCCAGAAAGCAAAGACGATAATCCCCCTATTTTGTTCTCAGGGCCTGCCGGCCTGGAGATATATTCTTAAAAATTACTGGAGGAATGATAAATTGAAAAAAATTGCAGCCTTGACCCTCGCCATGACCATGGCGCTGGGCCTGTTCCTGTCCGGATGCGCCATGGAGGACAATGGAGGGGATACCGCGGGGAGCGGCAGTACCGGCAGCGCGGGCAACAACAGCAGCGGCACCAACACCGGAAAGCGGGTAGTCAATGTGTGCAGCTGGGGTGAGTATATCGACACAAGCCTGATCGATGAATTTGAGGAGAAGACCGGCATCGAGGTCAACTACCAGACCGCCGAGAGCAACGAGGCGCTGTATTCTACCCTGGCCCTGGGCGGAGCGAACTATGATGTTATCGTCCCCTCTGACTATATGATCTCTCAGCTGATTGAGGAGGGGATGCTTCAGGAGCTGGACTACAGCAAGATCCCCAACTTTGAGAAGATCGACCCACGATTCCAGAATCTGTCCTATGATCCAGAGAACCTGTATACCGTACCGTACACCTGGGGTACTTTGGGCATCATCTATAACACCACTATGGTAGACGAGCCCATTACCAGTTGGAGCTCTATGTTCGATGAGAAGTACGCCGACAATGTGGTGATGATCCGCAACTCCCGTGACGCCCTGGGTATTGCGCTGTACTATCTGGGCTATTCCGTCAATACCACTGATGAGAGTGAGATCCGTGAGGCCTATCAGCTGCTGGCTGATGCCAACGCCAAGGGCGTCTATCAGGCATTCTATATGGACGAGATCTTCCAGGCCATGGAGCGGGGCAACGCCGCTATCACCGCCTATTACGCCGGCGACTACCTGACCATGCGGGAGAACAACCCTGATTTGGCCTATGTGGTGCCTGAGGAGGGTTCCAACTGGTTCGTGGACGCCATGTGCATTCTGAAAAACGCTCAGAATGTGGACGAGGCCCATGAATGGATTAATTTTATTGCCTCCACCGAGGCCAACCTGGCCAACATGGACTATATCTGGTATGCCTCTCCCAACAGCGAGGCGCTGGAGCAGTACCCCGCTTGGTACGAGGAGCAGTACGGCGAGCCTCTGGATATGGAGCTGTATGAGATCATGGCCGCTCCCCAGGAGGTGTTGGACCGGTGCGAAGCCTATCTGGTCACCCCGCCCGATATCCGCAATCTGTACAACGAGCTCTGGACTCAACTGGGTATTAACTGAAACAGGCCCGCTATCTCTGAAAAGAGATAGCGGGCTTTTTATGTGGCCGGTAAAAACCTTAAGAGGGGATGGAGGACTCAATTAAGATCAGGGGGGAGACCGTCGTTGGATACCGATAGCTAGAGAAGAGATACCTCTGGCAGTGAAAAAGAATCGGGAGTATACTATTGATATTCACTTCTTGACTACGGTGCGGGATAAGGATATCTGTTATAGAAGAAAAAAATTGCTTCCGCAACCGCCGGTTGCGGAAGTTTCAACCATAGTTGATAGTATGTAACTAGGAATGGCGGTATAGTGCTTATAGGGAGGGAAAGAAGATGTTGTCTGAAAGGATCTATCAGTTCAGGCGGAACAGCGGGCTTTCTCAGGAACAGCTGGCGGAGAAAATAGGCGTTTCAAGACAGGCTATCTCCAAATGGGAGAGTGGAATATCAACGCCTGAATTAGAAAAACTGTTAGCATTGAGCGAGTGCTTTGACATTACTATCGACGAACTTGTGAAAGACGAGGCATTTACTCAAGGGACAAATGAAGTGCCACAGGAACTAGAAAAAACCAAAGATCCAAAAGCAATCGAAATGAAAGTGGGCATAGAGCTTTGCTTGGTGGGTGCTATCTGTCTGATCCTGTTCGGAGCTATGATGGTTTTGAGTCCAAGCGCAGCGGAACAGCTTAATGCTGCTTCAACAGTTACTTTGAGCGGATCTGGTATACTTATCATTCTCTGCGTGCTTTCGATGGTTATAGGATTAGCACTAATATTGCGAAAAAAATGAATTGGGGGGCAGGCATATGAAAAAGTTGAGTTATTTGTTCACGGCGCTCGCGATTGTACTATCTGACATAATGTGTTTCGTGGTTGCCTATCATTACCGTGATATGCTTTGCGGTATTGAGCACTCCTGCTACAGCGCGCCGGCCAGCGTTGCCTTTCTGTATGCCGTTCCGTTTAGCGTTGGGATCATCATATGTACGGTTGTGGCATATACGCTTCATAAAAAATAATATAAAGAGGCCCCTCCCTGGAGGGAAGGGCCTCAAATTGGACTGACAAAGACTTATGCCTTTTTCTTGATGGGATGGCGGATCACTGTTTTCCACCGTTCAGGCGCCACTTTTCTCGCGTCGGACAGATAGATCTCGTGATGCAGGCGGTCGGCTGTGAGATCTGTCACATATCCATGTTTTTCTAAATATTCCTCCATCAGAGCCACGGTCTTGGGCTCCTCGTCAAATGGGCCAAGATGCATGATCTGGACGCACAGACCCTCATGGATCGTCAGGAATTCGGCCGATGAGCAGTCTATCCGCTTCTTCTTCTCAGCAGCTTGGACTGCCCAGCCAAAGTGTTCTCTGGTCACAAAATCCGGCAGACGAATGACGGAGATCCAGTGAAAGTCCTCTTTACGCCCATAGCCCGCCCCGGCTGTACCGCCCTGCCACCAGAACCCTTCCAGTGGGGGAACGACATACTCAAAAAAGCCCTCAATCTTATAATCGCTCTTGTAGCTCATTTTTAACGTGTACGCAACGGCATATAGGATACTGATCGCCCGCTGGTACGCACCGCCCTCTGCATTGGGATCTCCCTCGCCTCTCACTGCGATGTAGTTGGTGGACGGGACCTCTACGATCTCCGGCCTGTCCTTTGGCATATAAAATTCTTTGAATTCTTTTTTGAAATCAAAGGCCATATAGTTGTCCTCCTTATGCCACTGGTGTGTGCCCCGGTCAGTGGGGCTTCAATGATGGGATATTTGTAACTATACAATATTTTTAGGCTCTCTTCAAGGTGGGGAACAGGATCAGAGAACGGCTGCCGCGATACCCATGGATATCCAGGACACCTTGCTGGAATGTACCATAGGCCTGTTCATGGAAGGTTCATGAATTATTTGCAGTTCTGTGAAAAATTCCCTGGGTGTACATGGTATCCTAAGATTAGGTCAAGGGTGGATACCCGCTGACCCATTCTTTGAAATGACGGACAATGGGCCGTCTGGGCCGATGACGCCCCACTGCGCCGGCCCCCGGACTTCTCTATCAGGCAGAACGCCAGGAGAAGGACCGGCCCGCTCACTGCTGCCCCTCAGCCGGCCTCGGGGCGGCAGACCAAAAATACCCCGCCCGCGGGTTTGATATACAGGAAAGACGCCCCCTGGTTATCCAGGGGGCGTCTTTAGTCAGTAGGGGCGTGGAAGAGAAGACGGTAGTAATCTGTATCCAGAATGGAGGCGGAATAGGCCACCCGATTTTGTACCTCATTGACCAGGGGGACCAGGGCCTCCAAATCGGTTTCGCTGCCGTCCCAGCGGGTGAACAAGTCGTCGGAGGAGTTGTAGTAGCCCCGCTCGTTGATAAAGCTGTAATCGGCGAAAATCACCAGCTCCGGGCTGTCGGACAAAATGTCCGACCCCATGAGCAATCTGGAGTCATATTCCAAATCAAAGAGGTTAGATAGGGTTGGCATTACGTCCAGGCTGGAGCAGTATTTGTCCACATAGACCGGCTCCTCCAGGTCGGCGCTCCACAGGATCAAAGTATTTTCATAGATCTCAAATATTGGGTCCACCGGGTGGCCCAACAACTCGCTGTACTCCTCGTCAGTGAGGCCGTAGGGGTAGTGGTCGGCGGACAGGACAATGACCGTATCCTCCAGTTTGCCCGCCGCCTCCAACTGCTCTACCAGGCTCTCCACAGCCAGCTCCAGCTCGATTTGGCTGGCAAGATAGCACTTGACCGGGTCGCTGTACGGCAGGTCCTTGACCTCGTCCCAGTGGCGGGCAGACATGATATTCTCCTCCAGCGTATAATTCAGGTGGCCGCTGACTGTCAGGCAGTAGACCATGAACTGGTCCTCATCCACAAACATGGGGACAATGGTATCCATCATCATCTCGTCAGAAGGGGGAAAAATCCGCCCAGCAGCCAGATCGTCGGCAGGAATCACATCCTCCGCCCGTAACCCCTGATCGATGGCATAGTACTCATAGCCCATATTGGAGTGGGATAGATTCCGGTCGTAGTAGTCGTAGAGGTAGTCGTGGAAGGCCATGGTCCGGTAGCCTTCCTTGCGGAATTGGGTACCCAGCGCGAAGGGCATATAGTTGTCCGAGGATTGGGAGTAGCTCCAAACACCCGACTTGGGGATCAGACTGGTAGTGGTAACATACTCACCGTCCGAGGTGGATACTCCCCACAAGGGGGTATAGAAGTTCTCAAATACAAAGCCCTGGTGGGACAGCTTCCACAGAGTGGGGGTGCGCTGGGGATCCATGGCCAGGGTGGAAAAGCCCTCTGCCACGATCCAGACCAGATTTTTACCCTTAAAATAGCCGGTCCACTGGTTTTTAGCCGTGGGTTCCCGCTGGGAGAACCACTGATGCATCGCCAGCATATCTGCATCCGTTTCCTGCCGGATGAGAGTGTCAAAGGGGAGGTCCATCACGTGGTCGCCGCTGCGGTTTGGCGTGGAACCGTTCACTTCTGTGCCGTCAGGCTCCTGGGAGATATCCGGGTCGGCAGGTTGGTCTGGGTCGATGCCAAAGAGGACCCGGCGGATCTCCAACTGTGTCTGGGTCATCATGCCGAAATATTGCGTTTCCAGAGCCGGGACAGCGGCCTGGGTGTAGATATACCGCAGGGACATGGCACCGCCGCTGCACAGCAGCACGATGCACATGGTGGCCAACTGGATAGCGGCGGCCATGACCGCCCATCGTCTCCTCTGGCCCCGGACCAGAGGAGGATGGTCTGGGACTAGCCGCTGGCGAAAGAGGAAGGACAGAATCACCGGAATGGCCATCATCAGCACAGGGAACCAGTTGACTAATACCTCCATGGTGGCCATATCGCCAAAGGCCCCGGCGACCATCGCCATCTTGGTGAGAGAGAAGATGGTCAGAAAGGTCTTGAACAGGTGATAGTAGATGGCCTGGGCCCCGATCCACAGGGAGAGGAGCAGCGTGAGCAGAGGTAACAGGACCCGGCCCTGGCGGGGGGGCAGGCCGCCGCACAAGAGTCCCAAGAGGAGGGCCACAGGCAGAGTGAACAGTAGGGTGAACAGCATTCCAACAGGGGACAGGGAGTAAAAGCAGTACAGCTTCAAGAATAATTCTTCATAGTAGATGACCGCGGCGAAAAACAGGGAAGGGAGGGCAAGCCTCCGCCACCGCTCTGGGATAGGAAGGCCCCGAAGCGGAACAGATCCGTTCATGATTAAGATCCTCCGGCTAAGAAATGTATTTTTATTCTAGTCCATTCCCGTTAGGCTGTCAATGCAGGGAAGGCGGAGAGAAAAAATTTAAGATTTTATGCCCTGATAAAAAACCGCTCAAAAATTGTACAATATGAATAAAATATGGAGAGAAATAAGGCGCTTTTTGACCTGAAGATAGCAAATACTACTTGCAAATTTTTCTACAATCTGATATGATAGCGATGATATTAATAGATTGTTCATAATTCCCGCAGGTTTACACCAGGGAGCCTCTGTGTTCAACAGGGCGATCACACAAAACAGCCGTCCTTTGTAAGTCTGGCTGTTTTACTATGTCTGTGGGCGGGAGCTGGAAAGCGAGGATACCTTGTCCCGAATGAGTCAACTGGCGCTGGACCGCTTGAAACGGGCCTATGCCGCCTATTACGATATTGAGGATATAGAAGACGGTACTCCGCTCAAGGCGCTGTGCGCCTATCATATGCGGGATAGCCAGTATGTTCTGGTCAAAAAAGCGGAGCTGTGGGCGGCGGAAAACCATGAGTATCTCTATCTCTGTGCGGTGGACCACCTGGATGAGGGGGCTGTGGACCAGATCTTTCAGCGGGTGCTGGAGGACGGAGAGCCCCGTGTGCACCCCCATATACAGCATATGTATACCTATCTGACGGCGGTGACGCTATATGACAGCGCCGAGCCCCAAGCCCTGGCCAAGCTGAGGAAGCTGAAGAAGCGCCGGGAATACAAGCTATCGCTCCATGGATGGATGGAGTTTAGAATAGCCGCCGTGGACCTGTCCACGGGAGAAATCACTGTCAACCGCGCGGGAAGAGCGATTCAAAAAGATCTGAAGCGGCTGACAGGGAGTATCATCTCTGCATATCATTTAGGAGAGGAGAAAACGCAATGAATGCAATGTTAGTTGTTATCGTTGGCATCGCTATTTTGATCGTAGGCTACATCTTCTACGGCGGCTGGCTTGCCAAACAGTGGGGTGTTGATGACTCCAAGGTCACCCCAGCTCATGAGCTGGAGGACGGCATGGACTACGTCCCTGCCAAGGCCCCTGTCCTGATGGGACACCACTTTTCCTCCATCGCCGGCGCCGGCCCCATCAACGGCCCCATCCAGGCCGCTGTCTTTGGCTGGGTTCCTGTGGTGCTGTGGGTTCTGATCGGAGGTATCTTCTTCGGCGCTGTCCATGACTATGGCGCCCTGTTCGCCTCCATCCGCCACAAGGGTCAGTCCCTGGGCGAAGTGGTGGCACTGAACATCGGTGAGCGGGCTAAAAAGTTGTTTCTGACCTTCTCTTACCTGACCCTGGTGCTCGTGGTGGCCGCCTTTGCCTCCATCGTGGCCAGCACTTTCCAGGCCACCTATGTAGACGGTGTGGTGGATGTGGCCGCTTCCGGGACGAATGCCTCTGTGGCTATGATTTCCCTGCTGTTCATTATTATGGCTATTCTTTTTGGCTTTTTCGTCTACCGTCGGGGCGCTTCTCTGTCCGTAGCTACCATCGTGGGCGTCATCGGTATCGTGATCTGCCTGGCCATCGGTCTGAAGTGGCACCCTATCTACCTGTCCAACACCGCTTGGATGTGGATTATCGGTGTGTACATTCTGATCGCCTCCGTGGCCCCCGTGTGGATTCTGCTCCAGCCTCGTGACTATCTGTCCTCCTTCCTGCTGTACGCCATGATGGTCATCGCGGCCGTGGGCGTGATCGGTGCCGGCCTCACCGGCGCGGACGCCGCTCATATGGATATGCCCGCCTTCACCGGCGCGTATGACACCATCGCCCCGACCGGGACCTCTCTGGGCTATGTCTTCCCAGCTCTGTTCGTTACCATCGCCTGCGGCGCCATCTCCGGCTTCCACTCCCTGGTGGGCTCCGGCACCACCGCTAAACAGCTGGACCACGAGCGGGACGCCAAGCCCATCGCCTACGGCGGTATGCTCATCGAGTGCGCCCTGGCTCTGATCTCCCTGTCCGCCGTGTCCTTCATCTGGAACGAGTATGCCTCCGGCGAGATCGTAACTCCCACACAGGTATTCGCTACCGGCATCTCCCGCATGGTCGCCTCCATCCCCGGCCTGGCTGGCGCCCAGAGTACCATCAGTTCCCTGCTGGTCCTGACCGTGTCCGTGTTCTGCCTGACCTCTCTGGACACCGCCACCCGTCTGGCACGGTACATGTTCCAGGAGTTCTGGCTGGAGCCCGGCCAGACCTATAAGGATGCCACCGGCTTCAAGGCCATCCTGTGCAACCCCTTCGTGGCCACTGTCATCACCGTGGTGCTGGGCGTTGGCCTGGGCATGACTGGCTACTCCAAGATCTGGCCCCTGTTCGGCGCAGCCAACCAGCTGTTGGCCGCTCTGGCCCTGCTGACTGTGTGTGCCTGGCTGGGCAACATCGGCCGCAACAACAAGATGTTCTATATCCCCATGGCCTTCATGCTGGTAGTCACTCTGACTTCTTTGGTCCAGACTATCACCACCCAGGCTGGTAAGATCATGGCCGCTGGCGGTATGCCTCTGGACAAGGCCGGCAATTTCGACTGGGCTCCTTATGCTCAGTCTATCTTGGGTGCCGCCCTGTTTGTGCTGGCCATCGTACTGGCTGTGGAGGGCTGCAAGACCATCTTCGGCAAGAAGAAGGCCGCCTGATTTTTCCATCCGAACGACAAAAGCGGACCCGGTACGCCGGGCCCGCTTTTTGTTGCGGTGCCGGACCAACTGTGTTATGATTAAGATAATCTGGAAAAGGTGAGTCAGCGGCCGGTGAGGGAGCGCAGCGCTCGGTTACTGTGTTCCTGCTGGTCCTGACAGCGGCCTATGGAGATTTCCTACATGTGGATGCCACAGGAGGTTTCACCTGTTTCCTCTGGGGCCGACGATTTTTGTGCTGTGATATTTGTATGGAAATTATCGATAGTCCGGGGAGCGCCCAGGTGGCTGGAGCACGTTTCCGGTGTCGGTATGTGTGTGGGGGGGACCTGACCGGTCAGGTGCGGCTTGCCTTATCCCTACTTCCAGATGCTGTATTGCGAGGTCATGACTATGAAAACCAGTAAACCGCTGTCCCTGCTGCTTTCTCTCCTCACCGCCCTGGCGGTTCTTAGCGGCTCCATCGCCGCCCCTCTGCTATGCCGCCCATTTTACTACGCGCATATCGACGCACTGGGGCTGGTGGAGTATACTGGCCTGACCAGGGAGCAGATCACAGAGGCGTTTGACCAGATGATGGACTACTGCCTGGGCCAGCGTCCGAACTTTGCCGCCGGCGTGCTCCCCTTTTCAGCCTCCGGGGCCAGCCATTTTGCCGATGTGAGGGGGCTGTTCCTCCTGGACCTGTGGGTACTTGTACTGTCCCTGGCCGGACTTGTGGTCCTGTTTTTCTGGTGCAGGAGAAAAAAGGCTCGCCCCCATTGTTTTCTTGGACGAGGTCCCGGATTCTGGGCCGCGTCCGCGCTGGGTGCTATCTTCCTGGTGGTGGGCGGACTGGCGGCCTTGGACTTTGACCGGGCCTTTGTGGTGTTCCATGCTCTGTTTTTCCCAGGAAAAGAGAACTGGCTTTTTAACTGGTGGGAGGACCCGGTTATCCTGATTTTGCCCCAGGAATTTTTCCGGAACTGTGCCGTTTTGGTGCTGACTCTACTGCTAACCTGGTGCGCCGTCCTGATTGGGGCGGACCTGTGGGCCGCCAGTATACGGAAGAAGCGGCGGGAGGAAGTGAGTAGGCAGGGAGGCTGTTCTGGCTGCCCTGGCTGTCAAGGATAAAAAGGCGGTGTGTTCTGATAAAGAACACACCGCCTTTTATCTTCGGTCCTAGGGCTGTACCGAAAACCCCAATTTTTTATTTCGCCCGGAAGGCGAAAAAGCGTTGACCAAAGTAATTCAGAATTACAAACAGACCGGAGCCGGCTAGTAGGGTAAGGTTGCCTTCCCATTGTGGGCTAAGACCCATACCGGCCAGCAGCCAGCCCATGAGAGGCTGGGCTAGACCGTAGGCCAGTAACCAGCAGACAGTGATATTGAGCGCGAACCGAAGGACGACCCCAGCCCCTTTCTCCTGGTTGCGGAAGGTGAAGTGCTTATTCAAAAAGAAGCTGACTACGCTGCCTACAATATAGTTAGCGGCGGAGGAGACCCACTCGCCCACCTCGCCCCAGGTGTAGAGTCCCGCTAGGTTGTAGAGCCCGAACATGACGCCATAGCCGACCAGGGTATTGACAATCCCCACCAGGATGAAACGGAAGAAGGTGGGATCAAATATCTTTTTTAGCAGTTCCTTCATCCCGGTCCCCCTCGCATCGTTCGGCCACGATATACCGTGGCCGGTCCTTGATTTCCTCATAGATTTTGGCGATGTAATAGCCGATGACGCCCAGACAGATCATCAGGATGCTGCCGATGAACAGCTGGAGCAAAATGATGGTGGTAAAGCCCTCCAGCGCGTTGCCAGAGGCCCACTGCCATAGAGAGTGGATGCCCAGCACCACCGAGCAGAGAAAGACCACTACGCCCAGCAGGGTGACCAGTTGAAGGGGGGCGGCGGAGAAGGAGGTGATGTTGGTGATGGCGTATCGGACCAGGCTGCGGATGGACCACTTGGACTCGCCCTCCAACCGAGGCTGTACCTCAAACTCCACTTGGGTGGTCTGAAAGCCGATCCAGGAGGAGAGGGCACGGAAAAAGGCATTTTTCTCCCGCATAGCGAGCAGGGTATCCACCGCTCGGCGGTCCAACAGCTTGAAGTCGGAGGCACGGGACATATCAATGCCCGTAGCCCGGCTGATGATGGAGTAAAAGCTTTTAGCCGCAAAGGTATGCAAGGGGTTTTCCTTGCCACGACTGGCCTTGACCCCCTCCACAACCTGGTAGCCCTCCTGCCACAGGCGGTACATCTCCACCGCCTTCTCTGGCGGGTGCTGCAGATCACAGTCCATGACTAAAGTGCAGTCTCCACGGGCCTGGGCCAAACCGGCGAAGATGGCGGCCTCTTTGCCGAAATTCCGGGAGAAGCGGACCCCACGGACCTGGGGATGGCGGCCCGCCTGTTCCTGAATGACGGTCCAGGTGCGGTCCCGGGAGCCGTCGTCCACGAATACTAACTCATGGGGGATGTCCGCATCTATCAGGATGGCGGTAATGGTGTCCGCCGCCCGTGGGATAGAGGCCTCCTCGTTGTAGGAGGGCAGAACGACGGACAGCAGGCCGGATCTTAGGGTGTCTTCCATTTGCTTATCTCCTGTTCTCATAAGCGATCTCGAAGTCAGATTTTGGGGTGTACTCCTCCTGGAGCTTCACAACCACTCGGCCGCCCACCATCTGGACGCTGCCCTGGGCGGGGTAGAGGGGCATGGACTGGAACTCCGGAGAAGCGGCCACAGCGATCATGGTGTCCTCGTCAGGTTCCGCCACGGGAATGTTGAGCCAGTCGTTCAGGTAGTAGTAGATGTGCTTGTTCAGGGGGGCCACTGTATCACGGGGGACACTGTAATGGTCCACCTGATCGTAGATGTCAATCTGGGCCGTCAGCTGATCTTCCGGGATAGCGCCCACGATAGCGACCTCCATCCCCGGCTCATAGCCGGGGCAGGCCTCCACACGGGCAAAAAGCCGGGTGAGATAGCTCTCTGTAGCCCGGTGGGCCTGGGCGGAGGCGGTGTACAGCAGATTGTTGGTATTCAGGCAGAACACCAGCAGAAGCACTCCCCACAGGACAGCGGCGGGAGGGACCCAGGCCCCAGGACCGGCGGAGGCCCCTTGACTGTCCAACAGCCCGACGGCCAGGAGGACCAGAAGATAGACAGATACAAAGGCGTATTTCATTAGGGGAGTAGGGACAGACCATGGGCTGAGAATCTGGCCAAAGTCCATGCCCAGAGGCAGGAGGGCGACCATAGACAGGGCGGTCAGGGGCCGCCACCTATCCCGATAAAGCCCCTTTTTCCCCAGGTGGAGGAGAAAGCAGGCTCCCCCCAAAGCCAGAGCGGCCAGATCCAGAATGACCATCCACAAATCAGCGAAGCCGTTGGCGGAGCCGGGAAGAAAAAAGAAGGACACCACCTGTTTATAGGAATCCAGGATAAGCCGGGGAAGCTGATCGAAGGGATAGCCGGAACTGGCGGCGTCCATTCCCAGATAGGATAACAGCTCCAGGCCCTTGAACTGTAGGAACAGCAGAAGGACACCGTAGTACAGCAGGGCGCCGGCAGCCAAATAGGCCATCAGCCGGAGACCTAGGCGGAGGGTGGATTGGAAGGTGAACTCAGGGTCCAGAGCAGCCCGAAACACTGCCAGTAGGGACAGAGAGATGGCCACAGTCACATAGGCCTGATAAGTCCCCATGGACAGAGCGAGAGCCACCACTCCAGCCGCCCAACTCAGAAGGGTTCCCCGCCTAGCCAGCCAGACGGACAGCACCGCGAGCAAAATAGCCAGACAGTAGGCGGAAGCGGTAAACAGGTATAAAAAGGTGTATCCCATCACTGGGAAAGCAGCCATCACCGCACCGGCTAGCCCAGCGAGTACCCGGCTGTCCAGCCGAAGCAGACTGACGGTCAGGGCAGCGGCGGTTCCCAGGAGGAGCAGGGACAGCAGGCCGATGGCTGCCGGCATCTGGGTGTAACTGTTGAGAGCGGAGGCGTAATGGAGAAACCAGCGGCCGGAGATAGTCATCTGTTGAAGATCATGGACCCGGCTCAAGCCGTCAGAGTTGGGGATGAGGTTGGTGAAGGCGTACAAATGGACTAAAAGGCCTGTGATCAGGCAGCTGAAAAAGGCGGTCCGCTGGGCGGGAGCGATCCGGCGCCACAGACCGGCGCCCCGTTGGTCAATGGTCATAAGTTCCCTCCTATGTGGGGGCCAGTGTACATAAAATCTCATTCCACATTATAGGCCGTTTTGCGGGATATTGCAAGGGAGAGGAAAAAAGTAGAGGAGAAATTTGGCGGGCCCAATGGACGTATAAACAGTATCACCTTACAGCGGATGGCCAAACAGTGCACGGAAGGAGGATTGGGAAAGAAAACAGGTCCCGGACCATAAGGTCAGGACCTGTTTGGTGTTATGGGAGGACTATCCCTGGCATTCTAGGGCCCAGATTCGCTTGTCCCGCCGGAAGAGCAGGCAGGTGGCCACACCCAGAAAGCCCATGGCCAGGAACAGCCCGGCGGCGCCGGCGCCCTTTCCGGTCCCAAAGAGGGCAGCCCAGAGACTATCTGGACCAAGAGCGGCGGCGAGAGGCTCAAACACCTGATCTACCAGAAAGCCGCCCAGCAGATAACCCACCGGAATGGTGAAGAACTGAAAGGAGTTGCGGGCGGCGTATACCCGCCCCTGGATGTCCACAGGGATCCTGGATCGGAATAGGGCGTCCAGATTGGCGTTCATGATGGGAATACCCACCCAGCCGAGGGTGGCGCCCACACACCACAGAGAAAGATCACGCCCCAGGGCGAGAATAAAATTTTCTGTGGACATTGCCAACAGCAGGGTATTGTAGATGACACGCACCCGGCTTTTTGGGGCCGGTAGGAGGGAAGCGGCTATGCTGCCCCCAAGCATGGCCACACCGCTGACGCTCTGGACCAGGCCCAGGACATTTTCGCCACCCCAAGGACGAGTAAGGGCCAGGGCAGGCAGGGCCGCGTTGAACATGGAGGCCGTCAGGTTGATGGCGGCCAAAAAGAGAATCAGATCTAAAATACCTCGGTTCTCACCGAGATAGCGGAGACCGGCCTGGGTGGAGCGTAGAAGGCTCTCCGTCCGCTCCGGCTTTGGTCCCTGCGGAATGGGGATGAATAGCAGCAGGGAGCAGAAGGCCAGCAGAAAGGTAGCCAAGTCAAAGAGAATGACCCACTCCAGTCCCAGCAGGGTGTATAGGGCAGTGCCCAGGGCGGGAGCCAGCATATTGTTCAGCGAGTAGGACAGAGAACGAAGGCCGCTGACCCGTTGGTAGTGCTTCTCCGGTGTCAGCAGAGTGACCGCCACGTCAGCGGCAGGCTGCTGAACTGTGTTCATCAGGCCGGTCAAACCGTTGAGAAGGTATAGATGCCACATATGAAGCTGACCGGATGCCGCCAGCAGAAGCACGGTCGAGGTGCACAGGGCGGCAAAGGTGTCGCAACAGAGCATGGTAGCCTTCTTATTCCAACGGTCGCTAAGAGCACCTGCGAAGATGCTCACCAGTACATATGGGGCATAGGAGCATACGGAGAGCAGGGCTGTGGTCAGGGCGGAGCCCCGATCCTGATACGACCAGAGCACAAGGGCGAAACTGGTCATGGAGCTGCCCAGAGTGGACAGCAACTGGGTGAACCAAAGGATCAGAAAGGACTTCAGCTCACCAATAAAAGAAAAGACAGATGACATGGGACTTTGCTCCTTTTTTGTTTTATAGGGATAAAACAGGCGCAAAGTCCGGCAGGGGCGGTAAGGAATGAGAAAATACACGCTCCACGCAAATCCGCCCGGTCAGACTTTGCGCGGAGCCGCTCCAATGGCAAGCTTCATGGTACTGTCCTCCTAAGATGCCCATATTCGGGCAAGCTCGCCGTAGCATCACCGGCGGCAGGGACAATGATACCACGGAATAGGGCGAGAAACAAGGGGCGGCCTTACGGCAGCCACGGAGGGTGTTGTCAGAGCTTCCACTGGCGTTAAGGTCAGCCATGGACCTCCGGCAGGGCACGGTCCCACTCCTTTTGGAACTCGGTCATCATACCCCAATACCGCTTAGGCATCTGGGTCATGCGGCACCTGGGATTTTCCCGTCCCCGGATGGAAATCGTATCATAGAAGGATTTCCACAGGCGGCGGTAGGCCAGCTCGCTCTCGCCGGCCGGTCCAGGATGAAAATCTTCCACTGGCAGGATGGCCCACTGGTTCGGCTGGTGGAACAGCGCCTCGCCATGAGTGCGGTCGTGGAGGACGAATCGCTCCTGGGGATATCGAGAGCAGAAATGGGGACGAAGTAGGGGGAGGACCCGGTTCTTGGGCTCAATCTCTCCGACCAGCACGCCGCCCTGGTCGGAAAAGCGGACAAAGCCAGTGTATAGGTGCGCCTCGTTGTTCAGTTGCTGGACCGCTTTCCGTACCTTGTCCACAGTCGGGTCGGTCAGATCCCGGACAAAGGCCGGGCCCCGCTCATAGCCCAGGCGGATAAGCCTCCAGAGCCACAGCTCCTTCTCCGGCAGACAAGTGAGAAATCCGCGAGCGGCCAGTTCCCGCCCCTCATGCCCCAGCTTGGGGGAGAAGGAGCGGTATACACGCTGGGCGTGCTCCTCCACGGTGATAATGGTTCTCTGGGGGTACAGAGAGCAGCAGGGGTCCTCCGGTGTGCGGAACTCAACTGGTTCTTCCTGATTGACATATGTTTCAAAAACACAGGTGAGAAAACCAGAAAAGGTGCCGTCATAGTGGCAGCATACTTGGGTCCAAGGCATGAGATCACCTCCTGAATAGTATGGAGTAGCCCGCTTCAAACAGCTTGGTCGAACAGAGACAGCTGCTCGCCCATGGGAGAGGTCTGAGCGGGGGGCTCCAAAGCGAGCAGGTGGCGCAGCAGGCCGTCCTCGCTGACCCGCAGTCCCTCCAGGCAACGACCGGAACAGGTGAGGAAGTACTGGGCTCGTTTCAGTACCACGCCCAACCTCTTTAGACCCTCAAAGGTCAGTGGACCCACCCGTCGGGCGGTGAGAATACGCCGGGCGCTTGTTACCCCGATACCTGGCACCCGGAGAAGGGCCTCGTAGTCGGCCCGGTTCACCTCTACCGGAAAAAATTGCAGATGCCGCAGCGCCCAGCAGCACTTGGGGTCCATCCTGGGATCCAGATCAGGCTGGCTCTCATCCAGCAGCTCCTCTGCCCGGAAGTGGTAGAAGCGGAGCAGCCAGTCCGCCTGGTACAGCCGGTGCTCCCGTAGGAGCGGGGGCTTAAAGTCCTGGAAAG
Source organism: Flintibacter sp. HCN-6482 (assembly GCF_037892565.1). Lineage (NCBI taxonomy): Bacteria > Bacillati > Bacillota > Clostridia > Eubacteriales > Flintibacter > Flintibacter sp. HCN-6482. Next base: position 84,703 of record NZ_JBBKBK010000001.1, on the reverse strand, counting down.
AGGGGAGGAGAGGGCTGGTGGATACGGGCATATAGGCGGAAAAAAAGACCCGCTTTAGACAATATCGGTCATAAAGTCCTTGGGTGAGGGCGAGAATGTGCCGGTCACTCTCCGGCGTGGCCCCTATGATTATCTGGGTGGACTGTCCCGCGGGAGCGAAGCGGGGGGTATGGCGGTATAGTTTCAACTCCTGCTTGGATAGGGAGATGCCATCCCGGATCTGCTTCATTGGGGCCAAAAGGGCCTCCTTTTTCTTGTCCGGTGCCAAAAGGGCCAAACTTTTGGCACTGGGCAATTCGATATTGACGCTCAACCGGTCGGCGAGCAGGCCCAGTTGGTGGGTGAGGAGGGGATCGGCCCCCGGAATGGCCTTAGCGTGGATATAGCCCCCAAAGCGGTGCTCTGTCCGCAGCAGGTGGAGAGTCTGAATCATCAATTCGGTGGTATAGTCCGGATTCCGAACCACAGCTGAGGAGAGGAACAGACCTTCGATGTAGTTCCGGCGGTAGAAGCCCATGGTGAGATCACACAGCTCTCTAGGGGAGAATGCGGCACGCCGGACGTCGTTAGTCCGTCGGTTGATACAGTACAGGCAGTCGTAGATACAGATGTTGGTCATCAGCACCTTCAAAAGAGAGACGCAGCGCCCGTCGGCGGAGAAGGTGTGGCAGCAGCCGGTCATGGAGGTACTTCCGATGGTTCCGGAGCGTCCTGCACGGTCCAGTCCACTGGAGGTGCAGGCAGCGTCATATTTCGCAGCGTCTGCCAGGATATTCAGCTTGTCTAGCAGTTCCATGGTGTTCGCCTCCAACACAAATATAGAACATTTGTACTATACAATTATAGTAAGAAGGAGCGAGATGTCAAGAGGAAAAATCTTTCTACCTTGGACATTTCGCGAGATGCCACTGTTTTGCGCATTGACCTATGTATTCTGAAACGGGGAAGAATTTATGCTTTCATTGACTTTATTATGAAAGTCAGCTATAATAAATCCATAAAAATGGAGTGCTCCTGTTGAAAAAATACAAGGAGGATGGGGAATGGAAGAGTTGTTGGAGCAGTTACTGGAGGATTGCCGGCCCTATACCCAGCAGGGAAAGGTGGCCACTTATATCCCGGAGCTGGCGAAGGGAGATGCCAATGACCTGGGGATTTATGTGCTCCGCAGCGACGGGCGGCACTATCAGGCGGGGGACTACAAGAAGCGATTTACCATCCAGAGCGTGGTCAAGCCTATCCTCCTGCTGCTGGCGCTGATGGACAACGGGGAGGAGTACGTCCGATCCCGGGTGGGCGTAGAGGCCACGGGCAAGCCCTTTGACGCCATCAATGTCACGGACCAGACCTTGTTCAGCGACCACTTGAACCCCATGGTCAATATGGGCGCCATCGCCATGTGCACTCTGATTAAGGGAAAGGACTATGAGGAGCGATTCCGGCGCCTGCTGGACCTGACCAGGCAGCTGGCCGGAGACCAGGAGATCGATCTGGATCAGCAGGTCTACCTGTCGGAAAAGCGGACGGGAAATAAAAACCGGGCACTGGCCTTTCTGCTGAAGACCTATGGCATGATCGAGGACGATGTGGAACAGGTGCTGGACTGCTATTTCAAAGCCTGTTCCATCTCGGTGAACAGCAAGGACTTGGCCCACATCGGTTTTGTGCTGGCCAACCGTGGGAAGCTGCCTCAGACAGAGGAGCGGATCTTCCCCAGCCGGTATGCCACCTATGTCAACGCCATTTTGATGACCTGTGGGATGTACGACGGCTCAGGAGATTTCGCGGTCAATGTAGGCGTGCCGGCCAAAAGTGGAGTGGGAGGCGGCATTATGGCTGTGGTGCCCACCAGAATGGGAATCGGTATCTTTTCCCCTGGGCTGGATGGAAAGGGAAACAGCCTGGCAGGTATTAAGGTGTTGGAGGAGTTGTCTAAGCGGATGTATCTAAGTATTTTCTGATAAGGGAGGGGGGAGCGATTGAGTTTGCGGATGCTCCCGGCCAAAAGGGAAGAAAAAAGCGGCGCCCGGTACAAAGTACCGGGCGCCGTTCTGCTTATCTGAAATATACCAGGGGATCCTCAGGGCGCTCCGCCTTCTCCACCGACTGGGCGTACAGGACCACGCCCTCTCCATCGTAGACGTCGGCGCGCTCCCACCGGATTTCAGCGGTGACCTTGACCCACTCTCCCTTTTTCAGGGAGCGGGCTCTGTCATACTTACAGAGGAAACCGAAAAAGCGGATATCCTCGGCACAGCAGGTCATGGCGTTGCGGCCGGGGACGAAGGTGCCACGGGGCAGCTTGGAGCCGGTCATGGCCTGGGTTTTCATGGTGATGGTCTTGCCCACATACCGGTCAGGGTGCTCCTGGATATCCAGGTACCAGATGCCGTAATCCGGGTCCTCCAAGGTGATGTGGTCCTCCTCCAGGGAGTAGGGGAGGATATCCTCCACCTCTAACTCCTCCCCCTTCTCGTCCTCAAAGACGATTTCGCACATACGGTTCACCGCCCGGATGGACCGCTTCCAGCCGGCCATGGGCATATCGGGAGTGCAGCGGTTGAAAAGGACCATATCCGCCTCAGTCACCATGTCGATGAACATGGACTGCATATTGGCCAGATACATCTCAAAGGTGGTGCCGTCCACCACATGGATGGCCTGGTACAGCCCCCAGGTCTTGGGCAGCTTCAGCTTGCGCAGAAGGTCCACCGGCCACATCCCATTGAACTCCATCAGGACCCGTTCCGGCTGATAGCGCCGGTCTACTTCCTTCAGAAATTCGGTGTTGAGCTGCTCCTGCCCCTCGATGGGGACCAGGCGACAGTTGCGCTGGGAGAGAAACTGGGGGTCGTACTCCTCCTCGCCATCCTCGCACATGAGGAGGACGGTGCGCTGACCGTCGTTAAAGTAATCCATATTCAGTGTGTCGGTAAGAAGGGTGGTTTTGCCGGCGTCCAAAAAGCCGGTGATAAGATACAGGGGGATCCTACTATCGGGCATGATCTTCACCTCGTGGTATGATATGGATGGGCGGCCATGGGCCGCCCATCTAGCAAATTAGGCCAGCAGGAACAGCTTTTCCAGCTGGTCCTCCTTCAGCTCGGAGCCGATGACACACAGCCGGCCGGTATAGTCGGCGCCACCCTCACGGATCTGGAACTCCTCAGGCACCAAGTCGAAATGGAGCCAGGTCTGCCCGTCGTCACAGGGCACCATGCCCTTGGCCCGGAGGATATAGCCGTAATCCTCGCCCATAGCCAGGGCGGACAGGGCCTCCTGCAGCTCCTCACGACTATATTTCCGGGGTGTTTCCCGGCCCCAGGAGGTAAAGATCTCGTCGGCGTCGTGGTGGTGATGGTGGTCTGCGCCACAGGCCATACAGGTGTCACAGGCGGTGTCGTCACAGATGTGGTCGTGGTGGTGTTCATGCCCATGCTCATGATGATGCTCGTGTTCATGGGCGTGGTGATGTTCATGCTCGTGGTGGTGATGGTCATGGCAGCCACAGTCACAGTGGTCGTCGTGGTCATGATGCTCGTGTTCGATCTCAGCCATCAGATCTTCCGCCAGAGTGTGGCCACCCTCCATGGCAGCGACGATTTGGCTGCCAGTAAGCTGATCCCAGGGGGTGGTGAGGATGGCCGCCTGGGAATTTTTTTCCCGAAGGAGGTGGACAGCGCCGTTCAGCTTGGCGGGGTCCAACTTTTGGGTCCTGGACAGGATGATGGCGGAGGCGTGTTCTACTTGGTCGTTGAAGAACTCGCCAAAGTTCTTCATATACACCTTGGCCTTGGAGGCATCTACCACAGTGACGAAGCTGTGGAGGTGGAGGCCGGGGGCCTCCTTCTGCACCCGCTCCACGGCAGCGACCACGTCAGACAGCTTTCCCACCCCAGAGGGCTCGATCACGATGCGGTCAGGGGAATAATCGGTCAGCACCTGCTTCAGAGCGGCGCCGAAATCGCCTACCAGGGAGCAGCAGATACAGCCGGAGTTCATCTCCGTGATCTCCACACCGGCGTCTTTCAAAAAGCCACCGTCGATCCCAATCTCACCGAACTCATTTTCGATGAGGACGATCTTCTCGCCCTGAAAGGCCTCATCCAGCAGCTTCTTGATGAGCGTGGTCTTACCAGCGCCCAAAAACCCGGAGATAATATCGATCTTTGTCATAACAGTCATATCCTTTCACAGAGAAATATTGATGGCCTGGGGCCCTCTGTTTGGGGGCCTAAGGAGGGGTACAGCGGGAATGCCGGTCAATCCCAGAGCAGTCCGATGCCCTCCATAATCTGATACAGCATCCCGGCAGCCACCTGGCGGGTCCCCAGATCGGCGGGGGCCAGATCGCCCACCAGCGCGTCCAGGGAGGCCAGATTTCGGGCGGGTGCCTGAGCCCACGGAGCGTATTCGTAGTAGGTTGCCCAGTCGGCGGCAGACACCTCCTGTTGGCTGAGATCGTATATATTCATATTGGCCCAAGCGGCCACGGCGGAGAGAATGGTCACCATCTCCTGATAGGTGATGGTGCTGTCCGGGCGGAAGGTGCCATCACCGTAGCCGGAGATAAACCCCATATCGGCCATGGCGGAGATGCCGTCAGCATACCAGGACTGGGCACTCACATCAGAGAACTGGTCCAGCACACTGTGGTCGGCGGGGAGTGCCAGGGCAGTGGCCGCCATAGCGCAGAACTCAGCCCTGGTGACAGTGTTGTCCGGGCGGAAGGTGCCGTCCTCATAGCCGCCCAGCAGCTGATAGGTGGCCAGCGTGCGGATCTCCCGCTCAAACTCGCTCCCTTCCAAGTCGGAGAAGGAACGGGCGGTAAAGTCCAACTGCTTCTCCCGTGCCAGGTCGGCGGGGGATACCTCAGTCCAGGTCCGGGTGCCGGCGCCTTGATACAGAAGGGCGGAAGGGGGCAGAGCCTCCAGCAGCTCGGTAAAGGCAGCCTTGTTGTCTGCGTTGAGCGCCTCACTGATCTTCAGATAGAAGGTCTGGCCGGCCAGAGACAGCTTCAGATGGCCGGAGGCTCGGCTGGGCTCCTCCTGGCCCAACAGGAGGGCGGCGGCAGGGGCGTTTTCAGCGGAAATGACCAGGGTAGGAAGGACGCCTACAATATGGTTGGTGGTGCCGTCGGGGGAGAAGAAGCGGAGGGTGGTGATCTTCAGGCAGTCCCCATCAAAAATACCGGTAGTGTTGCTCTCGTCATAGATGTTCTGGGCAATCCCCTTGCCGAAGGTGCGCTGACCCAGGGCAATCCCCGCCTCATAGTCTCGGATTGCGGCGGCGAAGAGCTCGGAGCCGCTGGCGGAATGGGGGCTGGTCAGGATGACCAGGGGCTTGTCCGTCAGGTCCTCCACCAGGGGGGAGGTGGCCCGGTAGTAATAGCCGCCGGCGCTGTCACGGAAGTAGACCATGATGGCGCTGCCGATGAACTGGCCAGCAGTGAGCGCGGCGGACTCATCTGTACCGCCGGGGTTGGAGCGCAGATCCATCAGCCAGATGGCGGTCTGGTTGTCCAGTTCCTCAATGGCAGCCTGGACCACAGAGGCGGTGCTGGCGCCAAAGCTGGTGCAGTCGATGACTGCCACTCCATCCACCAGATCATAGGTGACGATAGGGATGAGGACCGAGCGGCGCTCCATCGTGTAATCCCGCCGCTGCCCATCTGACTGACTGATGACAGTGATGGTGACCGTAGTGCCCTCCTGGCCGCTGATCATAGTGCGGGGATCCACCCCGGCGGCAGTAGCTACGCCGTCTACGGCAATGATGCGGTCCCCGGCCTCCAGCCCAGCCTCAAGGGCGGGGGAGTCCGGCAGGATGGACATGATACGGTAGCCGTCGTTATAGGCGTTTTCCACAGAGGCGCCAATTCCGACGACTGTGTCCCCATTGACCGAGGAGAGAAAGGCCTGATATTCCTCGGTGTTCATGTAGACGGTGTAGGGGTCGCCGATGGCCTCTAAAATCTCGTCCAGAGAGTCCAGGGACCAGATCTCATCCGGCAGGGGATCCACATAGTAGGTCTGGAGTAGGGTTTTGGCGTCCTCCAGCTCTAGGGCGGAGGCAGGCAGTGCCGTTAAGGACAGAGCGACCGCCAGGGAAAGAAAGGCAGATAAAAATTTTTTCATGGGTTTCTCCTTCAACATAGGGGCCTGTCGTACATCCGCCGGATGCCGCAGTTTGGCATCCGGCGGACAGGGTATAGCAGCTTGAAAATAGAACTTCACCGCATATTCCACATAAAAAATATTATACCTCTTTTTTGTCTCGCTGGCAAGGGGAGAAGGGGGTAAAAGTCCTTCTAGAGAAGCCTTTGGGTTAAGATTCTGGAGCAGGCACCAGATCGGGGCTGATGGAGTGCAGCCCCTGCTGGAGCCCTGCGGCGCTGATCATTCCAGGGGCGTAGAGCTGCAGATTTCCCTGGCTGTCGATAAAATAGGTGTGGGGGAAGCCGGTGACTCCGTAGGTCAGGATGCCCTGATAGTCGATATCGTAATATACAGGGAAGGAATACCCTGTCTCCATGAGAAAAGCCTCCGCCTTTTCTCGCGTCTCCCCCTGCATGGCGTCCCCCACATTGACCATGACAAAATGGATCTCCTGACCGTACTGTTCAAAGGCCGCCTGAAAGTCCGGCATCTCCTCCTTGCAGGGGGGGCAGGTACTGGCCCAGAAGTTCAGCACCACCGGTTTGTCTCCAATCAGGTCGGACAAATCCAATAAATTCCCTTCCGGGGCCTCAAGGGGAAAGGAAGGAGCGGGGACGGGGCTGCTCTCCTTGGAGGAGGAAGCACTGTCCTCTACCGGGGGCAGGCCAGGGGATCTGCCCTGGGAAAGTTTGTTGTACAGCAATCCGGCTCCCGCGAGGAGCAGAACCAGGACGGCGGCCAGAATAAAAGTCTTTTTAGAACGTTTCATAGAATTCCCTCCCTATGCCAAAAAGGTCAGAAGCTGCCCCATGGTGCCAGTGGCCATCATTATACCAACCAAGACGAGGAGCAGGCCGGACAGTTTTGTAATAATTCCATAGTGGGCCTTGATCCAGCCGAAGGCGCTCTTTAGGGATTGGATGAGTAGGGCGCTGGCCAGAAAAGGAATGCCAAGGCCGGCAGAATAACACAACAAGAGGAGGATACCCTGGAGGGCCGAGCCCTGCTGGGAGGCCAGCATAAGGGCGGAGCCTAGAAAGGCACCTACACAGGGAGTCCAGCCCACTGCGAAAATGAGCCCGAAGAGCAGAGCGGAGAGAAAGCCCATCTCATGGGTCTGGCTGAATCCCCGAGTACCCTTGAAGATATTAAGATTGAACAGACCAAGAAAGTTCAAACCAAAGAGAATGACCAGCAGGCCGCTGACGAGATTGACGGCCGTCTGGTATTGCCGAAGCAGGGCGCCGATGGAGCCAGCAAAAGCCCCCATAGCCACGAAAACTGTGGTGAAGCCCAGGACGAAGCCGACGGCGTTTTTTAGTACCGTGCCCTGACTCTCATCTGGGTTGCCCCCGGCGAAATAGGATAGGTAGATGGGCAGCATAGGCAATAGACATGGGGAGATGAAGGTGATAATACCCTCCAAAAAGGTGATGAAATAGGTCATAGGGCCCTCCTATTATTTTATATAGATATATCGGCTTCAGGGATTAAGGGTAAAGCATGGAATACAGGCTGTCAAGGCGGAGATATTGCCTTTAATATACTAAGAGATGGAGAGGCAGTTCTGTGACCGAGTTACAAGGACTCTTGTTTTTTTCAGAGAAAACAGCTATCATAGAGTCAAAAGAAAAGGAGGGGTGCCCATGACTGGATACTGTTTGGAAGAACTGGCGTTTTGGGATAAGCTCTCTGACCAGGAGCGGGACCGGGTAAGGGCAGCCGCCTATGAGGCGGATTATGAGCCGGGGCAGATGATCTGGTCTGGGGAGCGGGACTGTCTGGGATTGCTGTTGATCCGATCAGGCGTCGTGCGGCTGTTCCTCTTGTCCGAGGATGGGCGGGAAGCTACTATCTCTCGTATTTCCGGGGGGCAAGTCTGTATTATGACGGCCGCCTGTACTATGTCTGTGTCCTCCTTCGATGTCCAGGTCCAGGCCGAGGGCAGGGTGGAGGTGGTGGTCATTCCTGCGGTGTGTCTGTCGACGCTGGTGCGGGATAACCTGTATGTGGAAAATTTCCTGTACCGGGGTGCCACCCAGCATTTTTCCCAGGTGCTCACTGCTGTGGAGCAGATGCTGTTCCGCACATTGGAGCAGCGGCTGGCGGCCTACTTGCTGGAGGAGTGTGAGCGGCTGGGGACCGATACCTTGAAGGTTACCCAGGAGCAGATGGCCCAGGCCATTGGTAGCGCCCGGGAGGCGGTGACCCGAACGCTGAAGAAGCTGGCCGCCTCCGGGGCTGTGGAATTGTTTCGGGGTGGTGTAAAGCTGACAGATAAGAATGATCTGGAGCGCAGACTGTGAAGAAAAGGAGCGCCGGGTAGGTTCCTGGCGCTCCTTCATAAATCATGATCAATATTTGTCCCACCTCGTGTATTTGAATCTCCGTAGAATGAAAGCGGCTTTGGTCCGCTGAAACTGGAGCCCAGCACGATGGGGCGGCGCGGGCTCATTTCCGCCGAGCATTTTAAACATCTCAGGTATCCATAAAAATAACCACACCGTTAGGTGTGGTTATTTTTATGGAGGTGCCACCCAGATTTGAACTGGGGAGTGGAGCTTTTGCAGAGCTCTGCCTTACCACTTGGCTATGGCACCTTATTTAAAGATGGAGCAAAGAGGTCTTTGCTCCATCTAACTGGAGCGAGTGACGAGGCTCGAACTCGCTACCTCCACCTTGGCAAGGTGGCGCTCTACCAGATGAGCTACACTCGCGTTTTGGATCCCCCGCGAAGTTTCCTATGCGGGGGATGGTGCCTCCGGTCGGAATCGAACCAACGACACGAGGATTTTCAGTCCTCTGCTCTACCAACTGAGCTACAGAGGCAAATGGCGACTCGGAAGGGACTTGAACCCTCGACCTCCGGCGTGACAGGCCGGCGTTCTAACCAACTGAACTACCGAGCCAGGTAGTCCGAAGAAATGGACCATCAGGAAAAAGTGGTGGGAACAACAGGGCTCGAACCTGTGACCCCATGCTTGTAAGGCATGTGCTCTACCAGCTGAGCTATGCTCCCCACTGTGCTCGCTCTTGCGACGGCTTGCTTATTATACTAAACTGTTTCCCGCTTGTCAACAGGGAAATGCAAAATTTTGGCGTAAAAATTTTCGGGTCCATTTTTTTACGCTCTGGGCAAAATAAACCGTCTTTTCTGATGCAGATCTGAGAGCCTTGACAGGCCAGGAGCATGACAGCTATAATGATAAAACGATAGAGTTAAATCGAGAGCCGGCGTTCCAGTCCGGCATATCGTGAGGAGGTTCCAGGAAATGAGCAGCCAAGTGAAGCGCATCGGCGTACTGACCAGCGGCGGCGATGCCCCTGGCATGAACGCCGCGGTCCGTGGAGTGGTCCGCACCGCTGTGAACCAGGGGATTGAGTGTGTTGGCATTCGCCGGGGCTGGAGCGGCCTGATCAACAGCGACTTTGTGCAGTTGAGCGGTTCCAGTGTCAGCCATATTATTGACAAGGGCGGAACTATGCTCTATACGGCCCGCAGTCTGGAGTTTATGCAGCATGAGGGCCGGGAGAAAGCCATCGCCACCTGCAAGCTGTTGGGGTTGGACGGCATTGTAGCCATCGGAGGGGACGGTACCTTCCGAGGGGCACTGGCCCTGTCACGGCAGATAGCGGAATCTGGCCACAAGCTGGAGGTGGTGGGCATCCCTGCTACCATCGACAACGATATCGGCTGTTCCCACTATACCATTGGATTTGATACTGCCTGTAACACCGCCATCGAGTGTATCGATAAGCTGCGGGATACCATGCAGTCCCATGAGCGTTGCTCTGTGGTAGAGGTCATGGGCCGCCACGCCGGTTACCTGGCGCTCTATGTAGGCATCGCTGTGGGCGCTACCGCTGTCCTGATTCCCGAACGGACGGTAGATTTTGAGCGGGATGTAGTAGAGAAAATCCGCAGGGCGCGTCTGGCTGGCTCCACCCACTACATGGTGGTGGTAGCCGAAGGGGCGGGCAGCGCTATTGAGATCGGCAAACGCATCCATGAGGAGGTGGGGATCGATCCCCGTGTCACAGTGCTGGGGCACATCCAGCGGGGCGGCTCACCTTCCGCACGGGACCGGGAGACTGCCAGCCGCATGGGATACGAGGCAGTCATGGCGCTGGCCCAGGGACGTGGGAACCGGATTATCGCCACCCGGGACGGCCGTATCGTGGACCTGGATATGGAGGAGGCCCTGGCGATGACCAAAGAGTTTGATATGGACCGCTACGATGTGCTGGAGGCCCTGACCAACATCGGAAACTAAACTGCGGCGGAGAAAAGGCCTCGGAGCGGTCGGCTTCCGGGGCCTTTTTCCTTGTGTGATAGACGGAAATTTAGTATAATAAATGAGAGAGAATCTTCGGGCAGATCCGGGGAGGGGAGGAAAGATCGATGAAAATCGTAGTCGTAGACGGCCAGGGGGGCCGCCTGGGCAAGCTGCTAGTGGAGGGGGTCAAGTCCCGCGTCCCCCAGGCGGAAGTATATGCCTTGGGGACCAACAGTATCGCCACCTCTACCATGCTAAAGGCAGGGGCGGACCACGGCGCCACGGGAGAGAATCCGGTCCTGCGGGGCGTAGAGGACGCGGACGCGATTCTGGGCCCAGTAGGCATCGTGGTGGCAAACGCCATCCTGGGGGAAGTGACTCCGGCTATGGCACAGGCCGTGGGCAGTTGTAGGGCAAAGAAGTTCCTGGTCCCCATGAACAGCTGCGGGGTCCTGGTGGCCGGGGTGAGGGAACAGGCGCTCCCGGTCTATGTGGCCCAGGCAATCGACCAGATGGTGGCGGAATTGGAAGGATGAAGGATGGAGCGGCGTGAGATAAGCGGGCTGGAGCCCTCTCTGTTGGGCTACGGCGGGATGCGCTATCCCCTGGATCGAGAGACAAAAAAGATCGACCGGGAAAAGGCGGCAGACTTGATCCGGAGGGCTATGGAGGCGGGCATCAACTATTACGATACCGCCTGGACTTACCACGAGGGAGAGAGCGAATCCTTTTTAGGGCAGGCCCTGAAGGAGTACCCCAGGGAGAGCTACTATCTGGCCACGAAGCTGCCCTGCTGGCTGGTGGACAGCCGGGAGAAGGCGGAGGAGCTCTTTCATACCCAGCTGGAACGGCTGGACAGGGACTATGTGGACTTCTATCTGCTCCACAGCCTGAGCCGCCGTACCTGGACAAAAATGGTGGAACTGAAAATTCCCTCCCTGCTGGAGGAGTACCAGCGCCAGGGAAAAATCAGAAAACTGGGATTTTCCTTTCACGACGACTATGAGGTGTTTGAGGAGATACTCCGGTTCCGGCACTGGGACTTTTGTCAGATCCAGCTCAATTACATGGACACAGAGCACCAAGCCGGCCTGAAAGGGCTGGAGTTGGCCAGAGGTCTGGGGGTCCCAGTGGTGGTGATGGAGCCGGTGAAGGGCGGCTTGCTGGCCAAGCTGCCGGAGGAGGTGGCCGCTCCGCTCCGAGTGCTGGACCCGGAGGCCTCTGATGCGTCTTGGGCTCTGCGCTGGGTGGCCAGCCGGCCCGGCGCAGCTGTTCTGCTCAGTGGAATGACCACTATGGAGCAGCTAGAGGACAACCTGGCCACCCTGGGGCAATTTCGGCCCTTGTGTCCTGAGGAGGAGGCTGGAGTGGATGAGACCACCCTGCTGCTGAAACAGCGGGTAAAGAACGGCTGTACTGGCTGCCGCTACTGCATGCCCTGCCCTGCTGGCGTGGATATCCCTGAGAGCTTCAGGATCTGGAACAGCATGGGGATGTATGAGAACCAGAGATTGACGCGCCGGTCCTGGAAAGGGCTGGGGGAGGGGGCACGTCCCGCCAACTGCGTGGGCTGTGGCCGCTGTGAGGAGCTGTGTCCCCAGCATATCTCTATTCGGCGGGATCTGGTACAGGTTACCGCCCAAGTGGAGGAATTTATTCAAAAGTAAAAAAGCTGCCGGTCTTTCTTCTGAAAGGACCGGCAGCTTTTTATTGCCCGGAACAGTGGATCTGACAGCAGTCTTTCACATGACAGGCCTGGAAATAGTGGTCCTCCAGAGGGACCCAGATGTTCAAAAAACGATCTACGCAGCCGGGGTCCCGCCGTTCCAGACGGGTCCGGCGGACCTCCCAGGGGGCCTCTACCCATACCCGAAGCTGGTAGCGGTCCCGTAGGCTGGGGTGCAGAGAGTAGCTTCCCTCTACCACAGTGAGGGGGCCTGGCTCCACAGGGACAGCCGGGCCAAAGCAGCCGGACCGGCACTGCCAGGGCCGGTATACCGCAGTTTGGCCATGGCAGAGGGGGGAGAGAACCTCGCGGTCAAACCGCTCATGGTCCACATTTTCTCCCGGCTTGGCCAGACGCTCCGGCGTCCTGTCCTGAGGCAGTAAAAAGAAGTCGTCCATATGGAGCAGGGGACAGCAGTAGAGCTCTGCCAGAGCGGCACCTAGGGTAGACTTGCCAGAGGCGCAGGGGCCGTCGATGGCGACAAGGACGGGCTGCCCCTGGGTAAGCAACTGGTCTACAGCGGCCAGGAGCGGTATTTGATTTACATAATATTGAGATACCACACGGTAAGCAGGGGAGTAGGTATCACAATAGGTCTTGCTGTGACTAAGCGCGGGACAGCCTTGGGCACGGTACTGGGCCAGATATTGCTTTGAACTCTCCTGGGAAAAGGGGAGGGCTTGGAGCAATTCTAAGTCCTGCTCCAACCCTGCCCGGTCAAGGACTGTCTTTCGGGCGGTGAGGACAAAAAGGCGATTCAATGTTTTGATGGATAGCTTTATCCCTTTACAGGCACTTAGCGACAGCCTGCACAGGCCGTTTCCAAGGGGCTCGGACAGAGGAGAGCTTGGATCGGCCGGCAGACGGGCCCACTCCTCCGCCAGCCGGTCTAGGGCCGCCCTCTCGTCGGAGATGAGATGCCCTGGTCCCATATGACTCTGATAGATAAATTTTATGGCGTCCCGAACCTCCATGGCCGGATGGTTGTCATAATGCTCCTTCAGGAGCTCCGCCAGATCAGACATGGCTCAACCCTCTTGGGGGATCAGATTGGCTCGCTGAAGGGCCAGAACGATGATGGGGATGGCCACCAGTTGGAGGATGATGCCGGGGATGGCGTTGGTAAAGGCACCGGCGACAAAGGCGGAGAAGGGAAATTCCGTACCGCTGGAGGTGAGCAGGGTGAGCTGGACCACGCCCCAGACTACCCGGCCGATAAGCATGGCGGAGATGAGAGAGGCATAGATGCCGCCCAGAGTCTTGGGCAGACGCCGGTACAGGAAGCCGGACACAAAGCCGTAGACCGCCATCTCAACGGCCATGGAGATGGCGGTGGGGAACGGCGGCGGCATACCGAGGATAGCGGAGCGCATCAAGGGCGCGATAAAGCCCACCGCTGCGCCCCAGGGGCCGCCGCACAAGTAGCCGCACAGGATGGTTGGCAGATGCATAGGCAGCAGCATATTACCGATCTGGGGGATGTTTCCGGTAAAGTTGGGAAGGATGTAGGCCAGGGCGAGCATTAGGGCGGCGATGACCATACGCTTGATGGAAGTGCTGTTTTTGGTCGTTGTCATAAATGTTCTCCTTTACATACAGATGAAAAAATACCGGGAAGGCTCCCGCCCTTCTGGGCAGGAGATACCTTCACGGTATTGATTTTCAGAAGATATGGAACTATGGGCGCGGACGCCGGCTTCCTGCCGACATTGATTGAATTATAGCATAGGCTGCCCTAAGAGGTCAACCCCCTGGGGTCCCCTTTTAGTAATTGCCTTTGCCGCCGTTCCATTTCCACTCCCGTACCTCAGGCAGATCCTGACCATAGGTGGTGATATACTGCCGGTGTTCCACCAGCTTGTCCTTCATCTCCTGAATAAGATAGGAGGCGCTGTTGCCAAGCTGAGGCAGCCGCTTCACCGTGTCCATCACCAGGTGGAAGCGGTCGATGTCATTGCGTACCCGCATATCGAAGGGGGTGGTGATGGTGCCCTCCTCCTTGTAGCCGCGGACGTGGAGCTTTTTGTTGTGCCGGCGGTAGGTCAGCTCGTGGACCAGGGTGGGATAGCCGTGGAAGGCAAAGATGATGGGGGCCTCAGTGGTGAACAGGGCGTCGTAGTCCTCGTCGGTCAGGCCGTGTGGGTGCTCGGTATGGGGCTGGAGCTTCATCAGGTCCACCACATTGATGACCCGGATCTTTAGGTCAGGGAGGTAATGGCGCAGGATGGTGACTGCGGCCAGAGTCTCCAGGGTGGGGGTGTCGCCGCAGCAGGCCAGCACAGCGTCCGGCTCGTAGCCCTGGTCGTTGGAGGCCCACTGCCAGATGCCGATGCCGTGGGTACAGTGCTTAATAGCCTCGTCCATATTCAACCACTGGGGCCGGGGCAGCTTTGAGGCCACCATTACGTTGATATAGTTCTTACTCTGGATACAGTGATCGAAGCAGGACAGCAGGCAGTTGGCGTCGGGGGGCAGATAGAGCCGAACCACATCGGCCTTTTTGTTGGCTACATGGTCCAGAAATCCGGGGTCCTGATGGGTGAAGCCATTATGGTCCTGCTGCCACACGTTGGAGGACAGCACATAGTTCAGCGAGGCGATGGACTGCCTCCAGGGGAGCTGCCGGGCCACCTTCAGCCACTTGGCGTGCTGGGATACCATAGAGTCCACTGTGCGGATGAATGCCTCGTAGCTGCTGAGAAAGCCGTGCCGTCCGGTGAGCAGATAGCCCTCCAGCCAGCCCTGACACAGGTGCTCGGACAGGGCGGCGTCCATGACACGGCCGTCATGGGACAGGTTCTCGTCCGACCTGGAGTCGATGGAGTCGGTCCAGCGGCGGCCGCTGGCCTGAAAGACCTGAGAGAGCCGATTGGAAGCGGCCTCGTCTGGAGCAAAGACACGGAAGTTCCGGTTTTCCAGATTCCGCTTCATCACGTCCCGGACATATCCTCCCAGCACATCCATGTCGGCGGCCTCCACCATGCCGGGCTGGGGGACGTCCAGGGTGTATTCCCGGAAGTCGGGCACCCGCAGATCCCGCAGCAGGAGTCCGCCGTTGGCGTGGGGATTGGCCCCCATGCGGCGCTCTCCCTGAGGGGCCAGTTCTCGAATAGCGGGGAGGAGAGAGCCGTTTTCATCAAAGAGCTCCTCCGGCTTATAGCTGCGCAGCCAGCGTTCCAGCTCCTGGATACGGCCGGGCTGTCCATCATGGACAGGGATGGGAGCCATGTGGGCCCGCCAGCTGCCCTCAACCTGCTTACCGTCTACCTCTTTGGGGCCGGTCCAGCCCTTGGGGGAGCGCAGAACAATCATGGGCCAACGGGGACGGGAGGCATCACCTGAGGTGCGGGCGTACTCCTGGATACGCTGAATCTCACGGACTGCCCAGTCCAGGGCCGCGGCCATCTTCTGATGCATGGTCCTGGGCTCGCTCCCCTCTACAAAACGGGGTTCCCAGCCGCAGCCCTTGAAGAACATCTCCAGCTCCTCGTGGGAGATGCGGGAGAGGATGGTAGGGTTAGCCACTTTAAAGCCATTGAGGTGGAGGATAGGCAGGACAGCTCCATCGCTGATGGGATTGAGAAACTTGTTGGAGTGCCAGGCGGTAGCCAGAGGGCCGGTCTCCGCCTCGCCGTCGCCAACGACGCAGGCGGCGATCAAATCCGGGTTATCCATGACGGCGCCGAAGGCGTGAGACAGGGAGTAGCCCAGTTCTCCCCCCTCGTTGATGGAACCTGGGGTTTCAGGGGCTGTGTGGCAGGGGATGCCGCCGGGGAAAGAGAACTGGCGGAACAGCCGCTTCATTCCCTCGGTGTCCTGACTGATGTTGGGATAGACCTCGCTGTAGGAGCCGTCCAAGTAGTCTTGGGCTACCACGGCGTTCCCTCCGTGGCCGGGGCCGCAGATGTAGATCATGTTCAGCTCATACTTGACGATTGCGCGGTTGAGATGGGTATAGATAAAATTTTGGCCGGGGCAGGTGCCCCAGTGGCCCACGATGTTCTGCTTCAAATGAGCGGGCTTCAAAGGTTCCCGCAGGAGGGGGTTGTCCAGCAGATAGAGCTGGCAGGCGGACAGGTAGTTTGCGGCCCGCCACCAGGCGTCGATGGCGTGGAGCTGCTCCCGAGTGAGCGGGTCCTTTTTGGACATACGGGCAGGGGCCTTGACGGCCTTTTGTGTATTGTCGGTGCGCTTTGGCATTGGCTTATCTCCTCCGCATAAGGGTTTTTCTATATCTTAAACCATATCGCCCAAACAATCAATGGGTAATCTCGGAAGTAAGCGGTAAAAATGAGAAGATAACGAGATTGTTAAGAGAGATCATAAAAAAGGGATGGCGTTAGAAGGGGTAAAAGCCAAAAGGAAGAACCGGAATATGAAGACGCGTCCCCCTCCCGTGTGGGAGAGGGACGCGTCTGGTCAACTGCGCTTGGAGCGGTTGATGGCGGACAGGATGGCCCGCAGGGGGGCCAGATTGATGTTGTGGGACAGGCCAACGCCCCAGTATTTCTTCCCAGTGCGCTGGTCCTGGAGCAGAATATAGGCCACGCCCTGGGAGTCAGAGCCGTCGGTGATGGCGTGGGAGGAGTAGTCCAGGAAGGTAAAGTGGGACATCTTCTCATCCTTGATGGCATTGAAGAAGGCGTCAATGGGGCCGTTGCCCTCGCCGGATACCTTAAAAATAGTATCGGTGTGCTGGAGGGTGCCCCAGAAGGCGACATGGGAATGACCTTCGCTATCAATGTTTTCCGCAAAGGCGTGCTTGAGCAGCTTGTAGGGCTCCTTGGCCTCGATGTACTCCTGCTGGAACAGCTCAAAGATACGCTCGGGGCTGATTTCCTTGCCCACAGCGTCAGTCTCCTTCTGGACCACGGCTCCGAAGTCGGGGTGCATGGCCTTGGGCAGATCGAAGCCAAAGTTGTGCTCCATGATATAGGCCGCGCCTCCCTTACCGGACTGGGAGTTGATACGGATGACTGGTTCATACTCCCGGCCCACATCGGCTGGGTCGATGGGCAGGTAAGGGATCTCCCAGTAGTCGGAGTTGGACTCCTTCATATACTGGGTACCCTTGTTGATGGCATCCTGGTGGCTGCCGGAGAACGCGGTAAATACCAGTTTGCCCACATAGGGCTGCCGGTCGCCTACCGGCATCTTGGTGCACCGCTCATACATCTCACGGATCTTGTTGATGTTGGAGAAGTCCAGCTTGGGGTCGATGCCCTGAGTATACATATTCATGGCCAGGGTGACAATGTCTACGTTTCCAGTGCGCTCGCCGTTGCCGAACAGGGTGGCCTCCACCCGTTCGGCTCCGGCCAGCAGGCCCATCTCCGCTGTGGCCACGCCGCAGCCCCGGTCGTTGTGGGGATGGAGGGAGATGATGGCGCTGTCCCGGCTAGGGATCTTCTTGCAGAAATACTCCAGCATATCGGCAAACTGGTTGGGCATACAGTTTTCCACGGTAGTGGGTAGGTTCAGGATGACCTTATTTTCCGGGGTGGCGTGGAGACGCTCCAGCACAGCTTGGCAGATCTCTACCGCGTAGTCCATCTCAGTGCCCATGAAGGACTCAGGGGAGTATTCAAAGCGGAGGTCCATGCCCTCCTGGATGAGGGGCTGGGCCATCTCATAGATCAGGTCAGCGGCGTCAGTGGCGATTTTGGTGATGCCGTCAGTGTCCATATGGAATACCACCTTGCGCTGGAGGGTGGAGGTGGAGTTATAGAAGTGGAGGATGACGTGCTTGGCGCCGCGGATGGCCTCAAAGGTTTTTTTGATCAGGTGTTCACGGGCCTGGACCAGCACCTGGATGGTCACGTCGTCTGGGATGTGCCCTCCCTCGATCAGTTCCCGGCAGATCTCATAGTCGGTTTCACTGGCGGAGGGGAAGCCAATCTCAATCTCCTTGATGCCAATGTCCAGCAGGGTGTGGAAATATTCCAGCTTTTCCTCCATATTCATGGGGTCTACCAGAGCCTGGTTTCCGTCCCGCAGGTCCACGGAGCACCACACGGGGGCTTTTGTGATGACCTTGTCCGGCCAGGTGCGGCCCACGATCTTCTGGGGCTGGAAGGGGATGTACTTTTTGTAGCCTGGGTTCATAATGAGTTCCTCCTTTTTGTTTGCTCCGCTGTAGTTGGCGGCGGAGCGGCCATCAGGGGATGAAAAAACGCCCCTGACTTTTAAAAGTCAGGGGCGTGTATTATAACCACGCGGTACCACCCTGGTTCAGCTGTGGGTCTCCCACACAGCCCTCATAGCCTCCAACAAGGCCGCGGCCGGTAACGGGGCCAGACGTTCCACCCTACTCGCTGGTTCAGATGGACTGCTCGGGGGCCAGTTATACACAGGCTGACTCACACCGGCTCGCACCAACCGCCGGCTCTCTGGGTGAGAGGGGCCTGCCTTTTTCCCCTTCATCGCATTTTCTTGCCCATCATTTTAGCCGAAGGAGGGCCCTTTGTCAAGAGATATTTTGGAGTGGGAGGGACTAAACTTTTTTGAAAAAAGTGGTTGCTTTTCCACAAAAACTATGCTATTATATCAGTTGCGTTTACGAGAATACCCTCCATGGAGAAAGAGGTGAACATACAATGAAGGAAGGCCTCCACCCTAATTATGAGCAGACCACCATCCGGTGCGCCTGCGGCAACGTGATCGAAACTGGTTCCACTAAGAAGGATATCCGCGTGGAAGTGTGCTCCAAGTGTCACCCCTTCTACACCGGCAAGCAGAAGATGGTAGACACCGGTGGCCGTGTCAGCCGCTTCAATAAGAAGTTTGGCTTGGCCAAGTAAGATCCCGCCTTCAAAAGCCGCACCGAGGAATCGGTGCGGCTTTTTGCGTATCGCTGCAAAAAAGACGGGTCAGCCGCATACCCTATTTAATGGTCCTATATGATATTAAATTAAGGAGGACAATGTCATGTTCAAGAAAATCGCGCCTAAGGAGCTGAAAGAAAATCCCTTTTCACTGATCGGGGACAAATGGATGCTGATCACCGCTGGAACAGAGGAGCGGTGCAATACGATGACCGCCTCTTGGGGCGGGCTGGGTGTCATCTGGGGGGCGCCCGCGGCCACCTGCTATATCCGGCCACAGCGGTATACCAAGGAGTTCATCGACCAAGAAGAATATTTCACCCTGACCTTTTTTGGGGAGGAGTACCGGAAGGCCCTATCCCTATGCGGTTCCAAGAGCGGACGGGATATCGATAAGGTAAAGGAATGCGGCTTTACAGTAAAAACCGCGGAATGTGGCGCTCCCTATTTCGAGCAGGCCGAACTGGTGCTGGTGTGCCGTAAGCGATTTGCCCAGGCACTGGATGCCAAAAACATCCCCCAGGAGATCCGGGAGAAGTGGTACCCGGAGAAGGATTACCACACCCTGTACATCGGGGAAATCGTGGAAGTTCTGCAAAAATAAGGCGGGGGCAGTCCCGCGCTGTGATTCGGAGGAAAAATGTCAGACAAACTTACGCAAGAAAAATTTGACCGGGCTGTGCTGGTGGGGCTGAACGCCTTCAGCATGTCCCAGGAGGAGAACGCCACCGAGGAGACGATGGAGGAGCTGGCCGCTCTGTTGGAGACTGCGGGGGGAGAGACCGTGGGTGTGGTCACCCAGTCCAAGGACAGCCCAGACCCCCGCACCTTTATCGGGGAGGGCAAGGTTGCCGAGGTAAAAGAGCTGGTCCAGGCCATGGATGCCAACATGGTCGTCTTTGATAACGCCCTTTCCCCCTCACAGCAGCGGGCCCTCACAGAGGACCTGGGAGTGGCGGTTCTGGACCGATCCGCCCTCATTCTCGACATCTTTGCCCAGCGGGCCAGAACCAAGGAGGGCCGCCTCCAGGTAGAACTGGCCCAGTACAAATATTTGCTGCCGCGGCTGCTGGGTATGTGGAAGCACCTGGAGCGCCAGGAGGGCGCCATCGGCACCCGTGGCCCCGGCGAGACCCAGTTGGAGAGCGACCGCCGGCATATCCGGAAAAAGATATCCAAGCTGGAGGGGGACTTGAAGGAGGTCCGCCGGGTACGAGCCACCCAGCGGGAGCGCCGCATCAAGAACGAGGTCCCGGTGGTGGCCATTGTAGGGTATACCAACGCGGGCAAGTCCACACTGCTCAACCACCTGACCGGGGCGGAAATCCCGGCAAACGACCGGCTCTTCGACACGTTGGACACCACTACCCGGACTCTGGAGATCTCTGACACCTGTACTGTACTGCTGTCCGACACGGTGGGCTTCATCCGTAAGCTGCCCCACCATCTGGTAGAGGCATTCAAGGCCACATTGGAGGAACTGGAGTATGCCGATTTGCTGCTACACATCATCGACGCCTCGAACCCCCAGTGGAGGGAACAGGCCCAGGTGGTGGACCAACTGATCCATGAGCTGGGAGCGGACCAAACTCCGCGCGTCGAGGTATTCAACAAGTGCGACCTGTGGACGGGGGACATCCGGCCCCACGGGGAGGGCATTGTATCCATCTCTGCCAAGACCGGGGAGGGGGTGCCTGAGCTGCTGGCCGCCATAGGGAAGCGGCTGGACAACGGAGCCAGGCGGGTTACGATCCATCTGCCCTATGACCGGGGCGGACTGCTGGAAAAGCTATACCAGGACGCGAAGGTGGAGAACGTGGAGTATGGTGAGACCATCGACGTGGTGGCGGTCTGCACCCCCAAGGTCATCGGCCAGCTTGGCCCTCTGGTGGAGGGGTGGAAGCCTCACAGAGAGCCCTGGGAGGAATGACGGTGGGCTTTGAGCTTCGGGAATGGCGTCCGGAGGACGCCCCCTCCATTACCCGGTACGCAGATGACCCCCAGGTGGCGGCCAATCTCCGGGACATATTTCCTGCCCCCTATCACCTGTCCGATGCACGGGAGTTTATCCAAAGCTGTATGGCGGCGGATGAGGGACAGGCTATCTTCCGAGCCATCTCTGTGAACGGGCAAGCAGTGGGCAGCATCGCCCTGACCAGAGGGACAGACGTATACCGCCTCTCCGCCGAGCTGGGCTACTGGCTGGGGCGGGAATTCTGGGGCCGAGGCATTATGTCGGCCGCTGTGGAGGAGCTGTGCCGCCTGGGCTTCCATCGCTGGGATATCGTTCGCATCTTTGCCGAGCCCTATGCCCATAACGCTGCCTCCCGGCGGGTGCTGGAGAAGGCAGGCTTCCATCTGGAGGGCGTGATGGCGCGGGGAGTAATCAAAAATGGACAGCTCCACGACTACTGTATGTACGCAAAGCTGAAATAAGGAGAGGCGGGACGGCCAGCGCCGTCCCGCTTATTTTGTAAAGATCCCGCTCAGGGAGAACAGGTCGTGGTCAGATATCGTATGGCGACACGAAGGAGAATGGCGTCTTCCAGCAGGGAGTCACAGCTTTCGGAAAAGTCTTCCAGCCATGCGCTGCGGTTTCCATACTATCACCTTAAATCGAGCAAGAGCTGTAAGCTCTTGTTTCAAAAAGAATAGCTATCAGCTATACTATAATTTAAAGCAGGTGATTGCAATGAAGGATTATCGTAAGATTATGAGAGCAAAGCGAGAAGCAAAAGGCCTGAGCCAGCATAAACTGGCCCAGCAGCTTGGGATTACGCAAACATTTTTGAGTGAAATAGAGAGAGGCCGTAAAAATCCTTCTCTGGAACAGTTCTTCCGCATCTGCGAGGCGCTGGACATCCAGCTGTTTCCCGAGGAGGAATAGGGTGCCCCGCCCGGCGGGCTGGTCAAACGCATACTATCTGCACTGAGGTGACTATATGATCGAATACTATATTCCTACCCAGCACAGCCAGACAGAACTGGTAGAGAAGCGATCCCGGTTTATCGGCCAGGTGTGGCGGGTGTCCTCTGAGGAGGAGGCCAGGGCCCGGATTGAGGAGACCAAAAAGAAGCGCTATGACGCCCGGCACAACTGCTGGTGCTACCGGCTGCGGGAGGGGGGCGTGGAGCGATACTCCGACGACGGCGAGCCCCAGGGCACGGCGGGCCAGCCCATGCTCAATGTATTCCAACGGGAGAACGTCAATGATGTGGTGTGTGTGGTCACCCGGTACTTTGGTGGGATCCTCCTGGGGGCTGGGGGGCTGGTTCGGGCCTATTCCGCCGCCGCCAAGGACGCCCTGGATGGGGCGGGGATCTCGGTGGTCCGCCGGTGGGTGGCCATGGAGGTCCCCTGCACCTATGCCCAGTTTGAGGGGATGCGCCGGGAGATCGGCTCCTTCGGCGGCGTGGTGGAAGCTGTGGACTATGGGGTGGACGTCGTGCTGTCTGCCCTCTTGCCCGAGGAGCGGGCGGAGGACTTTGCCGCCCACATCCTGGACGTGTCCGCCGGCACCGTGGAGGCGCTGGAGGCCGGAGAAGCGTTTAAGGATGTCCCCTGGAGGCTTCCCACGGCGGATGAGAGCTGAGTGCTGCTCAGAAAAAAGCCTCGCATTCTTTCGCGCCGGAAGGCGCGAAAGAATGATAATCTGTTTTTTTCGGCAGCGTGTACGTCGGAAAAAACACTTCAAAGGCCGCCCATGGGCGGCCTTTTCTGATGCGGTGCAGTGTTTCTTTGTAACAAAAGGGCCTCGTCGATAGTCTTATAGTTAAAAACAGAAGGGGGAGGGAGAAACGGTTGAGCTGGGAAGA
This sequence comes from Flintibacter sp. HCN-6482, assembly GCF_037892565.1. Lineage (NCBI taxonomy): Bacteria > Bacillati > Bacillota > Clostridia > Eubacteriales > Flintibacter > Flintibacter sp. HCN-6482. Next base: position 61,902 of record NZ_JBBKBK010000001.1, on the reverse strand, counting down.
TTACCGGGAGTTTGAATTGGTCTATCGGGAAAACGCAAGGCTGGTATATCGCTTTCTTGTCAGCCGTGGATGCCCTCCACAAGAGGCGGAGGACCTAACTCAGGATACCTTTGTTAAGGCTCTGCTTCATATCCACCGCTTCAAAGGGGAGTGCAGGCTGTCTGTCTGGCTGTGCCAGATCGCAAAAAATACCTGGCTGACCCATGAGACGCGGAGGCGGCGGGAGCCGTTTCCAGTGTGTCAGGAGCGCGGAGCGTGGGATAGCTCCCTCTGGGAATGGCTGGATCTGGTAGAGCGCCTGGAGGAGCCATACCGTTCTGTCTTTGTAGCTAAGGCCCTGGAGGAGCGCCCCTATGAGGAGCTTTCTGCTCAATACGGGAAGAGTGAGAGCTGGGCCCGTGTGACCTATCACCGGGCCAGGGAAAAATTAAGAGCCATGATAGAGGAGGGAGAAAAATGAAAAACAACTGTGATATCGTCCGTGACCTGCTGCCCCTGTATGTGGACGGGGTATGCAGTCAGGAAAGCGCCAAACTGGTGGAGGAGCACCTGACAGACTGTCAGAGCTGCCGGGAATTGCTGGACAAGCTGAGAGGGGAGGAGGAAATTATCCCCGGCTCCCCCTCCGCTGCCCCGCCGGAGGACGGCGCCAAGGTGCTGGAGCGGACAGCAAGGACGGTGGGCTTTCATGTGGTGCGGGCGTTAGTCGGCATTTTTGCCATCGTTATGATCTGGATGGTGTACCTCTGGCAGGAGGGAATGGCGGGTCAGGGGAATTACCGATATGTGTCCTACGGCCTTCATGAGATATTTAACCTGGTGATCCTGATTACTGTGGCGGCCACCTGGATATGGCTGATCGCGGTGCTATGGCGTATAGTACGGCAAAAACGCTGGCGGCGGTATTGGGCTCTGGCGCTGACCCTGGCGTTGCTGGCAGGGGCACAGATCGCCTACTTTGTTTGGATGTCCGGATATACCGCCCATACGGGCGTGGCACAGGTCCTGAAGGTAACTGATCAGACACATGTGGTAGTTCAGATCGGGGAGGAGATTTGGGAGATGGAAACCGTTCCGATTTTGTCTGATCTGCTGGAGGAGGATGGAACCGTGTATATGATCGATTACTATACTCGGACCGACCGGCCGGGATGGGCCTATCTAAACTATGTCTGGGATATCGTGATAAACGGCCAGGGAGAGCACACAGATGGATAGAGGACTAAAAAAGTCAGCCGCCCGTATGGGCGGCTGACTTTCTATTTGCCATATTCCATTACACAGCGCGGGTGACCTTACCGGAACGGAGGCATCTGGTGCAGACGTACACGTGAGTGGGAGTGCCCTTCACGATCGCCTTCACGCGCTTCACGTTGGGCTTCCAGGTGCGGTTGGAACGACGATGGGAGTGGGAGACCTGGATGCCGAAGGTGACGCCCTTGTCGCAGAATTCGCATTTGGCCATGTTGCTTACCTCCTCGCTATGAGAATCGCTTTCCAAAAAGCTTCGACTGATATCATAACAGATATTCCGGCAGAATGCAAGCACTTTTTTCAAAAACTGGCCACGAAAAAATTTTAGAAAGAGGGGCGGTGCGCTTGCGTCCCAGTCGCTTTTCGTCTATACTGAAAAATAAGGAAGATCAAGGGGGGATGCCCCATTGATAACGCAGTGAAAGGAGCGTGTCCCAATGGCGGAAGGAATAAGCAGTGTCCGGCTGGGAGATATTATCCAGGAATTTGGTCTGGAGGTGCTGAACAAAGGAACAAACTATGAGAACGTCCCACTCCGGACGGTGGACGTGAACCGTCCCGGTCTGCCGCTGACTGGATTTTTTGAGCATTTTGATACCGCGCGGCTGCTGCTCATCGGTCTGACGGAGTACACCTATTTGGAGACACTGGAGCCGGAGAAGCGGAGAGAACGCTTTGAGGCGCTGCTGTCTTACCCGGTCCCCGGCCTGATCGTCACTCGTGGGATGGAGCCCTTCCCTGAGTGTATGGAGATGGCGGAAAAGTACGACCGCACGGTGCTGCGCACCAAGGCACAGACCTCCGCCTTCATGAGCAACCTGATCGGCAGCCTATGTGACCGCCTGGCCCCCAAAATCACTCGGTCCGGAGTTATGATGGAGGTATATGGAGAGGGTGTTCTGTTCCAGGGGGAGTCGGGCGTGGGTAAGAGCGAGGTAGCTATCGAGCTGATCAAGCGCGGCCACCGCCTGGTGGCGGACGACGCGGTGGAGATCCGCCTGACGAACCACGGCACTGTGGAGGCAACTGCTCCCGAACTGATCCGGCACTACATGGAGCTGCGGGGCATCGGAGTCATCGACGTGCGCCGGCTATTCGGTATGGGAGCTATCAAGGACAAGCAGCAGATCGATCTGGTCATCGACCTGGAGCCCTGGGACGACCATGCGGTCTACGACCGGCTGGGGCTGGATACCGTGCAGACGGATATTTTGGGGGTCAAGGTGCCGGAGGCCACTATCCCGGTGAAGCCCGGCCGGAACCTGGCCAGTATTGTCGAGGTAGCGGCCATGAACAACCGCAACCGCAAGATGGGCCACAATGCCGCTCTGGAGCTGACCAACCGGATGGACCGGCACTTCGAAAAGCTGATGGAAGAGGGAGATCTGTGACCATGTACTATGTGGGTATCGATGTAGGAGGGACCAACCTGGTCGCCGGTCTGGTGGACCGGGAGGGCAGTATCCTGAGGAAAGCCGGGGTGCCGGTGGACAAGTCCCTAGATGGCGCGGGGCTGTGTCGCCAGCTGGTCCGGCTGGCCGTAGAGGTATGCCGGGAGGAGGGGGTGGCCCTGGATCAGATCCAAGCTGTGGGAGCCGGCTTTCCGGGCCTGGTGGACAACAGGACCGGCGTGGTGGTCCAGACCGCCAATATGCCCTTCCGGGATACGCCGGTGCGTCAGTTGTTCCAGCAGGAGTGGGATGTGCCGTTCTTTTTGGGCAACGACGCCAACTGTGCGGCCATCGGTGAGTACTGGGCCGGCGCCGCGAAAGGCTGTGATCCGGCAGTGGTGGTCACCCTGGGCACAGGAATCGGCAGCGGTATGGTGGTGGGAGGCAGGCTGTTTACCGGGTATGCCAATTCGGGCATGGAGGCGGGCCACATGATTATCCAGCCCGGCGGTGCCCCCTGCGGCTGCGGCAATTACGGCTGCTGGGAGCAGTATGGCTCGGCCACCGCCCTCATTCGGATGACCCGCCAGGCGATGGAGCAGGACCGGCACAGTGTCCTGTGGGAGCTATGCGGCGGCGATCTCTCCAAGGTCCAGGGGCGGACCGCCTTCCAGGGGGCCAGACAGGGGGACGGAACCGCCCTTCGGGTGCTGGAGAATTACCGCCAGGGGCTGTCCATAGGTCTAATCGATCTGGTCAATATCTTACAGCCCCAGATCATCTGTCTGGGCGGTGGCATCAGCAACGCGGACGACGATCTGCTGCTGACTCCCCTGCGGGAGCTGGTAAAGAAGGGCTCCTATGACAAATCCATGCCCACCCGGCTGGAGCGGGCCGCACTGGGCAACGACGCCGGAGTGGTAGGGGCCGCTCTGTTGTGCGACATGATATAAAATTTTAATAAAAAAATCCGAACCAGATCCCACAGATTTCGTCTAGAGAATTAGAGGCCGCGGAAGGCTTCCCCCTTGGTGGGAAGTGACGCGCGAAAGAGTCGAGACGAAATGAAAAAGGGGGATCTGTTATGAGAGGAAAAAAGACACTGGCCACGGGGCTGACTCTGCTGTTTTTGCTGCTGGCAGGCTGTGGCAGCGGAAACAATGGCAAGGACTCTGGGGCCGCTGCGGGAAACACGGCTTCCAGCGCGGACATATCTTCCGGCTGGGACATAGGCTTTGGCGGGGAGGCCGCTCCTATGGAGCCCAGCGCGGACGAACAGGGCACGGATAGCTCCGTCTATCAGAACGCCGGAGCCAAACTGGTCCGCCGGGCGGAGTTCAGCATCCAGACGGAGCAGTTCGACCAGACGGCCCAGGCCCTGGACCGTCTAGTGTCAGAGTGCGGGGGATATTTTGAAACCGCCGCTGTGCGCGGAGGGAGCTACCGGGATGCCAGTGCCAGCCGCTGGGGGGAGTACGTCGTCCGAGTGCCGGCAGAGCGGTACAGCGACTTTTTCAATAGCGCCGGGACACTGGGCTATATCACGGAGAGCAGCGAGAGCAGCGAGGACGTGGGGGAGCGGTACTATGACGCTGAGACCCGGTTGAAGACGCAGCGGACCAAGCAGGAGCGCCTGCTTGCCCTGCTGGAGCAGGCGGACACCATGGAGGATATCATCTCTCTGGAGAATGCCCTGGGTGATGTGGAGTATCAGATCGAGCAGTTGTCCTCCACCCTGAACCGCTACGATGCGTTGATCAGCTACTCTACCTTTACCATCTATCTGCAAGAGGTAGGAAAGGTGGTCCAGGAGGTGGGGGAGAGCTCTACCCTCGGCCAGCGGATGACCGCCGGCTTCAAGGCCAGCTGCGAGGGCTTTGTCCGGGGCGCTCAGGAGCTGCTAGTGTGGATGTCCTACAACCTGGTGGTCCTAGTCATCTTGATTGCTGCCGCGGCCATCGGCGGCTGGGCAGGCCTGCGAAAGTATAAAAAGTGGAAAACGGAGCAGTCTGAAAAGCAGGAACCGTAAAACCGGCCCCTCCCCACACAGGGAGGGGCCCATTTTTTGCGGCATTACGGAGTGGAACCCGTGAAAGGGGTACTGACCGAACAGAGGGGGGAGCCCGGAGAGGATATATTTCTGATTCTGCCTATTCTATTTGGAGAAAAAATTTGTTATAATAATTCGGTACATGATTTTATCCTGAGGATGCAGGAGGCAATATGGATCGATTGGAACAGTTGTTGCGTAATTTAAGAGATCGCTGCCCAGAGTTGGAGCTGAGGACGGAGGAACCTATGTCTCGGCATACCACCTTCCGGATTGGCGGGCCGGCAGCCCTGATGGCCCTGCCCAGAACAGTAGGGGAGGCAAAGGCGGCGGTGAGGGCGGCTTGGGAGTTGGAAATCCGTCCCTTCTTTTTGGGCAACGGCTCCAACCTGCTGGTGCCGGATGAGGGCTACCGAGGATTTGTGGTGAAGCTGTGCGGCTTAGATCAGATCCAGGAGGTGAACCGCCGCCTGTGGGCGGAGAGCGGGATCTCACTGGCCCGCCTGGCCTGGGCGGCCTTGGGCCGGGGATTGGCCGGGCTGGAGTTCGCCCACGGCATACCGGGGTCCCTGGGGGGCGGTGTAATGATGAATGCCGGGGCCTATGGGGGTGAGCTGTCTCAGGTGGTCACTGCCGTCACCTATCTGGATGGGGAGGGAAACGAGCATACCATCCCCGCCGCCGGGTGTGAGTTTGGCTACCGCAGCAGCATCTTTGCTCGGCACCCCGACTGGCTTATCCTGAAGGCGGAGTTCTCTCTGCCCCAAGGGGAAGCGGAGGAGATCCGGGCGAAAATCGAGGAACTGGCCCGGCGACGCAGCGAGAAGCAGCCTCTGGAATACCCCAGCGCCGGCTCTATGTTCAAGCGCCCAACAGGCCACTTTGCTGCCGCCCTCATCGATCAGTGTGGGTTGAAGGGTGTGTGTGTGGGAGGCGCTCAGGTGTCGGAGAAGCACGCCGGTTTCGTCGTAAATCGGGGAGGCGCCACCTGCGCGGATGTGCTGGAGCTGGTAGAGCGGGTGAAGGCCCGTGTCCTGGCGGAAACTGGCGTAGCACTGGAGATGGAAGTGAAAGTCCTACGGTGACGGGAGGGTCCTGGCGACAAGCCGCTGGCTTATGCTCTAGGAATAGAGGTGTCCAGGTGCTTGCCCTAGGGGCCTGCCGCTCTACCCGGTGGAAGGTCCCATGCCGCCTGTTGGACCTTATAGAAAGAGAAAAGCCGCCTGGTCCTTGGCGGAGAGGCGGCGGTGAGGTGTGATTGGATGGAATTTGTTATCATCTCCGGCCTGTCCGGAGCGGGAAAGAGCAAAGCCGCCTCTTTTATGGAGGATATGGATTTCTTCTGTGTGGATAATCTGCCCGCCCCCCTGATCCCCAAGTTCGCAGAACTCGGTATGGCTGGCTCCGGGGAGTATGACCGGGTGGTTCTGGTCACCGACATCCGGGGCGGCACCAACTTTGATAGCCTGTTCCAGGCCCTAACTGACCTGAAGGCCATGAAGTGCGCTTACAGGATCCTCTTTATGGATGCCTCGGACGAAACTATTATCAAGCGGTATAAGGAGAGCCGCCGCAGCCACCCTCTGGCCGAGGAGTGCGACAGTCTGGAGCAGGCCATCTCTCTGGAGCGGCAGATGCTGGAGCCCCTGCGCCGGCGGGCGGAATATATAATCGACACCACTAATCTGTCCCCCGCCAAGCTGAAGGGAGAGCTGCGCCGCATTTTTGCTAAGGGCAGTTCCACAGAGGGGCGGATGGACATTCGGGTGTCCTCCTTCGGATTCAAGCACGGGGTGCCTATGGAGGCCGATCTGGTCCTGGATGTCCGCTTCCTGCCCAACCCCTACTATGTAGCTGACCTGCGTCCCCTTACCGGACTGGACCAGGGGGTGCGGGACTATGTGTTTCACGGCGGGCAGGCAGAGGAGTTTTTGGAGCGGCTGTGGGCCCTGGTGGGCTGGCTCCTTCCCCGGTATGAGGAGGAGGGCAAGACGGCTCTAGTCATCGCCGTGGGCTGCACCGGCGGGCACCACCGGTCCGTGGCCATCGCCCATGCTCTAGCCGAGCGGATCAGAGGACAGGGCTGGCCTGTGGCGGAGAGCCACCGGGACTTGGGAAGAAACTGATGGCAGGGGCCGTGGCCTGGATACGGGACACGGAGCAGGTCTGTCCTTTCAGGGAAAGGAGCGGTTATGAGCGATACGTTGCCCAGCCTCCAGCAGTGGGAGCGGGGGCCCAAGATCGTCGCTGTGGGCGGCGGTACGGGCCTTTCCACCATGCTGCGCGGCTTAAAAAAATATACCAAGAATCTGACCGCCATCGTCACTGTGGCGGATGACGGGGGAGGCTCTGGAATGCTTCGCCGGGATATTGGAATGCCGCCCCCGGGTGATATCCGCCACTGTATGGAGGCCCTGGCCAACACGGAGCCCATCATGGAGAAGCTGCTGACCTACCGCTTTACTGAGGGCTCCCTCTCCGGACAGTCCTTTGGCAACCTGATTCTGGCGGCCCTGAATGGGGTGACCGGCTCCTTTGAGGAGGCGGTCAGCCAGATGAGCCAGGTGCTGGCGATCACGGGCCGAGTCATCCCGGTTACCAGTGCGGACGTGCAGCTGGAGGCCATCTTTGAAAACGGGGCCCGTGTGGTGGGAGAGTCCAAGATATACCATTTTAAAAAAGAGCAGGACTGCCGGATTTCTCGGGTGGCGCTGATCCCAGAGCGGCCCGCCCCTCTGCCCGCCGCTCTGGAGGCCATCCGTGACGCGGATCTGATCCTGCTGGGGCCGGGGAGCCTGTATACCAGTGTGATCCCCAATCTGCTGGTGGACGGGGTGGCCAAAGCCATCGCCCAGTCGGACGCGCCAAAGATTTATGTGTGCAACATCATGACTCAGGATGGAGAGACAGAGGGGTATACCGCCGCTGACCACCTGGAAGCCCTGTTGGTCCACGGGGAGCCGGGGCTGCTGGACCTGTGTCTGGCCAACAGTGCGCCAGTCCATCCTGGGCTAGTGGAGAAATACCGGGTGGAGGACGCGGCGCCTCTAACGGTGGACCGGGAGCGCGTCGCCGCGATGGGGCTGGAGCTGGAGGAGCGGCCTCTGGCCTCCGACAAGGGCGATTTTGCCCGCCATGACCCGGATAAGCTGGCGGCCGCCCTGTTGGAGATCTACCGTCAGCGGGCGGTGCGCATCTTCCGGGGAGAGAGGCGCTACATATTGGAGGAATGACCATGTCCTTTTCCGGAGATGTAAAGACTGAGCTATGCCGGATCCCACTCAACCGGCGGTGTTGTGCCCAGGCGGAGGCCTACGGTGTGCTGCTCTACTGCAATACCTTCAGTGCCCGGGAGATCCGGGTGATGACAGAGAGCGAAGCCTTTGCCAAGCGGCTGCCTCCACTGCTGAAAAAGGCGTTTCGTATCACCTTTGACCGCCTGCCAGACGGGGAGGGGAAGTATATCTTCTCCATCATGGACCGGGATAAGCTGGCCGCTGTCCATCAGACCTTCGGCAGCGACTTGGGCGCGCTGGCCCTCCATTTGAATTTTGCTGTACTGGAGGAGAGCTGCTGCCGGACCTCCTTTTTGCGGGGAGCCTTCCTGGCGGGCGGATCGGTGACCGACCCCAGAAAGGGCTACCACCTGGAGCTGGCTACCACGCACCAGAGCGTCAGCCGGGAGCTGGAGGCCTTGATGCGGGAAATGGAGCTGGAGCCCAAAGCGGCCCAGCGGAAGGGAAATTCTGTCATTTACTTTAAGCAGAGTGACCGGATCGAGGATTTTCTTACCTCCATCGGTGCCCCTGTGTCCGCTATGGAAGTGATGAACGCCAAGCTGGAGAAGGACATCCGGGGCAGCGTGAACCGAAGGGTAAACTGTGATGCCGCCAATCTGGATAAGGCGGTGGAGGCGGCCATGGTCCAGTTGGAGGCCATACGGCGCCTGGAGGAGCGGGGCCGGCTGGCCCTTCTGCCGGACAAGCTGAAGGAGACCGCCGCCCTTCGACTAGCCCATCCAGAGGACACCCTGTCCCAGCTGGCGGAGCGGTGTGATCCACCGATCACCAAGTCAGCACTGAACCACCGCCTGCGGAAGCTGGTAGAGCTGGGGAGAGAGGAAGGATAGATGAACGGGCGTATGCAGGGAAGGCGCAAAATGGTTAGCCGGATCGCATTCCCTGGGAGTCCCAAAGCACAAGCTGACAGATTTTGAGCTGCCCCGCTGTTCTCTGGTTCAATATGGAAATATAGGACCCATGGACAGGGGAAGCGGAGAGAAGCAAAAAGCAGTTAAGAAAAAAGCGGTAAGAGGGACAGGCCCTAGCCAATCAAAAGCGCGCCTATGACAAGGAGAGATACGATGACAGTTTGTACATTTCGGACCGCGGTCCCAGGGGATGAGGAGTTGATCCTGTCCTTTATCCGGGCTCTGGCGGATTATGAGCATATGTCCGACCAGGTGGTGGCCACACCGGAGCTGCTGCGGGAATGGATTTTTGAGAAACAGAAGGCGGAGGTCATCTTCGCTGCGGCCGGTGGGAGAGAGGTGGGCTTTGCTCTGTTCTTCCACAACTTCTCCACCTTTTTGGGCCGGGCGGGCATCTATCTAGAGGACCTGTTCGTTTTGCCTGAGGAGCGTGGAAAGGGCTACGGGGAGGCCCTGCTAAAGAGACTTGCCCGTATCACGGTGGAACGTGGGTGCGGGCGGCTGGAATGGGCCTGCCTGGACTGGAACACCCCTTCTATTAACTTTTATATCCAAAAGATGTGCGCCACTCCCATGGATGAGTGGACTACTTACCGCCTCACGGGGGAGAGGCTAAAGCAGGCGGCGGAGTGAACCGCACTCTAGAAATCAAATTTTAGAGCGAGAAATGAAGAAGTGGTGGGGCAGTTTGTCCCAGGGAGGAGAAAAGGCTATGTCCTTTGTCCATTTACATCTGCATACGGAGTTTTCCTTACTGGACGGAGCCTGCCGGATCAAAAAGCTGGTGGAGCGGGTCAAGGAGCTGGGGCAGGATGCGGTGGCCATCACTGACCACGGCTGTATGTATGGAGTCATTGATTTTTACCGGGCCTGCAAGGCCGAGGGGATCAAACCCATCATCGGCTGCGAGGTCTATGTGGCGCCACGGGGCCGCACCCGCTTCCAAAAGGTCCATGAGTTTGACGCGGATTCCCGCCACCTGGTGCTCCTCTGCCGGAACGAGGAGGGCTATCGAAACCTGTCCTATATGGTGTCTCAGGCCTATCTAGAGGGATTTTACATTAAGCCCCGCATCGACATGGACTTACTGCGGGAGCACGCTGGCGGCCTGATCGCCTGCTCCGCCTGCCTGGGCGGAGAACTGCCCAAGCTGCTGCTGGCGGGGGAGTATGAGCAGGCTAAGGCGGTGGCACTGGAGATGCGGGAGCTGTTTGGAGAGGACGGCTACTACCTGGAGCTCCAGGACCACGGCATTGCGGCCCAGAAGCAGGTGAATGCCGCGCTGGTCCGCATCCATGAGGAAACAGGCATCCCCCTTATCGCCACCAACGACGCCCACTATCTCCGCCAGGAGGATGCGGAGACACAGGACGTTCTGATGTGCATTCAAATGGGCAAGACTGTGGACGACCCCAATCGTATGAAGTTTGAAACCGACCAATTCTATGTCAAGTCAGAGGATGAGATGGCCGCACTGTTCCCCAACTATCCTGAGGCGCTGGAGAACACTGCCAAAATTGCCAAACTGTGTGATGTGGAATTTGAGTTTGGAAAATATCACCTGCCCCACTTTCAGCTCCCAGAGGGCTGGACAGACGGGGAGGCGTACTTTGAAAAGCTGTGTATGGATGGCTTTGCACGCCGCTATCCGGACCAGCCTGAGGAATATCGGAAGCAGCTGCGATACGAGATGGATATGATCCGTAAGATGGGCTTTGTGGATTATTTCCTTATTGTGTCCGACTTTATCGCGTTTGCCAAGGGAAACCACATCCCTGTGGGACCGGGGCGCGGGTCGGCTGCCGGCTCCATGGTGTCTTACTGCCTGAATATCACAGACCTGGACCCCATGCAGTACTCCCTGTATTTTGAGCGATTTCTCAACCCAGAGCGGGTATCCATGCCCGATATTGATATTGACTTCTGTATCCGCCGCCGGCAAGAGGTCATTGATTATGTAAACAAAAAATATGGCGCCGACCATGTGGCCCAGATCGTCACCTTTGGTACCATGGCGGCCAGGGGATCTGTCCGGGACGTGGGGCGGGTTCTTGGAATGCCTTACGGAGATGTGGATGCGGTGGCCAAGCTTATCCCCAGTGGTCCTGGAGCGCTGCACATCACGCTGGAGGAGTCTTTGAAGCTGTCTAAACAGCTGAGAGAGCTGTATGACGGGGATGAGAGCATCAAAAAGCTCATCGATACCGCCATGGCCATCGAAGGGATGCCGCGGAATACTTCCACCCATGCTGCGGGTGTGGTTATCACCAGCCGGCCGGTCTGCGACTATGTGCCCCTAGCGACCAACGACGGCCTGCCTGTTACCCAGTATGTGATGACCACTCTGGAGGAGCTGGGACTGCTGAAAATGGACTTCCTGGGACTGCGTAACCTGACGATTCTGGATGACGCGGTCAAAATGGTCCGAAGCAAGGAAAAGAACTTTACACTAGAAAGCATCCCCTTGAACGACCCGGCTACCATGTCTATGCTGTCAGAGGGGAAGACCTCCGGTGTGTTCCAAATGGAGTCTGCGGGAATGACCGGGGTGTGCCTCGGCCTCAAGCCACAGAATATCGAGGATATCACCGCCATCATCGCCCTCTACCGCCCTGGCCCCATGGATTCCATTCCACGCTTTATTGCCAGCAAAAACAATCCGGACAAGATTACCTATAAGCACCCGGCCCTGGAGCCCATCCTGTCCAATACCTATGGATGTATCGTTTACCAGGAGCAGGTCATTCAGATCTTCCAACAGCTGGCAGGCTACTCCCTGGGACAGGCCGACATGGTGCGCCGCGCCATGTCTAAAAAGAAAATGAAGGATATTCAGCGGGAGCGGGCTGCCTTTATCCACGGGGACCCGGAGCGGAATATTGTCGGCTGTGAGCACAACGGAGTACCCGCCGCTATTGCCGAGTCTATCTACGATGAAATCAACGATTTTGCCAACTACGCCTTCAACAAGGCCCACGCTGTGTGTTACGCCGTGGTGGCCTATCAGACCGCCTGGTTCAAGTGCCACCACCCCAAGGAGTACATGGCCGCTCTGCTCACCTCGGTGCTGGATTCCACCGAGAAGGTGGCGGAGTATATCTCAGAGTGCCGGGATATGGATATCCCTCTGCTTCCCCCTGATGTGAACGAGTCCCAGGCCGATTTCACTGTGGTAGAGGGAGGAATCCGCTTTGGCCTGGTGGCCCTGAAGGGGGTAGGGCGAAACGTTGTAAACGCCATGTTGTCAGAACGTGAAAAGGGTGGACCCTTTACAGACTTTATGGACTTCTGCGACCGGATGTTTGACCAGGATCTAAACCGGAGAGTGGTGGAGAGTCTCATCAAATCCGGAGCCTTTGACCGCATGGGCTACCGTAGGTCCCAACTGATGCAGGTATACGGCCAAGTGCTGGACGGGATTGCCGCGGCTCGGAAGCGGAACGTGGAGGGGCAGCTGGATCTCTTTGGGCTCGGCGGAGTGGAGGAGAGCGCCCCCCTTCCCGCACTGGTCCTGCCGGAGCTGGCGGAGTACAGCGCTCAGGAGCTGATGACCATGGAGAAGGAAATCACCGGGCTGTATCTGTCCGGGCACCCCATGGATCAGTACCGGGAGATGGCCAGGCGGAAGGGGGCGGTGAGCATCGGCTCTATCCTGCTGGACTTTCAGCGGGAGGATGGACCTAAGGAGTACCGGGACAACCAGAGGGTATCAGTGGCCGGTATTATTTCCACTTACCGTACCAGAACCACCCGGAATAACACCTTGATGGCTTATGTCAACCTGGAGGATGATACTGCCTCGATGGAGCTTTTGTGCTTTGCCAAAGTGCTGGAGAATAGTGGCAGCCATATCAGGGAAAACTCGGCGATCCTGGCTACGGGCCGGATCTCTGTCCGGGACGAGAAGGAGCCACAGCTCATGGTGGATGAGATCCGCCCCCTGGGAGACCTAAATGGGGAGATGACAGGGGAGGAGGAAAAGACGCTCTACCTCCGCCTGCCCGCCAGAGAGGACCCTCGCCTGCGTAAGGTCCGGCTGGCCCTCTCTTTTTTCCCCGGAGAGAGCCGGGTGGTGCTTTATTTTGAGGACTGCAAAAAGCGTGTGGGCTCCTACTGCCAAATCCATCCAGCCCTGGTGGCTGACCTGACGGAACGGCTGGGGGCGGAGAACGTGGTGGTGCAGTGACGGCCAAGCCGCTTAACCAGGGGTTGACAGCCCGCCAGAAAGAGGATATAATAGCCCCGTAATCCGGTAGGTAAGGCTACCGTGGGGATATGGGTCGCTGCCGCAAAGGGATGGAGACATCCTTCGTTGGTTTGAACAGGTCCTGTCGAACAGAAGGCAGGATTTAACGCGACTTCACCGCCCCGCGATGCTAAAGCTTGGACGGTGGCATGATAGGGTATGTGCAGAGCACGCTTGCCGCCGCCGCGGCTTGCGTGCTCTTTTCTATCCGGAGCGATTTTGAAGCAAAGAGAGGTGAACATCTCATGGACAGCGGCAGTCGAGGTCCCGGCGGACAAACTCAATATGGTACGCGGCGTCCTGGGATGGGCGCCGAGACAGCCGGCTGAGTTTGCCGGACCTCCTGTCACGAAACGGTAAAAAACCGAACTCGACGACAAGGAGGAAGCTGTTATGAAGAACATCAATATGATCCCTGCCATCCCTGGGACTGTGGGGGCTATCATGTCCCGTCAGCCCCTGGAGCTCTCTCCGCGGATGCGTGCCCGGGAGGCACTGGCCCGCCTGCGCCAGGTGGGTGTGCCCCAGGATTTTATGAGCAGCTGCTATGTGGTGGATGAGGAGGGGCGCCTGTTGGGTGCTCTTACCCTCTACGAACTGGTGGCGGTGCCCGACTGCGCCCGTTTGGATCAGGCCATGTCCGCCCCTAGGGCTGTCCTTACTCCGGAGTATGACCAGGAGGAGGCTGTGCGTCTGATGGAGGCGGCGGACTGCGTGGAACTACCCGTGGTGGATGACGAGGGAAAGCTTGTTGGGACAGTCACCGCGGAGGACGCCATGGAGGTACTGCGGGACGAGGCCACTGAGGATATGGAGCGGATGGCCGCCATCCTTCCTTCCGAGCGGCCCTATCTAAAAACCAGCGTGTGGGAGATCTACAAAAAGCGTGTGCTGTGGCTCCTGCTGCTGATGGTATCGGCGGCCTTTACCGGGGCCATTATTACCCATTATGAGACTGCCCTGGCCGCCCAGGTGGTACTTACTGCCTTTATCCCCATGCTGATGGATACGGGAGGGAACTGCGGCAGCCAGTCCTCCGTCACCATCATCCGGGGGCTCTCCCTGGGGGAGATAGGATATGGGGACTGGTGGAAGGTGGCCTGGAAGGAGATACAGGTCGGAGTGCTGTGTGGGATTACCCTGGCCGCTGTCAATCTGCTGCGACTGACTGTTTTGGACCACCTGGATTTGATAGTGGCCATAGTGGTCAGCCTGACTTTGGTAGTGACGGTGATTGTATCAAAGCTGCTGGGCTGTTTCCTGCCTATTCTGGCCAGCCGTGCCCATCTGGACCCTGCTGTGATGGCCAGCCCCTTGATCACCACCATCGCGGATGGGATATCCCTGATGGTATACTTTCGTATCGCCGTCCTGCTTCTTAGAATATGACGCGGAATACCCGGCGGAGAGAGGAGAAAAGCTGGAGGAAAGGCTGTGCCTTTCCTCCAGCTTCTTTCGATTAGCGGGCAAGATTTCGGCGGTGGGACCTTGTCGGAATCAGCGGGTTATATGAGTTAGGGCGTGGCCGCGGCTGAGTACGGCGTAGACTGCGGCCGCGGCGGCCAGCCCAAAGAGCCCCTGAATGATATTCCCCGGCACGGAGGCCGCGGCGGCCAGCCCCTTGCCCAGCCACAGGCAGGCGTAGCCGAAATAGCCGGCCACCATGATGATCTCAGCCGCAAAGCCGCTCACAGCCTGGGAGAGGAGTACATTTGGAGCGCGGCGCCGTTGGAGAGCCTGAAACAGCAGGGCGGCCACTACGGCCATCGCCAGCTTGATAGCGAAGGTTCCAGGAGCATAATGAGCGTAGCCGGAGAGAAGGTCCGCCAGCATGGAACCTACGCCGGCGGCGGCCCCGCCGTAGAGTGGGCCCAGAACCCAGGCGGAGAGAAGAACGGCACAGTCTCCCAGGTTGACATAGCCCTGCATGGGGGAGGGAACCTGGATGACCAGGGTCATGATGGTACACAGGGCGGCAAAGAGGGCGGCTAATACCAGCTTACGGATCTTGGTATCTGACATGATGATCGCTCCTTTGAAAGTGGTGGGGAAATTTTTGCTTGCTTTTTCAACTGAGTTGTATTTTAATCATATCTGATATGATTAAAAGGACCAAACTATAACTTTTTTATAGGACCAGATTGGAGGGCTGTTTATGCTGACATATGATTTGGAAAAGCGAGGGAGCCTGGCCAGGTACGACTATCTGTATCGCTGCATCAAGGAGGACATCCTGTCCGGCCGCTTGAAAGCGGGGGAGAAGCTGCCCTCCAAGCGGACCCTGGCCACCCATTTGAATACCGCAGTGGTAACGGTGGAGAACGCCTATGCCCAGTTGGAGGCGGAGGGGTACCTGAACGCCAGGGAAAAGCGGGGGTATTTTGTCAACCCGGTGGAGACAGGACCAGTTAGGGAGAATCCGGCAGAGGCCAGGGAAAAGAACAGGGAACAGCGGGAGTGGCGGCTGGACCTGCGGGGGACCGGAAGCGGGACAGAGGGCTTCCCTTTTTCTGTCTGGGCCCGGCTGATGCGAAGAATACTTACGGAGCGGGGAGCCGAGCTGCTTCAGGCGACTCCCCACAACGGTGTCTATCCTCTGCGGCAGGCAATCGCCCGACATCTCTACCAGTTCCGGGGCATTTCCGCCGCACCGGAGCAGATTGTGGTGGGGGCGGGGACGGAGTACCTGTATAATTTGATTGTGCAGCTTTTGGGCCGGGACCTGCTGTACGGGGTAGAGGACCCTGGCTACTCCAAGGCGGCCAGAATATACGGCCTGAACGGGGCGGGATGCATCCCCCTTCCGATGGACAGCCGGGGGGTGCGCCCCCAGGAGGTAGAGGAGAGGGGGGTGCAGATCCTCCATATATCGCCCAACCACCAGTTCCCCACAGGGACAGTGACCCCCATCCTGCGCCGGCAGGCGCTTCTGCGATGGGCGGAGGAGCAAAGGGGATATATCATCGAGGACGACTACGACAGTGAGTTCCGCTTTACAGGACGCCCTATACCAGCGATGAAGAGCATAGACGCTGCAGGACGGGTCATCTATATGAATACCTTTTCCCGGTCACTGGCCCCCTCGCTGCGTGTCAGCTACATGGTGCTGCCGCCCTCTCTGATGGAGGAGTATCCACGTCGGCTAGGCTTCTACTCCTGTACAGTTCCGGCGATGGAGCAGTATACCCTGGCAAGCTTTCTGGAGGAGGGCTATTTTGAGTCCCATGTGAACCGGATGCGTGTCTTTTACCGAAATCGCCGGGACGAGGTGCTGGCAGCCATCGGCCAAAGTCCTCTGTCCGGCCGCTGCCGTGTGCTTGGAGAGGAGGCCGGACTCCATTTTTTGCTGGAGCTGGAGACGGAAAGGGAGGACAGTTGGTTGTCGAGGGAGATGGAGGCGCGCGGAGTAAGGCTCTCCTTTCTCACAGACTACCAGCAGCGGCCGGGGGCGGCCCCCCTCCACACTCTGGTAGTCAATTATCCGGGAACAGCGCCCGCACGGCTGGCTCCTGCCCTGGCGCTTCTGGCTGGCCTGCTGGATTGACAGAGAGACAGCTCTGTATTAGAATGCAGGGGCAGAGATAAAAACACAAGGCGGTTGGTAGTCCGTCCGCGGGTCCGCGCTCCCGTAAGTAGCCTTCCCTCCCGGGTCGTCCCTTCTCTGACGTGTCATGTTAGGGAGGAAACTGAATATGGTTCCAAGTATGAGCAGTTTTATAGTGCTGTTCCAGTCCCCTTTTTGGGTGGGTATTGCCCAGCGATGGGGGGAGGAGGGCTATCAGGCGGCCAAAATCACCTTTGGCGCCCAGCCCACTGACACTCAGATCTATCAATGGGTGTTGAAGGAGTGGCACAGGCTGGTGTTCAGTAAGCTGTCGGAAGAGGAGCGCCCTACCCTGGAGCAGAAACAAAAGCGCCTTCAGCGGGAAGCGAGAAAGTCTACCCAGATCAGAGGGATAGGGACCAAGGCCCAGGCGGCTCTCGCGCTTCAGCGGGAGGATCGAGGGCTGGCCCGAAGGGAAAAGAAGCATCTGGAGCGTCAGGAGGAGGACCGGCGGAAATTCCTTCTCCGGCAGCAAAAAAAGCGCGAAAAAAAGCGGGGCAGATAATTCTGCCCCGCTTTTTGAATGTTGCAAATGTAATTCTAGAAGGAAAGCGGCTGGTCAGACCGCTTCAGTGGAGCGTAAGCAGGGGAGGTCAGGCTTCGCTCTCGGCCGGGGCGGATTTTTTGCTCCAACCTTCGCCGTGGATGACGTGGCGGGAAACGGTCTTGTAGACTAGGAAGGTAACGGTGGAATTGATGGTACCTACCAGCAGGTTAAAGGGAAGAATCCCAGGGAGGAGCAGGGAATCAACTACCTCCACAGGCTGGCCCATGAAGAGGGGGGTAATAAAGTGATTGGCGGGCAGCATAACTAATCCCCGTGCCAGCGTAGCTAAAATCAACCCAAGAACCGCGCCAGATTTAGTATGCCGAATACGGTAAACAGAACAAACCACCATCACCATGGTAGAGGTAGCGATAATATGCATGATAATGCCATAAAACAGCCCGCCGGTAGCGGCACTTACGGTAAGCCCTTGGACCACACTGACAACCACAGTGAGCAGGACGCCAGCTAAAGGACCATAGGCCAGGGCACCGATGAAAATGGGGATATCAGCAGGATCGTATTCTAAAAAGGGGACTAGAGGGATCAGCGGAATACGGATAAAGTATACCAGCACCACCGATACTCCGGCCAATAGGGCCAGGACCACCAATTTCCGGGTCTGCTCTCGATTAGACATAAAAAACACTCCTTTATTGTTTTGGTACCCCTGAAAAGCCAAAATGCCTTCCAGGTGTTAAAACAATCAAGGAGGTGCGCGAACACGCGCGAAAACACACGTGTCATTGTTCAACACACATCTTCTTCCATCCGGACTATGACCGTTGGTCCCGGAGTTCCACCGGGTCAGCGAATGTGCTACCACATTCGGTCGCGGACTTTACCGCCAGTGGGGAGTTTCACCCCGCCCTGAAGACATTGGATTCAGTTGTCCATGGAGTATTATATGCCAGGGGAAGAAAAAATGCAAGAGAAAATTTCAAAAATCATAGCCACCGGCACTGCCGGTGACTATGATTTAAGGAAAGAAGTCAGTCCTGATACAGGGGGAAACGGGCGGTGAGGGCCAGGGCCTCCTCCTTCAAACGATCCACCTTGGCGGTAAAGTCTCCCTGGGCGGCGGCACAGATCAGTTTGCCCACGATCTCCATCTGCTCCTCTTTAAAACCGCGGGCGGTAACGGCGGGAGTACCCACTCGGATGCCGGAGGTGACAAAGGGCTTTTCTGGATCGTTGGGAATGGCGTTCTTATTGACCGTGACACAGATCTCGTCCAGCCGGTGCTCCATCTCCTTGCCGGTCAGATGGGCGGGGCGTAGGTCCACCAGCATCAGGTGGTTGTCCGTGCCGCCAGACACCAGATCCAGGCCGCCGGCCATGATAGTCTTGGACAGAACTTGGGCGTTTTTGATGATCTGACCCTGGTATTCCTTGAACTCGGGCTTCAGAGCTTCGCCAAGCGCCACGGCCTTGGCGGCGATAATGTGCTCCAGCGGGCCGCCCTGGGAGCCGGGGAAGATAGCGGAGTTCAGCTTTTTGGCGATGTCCGGGTCGTTGGTCAGCAGCATACCGCCACGGGGGCCGCGGAGAGTTTTGTGGGTGGTAGTGGACACCACGTCCGCATAGGGGATGGGGGACGGATGGAGCCCGGCGGCGACCAGTCCGGCAATGTGGGCCATATCCACAAAAAGATAGGCCCCTACCTCGTGGGCGATATCCGCAAAGGTCTTGAAGTCGATGGTGCGGGGATAGGCGGAGGCACCAGCCAGGATCATCTTGGGCTGGTGTTTTTTAGCTAGGTCCCGGACCTGGTCATAGTCGATATATCCCTTGCTGTCCACGCCATAGGCCACCATATGATAGTTCTTGCCGGAGAAGTTGACAGGAGAGCCGTGAGTCAGGTGTCCGCCGTTATCCAGGCTCATACCCATGACCGTGTCGCCCAGCTGGCACAGGGCCTGGTAGACAGCATAATTGGCCTGGGCGCCGGAGTGAGGCTGAACATTGGCAAACTTGGCGCCGAACAGCTCCTTGGCCCGCTCGATGGCGATATTTTCCACCACGTCCACGCACTGACAGCCGCCGTAATACCGTTTGCCGGGATAGCCTTCGGCATACTTGTTGGTAAGAACAGTGCCGGCCGCCGCCAGAACAGCGGCGCTGACGATGTTCTCCGAGGCGATCAGCTCGATGTTCTGCTGCTGGCGGTCATACTCCGCCCGGATGGCCTGACCCACTTCAGGGTCCTGCGCGATGAGAAAATCCATAGACTCCTTGACCATGTATAGCTCCTCCTGATATCAATAAGCAGTTTGCTCTGAGGAAAAGAGATATTCCCCCAGAATAATATATATTATATCAGTAAGCGGAGAAAAAACAATGGAGGAATGAAAAAAAGCCGTCGAAATTTTCCGGTAAGTATGGTATGATATCAAAATGACAGAACTTCTCCCTCGTGTGGAGAAAGCTGAATGGAGAGAAACAGATATGAAAAAGAAAAAGGCCGATGTGGCCGCCATTATAGAGGAGCTGAAAGCCCTATATCCGGACGGAATCTGTTCACTGGACTACCGGAAGGACTACGAACTTCTATTTTCCGTTCGACTGGCCGCCCAGTGTACTGACGAGCGTGTCAATAAAGTGACTCCGGCACTGTATGCCCGCTTTCCTACTCTGGAGTCGCTGGCCAATGCTGAGATTGCCGAAGTGGAGCAGTACATACATTCCACGGGCTTTTTCCGGGCAAAGGCCAAGGACATCGTACTAGCCTCCCAAATGCTTCTGCGGGAATACGGCGGCAAGGTGCCCAATACTATGGAGGACCTGCTGAAGCTGCCTGGTGTGGGCAGAAAGACAGCCAACCTGATCCTGGGAGACGTGTACCACACCCCCGGCGTGGTGGTGGCGGACACCCACTGCATCCGTATCTCCGGTCTGCTTGGGTTGACCGACGGCTCCAAGGACCCAACCAAGGTGGAGATGCAGCTGAGGAAGATCCTGCCTCCAGAGGAGTCCAATGACTTCTGCCACCGGCTGGTCCTCCATGGACGGGCCGTCTGTATCGCCCGGCGGCCCCAGTGCCAGCAGTGTACCCTGCGGCCCTGGTGTGATTTTTTTAGTAAGCAGCAGGGAAAAGGAGCATAAGGGCCGGAGCGTCCTTTCGCCAGGATGTCATCTATCTGGCGGGCAGCAGCGCATATGCGCAGAAAGGCGGAGCAACCATGAAGAAAAATTATACCATTTATCAGGTGGACGCGTTTACACGGGAGAAACTGGCGGGGAACCCCGCCGGTGTGGTGCCGGACGCGCGAGGGCTGACAGAGGGACAGATGCAGCGCATCGCCCGGGAGCTGAATAACTCGGAGACGGCCTTTCTTTTCCCGGGAAAAGAGGGGGAGTATGATGTCCATGTCCGGTTTTTCACCCCCACCCGAGAGGTACCTGTCTGTGGTCATGCCACCATCGCCTCCCACTATATCCGGGCCATGGAACTGGGTCTGGACAGCGCCCGGGTAGTCCAGAAGTGCGGAGCTGGCCTTTTTCCTGTGGATGTGTGCAAGGAAAACGGTGATTACCGGGTGGTCATGACCCAGGGCAAGGCCGTCGTAGGAGAGCCGTTGCCCCAGGAGTACCAGGCCCGCGTGCTGGACGCCCTAGGCGTGACATGGGACGACCTCCGGCCCGGATGCCCCATGGCTTCCGCCTCCGTAGGCTCTCCCAAGCTGATGGTGGTCCTCAACGACCTGGATAAGCTTCACAGCTTAAAACCGGACTTAGAGGCTCTCAAGGAGTTGAGTGGTGAGATTGGCTGCAACGGGTATCTGGTCTTTACCCTCCATCCTGGGGAGGAGCCTCTGGTCCATGGACGAATGTTCGGTCCTGCGAACGGTGTGGCCGAGGACCCGGTGACGGGGATTGCTAACGGCCCCATGGGTGCCTATCTGGTCCAATTTGGACTGATCCCCACAGATGGAGACGAGGTGCGCTTCACCTCTGTCCAGGGGGAGGCCATGGGCCGGCCAGGTGCTATGGAGGTCTGTGTGGAGCTGGAGGAGGGACGTCCCGGCGAAATCCGCATTATCGGCGACGCAGTGGTGGCGTTCCAGGCGGAGATAACGCTGGACGAGGAATGACAGAGAACCCCGTGAGGAGATGAGAAACGATGGCATACCGCCCGTTAGCGGATGAGATACGCCCCCAGAGCCTGGATCAGGTGGTGGGGCAGAGGCATATATTGGGAGAAAACGGCCTGCTGCGCCGGATCATTGAGGGGGGCAATATCCCCAACCTGATTTTTTACGGCCCCTCAGGCACAGGCAAGACTACGGTGGCGAACATCATCGCCCAGCGGACCAACCGGCCCCTGCACCGGCTCAACGCCACCACGGCCTCCATCTCTGACATCAAGGACATCATCGGAGATATCGGTACTTTGATGGCGCCGGAGGGTGTGCTGCTCTATCTGGACGAGATCCAGTACTTCAATAAGAAGCAGCAGCAGTCCCTGCTGGAGTTTATGGAGGACGGTCGCATCACCCTTATCGCCTCCACCACAGAAAACCCATTCTTCGCCGTCTTTGGGGCGGTGCTGTCCCGGGCTACGGTTTTCGAGTTTAAGCAGATCACGGCGGAGGATGCCCTCCCCGCTGTGGAGCGGGGTATCTCCATCATGGAGGAGCGGTTGGGCGCCCAGGTAGTATGCGAGGACGGGGTAAAGGAGCACATCGCCTGGGCCTGTGGCGGCGACATCCGAAAGGCCATGAACGCCATTGAGCTTTTACTCAGCGCCGCGAGGCGTGAGCAAGGGAAACTCCTTGTCAGCTTGGAGGATGCCAAAACGGTGGCCCAGAAGTCGGCGATGCGCTACGACCGGGAGGGAGATGCCCATTTTGATATCGCGTCAGCCCTCATGAAGTCCATGAGGGGCTCTGACCCGGACGCGGCGCTCCACTATCTGGCCCGGCTGCTGGAAGCGGGGGATATGATTACCGCCATCCGCCGCATCCTGTGCTCCGCCAGCGAGGATGTGGGCATGGCTTATCCTCTGGCGGTGCCCATCGTCAAGGCATGTGTGGACAATGCCCTTCAGCTTGGGCTGCCGGAGGCCAAGCTGCCTCTGGCCCAGGCGGTAGTCCTTTTGGCCACTGCCCCAAAGTCCAACACCTCCTGCATGGCCATTGAGGCCGCTATGGCCGATGTGCGCCGGGGCAGGGTAGGGGACATCCCGCGGCATCTCCAGAATGTCCACGCCGATTCCTCCGGTCTGGAGCGGGAGCAGGGCTATCTCTATCCCCACAGCTTCCCAGGCCGGTGGGTGGACCAGCAGTATCTGCCCGACGAGCTGAAGGATGTGCGCTATTACGTCTATGGGGAGAATAAAACAGAACAGGCCGCCAAGCGGTACTGGGATGAGATAAAAAGAAAAAGGGAGTGACCCCGCCTGGGGTGGGAAGAGGGAAGCATGGAGGAGTTAGAAGTTTTCAGAGCGTTGGTCATCGTCTGTCCGCTGATCTTTCTGGGAGGCATTGTAGACGCTATCGTGGGGGGCGGGGGACTCATCACGATCCCAGCCTATCTGCTGGCTGGGCTGTCTCCTCACGGGGCCACCGCTACCAATAAATGCAGCAGTTCCTGTGGGAGTCTGCTGTCCACCATCCGTTTTTTCCGTCAGGGGGACGTTCATCTCCCAAGCGTCCTGGTGGGGGCGGCGGCCGCCCTGGGAGGCTCCTGGATCGGAGCGCGGCTGAATATGATGGTTCCAGAACAGATCCTGTATTATATCATGCTGGCCATTGTACCTGTTGTGGCGGTTTTTCTCCTTGTCAGGCGGGACCTTGGAAGGGAGGACCGGTCCAGTGAGCTGAGTCGGGCCCAGCTTATGGCTATATCTCTTTCCATCGGCCTGGTCATTGGAGGGTATGATGGCTTTTTTGGTCCGGGTTCTGGCACCTTTATGATACTGGGCTACACCGCCCTTTCCAAGTTTGACCTGCTTACCGCGTCAGGAAACAGCAAAGCGATCAACTTTTCCAGTAACATCGCGGCGCTGGTGACCTATGCCCTGGCGGGTAAGGTCGTGTGGCTGGTAGGGATCCCTGCCGCCCTGTGCAGTGTGGCGGGCAACTATGTGGGCTCCAGTCTGGCCTTCAAGGGGGGCGCTAAGATTATCCGCCCTATGTTTTTTGTGGTGCTTGCCCTGCTGCTGGGGCGGCTGATCTATGATTTGGCAGTGTAGTCCGGCGTATTTGTGAGGGAGGGCAGCCTTGTAGGCCGCCCTCCCTCTTTCATTTTCTTCCGAAATAGCTGACCAGCAAATCGACACAGGCTCCGTAGGAGCGCATCCCCAGCTCCTGGCCGTTGCCCTTCAAAAAGGCGTCGTAGGCCTGTCCGGCCGCATCCTCGATAGGGGACTCCAGGGCGGCCCAATAGGCGTTGTTCTCATTCCAGTCTGTGGCCAGCTCCAGAGTAAACCACCGGCCGGCAATCTCGTCCCACAGGTCTGGAGCTACGGGGTACAGGGCGTTACACAGCTGGATCAGTCCGGCGAGATAGCCGGAGTATTGAAAGACGGTGTCGCCGCAGGTGACACAGGCGGCGATGCCCACAAAGTTGGCCTCCAGCTCAGAGGCTACCATCCGCTGGTGGGCCATCTCATGGGCGATGGTTTCCGGAATCAGGCAGGCGGGACAGTCCACATTCACATTGGCTTCTCCGGTGAAGGGGAAGTAGACGCCAGTAAAGCCCAGAATACTCTGGAGCCTGGAAAAGAGAAGGGGTTTTGCCCTGACCGGCGGGATATCCAGACAGGGAAATTCCTGGATAAGCCCTTCATAGACCTGTGTTCCTTTGTGAAAATAGTAATCACGGGGCACAGCGAAGCGGCCCTCTGAGTCCCGGTCCACCTGGCTGGAAAGCCGGGCGGCGTTTTGGGCAAAATACTCCGTGACGGCGGCCAGCGCCTCGACTGAGTAGGGAGCGACCTCCAGCCCACTGCGCCGGGTGAAGCTGGAGGCCTGATAGGCGGCGTTCCAAAACCAGAAAAGGGCCGCTAGGACCCAAAGCCACACGGCGGCCAGCGCCAGCAGCCGCCGTAAGAGAGGGGAGAGCTCCCTGCGCCGAACAGCTAAAACGATAGCCCGGACCAGCCAGGCCACGCTGCCTGTCAAGACCAGGACGACCAGGACCTCGGCCACAGAGAAGGGAAAGATGGACCACATTCGGCCCAAAAACTGCTCCACAGGAGCCATTACGCCAAAGACCCACCAATCCATCACTCTGGGCAGAGGGCTGAGAAGATAAAACAGCCCAATGAGCAGGATTGGGAGGAACAGAGCGGCGGCCAATCCCCAGTGTATCTTTCGTTTTACCTTTGTTTCCATAGCGGCCTCCATGGGGCAGAAAAGGGGCAGGTCAATTTCCAACAACGACAGGTCCCGAGGTCCATTCCCGCCCGGGAACGGGAACGGACTCCAGGCACAGGTCATACAGGTCGGTGCATCTGGCCTCCTGTGCGAAAAGGGAGCGGCCCACCTCATCCAGTGCCTTGGCGTGGGCCGGCTTTGTGAGGATGGGCAGAGATGCCTGGGACTTCATCTTCTTCAGAATGGCTTGCCCCCTGGCGTTAAGGCCCAGCACACGAAGATAAGGCGGATTGTCTGGGCGGTCTGCCTCCGTCAACCCCAGGTAGGCCCACGTCAGCAGACGCCGCGTCCGGGACGCAGTCCAATGTCTGGGCTTGGCCAGATGGAAAAACTCCTCTAGGGAGCGGCAGTTTCGGCCAGCCCGCTCCAGCCGGACGGAGGCTCCCTCCGCTGCCCCGCTGTCAGGAAGCTTGGCCCAGTTTTCCGCTGTCATAGCGCGTAGGTTGGCCAGCAGACCCCGCTCTACCCGCTTCAAGGAGGGAGGACCATGCCAGCCCTCCTTTAGTACCTCCAGTCCTCCTTGGGGGAGATAGAGCTGTGCGGCTTCCCAGCTTTCCTGTTCCAAAAAGGCCCGAAGCTGGGTAGCAGAGAGAAAACGGGGGCGCTCCGCCACCTTTAACAGTACGCCGTGGGGAGCCCCCTCCCGTCTGACGGTCATAGGGAGAATACTGCTTTTCAGCCTGTCCAGCTCCCGGAGATACTCCACACCCAAATTGTTGTTGGGAGCAGACAGAAGCTCTGAACTATCGGGCCCAAGGATGCTCCGCACCGTTTCCTGCCGGGAGGAGGCGAATGGCATCCCCTCGTCCACGAAACGGCGTACTCCCGTCTCGTATACCGGACTGTTGAGACACACGGCCACCCGTTGGAGCCGGTCCACATCTCCGCACTCGCTGCCGAAGGAGAGCACATCCACCACTCCAGTGGCCTCCAACAGGTCCACAGCCCCCTGAGCGAAGGACTCCGCCGAGGAGACTGCCCACACCGTGGGCAGTTCCAGCACCAAATCGACGCCGCCCATCAGGGCCAGCCGGGCCCGGTTCCACTTATCAGTAATGGCACAGCCTGCCTGCTGGACCCAGTTTCCGCTCATGACAGCCACGACCCCGGCCTCGCCACCCACGGCCCGCCGGCTCTCAGAGATCTGATATTGGTGGCCGGTGTGGAAGGGATTGTATTCCGCCACGATGCCGATGACCCGCATGGAAGGCCTCCTGACAAAGAAAATTTCCTGTTTTTCGAAAAAACGGTTGTCCTGGCCGGGGAAAAGCGGTAGAATAGGGACCATGGACAGAGGATGAAACTATTATAGTGCATCCCCCGGCTCAAGGCAACCACAAGCTTGTGAAATTTGATTTGTGAAGGAGATCGATCTCAATGAACATTTTGGTCATCAACGCTGGCAGCTCTTCCCTGAAATACCAGCTGCTCAACCCTGAAACCCAGCAGGTGCTGGCCAAGGGACTGTGTGAGCGCATCGGAATTGACGGTAAATTTACTTATAAGCCCGAGGGTAAGCAGGCCGTCAAGGAGGCCGACGTGGCCATGCCCACCCACTCCGAGGCCATCCAGACTGTGCTGAACGCCCTGGTGGACCCCGCCAATGGCGTCATTGGCTCCATGAAGGAGATTGATGCTGTGGGTCACCGGGTGGTCCATGGCGGCGAGAAGTTTGCCAAGAGCGTGCTCATCACGGACGAGGTCATGGCCGCCATCGAGGAGTGCAACCCCCTGGCTCCTCTGCACAATCCCGCCAATATCATCGGCATCAAGGCCTGTCAGGCCCTCATGCCTGGAACCCCCATGGTGGCTGTGTTTGACACCGCGTTCCATCAGACCATGCCCTCCGTGGCCTACACCTACGCCCTGCCCTATGAGTATTATGAACAGGACAAGGTCCGTCGCTACGGCTTCCATGGTACCAGCCATAAGTATGTGTCCCAGCGGGCGGCGGCCATGCTGGGCAAGCCCATTGAGGAGCTGAAGCTCATCTCCTGCCACCTGGGTAACGGCTCCTCTGTTACCGCCATTGACGGCGGAAAGAGCGTGGATACCTCCATGGGCTTTACCCCCCTGGCTGGTCTGCCCATGGGCACCCGTGCCGGCGACATCGACGCCGGTATTATGGAGTACCTGATGAACAAGTACGGCTATGATATCAAGGAGATGCTGAACATCCTCAACAAGAAGTCCGGCGTCCAGGGCATCTCCGGCGTATCCTCTGACTTCCGTGATTTGGAGAAGGCAAAGTCTGAGGGCAATCAGCGGGCCGCTCTGGCTCTGGATGTGTTCCATTACAGCGTGAAGAAGCTCATCGGCTCCTATGCCGCTGTTATGGGAGGCGTGGACGCCGTGATCTTTACCGCCGGTGTAGGCGAGAACGGCGCCGGCGACCGCAAGGCCATCGTTAGCGGCCTTGAGTTCATGGGAATCAAGATTGATGACGAGAAGAACGGCAAGCGGGGCGAGGAGATCGACATCTCTGCCCAGGACGCCACCGTGCGCACCCTGGTTATCCCTACTAACGAGGAGCTGATGATCGCTCTCGATACTGCCGAGCTGGCGAAGTAAAACGGCTGAACAAATCGTGTCATACAGGCCGCCGGAATTCCGGCGGCCTATTCTATTTTGTGGAGAGAACAGCCGCCCGTTGACAATTTCAAAAGCTCTATACTATAATAGAACCACTTTAAAAAAGGACGGGACAGGAATGGATATCCATGTCAATGACATCCTGAAAATGAAGAAGCCCCATCCCTGTGGCAGTCAGGAGTGGCTGGTCCTGCGGGTGGGGATGGATTTCAAGCTGCGCTGCCAGGGCTGCGGGCATGAGGTCATGCTCCCCAGGAGCAAGGCGGAAAAAAATATCCGCAAGGTATATCGGGACGGCAGCGAGGTGGGGGCGTGAGTCTCCCATCCAGTAATAGACGGACGGAAGGCGGGTCACACTATGGATAAGAGATTTTGGAGCGGCCGTATTCAAGACTTGGAACCCTACATCCCTGGGGAGCAGCCGAAGGACCGGGTATTTATTAAGTTAAATACCAATGAGAATCCCTACCCGCCTTCCCCTAAAGTGTTGGAGGCAATCCGCTCTGCTGCTGATGAGACATTGCGGCTCTATCCGGACCCGGAGGCATCCCAACTGCGGCAGACCATCGCGGAGTACCACGGCCTCACTCCGGAACAGGTGTTCTGCGGCAACGGCTCTGACGAGGTGCTGGGCCTGTGCTTTTACGCCTTCTTCTCCCCGGGCAGAAGGGTGATCTTCCCTGATATCACATACAGCTTTTACCCGGTCTACGCTCACCTTTTCCAACTGGATTTTGAGGAGATACCGCTCAATGAGGACTTTTCTTTCCCAGTGGAGAAGTTCCTGCGCGGCAGTGGAGGCGCGGTGGTGTGTAATCCCAATGCCCCCACCGGCCGTACCCTTCCGCTGGAGGAGATCTGCCGCATCTTAGAGGCGGACCCGAACAGGGTGGTGATGGTGGACGAGGCATATGCCGACTTTGGTGCCCGTTCTGCTGTGGAGCTGTTGAACCGCTACCCCAATCTGGTTACAGTCCACACGCTGTCCAAGTCCCGGTCCCTGGCCGGTATGCGTGTCGGCTATGCCTTGGGAAGTCCTGAGGTGATGGCCGCTGTGCGCTGTGTGAAAAACTCCTTTAACTCCTACCCTCTGGACCGGCTGGCCCTGGCGGCTGGGGAGGCGGCGATTCGGGATGTGGAATACTTTGAGGAGAGCCGGCGTAAAGTGATAACCACCCGGGAGCGTACCACGGCCCGCCTGCGGGAACTGGGCTTTTTCGTCCATGATTCCAACGCCAACTTTATTTTTATTACGCATCCCGCTGTTGGCGGAAAAGAGCTTCAGCAGGGCCTGCGGGACCGCGGGGTCCTGGTCCGTTGGTTTGACAAACCCCGCATCCGGGACTATCTCCGCGTGTCCATCGGCACTGACCAGGAGATGGAGGCGATGTGCCGGGCCTGCCAGGATATTTTGAAAGGATAGAGACTTATGCGTTACGACAGTGACCTTCTGTACCGTCCGCCGGGAGAGTGGAGGAGCTATCTGCTCCAATGTACCATTGGCTGCTCCAACAACCAGTGTACCTTCTGCGGAATGTATAAATCCAAACAGTTCCGAATCCGCCCGACAGAGGAGATCCTGGAGGATATCGATATGGCTCGGGACTACTACGGTCCTGGACTCCAGCGGGTCTTTCTGATGGACGGCGACGCCATCATCATCAAAACGGAGGAAATGCTCCGCATCCTGAAAAAGCTGTACGACACCTTTCCTCATCTGGAAAAGGTCACGGTCTATGCCGGCCCCCGTAGTACGCTTTCCAAATCGCCGGAGGAGCTGAGGACGCTCCATGAGGCGGGTCTTTCCAGAGCCTATCTCGGAGTGGAGAGCGGCAGCGACACGGTACTGCGTTTCATCCGGAAGGGAGTTACTGCCGACCAGATGCTGCTGGCAGGACAGCGGCTGGTGGAGGCGGGCATCGATCTATGGGTCACCATCATCCTGGGCATGACTGGGGCCAGGGGAGAGGGGGGCGACTGGCGGGAGCACATTCTGTCTACCGCCAAGATGATAAACGCCATGAAGCCAAGGCACTTGTCCGCCATGACCTTTGCCCCGGCCAAGGGGACTCCGCTGGGGGAGGATTTGCTGGCTGGCCGCTTTGAGGTGTGCTCTGCCGACCATGTACTGGAGGAGTGCCGTCTGCTGATCGAGAATCTGGATGTGGACCCGCTTCATTTTACCAGCAATCATGCCTCTAACTATCTGCCCCTAAAAGGCGGATTGCCGGAGGATAGGGAAAAGTTCCTCTCCATGATCGACCAGGCTCTGGAGGGAAAAATACGTCTGCGCAAGACATTGGACAGAGGTATCTGAAAAGAACTCCCCGGACGCTCACCCGTGGCCCGTCCGGGGAGCGATGGGCAACCTATTCATTTTAGCTCTTGACAAGTGGGTGGGGGTATGGTATGATAATCCTCGCCTCTGATTTGTTTGAAAAGATGAGGAGAGATGTCCGAGTGGTTTAAGGAGCCGGTCTTGAAAACCGGTGACTCGAAAGAGCCGTGGGTTCGAATCCCACTCTCTCCGCCACTTTTCATCTCTAGCCAAAGTAAATAGTGAACTCGTAGCTTACAGCCATGCAGAAGTACCCAAGTGGCTATAAGGGGCTCCCCTGCTAAGGGAGTAGGCGGGTAAAACCGTGCGGGGGTTCGAATCCCCCCTTCTGCGCCAAAAAGCCGCAACAATTTGGATATAGTGGGCTGTAAGCTCACTGTTCCAAGGTGTTGCGGCTTTTTATTTGTAAAATTTCTGAAGGTAAAAAAGATGCCAGACGAGGATTCCTGAAATCGAATGGACTTGCACTTTTTGGAACCAAAGGCAGAAATAAACGCCCTTTTTCAAATCAAAAAGGCGATGAACTGCTCCTTGTCAAGCAGACAAAGCAAAAGATAAAAAATTAAGCAGAGGATTCTATAGCCAGTAGGATCCTCTGTTTTTTATTTAGTGGAAGTTTCGATAAATTCCGCCGACGTCATACAGCCAAGCTTTTTCTGATGTCAATGGTTGTTATAGAAGTTAATGCATGCACAGATTGCCTCCCGAAAGGTATCATAGTCCTCAAAATGATAGAGGCGTTACAATCCCGTTTTCAGGATACCCCAGAACCCCTCCATCGGGGTGTTATCAAGACAGCGTCAAACGCGGGACATACTCTGGTATATGCTAGCCCGTTTCATAACTTTTTGGAAGGGGCGGCTGGTGTATTGGACACCCAGGCCGTTGTGAAGCAGCGGCTTTGTGTGCGGATATTTCTGAAGAGCCTGCTCGAAAGTATTCAGAAACAGAGGAGTATTATTACGACGGCTCAGGGAAAACGCAACAATATTCCTTCCGTAACAGATTCAACACGGCGCTCAGGCACGCCTTGCCGCCTTAAAGTCGCTGGCCCACACACTGTTTTGGTTTGACATCCGACCCACAAAAATGTCACCGCTGGTTGTCAAACATGCTTTTATGGACATGCCTTGGTAGGTATCCACGATGAGGACGGCAGCCTGTCGGCTGGAAATCTGCTGGATGATCCCAGCGTACTCCATTTCTGGCAGAAAATATGAGACAGCAGATCAACGCGACAGAAACTGCTGTAGGTCTTCTTCTGATGTTCACCGCCGTACCGGTTCGGTTACTTGAAATTGGCGGCTATGCATCTGTGTGAGCAGGATATCACCCTGTTTCTCTCGTATGCGTGGATCGGTACGGAGTCCCCAAACAATGACCCGAATCTCAGCAAAAGAAATCTGTTGGATATGTTTCGTTCTATTGACCCACACAGGCTGATGAATGAGGGGGAGTACGATCTGTTCCGGCGTCTGGACGATGTGATGACGGCCTAACACACTGTGATCCCACTCAACGCCCAAAATGCCAGGGAATTGTCATGGACGATGAACCGTGAGGTTACTGAGTGGTTTGCCCACCAGCATGGTGAAAACGGCACAATATATGAGGCGCAGCTCAGAAAGAAGAAGATCCTATGAGAATTAACATCGGAGCAGCCCCCATACATCATGACGGCACAATACTCTCCCTACACCCACTGAAACGGGAGAAAACGGTCTTACGCCGAATCAACGGCGTATTCCGCCTGCTTGGAGAGAAAATAACCTTGGAACAGTTCTGGGAACAGTTCTGCGAGGAACATGATTTGGCATACCCCCAAGATAATCAAGAATTTACGCCCTGCCTTACCGGATGAGGCGGGACTGTTCTATTCCGAGCTGGAGCCTGAAAAGGACAAAGCCCTCAGTACAGTCGGCCATATAAGACTTGACTACGGCCACGGCGGGAAGGAGTTCTGATATACCTGGTGGCCTCACAATGACGACCGGTTCAACATGCCAGAATTCAAAGATATCCTGTAGCGGTTTGTGACAGCTTGCGAGGGGATGGGCCGCTGAAGGATCTGAGAGCCATGAGAGCCGACTGCCTGCGGCACGGCGGGTCCATTACAGAAGGTAACCGCCGCTATGAGACAACGAGAGACAGTGCTGGCCGGGGATCCGAATCATAGCCGCTGAGTTGGCTCTCTCAGTCCACGGTCAAGCGGGAGAATGGGAGCTTCAGTTCTAACCTATACAAACTCCAATGATGAATAAAAAGCAAGGGCCCCGCCAAGGTGCTCTTGCGTCTTGACCGTAGACGAGGGTAGATTCATGGTGAATCCACCAGAAGGACCCACTCTAAGGAGAAAATATAAGGCGGACAAGGATACTTATGGCCTCAAACGACTCTATAATATTCCTACTGAAAATGACCACGAACTGTAATTTCTGGCTCAATAAACCAAGTAGTCCCAAACAAAGACTTGATTTGCTCCTTACTTTGGCGCAGATCTGACTAAAATATTAAAAATTCACAACTAGTATCAGTCGAATACTCGATCAAGCTGTCAGGGTAAGAGAAGATATCTGGAGTACAAAAATTTAAATATGAAGTCGCCGGCGCAGCTCCTTTACCCGATCCCGGCCGATGGGGAGGGAATCGGAGGAGCCGCGGACCCGGAGGGCAAAGCTGCTGTTATTCCAGGGAAAAATATCCTGGATATATTTCAGGTGGACTAGGCAAGTCTTGTGGATGCGGTAAAAACCCTGCCCATCCAGGCGGCTTTCATACTCAGACATAGGAGAGTTGTCGCTGTAAGATTCGCCGGACAGAGTATGGAGGACACAACCACGGCCGGCCCCGTCAGTCTCAATATAGGTCACGTCATTGACATCAAGCAGAATGGTATGACGGTTACAGCTGACGGCAAGACGGAGCGGCCCAGGGGTCTTGTGGGGAGAAGACTGAAGCTCTGCCACACACTGGTCCAGCGCCTGACGGATCCGCTGGGGATCAAAGGGTTTGAGAATATAGTCGTCTACCCGAAGTTCAAAGGCAGTGACCGCGTACTCAGAGTACGCAGTGGCGAAGATGATCTTCGCCAATGGCATGAGACGGCGAGCGAGGGAGGCCACCGTAGTTCCCTCCAGGTCACCCAGATGGATGTCTATAAAAAGAATATCAAAGGTATCCTTCTCCAGCAACTGGATTCCCTGGGCACCACTGGATGCCTCAAATATTTCGGCTTGTGGCAGATGTTGACGAATCTGGTGGATCAACTCAAGGCGGGAATATTTCTCGTCATCGATTACTGCGATACGCACTGGACCTCACTCCTTTTCACATCAGAATAGGACTGGGAAGGCGGAGTCAGGGGAATAGAGAAAAACACAGTAGAGCCGGCTTGGGAGCTGTCGATGGTAAATTTGCACTGTTCTCCGTAGATGCTGCGAAGCCGCTTCCGTACATTGAACAGGCCGGAGTAGCTTGGATCTTCCGGGTCCTGAAGCATCTCTAGAACCTGGGGCGGAAATCCGTGGCCCCGGTCAGAGACTTGGATATAGGCCCGCTCCTGATCCTGGCGAATGCAGATACAGACGTGTCGCTCATCTACAGAGGTGCTTCCGTGGCGTACTGCATTCTCAACAATCGGCTGGAGAATCAGCGGAGGGAGGTGGAGCCGGGTCAGGTCGTCAGGTAGCTCGCGGGTCACATGGATAGCTCCCTCAAAGCGGGCATCTACAAGGGCCAGATAGTTATCCACATTGGACATCTCCTGGACTAAGGTAACAAAGGGCTCGTTGATAGATAGAGTTTGGCGCAAATAGCTGGCCAAAATCAGAATGGTCTCTCGTGCCCGTTCGGAGTCGGTGAGGCACAGGGCGGAGATAGTGTTTAGTGCGTTATATAGGAAGTGAGGATTGATCTGGGACTGAAGGGCCCGGAACTCTGCCTGCCGCCGCAGCTCGATCTGGTGGTGGAATTCTCCCAGCTCCAGTTGGGAAGAAAAAAGCTGGGCCAAACCGTCCGCCGTGCGGATGTCTGCATCCAGAATTAGATTGGGTCCCATAGGGACCACCAGGATCAAAACACCCACTGCCTCGTCATCCCACATAAGAGGGGCGGCAATGGCGGCATTGTCTTCCTGGTGAACTGGTACGTCTACCTCGCCGGGAAAATCCTGCATTACCACCAGTTCTCTCCGCTCTAGGGCCTGGCGGGCAGGTTCGGGCAGGGGGTGACCCTGAAGGGCAATACCACTGGAGGCCAGTACCTGCTCCCGGTCTGTGATGATCACCTGAAAATCAGGCAAGGTGGCTCGGACAGTATCCGTCGCCTGTTGGAGGGAGTGCCTATCCCCAAGACCCTCTCGGAGATAGGGGAGGCATTTCTGAGCGATGTACAGGGCGAGGTACTGCTGCTCTACCAGTTCAATGGTCAAACTGCGGTTGAGTCGGTTGAGCAAAGTCATGAAGATGACAAGCCCCAGAGAATTCACCACCATCTTGGGCAGAAGGATTACCTTCTCCAGGGCGATAGCGGCCTCAAAGGGTTTAGCCAAAATCAGAATCAAGACACATTGTACCAGTTCGGATACAAGAGTAATGGCGACAAGGGCGAGGTTCCGCCTGGAACACCGGCTGAATCGGCGGTAGCACAGAGCGCCGATGATACCAAAGCCAAAGGTACCCACCCCACAGGCCAGAGAGGTGAAGCCGCTCGGATCAAAAAGATAGCGGTGCAGGCCGCTGAGAGCGCCCGCGCACAGTCCGGAAAGGGGGCCGCCCACAAGACCAGCAGCCACAGTGCTCACCACCCGCGTGTTGACTACCGCCCCCTGGAAATTCATTCCTGTATAGGTCCCGCTGATGGACAGCAGGCCGAAGATCAGTCCCAGGCATAGCTGATTGGGAACGGAACGGACCCTGCGCTTCAGTATGATGCGCAGAGGGCGGACCTCCGTCAGAATGGCGGCGACGATGTAGAGCAGACTGATGTTAAGCAGGAGATAGATCAGCAAGCTGTTCTTCATACAGTTCACCTCGTTCCTGGCAAGTCAAATGGGCGAGGAGCCGTGGCCGGACCGGATATAGCTGTGGCAATTAACAGATTCTTAACAATCATAAGTTTAACATGAACGGGCTGGATTTTCAAGAAAGTGGAGGAACCGTTCTCACACGGTTTCCAACCGTTCTCACAGGTAAAATGACCTTAGGCCGAAAATTCGTTGACGAAGATGTTTTTTGCACATAAAATGCGCCATAGAAAGCGGAAAAATTGTGCGTATTGTGAGCTCCGCTTTTATTTCCACGGATGGCCGCTGAAATAAAAGAACTACTTTGAAGAAAAGGAGAGAATTGAAAGATGAAGAAGATCCTGGCTTTGGCTCTTGCGCTTTCCATGGCACTGTCCCTAGTCGCCTGCTCCAACGGAACGGAGAATACCTCCAACGGGGGAGGCTCTAACGGCGGAGGAAGCTCTGCCTCTATTCCGGATGGCTCCGCTGGGGGTGACAGTGAGAAGGGGCTGACCGCGGATGAGCGCGCCGGTGAGTTTATCACTGTGGGCACCGGCCCAACCTCCGGTATCTATTTCCCCATTGGCGGTGCCTTTGCCACCGCCTTGGCGGACTGGGGCTATAAGACCAGCGCTGAGTCCACCAACGCCACTGGACAGAACATCCAGAATATGCTCAACGGTGATCTAGAGATCGCCATCGCCATGCAGGACGCTGTCATGCAAGCCTACACCGGCACCGAGGCCTATGACGGCATCGAGCCAGCCGAGAACCTGCGTGCCCTGATGCGCTTGTGGCCTAACTATGTTCAGCTGGTTACCACCGCCGACACCGGCATCACCTCCATCCAGGACCTGGTGGGCAAGCGCGTGGGCGTAGGTGCCGCCAACTCCGGCGTGGAGATCAACGCTCGTATGATCCTTAACGCCTATGGCATTACTTACGATGACATTACCCCAGACTACCTGGCCTACGGCGAGGCTATCGAGAACATGAAGAACGGCCAGTGTGACGCCGTGTTCGTCACCTCCGGTTTGCCCAACGCCACGGTTATGGACCTGGGTGTTCAGTATGACATGGTGGTGGTCCCTCTGGACGGCGAGGGCCGCGACAAGTTGGTGGAGGAGTATCCCTACTATGCCAAGTCTGTCATCCCCGCCAATACCTATAACAACACTGAGGATATCGAGGGCATCTTTGTGTACAACATCATGTTGGTCCGGGATGATCTGAGCAATGAGATGGTGTACGACATGCTGGAGGGTATTTTTGCTAACATTGATACCATTAAAAATTCCCACAACACCGCCAACGAGAACATTGACATCACCTTCGGTGTCGACGACATCCAGCTCCCCCTGCACCCTGGCGCCGAGGAGTTCTGGAAGGACAACGGCTACCTGTAACTGTTGATGTAAACCCTCGTGCCGGAGGACAAATACCATAGTCTGTCCTCCGGCCTTTTTTGAGGACGCATTCGAATGAGACACAAGGCTCACTTTTTTCTGCCGCTGGCAGTTTTAGCTGCGGTGGTGTGCGCGGCTCTGTGGTGGGCATTTCTTAGCCCACATATGGTTTTCCAGCTCTATGACAGGGAGAACGAACGGGTCGTACTGGAAGTCCCGGCTGGCCCCGGCGACCAGCTCCGGCTGGAGATTGAACATTCTTTTGAGCACATTCCCTGGTACGAATATTACACCGTGACCGACGACGGCGCATTCAACCTGGATGCCATCGCAGTGGCGGGATACGGCGCGGGAATTCCGGCAGAAATGGACGTGCCCACCCACATCGAGGATGGGTTAGTCTGGATGGAGGAGATCAACAGCCGTTTTGAGCAGTTTAGGTGGATCACATCGGCTTCTTATATGAAGGGGCTGCAGCTCAATGGCGAGGAGATTTTTGACTTTCGGACACTGCCGGACGCCAGCCGAATCCGGGGTGATATGATTATGAAAAGGGGGTACCTCTCCATTGGCTGACATGGAAAAGAATCCTGTGATCGAAGCGTCGCCCATTGATGAGGCCAAGGGCGCAGAGATTATGGAGAAGTACGAGAAGGAGTCTCGTACCCGCAAATTTGACGCAGGCTGGCTGGTAAAGCTGATTTATTTTATCTGCCTGGCCTTCACTATCTACCACCTGGCCTATGCCTCTGGAATCCGGGCGCTCCAGATGGTCAGCATTAAGCACCACGCCATCCATGTGGGGCTTATCCTGGTGCTGGGCTTTGCTCTGTATCCCGCATTTAAAAAATCGACCCGCAGAAAGATCGTCTGGTATGATTGGGTGTTCCTGATCTTCTCTGCGGCCATGCCCATCTATGTGTTTCTGCGCTATCCCACTTTTATCTCCACTGGTTTCCAGGGAGAGATGATCGACGTAGTGATGGGCACCATCATGATCTTCCTGGTCATGGAGTGTTCTCGCCGCATCAGTGGTCCGGCACTGACGATCTTGAGCGGGATTTTCCTAATCTATGCCATCTTCGGTCGCTCTTTCCCCGGCGTATTCATGCACCGCGGTTACACCTGGCACCGGATCGTCACTTACCTGACTACCGATATCTATGGAATTTATGGCACCTCCATCCAGGTGTCCGCCACCTATATTGTGCTGTTCATCATCTTTGGCGAAGTCATGAACAAGTGCGGCATGGGCCAGTTCTTTAATGACATAGCCAACGCTTTGGCTGGTCACACAAAGGGCGGCCCCGCCAAGGTGGCCGTGTTGGCCTCTGGTTTCCTGGGCTCCATCAACGGCTCTGCTGTGGCCAATGTGGTGACTACCGGCACCTTTACTATCCCTCTGATGAAAAAGACCGGCTATAGCAAAGAGTTTGCCGGCTCTGTGGAGGCCACCGCCTCTGTGGGCGGCCAGCTTCTGCCCCCTATCATGGGAGCCGCTGCCTTTGTTATGGCGGAGACCTTGGGCGTCCAGTATGGAGAGATCATCAAGGCGGCTGTGATCCCGGCCCTGATCTATTATCTGGGTATTATCATCCAGGTACAGATGCGGGCCACCAAGGATAACCTGCTGGGCCTGCCCAAGGACCAACTGCCTCGGGTAGGACAGGTAATGAAGGAGCGCGGCCACCTGCTCATCCCCATCGCCTTCCTGCTTTACATGTTGATCTGGAGCGGCAAGACGGTGATTTTCAGCGCCTTCTGGACTATCGTGGTCACCATTGTAGTGGCTCAACTTCGGCCCATCAGCCGTATGAGCGTCAAGGATATCTGTGACGCCTTTGTAGCGGGCGCTAAATCCACTGTTTCTGTGGCTATCGCCTGCGCCTGCGTGGGTATCATCGTGGGAATCTGTGGCCTGACCGGTTTTGCCCTGAACGTGGCCAACACCATTATCAGCATTGGTCACCAAAACCTGTTCCTGACCCTGCTGTTTACCATGGTTACCTGTATGATCTTGGGTATGGGCCTGCCTTCCATCCCCTCCTACTTGATTACGGCCACCATCGCGGCTCCTGCTCTGGTGGAGCTGGGGATCCCCGCTATCGCGGCCCACATGTTCTGTTTCTACTTCGCCATGTTCGCCAACCTGACTCCCCCCGTTGCTCTGGCGGCCTTTGCCGCGGCTGGATTGTCGGGCGGCAATCCTATGAAGACAGGCTGGCAATCGGTAAAACTAGCCCTGGCCGGATTCATTGTCCCTTATATGTTCGTTTATAGTCAGCAGCTCCTGCTGATGGACATAGATTTTATCAGTGGTACTCGTGTGGTCATAACCTCCTGTATCGGCGTGGTGCTGATCGGCGCGGCGGTAGAAGGTTATCTCTTTGGCCGGCTGAATCCGGTGTTGAGGGTCATTTCCTTTGGTGCGGCTATGATGCTCATAGATAGTGGCGCAATTACTGATCTGATCGGAATAGGTGGTTTGTTCGTCATCATTTTGTTCCAGAAATTTGTGGTTGCTAACCGGAACAGAAAACCTACCGCGGCATAGCAGCAATATTCTCTGAAACAGGTCACCCGGCAGAGATTCCTGCCAGATCGGCCCGCTATTACAGGAAAAAAACCAGGTACTGGGATTTGCTGAAAGTAAAGGCCCCGCACTCCTTTGGGCGGGGCCTTTGGTTCTTCTATAAGTTAAAATCGGTCTAAAACTGTAAAAAAGAAGCCGGAAGCATTGACTGGCGTCAGTGGGAGAATCCCAGAGGCGTCAATCAATACTTCCGGCTTTCCTTGATATAACTGCTGTTCAGTTTTGATATACTTATGGCGTAACGAAGATGAATCCAGCTTCTATGCGGACTCTGCACAATGCCTCCGCTTGGCTTAAAAACTTTAAGAAATCAGAGCCAGCATTAGGCGAATATTCAATCAAGCTATCAGGGTAAAGGGAAATATCTATACCTCGTTGTTTCAATTCTAATTTTACCATCTACCTCTCTCGTGCCTACGCCCCAAGCAAGCTATCGAGGTGATTGAAACGGATCTGTCTAGCCTGAAGTGGATTATAGCCAGAGTTGCACCTACTCCGCTGAACATCATGCAGGAGTTCTGGAACAAGGGTGTCAAGTTTGTTCTAGACTATAGAATGGCTGAGGCCGGTCGCAATAACCTGTCCACTCCGCCTCAGTTAGTTTCCTAGGATGTTACGAGGCGAAGTATGCCTCTGTGGGCAAGCTTTTCTATCTGCCAATCCCAAGTTGATCGATGACGACGGCAACGAGATTACTGAGCCCGATATCCCTGGAGAGCTTATTTAGGGCAGGCCCCAAATCGTCTGCAGTTATTGGGCAACGTGACCGAGACAAAGAATACTCTGGTAGACGGTTAGGCGCATACTGGGGATATGGCCTCTTTCGATAAGGACAGCTTCTATTATATCGTTGGCCGCAAGAAAATAAAAAAGGTAATGAGCTTGAGCTATTCTGAGGGAACCGAAAAATGGAAAAATCGCAGCATCGATCCGGCAGGGAGCAAACGAGTATCTGAAACAACACTACAACACCGTGTTTAAAGTCTTTGTTGTTGTGTTCGTTGTACTCCTGTTACCACCAATGGAAAATGCTTTCAATCTATACACCTGTTGCATTTGTGACTGGTGGTCTATTCTCTATGCTAGCGGGCTTTATCGACAGGAAGATTGCTAGTGCCTCTAATGCCCGGTACCGCTCACGCCGTTTCTGAGAGTCTTGTTTATATAAGCTTCCACAAAGGTTGATTCTATCATCCAAATCCCTCTCTCCAGGACAGAAAATTACAGAAGATCAAGCTGGTGACGTTGTAAGTGACTGTTCCTGCAAACGTTGTGAGACAAAATTTAAGAAAGTTTCAGCTGTCGGAGAAATCTTACGGTCATTCATACATGCAAACACGCGCTGCACTTTCAAATCATAACCATTAACTGGTCGACAACACAGGCTATCGGACTCAAAGTGCTCGGCAGCAGTGCTGATAAAAACAGAAACAGCGCGACCAACCTGAGCCCATAGCATTGCCCCATTGCGGGTAGAACTAACGGCAAAAACATTAGGGCAAAAACCCGCTTTTCGACAAGCTTGTAACAGGCGGCTTTCAATACCACGAGGGTAGGCAATTGGAACATTTTGTAGCAAACTAATCGGAATCACATCAATATCGCCAGATAACCAGTCACTGTCCCGGGGATATGCAACCATAGTTCGGGCAGTGATAGTTTGAGACAACTTTAAATTCAGCTCTGTATGAAGGGAAGCACTACTCAAGATGCCAACATCAATTCTATTCTCATCAAGCATTTCAATTAGGACTTTTGTGCTCGCTTCATAAAGTTCAAAACGAATTCCCGGATATGCCCGGCTAAAATCCCCCAAAATTAGAGAAAGCGTAGGATCCGGTAAAATGTGGGTCAAACCCAGACGCAAAATTCCTTGTGTCCCTCTGGTACATGCCTGTATTTGCTTTTGGGCATTATCCTCATGATCACATATGCTTTTCGCTCGATCATACAAAATAAGTCCAGCTTCTGTGGGATGGAGTCGACGTCCATTTCTCTCCATTAGGACCGCATTGAATTCTTTTTCTAATACTTTTAATTGATTGCTAAGAGCTGGCTGAGCAATGTGGAGTTTTTGCGCTGCTGCAGACATACTTCCTTCGTCGATGATAGCAATAAAATTGCGATAATATTCAACGTTCATACCCTTTCTCCTGACCCAACAAATATATCTACAATTTATAATAAATTAGAATAGGATAATTTGCAATATAAAATCAAAATTATCTATTTTAAAAAATTAAAATAGTCAAAACTACTAAGTTTAAATTTTTCTACAGGGCATTTTAACTTTTGCTACCTACTCTATATATAATGTATTTTTATTAAAATCTTAAAAATTTGGTATTTGTATTTGTATTAAATTATTGATATAGTTAACACAAGAAACAAGCCTAATCAACATATCAGGCTGGTAAAAATGGTCAAAACACACCATTGCTAATACGACCAAAGTTTTACTATTAGATTCCACTGAAATCAGCAAGGCTTTATCTAACCTTATTGTGCCGTATTTACTAAGCCTACAGATAATGCTCTACTTTTGAAGCTTATTATATATAAAGGAGGTCAGGCAATAATGTCAACGAAATTCACCTATGTAGGTGGTATGTGTATGCTGATCCAGCGCAGCGACGGATACAAGATATTGGTAGATCCATATCTCCGCAAAAACAAGGATACGAACAAAACACCCGAGGATTTTTACGATGTAGATCTAATTTTGGTCACTCATCATGCAGGTGATCATTATGGAGACGTGGTGGAAATCATGGAACACAGTAATGCCAAACTTGTTGCTCCCAGTGATGTAGCCTACTTTGTCAAAAAAGAATGCCAAGTTCCCCTGACCTCTCCTAAAGATGATCCAGAAAATGGTCGGGTATATGCCAGCGCCTATGGAGATACTCGTTGCTTTGGTGTAACAAAAACACATTGCGCCCAAGCAATTCACCTCTCCCGCGGAAAAGTCAACGATGTACCAGTTTATGGTTTACCGGCTAGCTTCGTTATTGAAGTAGAACCCGGCGTGACTTATTTTCATCCTGGTGATACGGCACTACACGAAGGCCTGAACTTGCTGCATGAATTGTATCATCCTAACATTATGGCTATTGGCGTATCAAACATCAAGCCGCATGCATCTCGTGAGATGTCGGCAAGAGAAGCAGCGATAGCATGTTCCTGGATTGGTGCCGATTATATTATTCCAACCCATTACATGCCCGACACTGACGACCTAGACGAATTTCTCCAAAATATTAAGTACATATACCCTCGGGCCCAAGTATTTCCCGGCATCGGAAAATCTTACCTTTTCCACCCAAGCACGGTAGAGGAATTAGAGGGAGCGGAAAATATATGATAAATGGAATAAAAGTAACGTTCTTTGGCGGCATGACTGTACTACTGGAAAACGAAGCAGGCTTTAAAATTCTAGTAGATCCTTATTTCACCAAAAATCCACACCGAGTCCGTCATGCTTATGATTTCTATGATGTGGATCTGATTGCGGTGACGCACAACGCAAATGACCATTATGGAGATACCACTGAGTTACTGATAAACGGGAAGGCATCTTTAGTAGCTGCAAATGATGTTATTTACCGTGCAAAACAGGAATGCAGAAACATGGTCGATAGTAGTCGTCTTTATTCTACGATTTATGGGGACAGCAAGGAATTTGATGGTGTGTCTATTCGCGCTGTGTTGGCCCAGCATATATCTAAAACAGAATTTGGAAATGGTATTCGTAGTTTTGCACCGCCCCTTGGCTTCATCATCCAGTTTGATAACGGAGTAACTTATTACCATGGAGGCGACACAAGCCTCTACGGTGACATGAAACTGCTGCGAGAATTATATCATCCGGATATTGCCTGTCTGAGCATTGATCGATGGAAACCCCGGTTTGGTTGTGTCCTCTCTCCTCGGGAGGCAGCTATGGCAGCTAGTTGGCTAGGAGTTGACGTGGTAATTCCGGGACATTATCCCCCCGGTAGTACCGCACCTGAAGAGTTTAAAGAAATGATGCGGGCTTTTTCTCCTAATGTACAGTTAAAGGGGAAGATGAACAGTCCTTTTCGATATATTCCCTATCAGATTCTAGATGAATAGTATCATCGGCGGAAAGTGAGGAACACTGTAATGACAGAAAATAAAGTTGGATTTCGAATTTTTCAACATGTAAATCGTGCGGACCATGAACTAGTGGAGGCGTTCCGGGGCATTTCGAGTTGTTGTATATCGGACCAGACCTCTAGAATGTACTGTATGAGTCAAGAACTTCACCCATTGACAGATCTGCCTCTATTGGGCACCGCAATTACAGTAAATACCGCCGAGGGTGACAATTTAATGATTCATAAAGCCATTGATATGGCACAGCCTGGCGATGTAATTGTAGTGAATGCGCATGGGTGCAAGACACGCTCCGTCGTAGGAGAAATGATGGTCCGTCATGCAGCTGCCCGAGGAGTAACTGGCTTTATCGTAGATGGTATGACCCGCGATCCAGAAGGGATCCGGCAAGCCGGAATTCCAGTTTTCTCTCTGGGCAGTATTATTCTCGGCAGCCATCGCAACGGTCCAGGTGAAATCAACGTCCCAATCAGTTGCGGCGGTACTGTGGTCATGCCAGGTGATATTGTAATAGGAGACACAGAAGGCATTGTTGTGTTGAGACCTGATGATGCTGCCGATATTGTAAGCGCAGCTCGCAAGAAGCACGAACAAGAGTTGGACAAACGAAAAAAATATAAAAGTGGTGCTGTATCTGCTTCCAACAGGGATTGGATCGATCGTACATTAACTGAAAAAAACGTTCCCGTTTTGTGACAAGAGCCTCGTAACTAACTTCCCCCATCTTTTGGCAAATGATTATCTGCAGTAGGAGGTGACAAGCTAAGATGAAAGCAGATATTTTGATTCATGGTGGCACTGTAATCGACCCAGCGCGTGGAATTCACGAACAAAGGGACGTTGCCATCCGGCACGGAAAGTTCCTGGAAATCCCCATGGGCGAACCAGTAGAGGCCGGACAAATTCTACCTGCCCAAGATCATATTGTGACACCGGGATTGATTGACCTGCATACCCACATCAACTATTTAGGTAGTGCAAATGGATTGCCAGGCGACACGTTCTGCCTGCCTAACGGTGTGACTGCCGTAGCTGATGCAGGAAGCATAGGCGTTTCAAATTATCGCGCACTACTCCACCAAACGGATGCATGGATGGTAAAAACTCGTTTTTTTATCAATGTCAGTGCTGGTGGGCAAATCATGTCCAAACACTTCCCAGAGCCCCTTGACCCTTCTAAATGGGAGGACGAATTATTTCAAAAGGCCTTTGAAGATGGACGCGGAAGGATTCTTGGACTTAAAGTTAGAACCAGTAAAAAGGTAGTTGGTGAATTAGGCCTGAAACCTTTGAAAGCAGCAATCGAGCTGGCGCGGCGCTTTTCAATGCCTTTAGTTGTTCATCCTACAGAC
The DNA here is from genome assembly GCF_037892565.1 of Flintibacter sp. HCN-6482. Taxonomy (NCBI): domain Bacteria; kingdom Bacillati; phylum Bacillota; class Clostridia; order Eubacteriales; genus Flintibacter; species Flintibacter sp. HCN-6482. The sequence goes on along the minus strand of NZ_JBBKBK010000001.1, from coordinate 17,792 downwards.
CCACCCGTCCCGATGGGGGAACTGGCTGAACTATTAGACCCAGGTAGCATTCTTTGCCATATTTTTCAAGGTGTTGGAATGACCTGCATCGAAAACGGCCATCTATCTGAAGGCCTGTTACAGGCCAGAGAAAGGGGGGTAATCTACGATGTAGCACACGGGCGATTGAACTTTTCTTTCCCAGTGGCCCGTACAGCGTTAAATCTTGGCTTGGAACCAGACACTATTAGTACCGATGCCAGCCAAGCCAACTGGAACAAAACGCCTATGGTGAGTCTTCCAGTTGTCATGGGGAAATTCTTAGTCATGGGGATGTCTTTGGACCGGGTCATTGAAAAGGTCACCTGCAACCCTGCCCGAATACTTGGACAGGCAGGTAAATGGGGAACAATGGCACCTGGTACCTGTGCGGATGCAGCGATTATTAAGATTCAAAATCGGCCAGTTATTTACCAAGATTGTTTTGGTAACGAGCAACCAGGAGAGCAGGTTTTGTCGGTTAGAGCTACTATCCTAGATGGTAAACTTGTGTACCGCGCTGCGGAAATGATGTAATAATGCATATTCGATATAAAAACAAATAAGAAAAGGAGTCACAAGTATGAAAAAATTGTTTTCTCTAATCCTGACCGGTACAATGGTGCTCAGCATGGCTGCTTGCTCTGATAGCAGCTCCAAAACATCTCAATCCTCCGCCTCTGGACAATCTTCCCAGTCATCTTTCTCGGCAAGTCAGCCCAGTGAGTTCACTTATCCGGCCGGTGACATCAACTGGGAATTGGCCGGTAATGCCGGCAGTGGTCCTGATACCCTGATGCGTGCCCTGATTACTGAACTGGAACCTGCAATGGGGAAGACTATCGTGCCAGTTAACAATCTTTGGAATACCGCACTGGAAAATATGTTGGCCGCCGAGCCCGATGGTCTGACAGTTTCCAACATTCCCACCCCTAACGCTTTCAAACGTGATCTGGATCCCGCGAATGAGGACGATCCCTCTTGGCGTGATCTGGCCTTAGTGTGTAACATTGTGACTTATCCAAACCTGATTGGTGTGCGCCCTGATGATGAGCGTTTTGCAGATGTTAATGACCTGAACGACTTTATTGACTGGTGCAAATCCAATCCTGATGAGAGCTTACTGGTGGCAGTGAAATCCAATAAGGGGGCCGATGACATCGCGCTATATAAGCTACAGAATGAGACCGGATTGACCAATGAGCAGTTGATTCACCTGAATGCTTCCTCTGCTTCGGAGAACATGGCTTCTTTTCTGGGTGGTCATGTGGATGTGCTGATGAGCAATACCCCGGAGGCCCTCTCTGTTTACAACGACGGTAATCTAAAGATCTTGGCCGTGTTTGACGAAGAGCGCAGCGAATTCTTCCCCGATGCACCTACCGCTAAAGAGCAGGGTATCGATGTGGTAAATGGCGTAAGTTTGGGGGTTGTTATGAACCCTGAATGTGATAAAGAGATTATCAACGCCCTGGCTGATTATATTGTTAATGCCACAGAGGATCCTGAATTCCAAAAAACTTTGAAGAGTCTCGGTTTTACTTTGAATGTTAAGCCCACGGATGAGTACACCAAGATGATGGTGGAAGAAGAGGCGCAACTCAAGGAGATCGCCCCCTTGCTCGGCTGGGCATAATGAATCGAACTTCTTAAAAAGAAGCTTGTTATTAACGCCGACCGAGGCGGATACGCCTAAATGGAGATCCGTCTCGGTCAAATCTTTATAAAGAAGGGAGTACGTGGCGGTACATTAACATACATTCCGTACCGCACTCAGGATCATATGAAGAAACATGTCCACGAGGACCTGCTAACAAGCGTATTTTTCATTTTGGTAGGTCTGCTATTCTTCTTAAGCAGCAGAGATCTTGCCCCAGAAACCACCTACTTCCCCTTGATGTGCGCGGGAGGCATGATAATCTTGTGTATCCCTGTCCTGATCCGCGGGATAAAAGAGACTATCTCCATGAACAAGAAAAGTGAAACAAATACCACTTTCCAAATTTCCTGGCGAGAATTGAAGGGCCCCATTCTTACTTTCCTAATGATTATTATATATGCTCTTTGTATCTCGTTCATCGGTTTTTTTGTTTCAACCTTTATATTCATGATGGTGTTCATGTATTTTCAAAATTTCAGAAAGCTAATACCTATGTTGGTCATTACTGTTGGATTTGAAATTCTGGCCTGGTTTGTGTTCGTTTTTGAACTCCATCTACGTCTACCTGCTGGGCTTCTATTTTAGTGGGGTGATACACAATGTTCAATACGTATTCCTACATTCTAGACTCTATTCCAGCTTTTCTTAATGCTCTATTTTCTGTGGAAATGGTGATTGCTCTGTTGGTTGGCATTGTAGGCGGCCTGATTATTGGAGCGTTGCCCGGCTTGAATCCTGCAGCGGGCATCGCGCTTTTGATGCCAATCACATATAGTATGTCTCCGATTCCAGCTCTAACTATGCTCATGGGCATATACACGGCTGGTATTATGGGTGGCAGTTATACTGCCATTCTCCTGCATACCCCTGGTACTACCTCTGCGGTGGCCACTCTAACTGATGGCTATGTTTTAACACAAAAAGGGCTACCACTTAAGGCGCTAAGTACCAGCACCTATGCTTCTACTATCGGTGGTATTATCTCTGCTATTGCCTTGTTGTTGATTTCTCCTATACTAGCTGAGGTTTCCCTCACTTTCGACTCCGCAGAATACTTTCTCCTTGGGTTATTTGGAATCAGCTTAATCGCTAGCCTTGCTTCCGATTCTTTACTAAAAGGCTGTATCGCCGGCCTTTTCGGTTTGTGCATGAGTTGCGTGGGGCAATTTCCACTGGAATCCGCTTATCGCTACACCTTTGGCGTTAAGCATCTGCGCACTGGGCTGAACGCTACCATCGTATTGCTGGGGCTATTTTCTATCTCACAAGTTTTTGTTCTTGTTCGTGATGCATTGAATGCCCAAAAATCTGGAAAAAATCAAGAAAAAAAGCAGGATATGATTAACTTGAAAGGGGAAGATTTAACTCTAAAAGAAAAGATCAGTTTGATTCCTACGATTCTTTATACCTCTATTGTTGGTTTATTTGTTGGCATCCTTCCCGGTGCTGGTGCCAGTATCGGCGCATTTATGGGCTATAATGAGGCCAAGCGGATTTCCAAACACAAAGAAGAATTTGGGAAAGGTTGTATTGAAGGCATTGCTGGCCCGGAGGCCGCTAATAATGCTGTGACCGGGGGCAGTATGATCCCATTGATGACCTTGGGTATTCCGGGTAGTCCAGTAGCAGCCATCCTTTTAGGCGCATTGATGATTCATGGCCTGCAGCCTGGGTATAAGTTGTTTACTGAGGAAGCAGATATTACCTATCCCATCATTTTTGGTTTTTTGCTTGCTAACATTGGCATGTTCTTTATCGGCAAAGTGTTTATCCGCCTTCTTCGTCATATTGTAGATATTCCACCTGCCGTACTTAACACTATGATTGTAGTGCTGGTGGCAATAGGTGGCTATTCTATTTCCAACTCTATCAACGATCTTATCATCGCTGCGATCTTCGGCCTGGTGGGCTACTTCTGTCGAGTTTCCAAATTCAACAGTTCCGCGCTAACCCTAGGGCTTGTATTAGGAACTATTACGGAAAAGGGATTGCGTCGTTCCATTACTATGGCCAGAGGAGATGTTTTAGGTTACTACCTCGGTCGTCCCGTCTGTATTATCCTGGCGGTTCTTATCGTGGTATGTTTGCTCGGCCCTGTCCTAAAAAAAGCAATTCAGAATCATTCCAAATAAGTAGAAAAGAGTGTATATAATGCCTGTCTATGCCTATGTCGGTACATATACGACAGAAAATTACAAGAATAATCGTAATGCTCACGGGAAAGGAATTTACGTCTTTCGCATCGAAGAAAATGGCACCTGGATTCAAGTGCAGATTGCCGAAGGATTGAACCCCGCTGTTTTGGCCTTCGGACGAAACATGGATTATCTTTACTGTGTCAACACAAACAGCGGAAACTGCTCTGCCTATCAGAGAGATAAACAAACTGGTCTTCTAACCTACCTAAACAGTGAAAAAACACCGGGCGAAAACGTAATGGTTATGTCGGTTAGTCCTAGTGGAGACTGCTTAATCAGCGCCGATAAAAGTGGCCTGGTAGCCTGTTTACCCATTGGAGAAGATGGAAAACTGAAAAAAGAGTTCGGTGGTTTTACATTACCCGGCCAAAAAGGACCTCTGAATGAAAAAATTCAACCTCATTCCCGCCCACATCATGTACCATTTAGTCCAGATGGCCGATACATCCTGATTGCGGACAAAGGCCTGGATTTAGTTCACAGCTACCGTATCAACTTTGAAACCAAGCACTTTGAAGAAATTCAACATCTTCCATTTCGCCCTGCGTCATGCCCACGACACATTTCTTTTCACCCAAACGGGCATTTTGCTTATGTGAATACCGAGTATACCAGTACAGTGGTTGCCTGTCATTATAATCCGGAAAATGGTACACTCGCTCCCTTTCAAATTGTCCCTTCCATTCCTGACGACTACGTGGAAATCAAAAATACTTCTTCGGAAATCATGGTTGGTAACCGAGGAAAAAATTTATATGTTTCCAATCGCGGAATGAATAGTATCGGCGTATTCTCTGTCAACCAAGAGGATGGTCGACTCTCGCCGATACAGTGGGCATCCACTAAAGGTGTTAAGCCTCGCTTTTTTACCATTGAGCCTGGCGAAAAATATCTGTATGCATGTAACCAGATGTCGGATACAATCGTAGAGTTTGAGATTGATCTGTTAACCGGATGTCTGACACAAACAGGGAACGTGATTGAAACTCCGGTTCCTGTGTGGATTCTTTTTTCCGGAAGCGTACCCTGCCACAAGCAAAGCACATTAGGCTAATAAGGAAGGAAATCATGATGGAGATACAAGATATTCGTGCCCGTGCCCGCAGAGCCGAAACTAGCTTCGGCTTAGTAGTTGGAATGAGCGACCCATATATAATCGATATGGCTTATTGTGCGGGTTATCATTTTATTCGTATCGATTGTGAGCATGTACTATATGATTACAATACTCTCCAGACTTTTTTCAACGCAGCACGACATCTAGGATTACCTGCTCAGATTAGAGTACCAGACCTGCACAATATTTCTGCAATTTTGGCTTTAGAACCAGCAGCCATTGTTTTGCCTGATGTAAACAGCCGCAAGATGGCTTTGGCTGCGATTGATGCAGTAAAATTCCCTCCATTTGGGAAACGAGGAATGAATGGAGGTACTCGAAATGTGCGCTTTGGACCTTATTCCAGAGAAGAATATATGCGAATAGGAAATGATCGTCTCAATTTAGTAGTTCAAATCGAAAGTCGAGAAGGGTTGGAACATATCGACGAAATTCTCTCTCTGGACGGAATCGATATGGTGGCCTCTGGAAAAGCTGATTTGTCTCAGGCACTTAGCGTACCCGGTCAAAAGGACCACCCTGATGTAATCGCAGCAGAAAACTACATTGTCGAAAAGGCAAAACAGCACGGAAAAATTCTTACGTTATCTGTCTCAGACCCTAAAAGGCTTCAAGAGCTAAAAGAAAAAGGCGTCCACTGCTTTTCCATTGGGCGGGATGAAGATTTGTGTTTGAAGGCAATCAAAAATCAGCTAAATAAGATGAGTAAGGCTGAAAAAGAACTAACTGAGTAAAATACAGATGTAACAACCGTTAACCCGTCAAAATAATATCTTTGAGACAATGCAAGATGGATTAATATTTTTGGTGATTTTCAACCCAAACTTTATTTCGGCCTCACTGGGAAGATTTGACATACAAGTAAGCACTAATAAAAATATTTTAAAACAAATTAATTTAAAATCTGACGTACATACTGAAAGCAATTGTAAAACAGATTATGCAGTCTCTTGTGGGAAATCATCGTATCTACTGATTTAAGTAGCACGGGCCACTGCCTGAAAAACCTGATAGAGAAATACGTGGAGGTTATGCCATAGGCCAAAGAGCATAGAGCAGTGACAGGTACAGAGGCTGGATTCATTGCAGCGAAAGCGATTTTGCCGGGGGTTCAGCATTGTTACCCCCTGCCAAAATGAATGACCCTACCCAATCTGAACGATTTGTTGTCATTGTTCGGATTAGGTAGGGTCAATTTTTACCTAGAATCCTTGTTGTATCAAAGGGTTCAGGCTTCTTATGTATATTGAGAACCTCTGTCACTATGAAAAATAAGCTTGGCTTCTGGACTGCGTCGTTCCCAAGACATAATTGAACACCTTATGAATCAAAGCAAAGCATACTGTATAAAGTCAGAAAGCGATGAAACTTTTATATAGCTATGATTTGATGAATGGAGACACATCGAAGCAAAGCGGGAGTCTGCAGAATATTTCCATAACAAGTTTTCTGGCACAAAATGAGGCAGTACACAAGGGTGGGGCAGGAAAAAACGCAGGCGTTTTGCCTGCGTTTTTCAAACAGATGAGAATCAGATAAAGTTTGCGGCATCATGCCAGAGAGAGGGTGGAGCCGCGCACCTCATCCATTGTAGGGATAGAGGGAGCGGCACCTGGACGGGAGACAGCAATGGCGGCGGCACGGGAGGCGAGGTTCAGACAGGACGGCGCATCCATACCGGCAGCTAAACAGGCTACAAAGTACCCCGTGAAGGTATCTCCGGCAGCTGTGGTGTCTACAGCCTTGGTGCGGTAAACGCCTTGGGTGATTCGCTGTGTGCCGTCATCATATATGCATCCACGGCTCCCTAGCGTGAGTAGCAGCTGGCAGGAGGGCCAGCGGCTGCGCAGTATATCCAGAATCTGCCCCTCCTCGCTGGTGCCGGCTAGGGCGGCCCCCTCAATTTCGTTGAAAACCAGAAGCGAGACAAGATGCAGGGGGAGGGTGGAGATATGTTCGTCAATGGGGGAGGGGTTGAATACGATGGACAGGCCCTTTTTGGCGCCCTGTTCCATGATGTAATCCAGGCAGTTGATTTCGTTTTGCACAATCAGGTAGTCACCGGGACCAAAGCCTTCCAGCGCCAGGTCCACCTCCTGGTGTGTGATCTTCTGATTGCTGCCGCCATATAGCAGGATACAATTTTGTCCCTGGGAATCCACTTGGATAATAGTGTGGCCGCTGGGGCCGCTGCTGAGTGAGATGAGGGAGGTGTCGACACCGCTGGAAGCCAGTGTGTCGGCCAAAAGCTGTCCATCCGGCCCAATTTTTCCAGCGTGACAGACGGTGGCCCCTGCCCGGGCAGATGCGATTGACTGGTTAAGTCCTTTCCCGCCGCAGTTGACATCCCGGCTGCAGGAGGCGAGGGTCTCTCCTGGAGCAACGAAGTGGGGGACATGATAGACATAATCCAGATTTAGGGAGCCATAACTGAGGATACGAGACATAAGCGACCATCCTTTCAGAATTCAAAGGTACAGATTGACCAGACCACATCCGGCCATTCAGTTGGAGGCCAACTGAATGGCGGGAAATAGGTGGGCGCACTGGGTCAGTGTGTTGCAGGCCCTGGCCAGTAGGTCGGAGTATTGATCTACTACTTCGGGTGTGATAGAGATGGCGGGGCCGGAAATACTGATGGCACCCGCCACGTCTCCACGTCCGGTGCGGATGGCCATGGCTACGCACTTTACACCCATGGTTTCCTCCTCATTATCCAGTGCATATCCCTTACGGCGGTATGTGGCAAGTGCCTCCATCAGTTGGTCGTGGTCGGTGATAGTGTTCTGTGTGATGGGAGGTAGGCCATGCTTGCGAATGATGGCTTCCACCTGTTCGGTGGGCATTTGACTGAGCATGGCCTTCCCGCAGCCGGTACAGTGCATGGGGAGTGTTTTGCCGGAGACGGAGTATGAGATGGAGCGCCGGCTGGGATAGACGCACTCCATATAGAACACCTTGCCGTCAATATGGGAGGTAAGGTAGATGATGTCTCCAGTGGCGGACTGCAGGTCCTCCATCACAGGGATGGCATACTGGGCCACAGGACTGCCTGCCTGGGCGCAGTAGCTGAGCTGCATGACCTTGTACCCAAGGCGGTAGGCCTGGCCGTCCCGGATACGCAGCAGATAGCCGGCTTCCTCCAGCGTGCGAATCTGGTTGAGCAGTGTGCTTTTGGGCATGGATAGCAGCCGACTGATCTGGGCCAATGTCAGTTCAGTCCTGGCAGGAGAAAAACAGTCTAGAATCCGCAGCGCTTTGGCGGTAGATGTGACTCTACTGCTGACAGTAGAGGCGGATTCCATCTCAGCGGAATCCTCTTTTAAAAGAATCATGGTGCAACATCCTTTGCAATCCATATTGAAAAAAATGCCCGCGATTGGTCCAAATAAAATACAGATGCAGAGGCATTTACATCTGCTATCGTATATTATCCTAACCTCCATTGACGTATTTGTCAAATGGAAAGTGAAAAAGAGAACAAATATTCCAAAAATAATAAAACTATATTGACAATGATAACTAGCCGTGCTAAAATCCAAATAAAGTGTGAAATAACTGAATAATCATTCAGTAATACTGAACACAAAAGCATTTTATCCTATTGTTGGGAGGAGAGAAACTTGAAGAAACTATATGGTGTCATCACCGCCATGACTACCCCTTTTACCGCAGACGGGAAGGTAGATACGGCGGCGCTGGAGGAGCAGACAGAATACCTGATTGAAAAGGGCATTCAGTGTCTGTATCCCTGCGGAACGACGGGGGAGATGTACCTCATGTCCGCGGAGGAGCGAGAACTGGTGGCCGAGACCGTTGTGAAAAAGGCTGCGGGACGAGTTACAGTGTTCATCCACGTGGGTGCAATGACGGTGGACGAGACCATTCGCCTGGCCCAGCACGCCCACAAAATTGGTGCCGACGGCGTGGGCGTCGTTACCCCCAGCTACTTTACGGTAAACGATCGGGCCATGGTGGAGTACTACAAGACCGTGTGCGCCGCCCTGCCTGATGACTTCCCGGTATATGTGTACGTCATTCCCCAGCTGGCGCATAACGACATCAGCGCTGCCACGATGGAGCAGATTGCGGCTGCCTGCAAGAATGTGGTGGGCGTCAAGTACAGCTTCGCCGATATGCGTCGCATCAACGAATATCTGCAAGTGCGAAATGGAAACTTCTCTGTGGTGCCCGGCGCGGACGACCTGTTCCTGCCTGCCCTGGTGTGCGGCTGCGACGGTGTTGTCTCCGGCTGCTCCGGCCCATTCCCCGAAGCCTTTGTAGCGGTCTACAAGGCATTCCAGAGCGGCGATCTGGAGGGAGCCCGCAAGGCGCAGGTGGCCGCTACCGAGTTGGTCAAGCTGATGCAGTTTGGCGGAGACATGTCCATCTTTAAAAACATCCTTACCTTCCGCGGTGTGACAGGAGGACATATGCGCAAGCCCCTGCTGGACCTGACCGACGAGCAGGTTGCCCAGCTGAAGCAGCAAGTTGCTCCCTACATTTAATTCTTACCTTGTATTCCACTGCGTAAGCGTGTGAAATAACTATGATCTAGAAAAGGAGCAGAAAAATGAAAAAGATTCTTTCACTTGCCTTGGCAGCGGCGATGGCCCTGTCACTGGCCGCCTGTGGTAACAACGGCAGCCAGACCTCTCAGAGCAGCAATTCCGGCAGCGCTTCCAACTCTGGAAACACCAGCCAGCAGGAAGAGGTCAATTTCCCCAACGGAAAGCAGATCTCTCTGATCGTTCCCTACGCTGCTGGCGGCGCCTCTGACACCGTGGCCCGTATTTACGCCTCTGAGCTGGAGCAGTCCCTTGACACCAGCGTCATCGTCTCCAATGTTGAGGGAGCTTCTGGCGCCATCGGCCTGGAGCAGGTCCGCAACGCCGATCCCGACGGCTATACCATGGCTTATATGCCCGTTGAGTCCACCATGCTTAGCGCCTTGGGCTTCACTGACCTGTCTACCAACGACTTCAAGTTTGTGGGCCGTGCTATGACTATCCCTGCCGCCGTCACTGTCCGTGCTGACGCTCCCTGGGATACCTTTGAGGACTTCCTGGCTTATGCCAAAGAGCATCCCGGTGAGGTCCAGGTCGGCAACTCCGGCACTGGTTCCATCTGGCATATTGCTGCCGCTTCCATTGAGAAGGAGTGCGGCGTAGAGTTTACCCATGTGCCCTTCGACGGCGCGGCTCCCGCTGTGGCCGCTCTGTTGGGCAAGAATATCCAGGCTGTTACCGTCAGCCCCTCTGAGGTAAAGAACAACGTGGACTCCGGTGACTTCAAGGTGTTGTGTATCCTGGGCGAGAGTCGTTCCTCCGTAGTGCCTGAGGTTGAGACAGCGCAGGAGATGGGCTACGACATTACCATCCAAGGCTGGGGCGGCTTCGCTGTTCCCAAGGACACCCCTCAGGCTATCGTGGACATCCTGGAGGAAGCTTCCGAGGTCGCTATCAACTCCGACTCCGTTAAGCAGACTCTGGCCGACCGCGGCTATGAGCATGCCTATCTGAACGGCGCCGACATGGACGCTAAGGCCGCGGAGGAGCTGGCCTACTACAGCGAACTGATTCCTGAACTGGGCATTGCCTAACCTATAACTGTTGCAAGCCGCGCTCAGGCCTTCGGGCGTGAGCGCGGCTTTTCCTCGCTGATAAAAAAAGGAGGGTTCCCATGCATAAGGGCGATACAATTCCCGGCCTGATTACCGCCATTTTTGGATACTCGGTGGCGATTTATACGCTTTTGGAGGATACCATGCGAGTCAACGCCCAGTCCTCCGACGGTGTGCCCGGTGCGGGCTTCTTCCCAGTGCTGCTGGGCTTTGCTGTGGGCATTCTAGGTACCATCTTGTTTGTGCGCGGAATCCTGCAAAAAGGATCCGTGCAGTATTTCCAAGTCGACCCCGAAATCAAGTTTAACCTCAAGCGCCTGGGCCTGACTGCTGTGTCCATTGTAATCTTTTTCATCCTGTGGCAGACCACAAAGCGGTTTATTGTCTGTGTGCCCATTTTGTGCTTTGCCCTGAACGCCATTTTCGGCCGAAAGCTGAAGTACAACATCATTTATACCGTGGTCTTTACCGCGTTTATCTACCTGGCCTTTGTTGTCGGCTTCTCCATCCAGTTCAACCGATAAGGCAGTAGAGCAGTAAAAGGAGATGAACCCGAATGTCTGCTGAAGTTTGGCTCGGCGCACTACAGCTGTGCCTGCAGCCCTCTGTTATCCTGTTTTTGTGTATCGGCGTTTGTATTGGAACGGTCATCGGTGCTCTGCCCGGCCTGTCTGCCACCATGGGCATTGCCATCATGACGCCCATCACCTTCTGGTTTGAGCCGGCGGACGGCTTCGCCATGCTGATGGGCCTGTGGAACGCTGCCATCTTTGCCGGCGGTATTTCCGCAATTCTGGTCAACACCCCCGGCACCCCTGCGTCCATTACCCAGTCCTTTGACGGCTATTCCCTCTACCGTCAGGGTAAAGGTGGTCTGGCGCTGGGCATCAACGTCATTTACTCCTTCATTGGAGGCATTTTCTCCACCTTTTGCCTCATTCTGTTTTCTACCCCCATTGCCAACTTTACCATTTCCTTTAATGCGCCCGAATACTGTATGCTGGCCCTGTTTGGCCTGTCGATGATGGTGGCTGTCTCAGAGGGCAGCGTGCTCAAGGGGCTGATCCTGGGTATGGCCGGCATTCTGCTTTCCTGTGTAGGCCTGGACCCCATCCTGTCCATCAAACGGTTCACCTTCGGCCAGACTGCTCTGCTGGGCGGTATCTCCTTCATCCCAGTCATGATTGGTATGTTCGGCATCGGTGAGGTGTTCTATCAGATTTACACCTTCCGCAAGGCCGACCAGGAGAAGGAGTTGGAGGCTCGGAAAGTCAACTTGGCCCTTGGCCGCGTCCTGCCCACAGCCAAGCAGGCTAAGGAGCTTGCAGTTCCTACCCTGATTGCGGCAGTTGAGGGCACCATTATTGGCGCCATCCCCGCGGCGGGCGGCGACATCGCCTCCATTATCTCCTGGGGCAACGCCAAGAAAATGAGTAAGCACCCCGAGGAGTACGGCAAGGGCTCGCTGGAGGGCTTGGCCGTCAGCTCCACCGCCAACAATGCCGTCATCGGCGGCGCCATGACCACCATGATGACCCTGGGTATTCCAGGCGATGCGGTGACCGCCATCCTGATTGGTTCTTTGACCATGTACGGAATGCAGCCCGGCATCAAGATGTTCACTGAGAACGCCTCCTTTACCGCCCAGATCATGCTGATGATGCTGCTGGCCAACGTGGTATTCCTCATCTTCGGCCTGGCTACTGCTAAGATCTCGGCCAAGGTGCTCAATGTCTCCCAGCCCACCGTCTGGACCGCCGTGTGTATCCTGTGCGTGGTGGGGTCTTTCGCCCTGAACAACACCTTCTTTGATGTGGCTATTATGTTTGCCGCCGCCGTTCTGGGCTTCTTCCTGAAGGTATTCAAATTCCCCAATGGCCCCTTCGTTCTCGGCTTGCTGCTGGGTTCCATGCTGGAGTCCAATATGCGCCGCGCCCTGGTCATGAGCCACGGCAGCTGGGCCACCTTTGTGACCCGTCCGGTGTCCTGTGTGCTTTTCATCGCCATCATCCTCACCTTGTGCTGGCCCGTTTTGAAGGCTGTCCTGCGCAAGCGCAAGGAGGCTAGCGCTCAGAAGGCTGGCTGAGTTAAATCGAATGTATGTGGTCCATGATGAGCTGCCCGTGGCAGCTCATCACGGCCATTGGAAAGGAATTTTCTTCATATGGATGCAATAAAAATCATCAAGGAGCACGGGGTCGTTCCCGTTCTGGGCCTGAAGGACCCGGACACCGCGCCCCAAGTCGCCGCCGCCCTGCGCCGCGGCGGACTGCCTCTCATCGAGGTCACCATGCGGGCGGAAAAGGCTATGGACTGTCTGCGGGCCATCAAATCAACTGACTCCCAGATGCTGGCTGGCGCCGGTACTATCCTGCGCTGCGAGCAGGTGGACCAGGCCAAGGAGGCCGGAGCGGACTTCGTTGTCACACCAGGCTTCAATCCCAAGGTGGTAGCCCGCTGCCTGGAGCTGGAGATGCCTGTAGTTCCGGGCTGCATCACCCCAACTGAGATTGAAGCGGGGCTGGAGATGGGTCTGACCACCTTTAAGTTCTTCCCCTCCGAGCCCATGAACGGCATGGCCACCATTAAGCAGTTGTGCGGCCCTTACGGCAGCATCCAGTTCATTCCCACCGCCGGCATCAACCTGAGTAACATGGAGGAGTATCTCTCCAGCGACAAGATCGCCGCGGTGGGTGGCAGCTTCATGGCTCCCGCCGCCATGGTGGAAGCCCAGGACTGGGAAGGAATCACCGCCCTGTGCCAGAAGTCAGTGGAGAAATCCCTGGGCTTCTCCCTGGCCCACATCGGCATCAACGGGGATAGCAAGGAGGAGGGGCTGGCCACCGCGCGTTGGTTCGCCGAGCGCTTCGGCTTCCAGGTCAAGGAGGGCGGCCGCTCCAACTTCGCCGGTACCTATGTGGAGTGCTGCAACCAGCAGTTCCCGGGCAAGTTCGGACACATCGGCATCTTTACCTATTCCCCCGATCGGGCCTTGGCTTATTTCAAGGCCAAGGGTATCCCTACGCGGGAGGAGTTTAAGAACGTGGACGCCAAGGGCAACCTGGTGGCGGTCTACCTGGAGGAAGAAGTCGGCGGCTTTGCCGTCCACATTGTAAAAAAAGCTTGAAGGAGGTCTGTTCCATGAAAAAGATCATCAACGATCCCGCCCAGTACACCGACGATATGCTCAAGGGTATCTACCGTGCCCACAGCGACCAGGTGGGATATGTCAATAACGATCTGCGCTGCTACTGCACAAAGAAAAAGGTTCCCGGTAAGGTTTCCATCATCACTGGTGGCGGCACTGGCCACCTGCCCCTGTTCCTGGGCTATGTGGGGGAGAACCTGTTGGACGGCTGCGCTGTGGGCAGCGTGTTCCAGTCACCCAGCGCCGAGCAGATTTTTGAGATCAGCAAAGAGGTCAACAACGGCGGCGGCATCCTGTACCTCTATGGCAACTATACCGGTGATATCATGAATTTTGACATGGCCGCCGAGATGTGCGACCTGGAGGATATCAAGACTGCTTCCATTGTGGGCGCGGACGACGTCAACTCCAACGCCGATCCGGCCGCCCGCCGGGGTGTGGCCGGCATCTTCTTTATGTACAAGTGCGCCGGTGCCAAGGCCGCCCAGATGGGCACTCTGGACGAGGTGCTGGCTGCGGCCCAGAAGGCCAAGGACAACACCCGTACTGTGGGCTTTGCCCTGACCCCCTGTGTCATTCCTGAGGTGGGTCACTCCAACTTCACCCTGGGCGAGAACGAGATGGCCATGGGCATGGGTATCCACGGAGAGCCCGGCGTGTGGAACGGCCCCATCAAGACGGCCGACGAGCTGGCCGCTGAATCTCTGGACACCCTGCTGAAGGATATGCCCCTTGCCTCCGGCGATGAGGTCGCCCTGCTCATCAACGGCCTGGGCGCCACCTCTATTGAGGAGCTGTACATTCTGTCCAACAGCGTTTCCCAGCAGTTGGAGGACAAAGGCATCTCCATCTACCGCACCTTTGTGGGCGAGTTCGCTACTTCCATGGAGATGATGGGGGCGTCCATCTCCATCATGAAGGTGGACAGCGAGACTAAGGCTATGCTGGATATGCCCGTCAGCACCCCCTTCTACTGCCAGAAGTAAGGAGCGTCGACCATGAAAGTCATTCAAGCGAAGGATTGGACCGCTGTTATGGAGGCGGTAGCTCAGATAATGACCGAGCAGGCAGACCACCTGTGCGAGATGGACGCCCGCATGGGCGACGGGGACCTGGGCCTGACCATGAAGAAAGGCTACTGTGCCCTGCCGGAGATTTATGCTGGCTTGGAGGAAGCAGACATGGGCAAGCGCTTGTCCAAGGCCGGCATGAAGATGTCCAGCGTAGTTCCTTCTACCATGGGTACACTGATGTCCTCCGGATGGATGGAGGGCGGTAAGCGCCTGATAGGGAAGGAAGAGGTGGACGCCTCCGCCTTTGCGGCATTCCTGCGTGGCTTCGCGGATGGAATTGCCAAGCGGGGCAAGTGTGTCCCCGGAGAGCGCACTGTGCTGGACGCCATCTTCCCGGCTGCCGATGCGGCGGAGCAGGCGGCCACATCTGGAAGCGGATTGGAGGACACCGCCGCTGCGGCCCTGGAGGGGGCAAAGCGGGGCCTGGAGTCCACCAAAGAGATGACGCCCAAATACGGCAAGGCTGCCGTCTTTGCGGCCAAGGCCCTGGGAACTGAGGACCAGGGCGCCACTGCCGGGATGCTGCTCGTTCAGGGCCTGTATAACGGTATCCAGAAATAAGGAGAGATCACAATGAAGAAAATGGTAGGCTTCGGAGATTATCTGCTCCGTCTCAATCCAGAGGGGTATCTGCGCTTTATCCAGGCGGACCACTTCCAGATCAATTATACTGGTGCGGAGGCCAACGTGTGCGTCTCCCTGGCGATGATGGGGATGGACACGGAATTCGTGACTCGGCTGCCTGACAACGATATTGCCGCCTGCGGTGTGGCGGAGCTGCGCAAGTTCAATGTGGGGACCAGCCATATCGCCTACGGCGGGGAGCGGATGGGTGTGTTTTATGCGGAGAAGGGGGCATCCCAACGCCCCTCCAAGATCGTCTATGACCGCAAATATACCTCTATCGCCACCTGCGCCTATGAGGATTTTGACTGGGAAGATATTTTTGCCGGGGCCACCCATTTCCACATGACGGGCATCACCCCCGCCTTGAGTAAAACCATCCCCTCGGTGTGTATCAAGGCGTGCAGAAAGGCCAAGGAGATGGGACTGACCGTCAGCTGTGACCTGAATTACCGCAAAAATCTGTGGACTGAGGCTGAGGCCAATGCGTGCATGGTCCAGCTGATGCCCTACATCGACGTGCTGGTGGCCAACGAGGAGGATGCAGAGAAGGTGTTGGGCATTAAGGCCCGTGATACTGATGTGACCCAGGGTAAGCTCAACCGGGAGGGCTACATAGATGTGGCGGAGCAGATCTGCCAGACCTACGGAACCAAGATGGTAGCCGTCACCCTGCGGCGCAGCATCAGTGCCTCGGACAATGAGTGGAGCGCAATGCTGTATACAAACGGTAAGCCCTACTTCTCCAAGCAGTACATGATCCACCTAGTAGACCGGGTGGGGGGCGGAGATTCCTTCACCGCTGGTCTGCTCTACGGAATCATGAACGACTACGGCCCCCAGGAGACTATTGAATATGCCGCCGCCGCATCCTGTCTCAAGCAGACCATTGAGCTGGACTTCAACCTGTCCACCGCTGACGAGGTCAAGCGCCTGGTGGGCGGAGACGGCTCCGGCCGTGTACAACGGTAAACTGCGAATGAACACCCCCATCCGATCTGAACAAATGCTTGTCATGGTTTCGATCAGTTGGGGGTGTTTTATGCCAGAACCTCTTTCGGCAAGGGGTTCTGGCATTCTTATGCGGAGTGCCACTCTCACCAATCATATAAACCGAGTAAAATGAAAACGCAAAACGTCTAAATGGCGAGATTTGAACCCCCGTTATGTCAGCAAGGTGCTCTCTTTATTTGTCGCTCATGAACGTATCTTCCATCTGACAGGGCGTTCGGTTTTTCAATGTGCGATGTGGCCTCTGTGTGTTGTAAAACTCGATGAGAGATTTAAAAGGTCTTACTGATCCACATACCACATAGAGAGGAACATAGATGACATTAATGATGTAACTTATATGGTAATTCTTATACCAAGTTATGTAACAGAGTATTTTACTTTTAAAAAAATCGTGATAAAATAAAAAACAAGGTGGGCAAACTGAATTCGATGGAGGTGAAGTCATGGAAACAAAGCCTGGAATGATGCCATTGCTGGATGGAACCGAGATTCCGCGGTATGGGTTTGGATGTTATGCCTCCTATGGACATGAGATATCCCAGGCTGTTGCCTGGGCGCTGGAGTGCGGCTATCGCTATATCGACTCCGCCGCTATGTATGCCAATGAGAAAGACGTGGGCGAAGGACTCAGATTGGCGGGGTTAGACCGGAAGAAGGTCTACATACTCTCCAAGGTTTGGCCTAAGGACTATGAGGTGCCCGCCAACTCGGCCCAACAGTCCCTCAGGGATCTGGGCGTGGATTATCTGGATTGCTGCCTGCTCCATTGGCCTGGAACGGAGGAGAAGCGACGTCTGTCCGCCTATGAGCAGCTTCTCAGGTTGAAAGACCAGGGATTGATTCGATCGGTGGCCGTGTCCAACTTTCAGGTAGATCAGTTGGAACGAATAAAGGAAGTCTTTGGGGCTTATCCCCCTATCAACGAGATCGAGTTACACCCCGCCTTTCAGCAGCGGGAGCTGCGCCAGTTCTGTCTGGATCGGGGTATCGCCCTGGTGGCTTACAGTCCCATCAAGCGTGGGGCCTTTATGGGGGATCCCCGCATATTGTCCATTGGGGAAAAATACGGGAAAACGGCCAATCAGGTAGTGCTGCGGTGGCACTTGGAACGCCAGCAGATCCCCATCCCCAAATCCAGCCACTACGACCGCATCCGAGAGAACTTTGATGTGTTCGATTTCTCCCTAACGCCAGAGGAAACACAGCTCATTAACTCCTTAGAGTGCGGCGGCCGACGGGGAAACGATCCGTTGACTTACAACGGCTGATCAACGAGCATCGATCAATTCAATTTTTATAGAAAAGGAATGAGTGAAA